>SHWS01000036.1 GCA_009693705.1 Pelagibacteraceae bacterium
AATAATAAATAAATAAAAAAAATAAGAAATAATAAAGTTCCAATAATACCAAGTTCACTTAAAAATTCTAAAATTACATTATGAGGATGTGTGGTACATCTATTCTTTATCCATGGTATATCATAATTTTCATATTTTTTATCTTCGCACACTACTCTAAAAGTTTTAATGCCAGAACCTATAAATGGATGATCTTTAAATATTTGATAAGCCGTTATGTAATGAGCTCCGTACTGAGTTTGCAACACAGAGTCTACAAAGCCAAGATCTTTATAATTAATTATGTCTTTTGTGTTATCTACAAATCTAAATTTTAATTTTGGATCAAATTTAAATAAAAATAGAATGAAAATTAATAAAAATATTAATGATGTTATTTTGTATTTAGTTTTAAAATCTAAAAAAAAAATAAAAAAAATTGAACATAAACAGAATATAATGAAGTTACTTCTTTCTCCAGTCAGATATATTGTAATTAAAGACAATAAATAAAAAAAAAAAACTAAAAATTTGTTATAAAAACTTTTTTTAAATAATTTAAATGTAAGATAACTAAAAATAATAAATGAAAAAGCTAATAAATATCCCCCAATTTTGTATTCCTTGCCTAAAAAGCTACTTAATCGAACCTGATCGCCCATAATTAATACTGGGTAACCTAAAATATTTTTTCCATAGTAATATTGTATTAAGGTGTCCACTAAAACAACAATGATAATTAAAATCCAAAATCTAATTACAGAATTTATCTTGGAAAAATCATTTAAAAAAAAGTATTTAACAGACATTATAAATAGAGGAAACCTTATAAACCCAAATGCTCTACCCATGGATTCTTCTCTTGATTGAGAAAAATAAAAGTTAATTATAAGATAAATATAAAAGACAAAAAGTAGAATAAAATATTTATCTTTAATCCAATTAAATTTTTTTTTCTTAACTGAATAGCCTAAAAAAAAAATTATAGATAAAATTATAATAAAGTCAGCAAAACCAGAACTAATCAGTAAAGCTATTGGTAAAATTATTAGAGGTAATATTTTTAAATTTGAGAACATAAAATTAATGTCTCTTTTTGAACCAGTAAACAAATTTTTCTATACCCTTGTCTAAACTAACTTTTGGACTCCATTTTAATATTTGTCTGATTTTTTTATTATTAGAGTACGTTTTCTTAATATCGCCTTTGGGTATAAATTTTTTGTAATATATATTAAATTTATTTCCTAATCTTTTTTCTAGGCTGTAAACCAAATCTTTTAACTTATCCGGTTTACCTTTGCCAATATTAAATATTTGGTTTGAATTGGATGTATTTTTTAGATTAATTATTTTAATAATAGCTGAAACCACATCATCAATATAAGTAAAATCTCTAAACATATTTGCATTATTGTATAACTCTATCTTCTGATTTCTTAAGTTCTTAAGTGCAAAACTATAGTACGCCATATCAGGTCTGCCATAAGGTCCATAAACAGTGAAAAATCTTAATCCAAAACAATTCAGTTTATAATTTTTGGAGTATGCGCTTGCAATTATTTCGTTTGATAACTTTGAAGCCCCATAAATAGAAATGGGTTTAATGGATATATCATTTTCACTAAAAGGAATCTTTTTTACTTCTCCATAGACTGAACTGGAGGAAGCGTAAATAAATTTTTTAATATTTTTTAATCTAGAAATCTCAATAATATTATTAAAAGAATTTAAATTATTATAAAGGGTTAAACTTGGATTAAGGAAAGAATATCGGACTCCTGGTTGTGCTGCTAAATGAATTATAGTAGAAAAAAATTTATTTTTAACATTTTTATAAGTTTTTTTATAATCTGTTAAATCTAAATTAAAAAATTTAAAATTTTTAAATTTTTTTAACTGTTTTAAACGATCAATTTTAAGCGTCTTATCATAATAAGAATTAAGATTATCAATTCCTAATATTTTCTTATTTATTTTTAAAAGACGTAATGACAAATGGTAACCAATAAATCCTGCGCAACCTGTTATTAAAATCATAAATAGTGTTAATTATTAAAAAAATTATTTAATACCTAATAAATAATAACATCTAGTTAGCAATAACTACATGAATTTATATGTTAATATACTTTACTTATAATCATAAATCTATTTATAGTAAAATATCATAGAATAATCTTTTTATGACAAAACTTCATTACCCACTAGTCTCTAAAATATTTGATCAGGAAGATATTAAATCTGGAATTAAAGTTCTAAATTCTAAAAATATTACAATGGGAAAAATTACAAAAAAATTTGAAAACTATTTTAAAAAGACACTAGGCTGCAAGTACTCAGCCATGACTAATTCAGGGTCTTCAGCGATTTTACTAATATTACAAACATTAATTAATCCATATAGAAAAAATAAACTAAAACCAGGAGATGAAGTATTGATACCCGCAATATGCTGGTCAACTTCTCTGTGGCCTATAATTCAATCTCAATTAAAACCAGTGTTTGTTGATGTTGATAAAAACACATTAAATATTGACATTAATGATTTAAAAAAAAAAATAACAAAAAAAACAAAAGCAATTATGCTGATTCATGTCCTTGGCAATTGCACAAACATGAGCGAAATAATTTTAATTAAAAATAAATACAAACTTATTTTAATTGAAGACAACTGCGAAGGATTAGGAACAAAATTTAATAACAAATTTCTTGGCACATTTGGAGATTTTGGTGCATATTCATTTTACGCCTCACATCAAATTAGCGGTGGTGAAGGAGGAATGATAACTTGTAGTAATTTTGAGGATTATGAAATTATAAAATCCTTAAGATCTCATGGCTGGTCTAGAGAACTGAGTGTAAATAAAAAAACCATATTCAAACCAAATAAAAATCACAACAAAAAATTTACTTTTTTTAACTCAGGTTATAATTTAAGACCAACAGAAGTTTCTGCTGCTATAAGCTTTTCACAGTTTAAAAAATTAAGAAAAATTAAAAAAAATAGAAAAAATAATTTTAACAAAATTATAAAAATACTAAATAAAGAAATTATATGCAAAAAAAATCTTTATTTTTTTAATGAGAATAAAAATGTTGATCCATGTTGGCTTGCATTTCCAATTATTTTAAAAAACAAAAAAATAAATAAAAAAATTTTCTTAGAAAAATTATATAGTTATGGAGTTGAAAGTAGACCAATAATTAGTGGTGATTTTACATTGCAACCCGCAGCAAAAATTTACAACCTTAAAAAAGAAAGACACAAAAATTCGAGATTTGTTCATAATTATGGATTTTTTATAGGTTTATCTTCTAGAAATATTAAGAATAATCAATTGCTAAAAATCAAAAACTCTTTCATAAAATCTTTTGAATATTTGAACAATCTTTAATTAAATATATTTTTTTAAAAGAGCATTAATATAAAGTCTTGAAATATAGAAAAATATCAAGATAGGATTATTATTAACATTTTTTTTAAAAATACTATATGCGTTAAATAATTTGCTCAAATGATAAGATGATAAAGAACCTTTTCTCTCTCTGTACACTGTCAAATAATAATTAATCGAAAAAAACCGATATTTTTTTTTACTCAACCTTAACCACAAATCGTAATCTTCTTTATTTTTATAATTAAAAAATTTATTTTTTAATAAAATTGTTTTTTTAATCATTGATGAAGAAAGACAAATTGGGCATGATTTAATTAAAGAATTATAATCTAAATTTTTTGGTGTCTGGACTTTATAAATAATTTTAAAATTCTTATTAACAGCATAAAAACTAGTAAAGCATATATCTATATCTTGTTTTTTAAAACAATTTACCTGATATTCTAATTTTTTTGATTTCCATAAATCATCACTGTCAAGAAACGAAATTAAAACTCCCTTTGCCTTTAATAGCCCCAAATTTCTAGCTTTTGAGACGCCCAAATTTTTTTTGGTAAAATAAACTTTAATTCTTTTATCTATATTTTTTATTTTTATTAAAATTTTTTTAGAAGACAAAGAATTTTCATCATCTACGATAATCAATTCCCATTTTTTATAAGTTTGCTTAATAACAGAATTTACTGATAATTTTATATTTAAAGGATCTTTAAAATAAGGAATAATAATGGATACCAGCATACTTTTAGCAATTATTTAAAATATACAATTAAATTAAATACTATAAAACTTAAACATAAGACTTTATGAATAGTATAAAAATTGCACTAAAATATATTAAAAACCTTCCAATTGTATATGATTTAATAATTAAACTTAGTAAAAAAAAAATTATTATCACCAAGCCAAGAGATGCTGATTTAATATTTGTTGGATCTTCTTTTATCATGGGTCAAGATCACCCTTCTGTATCAATGCTTAGTAAATTGTTTGGACATGCTTTAAGAAAAATGTCTTACAAAAATCTAATTCCATCTAACTTTGAATTAGATTTTTATTTAGGGACGGTTGGAAGAAGACTTAAACCAATAAAAATTTTCTATACCAGGGAAAATTTACCACACAACACAATTGACTGTGATTACTCTATTACAAACGACATTGCAGCTGACAATCCAAACCATTTAAGAATACCGAATTGGAAGGATCATATAGATTGGTCGGAAAATAATTCTGTTGATAAACTACATTATAGTGAACAAATAGGAAAAAGATTTGGTTCATTGTTAAAAATTAGCGAATTAATGAAGCCACAAGGTAGTGATTTTATTTTTAAAAATAGAAATATGTCCTTGATAACATCTCATTTAAGGGAGCCCAGGAGGTCTATATATTTGAAATTTTCTTCTCATTTTAAAGTTGATGGTTACGGCCCATTTTTTGACAAGAGAATAAAGCATCACAATAAAAGTAATTTTACAAAAAAAGAAATCATGCGCGATTACGCTTTTAATTTATGTCCAGAAAACACTTTATATCCTGGTTTTTATACAGAAAAAGTTCCAGAATCATTTATAGCAAAATCACTTCCTATAACTTGGGCAGATCCTAATATAAATTATGATTTTAATGAAAAAGCTTTTATTAATTTAATCAATTACCAATTTAATAACTACGAGGATATAATTGAATTATTAAAGCAAGATTCATTTCTAAAAAAATTTACACATGAACCATTATTATTAAAAAGTATAAATCTTGAAAAAGAAACCATATTTATAGAAAAAATATTAAAAAAATTATAATTAAAAAAATATTATAGTTAACTCAGTATGAAAAAAATTATATTTTTTATGCCAAATATTCAAAGGGGTGGCATTGAAAAAAATCTAATTTTGCTATCTAATTATTTTATTAATAAAAAATATCCTGTAGAAATTTATTTTACAGAGATATCCAAAGAAGTAAAGTCTCAAATAAACTTCAAAGCAAAACTAATAAAATCTAAAAAATTTGTTAAAATAGGATCAAACAATAGAATGATCAATTCTATCAATTGTGGAATTAGCGCATTATTAAATTTGAAGAAAAGAAAAAAAAATATTATTATTTCAATGCAAGATCATCCAATATCTATAATTATAGGAAAAATTAAAGGAATAAAATGCGCAATCAGAATATCAAATCATCCTGAGGCTTCTTTAAAATTCTTCAATTCATTTTTAAAATTCAAATTAAAATTATTTATTAAGATATTTTTTTATAAATTTAGTGATACTATTATATGCAATTCTCTTGAATCAAAAAAATTTTTAAATAAATATATTAATAAAAAAAAAATATATTTTATCAACAACCCAGTAGTATTAAAAAAAAATAAAATTCAAAAAAAAAATAAAATAATTGTAGCGATAGGAAGGATTGAAAATCAAAAAAATTTCTTAGGTATTATAAAGGCTTTTATTATTGCAGATAAAATAATTAAAAATTATAAATTATTAATTATTGGAAGTGGGAGCAAAAAAAATCAGCTTATTTCTTTTGTAAAAAAAAAATATTTATTTAAAAAAATTAAATTTCTAAAATTTTCTAAACCTGATAAATATTTATCATCTTCAAGTTTATTTATACTAAACTCATTTTTTGAAGGCTCTCCTAATATTCTTTTGGAAGCATTAAATTACAAGCTACCGATTATAGCTACTGACTGCAAAAGTGGACCTTCTGAAATCCTTGCTAATGGAAAATTTGGCTATTTGGTTCCTGTTAATAATCATAAAAGGCTTGCAAAAAAAATTATCGCTGTGCTTAAAAATTATGAAAAAGCAAAAAAAAAATCTGAGTTAGGATTTAATAGTCTTCAAAGATTTAATGTTGAGCAGCAATGCAGTAAATACAATTTTTTAATAAACAAAACAATCAACTACAGTTGAATAATTTTATCAAAATATTTTTTTTGATTATATTTATGAGAAGTAACTATAATTATTTTATTTTTTTTTATTTTATTTAGATAATTAAAAATTATTTTTTCATTCTTAGAATCTAATGAAGAGGTTGGTTCATCCAATAATAAAATGTCAGGATTGCTAAATATACTTCTTATAAAGCCAATTCTTTGCCTCTCTCCATCTGATATCTTTTTAATGAAAGATAAATCTCTATTACTTAAATAAGTATTGTTATTAAATTTTTCAAGATTAAATTCTTTTAAATATAATTTAATTCTTTCTAAATCTTCAAAAGTGTTATTAAATCTTAATGTTACATTTGTAACTATACTATCATCCATAATATATGGATTTTGGGACAATAAACTAAAATTATATTTTTTTGGTAATTCGTAAAATGAAATCTTATTATTATTAATATAAATACTTCCTTTATCGGGCTTTAACAAACCGCAGATAAATGATAAAAGAGTTGTTTTTCCAGATCCGCTCAATCCATAAATACCATAAATTTTTCCTATTTCAAAAGTAAAATTAAAATTTTTATATATTTCAAAAAATTTATTATTTTTTTCGAATTTATGATTAATATTTTTTAGAAAAATTTTTTTTATTTTAATATTTTTTTTTATTACCAAACTTTTCAAATTTTTAGAATCAAAACTCAAGTCAAGGTGAACACTTTTGAACGACTCTAAAAGAAATAAAGAACTAGATATATTTGAGAACATTCTGCTTAATAATGGAGCAACTCTATAGAGAATAAGAGCAACTACGGAAAATCTTTTAAAAAAATCATCCACAGTTAATGAATTTTGTGAATAAATCAAATATAAAAAAAAACATACCGTTATTTCTAAAATATATTTAGGTACATATTGCAATAATGATGAGTAAGACACAGAATTATAATAACTTTTAATATTTTTAGAAAAATTTGTAACAAATTGAATTGCGGATTGAGATATTTTTATTTCTTTAAATGCAGAAAAAGTTTCATTTAGTATTTTGTATACTAAATATTCTCTTTTATTTCTAATCTGACCTAATTTTAATGAAACTCTAAATAAAATTAAAATTATTATAAAAATAAAAAAAAGAAATAATATTCCATAAAATCCTACTGAAAGTAATAAAAAATCTTTGCAGAATAAAATAATTAGAAGAATATATAACAGGTCACTAAATATAATAATTACAGAATTAAATAAACCTAAAAAAATGTTTTCAACATCTCTGATTGTATTTTTTGTATAAGTAGAAATATTTTTTTTTTGGAAATTAACGTACAAAACATTAAGATAATTTGAATATGCTT
>SHWS01000014.1 GCA_009693705.1 Pelagibacteraceae bacterium
ATATTTATGAAGCCATTAAGTCACTTAAAATTGATTTTAACATTAATACTTTCTTTTTTTTTGTTAAATTCTTGTGGTGGTAAGCTTCCAGGTGCTGATGCGAGAAAGTTCCCTGCCGACCCCAAAGAAAGGGTTAAGAAAAATTTAGAAGAGGGACGTGGATTTACAATGGGCAATTTACTCGAAGGAGGCGGCCGTGGTGGAGATTTTGAATTTGCAAGCTCCAATGAATTATGGAGAGCTTCGCTTGATGTGATTGATTTTATGCCATTAGTATCGGCTAATTATAGTGGCGGAATGATAATTACCGATTGGTATTCATCTGAAGAAAATCCTAACGAAAGTATAAAAATATCGATTAGGTTTTTGTCTAATGAAATAAGAGCCGATGCTTTAGATATAAAAATTTTTAATCGAAATTGCTTAAATAACTCTTTAAATTGCAAAGTTAATCAAACTGACGGCGTTTTAGTTACAGAGCTTAATAAAAAAATTTTAAAAACTGCTGCAGCTTATAAAGAAGAAAATAAAAATAAAAAAAAATCTAATTAAAAAAATCTAAAGTCTGTGGAACGATATAATTTCAAAACTGTTGAAGAAAACTGGCAAAAGTTTTGGGAAAAAAATAAAACTTTTTCAACCAAGTTAGATAAAAGCAAAAAAAAATTTTACTGTCTAGAAATGTTTCCCTATCCATCAGGCAAGATTCATATGGGACACGTTAGAAATTACACAATTGGTGATGTGCTTGCTAGATTTAAATCATTACAAGGCTATAACGTTCTACATCCGATGGGCTGGGATTCTTTTGGCCTACCAGCAGAAAATGCTGCAAGACTTAATAAATTAGATCCTAAGACTTGGACCGAGACAAATATTTTTAATATGAAATCACAATTAAAAAGGCTTGGTCTTGCTATTGATTGGGATAGAGAAATCTCCACTTGTTCTCCAGAATACTACAAACATCAGCAGGAGTTTTTTTTAGAATTATATGACAAGGGTTTAGTTTATCGAAAAGAGCAATATGTAAATTGGGATCCAATCGATCAAACAGTTTTAGCCAATGAACAAGTAATCGATGGTAAAGGTTGGCGATCTGGCGCAAGAGTAGAAAGAAAAAAATTAAATCAGTGGTTCTTTAATATCACTAAGTTTGCAAATGAATTATTAGAAAGTCTTGATACTCTTGAACAATGGCCTAATAAAGTCAAAGTTATGCAAAAAAATTGGATTGGCAAATCATTTGGCTGTGAGGTTAAATTTAAAATTAAATCTTTAAAAAATATTAAAGAAATAAAATGTTTTACTACCAGGCCTGACACGTTATTTGGTATGTCTTTCTTAGCTCTTTCAATAGACCACCCAATGGCTAAATTTTATGAAAACGAAGTGGAGTTTAAAAAATTTAAAAAAGAATGTTCGTTAACCGGAACCACCGAGGAGTCGGTTGCACATGCTGAAAAAATTGGCTTTAAAACTGATTTAATTGCAATTAATCCTTTAAATGAAGAAATTAAGGTTCCAGTCTATTTTGCAAATTTTGTATTAATGGACTATGGATTAGGTGCGGTATTTGGTTGCCCGGCACACGATCAAAGAGATTTGGATTTTGCAAAAAAATATAATTTAACCATTAGAACAGTTGTTACGCCTAATTTAAATGATCATAATTTTGAAGTTAGTGATAAGGCTTATACCGGCCCAGGTTATATTTTTAACTCATCATTTTTAGATGGTTTAAAATGTCCTGAAGACTCAATCATTAAAACAATTGATTATCTAGCAGAAAAAAAATTAGGTGAAAAAAAAATTAATTTTAGATTAAAGGACTGGGGGATTTCTAGACAAAGATATTGGGGTTGTCCAATACCAATTATTTATGATGAAAATAATAATCCTAAAAAGATTCCAAAAGAAATGTTACCTGTGGAACTTCCAAAAATAGACCAATTAGAGTCAACGGGTAATCCACTTGACAATAACAAAGAATGGAAAGAAATCATTATAGATGGAAAAAAATATTTTAGGGAAACTGACACACTAGATACTTTTGTAGACTCATCTTGGTATTTTCTTAGATTTTGTTCCCCTCAAAAAAAAGATTATGGATTTGATTTAGAAGATCTTAATTATTGGATGCCGGTTGATCAATATATTGGAGGTATTGAACATGCTATTTTACACCTGTTATATTCAAGATTTTTTATGCAAGCTTTATCATATCAAAATGAAAAATTTAACTTAAAAGAGCCATTTAAAGGATTATTTACCCAAGGTATGGTTTGTCATGAGACCTATAAAGACCCTGAAAATAATTGGGTAAGTCCAGAGGAGATTACCTCAATCGATGGAAAAAAATATTTAAAAAAAGATAACTCTAAAGAAATAATTATTGGACCGTCTGAATCTATGTCCAAATCAAAAAGAAATACTATCGACCCTCAAAATATTATTAATAATTATGGGGCAGACTCTGTCAGATTGTTTATTTTGTCTGATAGCCCACCTGAAAAAGATGTCCAATGGTCAGAAGAGGGTATTAAATCATCTTTTAAATTTATCCAAAAATTATGGGGTCTAAACTTGAAAATTACTGCTGAAATAAATAAAAATTACCCATCTAATAAAAGTGACAAAATTGATAAATTTATAAATAAGTTTATTAAAAAAATATCCTACAATTTAGATTATTTTAACTATAATATAGTGATTGCAAGTCTTCATGAAATGCACACATTTTTAATTAAAGAAGTTGATCAAGGTTATAAAAAAGAAACTTTAATTGAAAATTACAAAAAAATTTTAATTATGATAATGCCTATTATTCCACACTTTGCTAATGAATGCTTAAAAGTATTTAATTTAAAAGAAATATCCTGGCCTAACTACAATGAAAAATTATTAGAAGAAAATATAATACCAATAGTAATTCAAATTAACGGTAAAAAAAGAAGCCTAATTAATGCCGAGCAAGATATTACAGAAGAAAATTTACTTATATTGATTAATCAAGATCAAAAATTAAATAAATATTTCAACGAAAAAGAGATAAAGAAAAAAATTTTTATCAAAAATAAATTAATGAATTTAATTATATAAAGATGAAAAATAAAATATTACTAATTATATTACTTTTTACATTAGCTCAATGCGGCTACAGTCCAATTTATTCAAAATATAACGAAGCAAATTTTGAAATTGTCATTAACAGTTTAAACGGTGATAGAGAAATTAATAATTCAATTAAATTAAATATAGATAGAATTTCGAAAAATAACTCTACTAAAAAGTTCAATATAGAGATAAATACTGACTATGTTAAATCTATTTTATCAAAGAACAAAACTGGTGCTATCTCAGAATATCAATTAATTGCTATTACGGATTTTACTATAAATGATGGTAAAAAAATAATTAACACTATAATTAAAGAAAAAATTACGCTACTAGCAGAAACAGATGTTTTCAAAGAAAAAAATTATGAGAAAAAAATAAAAAATAATTTTGCTAATTCGATTAGTAAAAAGTTTTTGTTAAGATTATCAACTTTAAAATGATTTTTAAATCTAATGAAACAAATAAAATAGATTTAAATCAATATAATTGGGTACTTTTTTACGGTAAAAATGATGGAGCAAAGAATGAGATAATAACGAAACTTTTATTAAAAAAAGAAAACATTTTAAAATATGATGAAAAAGAAATTTTAGATAACGTTGAAATTTTTCATAACGAATTAAGATCAAAATCGTTGTTTGAAAATAAAAAAATAATTATTATCAATCGAGCAACTGACAAAATTTTTAATATAATTGAAGATTTATTAAAAAAAAACATAACAGAAACATCAATTATAATTAATGCTGAAAGCCTTGAAAAAAAATCAAAACTAAGAATTTTTTTTGAAAAAAAAGAAGAATTAATTTGTGTGGCTTTTTATCCAGATACCAAGGAAACTTTATCAAAATTAACACAAAATTTTTTAAGAGAAAAAAAAATTTCTGTTTCGCAATCTGATATAAATTTGCTTATAAACAGATGTAATGGTGACCGGGGTGTTCTGTCAAACGAACTTGAAAAAATTGAATTTTTTACAATGAATAAAAAAAAAATTTCAACTGAAAATTTATTAAAATTAACTAATTTAATTGAAAATCATAGCTTTTCAGAGCTAATTGATAACTGTTTAGCAAAAAAACGAAAAAAAACGCTAGATATGCTCAACGAAAATGCTTTTAGTACTGAAGATTGTATTACAATAAATAGAATTTTTCTAAGTAAAGCAAAAAAAATCCTAAAACTAACCCAGGCATTTGAAAAGAATAAAAATTTAGAGCAAACTATATCTGAAGCACAACCTCCCATTTTTTGGAAAGATAAAGAGATTGTCAAAGAACAAGTCTGCAAATGGAAATCCAACCAAATTAGTGAATTAATCTATAATTTGAGCGAAATTGAGCTCCAAATTAAAAAAAATTTTTCTAATCCAATTAACATAATTTCAAATTTTATTTTAGAAAAATCAGCATCGACTTCTAATAGTGATCTTTAATTATTTGGATTATTTTATTTAATTGATCTATATCCTTATATTCAAACATTATTTTTCCTTTATTATTTTTTTTATTTTGAATTACAACATTAAGGCCAATTTTAGCTGAAATATTAGCTTCGAGATCTCTAATATTTGGATCTACTAAGATGGCGTTATGCCGCTTTTTTGTTTTAAATATTTTAACGAAATTTTCTGCCTGCCTAACTGAAAGTTTTTTTTCAATGATTTTATCGGCAACAAATTTTGCATTTTCTAACCCTACTAAAATTTTTCCATGACCAGGTGTTAATTTTTTAGCTTCTATTAATTTAATAACTTCGTCTGGCAAAGTAAGTAATCTCAAACAATTAGTTATATGGCTTCTGCTTTTACCAATAAATTTAGAAACTTTTTCTTGATCATAGGAAAATTTATTAATCAAACGTTGATAACCTTGAGCTTCTTCTAGCGCACTTAAATCGTGTCTTTGAACGTTTTCTATGATTGCAAACTCTAAAGATTTTAAATCATCAGCCTCTGTAATAACAACTGGTACTTCATGAAATCCAGCTTTTTGTGCGGCCAGCCATCTTCTTTCTCCTGCTATAATTTCAAATTTTTCTTCAATGTCTCTAGACTTTCTAACAATAATTGGTTGTAAAATTCCTCTCTCTTTAATTGAATTAGTAAGATCATTTAAATATTCTTCATCAAAATTTTTTCTAGGTTGATATTTATTTGGCATTAAATCACTTATAGATAATTTATTTTTTTGAATTTCAACTTTGGACTCTCCTATCAACGAAGATAATCCTCTACCTAAGCCTCTCTTAATTTTACTAGTATCCATTACGCAGCACTTTCTGTTTTAGTTTCTTGATTAATAAATTCATCAGTAAAATGAAAATACGATTTACTACCAAGACAAAACTTGTCGTAAATTAATGCTGGCATGCCATGTGATGGTGCCTCGGATAATCTAACGTTTCTTGGTATCACTGTTGAATAAACTTTTTCATTAAAATAGTCTCGTGCCTCTTTTTCAACTTGGGTTGAAAGCTTATTCCTTTTATCAAACATAGTTAAAAGTATTCCCCTAATTTTTAAATTAGGATTTAAACTAACTTTTATCCTTTCAATGGTTTTCATAAGCTGAGTTAGCCCTTCTAATGCAAAGAATTCTGTTTGTAGAGGGACTAATAATGAGCTTGACGTAACTAAAGCCATGACTGTTAGTAAGCTTAGGGATGGTGGACAATCAATCAAGATGTAATCATAAGTGCTTCTAGAATCATTTAAATAAGCAGCTAATTTTAGTTTCAAAATGAAAGCTCGATTACTGTCTCCAGCAGTTTCTAGCTCTAATCCTGATAAATCTACATTTGAAGTTATAATATCTAAATTTTTAAAACTTGTTTTTTTTATTGATTCATAAATATCACTAGTGCCACTCAATATTCCATAAATAGTCTTATCTGAACTTTCTAAATTAGAAAGACCAAGCCCAGTAGTTGCGTTTCCTTGGGGATCCAAGTCAATCACTAAAATTTTTTTCTCTTGTTGAGATAAACCGGCCGCAAGATTTATCACTGTTGTAGTTTTACCAACTCCACCCTTTTGATTTATGACAGAAATAATTTCCATGTTAATTTTTTTTCTTAATTTTTTTAATATTTAATAAAAAAGAATCTTCATTAGTTATACTTTTTTTTTCTGTAAATTCTAAATCCCAATCTGCTAGTGTCTCTTTAAGAATTTTTTTCCCATTTTCACCCATGAACAAAATTAAATTATTAAAACTAGAAAAATTTTTATAAACCAAATCTAAAACTACTGGCATTGGTTTAAATGCTCGAGACATTATTGTTCCAGTTTCAATTTTTTTTACTTCAAAAATATTTTTTTCGAAGACTTCAATATTTAATTTCAATTTTCTTGAGACTTCTCTTAAAAAAGAGCTTTTATGATGACTTTTTTCATATAAATTTATTTTAGTGTTATTTTTCATGTTTTTTATTATAATTGCAGCAACAACCCCTGGCATGCCACCGCCAGCTCCTATATCTGTAATATTTTTACTATTTAAGTCAATAAAATCAATAACTTGTGCAGAATCAATTATGTGTCTTTCTCTAATATCAATATTATCTGATGTTTTCCTACTAAAAATGTTAATTTGTTTGTTTTTTTCTAAAACCATATTTGTAAAATGTTCCAGATCTAAAAATGTTTCACGTGAAACATTTAGAGTTTCTAATTTAGAGTATAATTTAAAAATATCATCCATTAAGCTATTTGCTTAATAGACTTTCTTTTTACGTGTGACAACAAAATATATACTGCCGCAGGTGTAATTCCATCGATTCTTAGTGCTTGACCCATAGTTTTAGGCTTTATATTCAAAAATTTACTTTTTACCTCATTTGAAAGCCCAGAAATATTATCATAGTTAATATTATCTGGTATAATTAAATTTTCATCTCTTTTAAAAGCTAAAATATCAGCTTTTTGCTTTTTTAAATATCCATAATAATGTCCATTTATTTCAATTTGTTCATCTATTTCCTTTGTAAAGTATGGTATTTCTGGCCATATTTCTCTAATTTTTTTCATATCAACATTATCATGTGCCAATATTTCATTAGGACTTCTATAAACTCCATCTTTTGCTATTTTTATTCCGTAAAACTCAGCTTTAGATGGAGAAATTTTTAAAAATGACATTTTTTTTTCTATTTTGCTTAAATTTAATAATTTTTCCAAAAATATTTCTTTTCTGTTTTTGCCAATAAGTCCTATAGAAATTCCTATTTTAGTTAATCTCTGATCAGCATTGTCGGCTCTTAAACTTAATCGATACTCAGCTCTCGAGGTAAACATTCTATAAGGTTCAGCTACTCCCTTTGTAACAAGATCGTCAATCATCACTCCTATATAACCATCAGATCTATCTAAAGTAAATGGCTCCTCTTTTTTAAATGATAACGCTGCATTTATTCCTGCTATTAATCCTTGAGCTGCGGCTTCCTCGTATCCTGTGGTTCCATTTATTTGACCAGCAAGGTATAAGTTATTAATTTTTTTAGTCTCAAGGGTTAAAAAAAGCTCTCTTGGGTCAACATAGTCATACTCTATAGCATAACCTGGCCTAATTATTAATACATTTTCTAAACCTATGATATTGTTACATATTTCTTGTTGTACATCACTTGGAAGGGATGTTGATATCCCATTCGGATAAATTGTATGATCATTTAGCCCCTCAGGCTCTAAAAAAATTTGATGTCTGCCCTTATCAGAGAATTTTACTATCTTATCTTCTATAGAAGGACAATATCTTGGTCCAACGCCCTTAATATTACCTGAATACATCGCACTCCTTGATAAATTTTTTTGTATAATATTATGAACCTTCTCGTTCGTATAAGTTATGCGACATGAAACTTGCTTATTTAAATTTTCTTTTGTTAGAAAAGAAAAAAAGTACGGATCACTGTCTGCGAACTGCTCTTCTAATTTTTCAAAGTTTATTGTTCTAGCATCAAGTCTTGGTGGAGTTCCTGTTTTCAATCTGCCAATTTTAAAATTATATTTTTCTAACTGCTCACTTAAACCTGTTGATGGCTTCTCATCAAATCTTCCAGCTGGGATTTTTTTATCACCAATATGAATCAAGCCATTTAAAAATGTACCAGTTGTTAATATTAATTTATGACATAAAACTTTTTTTCCTTGCTTTGTTTCAAATCCATTTACGGAATTATTATTAAAAATAAAATTTATTACTGTATCTGAAAAAATGCTTAAATTACAATAGTTTATAAGTTTTTCTTGCATATATTTACGATATAGTGATCTATCTGATTGAGTTCTTGGTCCTCTAACAGCTGGACCCCTGCTTCTATTTAACAATCTAAATTGTATGCCAGATTTATCTGCTACTTCTCCCATGAGACCATCGAGTGCATCTATTTCTCTAACTAAGTGACCTTTACCTAAACCACCAATTGCTGGATTGCATGACATTTCACCAATAGTTTCTATTTGATGGGTGAATAAAGCTGTGTTTACTCCAAGACGTGCTGCTGCTGCAGCAGCTTCACAACCTGCGTGGCCTCCACCAATTACAACTACATCAAATTCTAGATCATTCTTCATAATTGTAAATTTATAGCTGATTATATTATTTACAAGACGAGAATTGTTAATTGAGAAAACTATGGTTTTATAGAAATTTAGTTAGAAAAATATTATTAAATAAAGCTTATTTACCAATGCAAAAATCATTAAAAATACTACTTAAAATCTCTTCAACATCAACTTTTCCTACAATCATACCCAATTCTCTTGTAGCTAACCTTAAATCTTCTGCGGCCTTGTCAAAGCTTTCCTCTTCACTTTTTTGTATAAAGTTTTTAAGACTATCTGAACATTGTTGCAAATGTTGTCTATGTCTTTCTCTTGTTATTAAAATATCTGCGCTAGCAATAAATTTATTTTTTAATTTATTTTTTATTTTTAAAATAAGTTCATCCATGTTTAAATTATACTTAATAGAAATTAAGACATGTTCGAATTTCTTAATTTCAGAACTTAAATCTATTTTTAAGAGGTCTGATTTATTAATCACAAGAATGGCATCTTCGTCCATCAAATCTTTAAAAACTTCATTAAAATCAAGTATTTGAGCGTCTATAAGAATAAGCTTTAAATCAGCATTTTCCGCCTTTTCAAGAGCTAATTTAATTCCTTTTCTTTCTATTTCATTTTTAGCCTCTCTAATTCCAGCTGTATCAGAAAGAACAACCGGAAATCCATCAATGTTCAAATGTACTTCAATTACATCTCTGGTCGTGCCAGCCATTTCAGAAACAATCGCCACATCTCTATTTGCAAGATGGTTTAATAAGCTCGATTTTCCGGCATTAGTTGGTCCAATGATTGCTATCTTAAAACCTTCTCTAATTCTTTCTCCAACTTTTTGATCATCTAAAATTTTTTTTATTATTTCTAAAACTTCATTAGAATTTTTTTTAATATCTTTTAAAATATCTTGCGACAAATCTTCATCTGGAAAATCTATTTTCGCTTCAATGTGCGCTAAAGTTTTTAAAAGTTTATTTCTTAAAAAATTAAATTTATCTGATGATTTACCAGTCATGATTTTAATTGCCTGCTGTCTTTGGATTTCTGTTTCTGCCGAAACAAGATCAGCTATACTTTCTGCTTTAAGCAAATTTATTTTGCCATTTTGAAAAGCTAATTTCGTAAACTCACCAGGTTCAGCTAATCGACAGTTATCTATTTGTGAAATAGATAACTGTAGGGCATCAATTACTGCTTTACTGCCATGTACCTGTATTTCAGCCAAATCCTCGCCTGTGTAGCTATTAGGGGCAGGAAACCACAAAATTATGCCTTCATCAATTAACTCAGAAGTGTTAATTTTAAAGACTTTTCTTAAAGTAGCTATCCTGGTTTTTGGCAGTTCTTTTCTGGTTAAAGTTTTAATCACCAATGCTGCTTCAGGGCCAGATATTCTTATGACCGCTATACCTGAAATTCCTGGTCCAGTGGATAAAGCATAAATTGTCATTTAAAGATTATAACTTTAATTTTACTTCTCTATCAAACTTTTATTTTAAGAAATGGAATTAATTAAGCCGGTTTATTCATTGAGTTAAAGAACTCAGCATTATTTTTTGTATCTTTTAATTTTGAACTAATAAATTCAATTGCATCCATAGTTCCCATAGGAGCAATTATTCTTCTTAACACATTCATTTTTTGAAGATCATTTTTGTCAAATAATAATTCCTCTCTTCTGGTTCCAGATTTTGTTATATCAATTGCTGGATAAATTCTCTTATCTGCAATTTTTCTATCGAGAACCGTTTCGCTATTACCTGTTCCTTTAAATTCTTCAAAAATTACCTCGTCCATTCTGCTTCCAGTATCAATTAATGCAGTTGAAATAATTGTTAGAGATCCACCTTCTTCAATATTTCTTGCTGCACCAAAAAATCTTTTTGGTCTTTGAAGAGCGTTAGCATCTACCCCGCCGGTTAAAACTTTGCCTGAACTTGGAATTACGGCATTGTATGCTCTTCCCAATCTAGTAATTGAGTCTAGAAGGATAACGACATCTTTTTTATGCTCTGTTAATCTTTTAGCTTTTTCGATAACCATTTCTGCAACAGCTACGTGCCTTTGAGCTGGTTCATCAAAAGTAGAGCTTATTACCTCTCCTTTAACGGTTCTTTGCATGTCGGTTACTTCTTCGGGTCGTTCATCAATTAACAAAACAATTAAATAACATTCAGGATAATTGGTTGCTATCGAATTTGCTATGCTTTGAAGCATCATTGTTTTACCGGCCTTCGGAGGTGAAATAATTATGGACCTTTGTCCCTTGCCGATGGGACTTACAAGATCGATTAATCTTGGGGTTAGATCTTGTTTTTTATCAGGTTTAGAAGATTCAATTTCCATCACCAATTGTTTGTCGGGGTAAAGAGGCGTTAAGTTGTCAAAAGCAATTTTATGCCTAGAACTTTCTGGTTCTTCAAAATTAATTTTACTAACCTGAAGTAATGCAAAATATCTTTCACCTTCTTTGGGTGCTCTAACGGGCCCCTCGACCGTATCACCTGTTCTTAAACCAAATTTTTTGATTTGATTTGGACCTACATAAATATCATCAGGACCAGGTAAATAATTTGACTCCATAGCTCTTAGAAAACCAAAACCATCTTGCAATAATTGTAAAACACCACCACCAGTAATTTCCTCCTTCTCTGCAACTTTTTTTAAAATTGCAAAAAGGATCTCTTGTTTTCTTAAAGTGCTAGCATTTTGAATGCCCAATTCTTCAGCTTGAGTTATAAGCTGTTCTGAGGATTTTAATTTTAATTCTTGTATATTCATGATTGTGAATTTTATCGAAACTTAAAAGGTTATTTATATATATATACTATTTATTAATTTTCAACTTTAGATTGGCTTAAAAATAGCCATTATTACTATTAATATTAATAAAATAGTTGGTATTTCATTAATCCAGCGAAAAAACTTTGATGTTTTTTTGCATTGCTCCAGACTAAAATCATTCAAAATTTTACCAAGATAAAAATGATAAAGAGTTAAGAGACTGACAAATAACAATTTCAATTTCATCCAACTTTCAGCAAGCGTTTCAAAACCAATCAAAGTTATTAAAATCAAACCAAATATCCAAGATAAAATCATGGCAGGTGTCATGATATAAAAAAAGAGCTTTCTTTCCATGGTTTTAAAAACTGAAGAAATGTTTTTATCTTTTGAATTTTCTGAATGATATACAAAAATTCTAGGCAAATATAAAAGTCCTGCCATCCATGAAAATACGACAATTAAGTGTAAACTTTTAAACAATAGATAATTATTCATTATGAAGACAAGGACATTTTTTAAAATTATTAGGACAACGATTTTTAGGAGGATATAATTTATTATCGAAATTATAATCTTCTTTTTTAATTATTAATTCAGACATTGATTTTATATAATTTGGATCAGTTCCCAATGCGGGTATTCTAATATACTCGTTGCAACCATTCTTCTCCGCTAATTCTTTATATTCTATATCTAATTCTACCAACGTTTCTGAGTGCTCGGACACAAAGGCCACAGGCACTAAAACTATACATTTATTTAATTTAGAGTTTTCAATAATAATGTCTTCTGTTGAGGGTCCTATCCATTTTAAGGGGCCAACTCTGCTTTGATAACTCAGTATCCAATCAAGATCTTTAATATTTAAGTTTTTGACAATTTTACTTACAGATTGTTCTACTTGCCATTGATAAGGGTCTCCTTTTTTTATATTTTTTTCAGGCAAACCGTGCGCTGAAAAAATTAACTTATAATTTTTTAAATTATAAATTTTTTTTTTTATTAATTCTACATGTGCAATTATAAAATTTATATCAGTTGGATAACAACAAATTGTACTGGTTTTAATTTTGTATTTTTTGTTTTTACACAAATCTACCCACTCTTTAATTGAAGATCCTGAAGTAGCGGCAGAATATTGGGGATATAGAGGCATTAAAATAATTTCGTCTGGATTGAATTTTTTAACTTCCTCGATTACATTTTCTGCTCTTGGATGCCAACATCTCATAACTATAAAACATTTGTACTCAGAAAAATTATCATTTTCATTTAACCTTTTTTCAAGAGCAAACGCCTGATCATTTGTGGCTTTTAAAATTGGCGAAGAACCACCTAATTCTTGATAAATTTTCTTTGCTTTTGAACTTCTTAACTTTGAGATTAATTTAGCTAAGGGATATCTAATAAATTTTGGCAAACTAAGAATTGCAGGATCGTAAAATAAATTAAAAAGGAAGGGTTCAACACTTTCTAGTTTATCGGGTCCGCCCAAATTAAAAAGAATTATAGCTTTTTTCATTAAAAATCTTTAACTAGATTCACTAAATATTCAACCATTTCTGGTTTGGTTTCTGGCAAAACTCCATGACCAAGATTAAAAATATATGGAACATCTTTAAAAATTTTTAAGTATTTAAGGGTTTGTTTTTTTAAATTTTCTTTATCAGTTAATAAAATTTTTGGATCCAGACCTCCCTGGATTGGAATTTTAATTTGTTTTTTAATTAATAAAGGGTTAACTTCGTAATCTATACTTATAACGTCAGGTTTAACTTTTTCACAATAATTTTTATAATTTTTAATTCCTCTTGGGAAACAAATAACAGGAACATTCAGTTTTTTTATATAATTAACCAAATTTGAAGTTGGATCATAGACATATTTCGTTAAATTCTTTTCATCCAAAAGACCTGCCCAGCTATCAAAAATTTGAATAAGGTCAGCTCCATTTTTTATTTGATTTTTAATATGTTCTTTAAGGAATTTGTCAATTATCAGTAAAATTTCATCAATTAAAGATTGATCTTCAAAGAATGAATTTTTTAATTTATTTTTAGGTGAATATTTATTAATCATATAAACCAATAAAGTCCAAGGAGCCCCAACAAAGCCAATAGTATTTTTATTAACAAGCAAATTATTTCTACTAACACTATTTATTGCTTTATAAATTGGTGATAATTTTTTTGTAAAATCATCTTCTTTTACTTTTAACATTTGATTTAAATTAATATCACCCAACAGAGGTCCAAAATTTTTTTTAAAAACTACACTTTGATTGAGTCCATAAGGTAACATTAAAATATCAGAGAAAATTATAGCAGCATCTAAATTAAATCTTTTTAAAGGCTGGAGAGTTATTTTTGAAGATAAATTTTCATTTAAACATAATTTAATAAAATCAGGATTAAGTTTTCTAATCCGCCTAAACTCTGGTAAGTATCTACCAGCTTGTCTCATTATCCAAATAGGCTTTTGTGTTGTTTTTTTATTTTTTATTACTTCTTCGATTAGTGTCATAATAATTAACTATATAAGTATTATTGTATTAGTAGTAAGTGTTGTGAATAATGGTTATTAATACTTGTTAACACTTTAATAAGTTTTTAATTAACATTATTTTTGTAAAATTATTTAGTCTTTTAAACACTTTTTAACTATTTTATTTATTAATTAGCCAACTGTATAATTAATATTAAAATGTTTAATAATGTTAATAAAAGTCAAATTCTACATAAAAAAAAGGTTTAAAGTTATTATTGAGCAATCTAAGAAAAACAATACAAAGATATTAACAGTTTTATCATGGTCAATACCTACCAAATTTATTTAATATCTGATTCAACTGGAGAAACTCTTGATAGAATTTTTCTTGCTATTAAGGCCCAATTTACCAATTTAGAATATAAAATTAATTCTTATTCTTTTACAAGAACACAAAATCAAATTGTTAATATTTTAAATGAAGCAACGAGTATTAGAAATCCAATAATTTTATATACCATTGTTGATAATAGCCTTGCTAAATTTTTGGTTAAAAAAAGTGATGAAAAAAAAATCCCTTGTTTTGGTGTTCTGGGAAATTTGATTTTAAGTTTTTCAAAGCTGTTAAATCAAAAAGCATCGCACCAGCCAAGTGGACAACACGCTCTAAATGACGAATATTATGACAGAATAGAAGCAATCCAATTTACAATGAATCATGATGACGGTAATTTAATTAATGAAGTTGAAAAATCTGATATAATACTATTAGGAGTGAGCAGGACCAGCAAAACACCAACGTCGATTTATTTAGCAAACAAAGGTTATAAAACTTCAAACATTCCAATAGTAAATGAATTTTCAATTCCAAAAAAATTAAAAGAAAATCCATTAATGAATTGCATAATTGGTCTTAGCGCAGAACCAGAAAGACTAGCAGATATAAGAAAAAATAGGATGATTTCACTAAATCAAACAGAAAATAAATCTTACACTAGCTTTGAAAATATTAAATTAGAAATTGAGAAAGCTAAAAAAACTTTTAAGAAATATAGTTGGCCAATAATAGATGTTACAAGAAAATCTGTTGAGGAAACTGCAGCATCAATAATTAAAATTTACGAAATTTATAAAGAAAATGTTAAATAAAATTATCCTAGCCTCAAAAAGCAAAGTAAGAAAAGAAATGTTAATTAGAAATGGAATATTTTGTGAGGTCGAACCGTCTAATGTTGACGAAGAAACTGTGAAAGAAAGTTTAATAAAAGAAAAAATTTCACCTGAATTAATTTCAAAAAATTTAGCAGAACTTAAGGCAAATAAAGTAAGTCAAAAAAAAATAGATCAATTAGTTTTGGGAGCTGATAGTATTATTGATTTAAATGGCCAAATAATTTCAAAACCATTAAATAGAGATGAGGCGTTGAAAAATTTACAAAGCTTAAGCGGTAAGACACATTATCTTATAAGTTCTGCGTGTATTTCAAAAAATGGTTCTATGATTTGGAATTATACAGATAAGGCAAGGCTTACGATGAAGCAATTTAATTTAAATCAACTAAAGGATTATTTAGCAAAAATAACCGATGAAGTTTTATACGCTTACAATGTTTACCAAATAGAAGGTGAGGGAAGAAATTTATTTTCCAAGATAGAGGGTGATGAAGATACAATTATGGGGCTACCAATTAAAAAAATCAAAGATTACTTGAAGAATTTTGAATAATAATGAAAAAACATTTTATAATTGGCAACCCCGTAGAACATTCTTTGTCACCTAGAATTCATAATTACTGGTTTAAAAAATATAATATAAATGGAAATTATGAAAAATTTAAAGCAAAAGAAGATCAGATTAAAAATATAATTAATGATGTAAAAAATGAAAAAGTTTATGCCTTAAATGTAACTGTTCCATTTAAACAAAAAGTAATTCCTTTCATTGATATTTTGTCACCCATTGCTAAACAAACTGGTTCTGTTAACACAATTTGTAAAAAAAATGGCAATATTTTTGGAGATAATACAGATGTTGTTGGCTTTGAATTATCAATAAAAAATTCAAATTTCTCAATAAAAAATAAAAATGCATTTATTTTGGGAGCTGGTGGAGTTGTTCCATCTATAATTAAAGCATTACATAATTTAAAAATAAAAAATATATATTTATCAAATCGAACCACAAGCAAAGCAAAAGAAATAAAAAAAATATTTAAGGATATTGAAATTGTTAATTGGGGAAAAATTGTAAATTTTGATATTATTATTAACGCTACAAGCATTGGTTTAAAAAAAGACGACAAATTTAACCTTGATTTAAGTAACGTAGGTAAAAAAAAATTTTTTTACGATGTTATTTATAACCCTTCAGAAACAAACTTTTTGATTGATGCTAAAAAATTTAAACATAGTACCCAAAATGGACAAATGATGTTTGTTTACCAGGCACAAAAAGCTTTTGAAGTTTGGCACAATATTAAACCCCTAATAGATGATAATTTGATAGAATATTTGTATGGTTAAAGTGGTATTGGTTGGAGAAATTGGTTCAGGAAAAACATATATCTCAAAACAATTTGGCTATCCAGTTTTTAATGCAGATGAAGTAGTTTCTCAAATCTATAAAACGGATCGAAATTGTTTTAATTTGATAAAAAAAAAAATTCCTAATTTTTTCTCTTCTTTTCCTATTAAAAAAGAGGAGTTAGTAAAATCTATATTAAAAGATAAGATAAATTTGAAAAAAATTTCAAATATTGTTCATCCAATAGTAAGAAGAAAAATGAATAAATTTATCAAAAAAAATAAAAGTAAAAAAATTATTGTTTTAGATGTACCCCTTTTTTTAGAAAATAAATTAAACAAAAAAAATGACGTGATAATTTTTATTGATTCTAAAAAAAATGAATTAAAAAAAAGATTAAAAAAAAGAAAAAATTATAATTATTTATTGATTAAAAGATTTAGAGAATTACAAATGCCCATAAAGATAAAAAAAAAGAAATCAGACTTTATAATAAAAAATAATTATTTGAAAAATAGTATTAAACAAAATGTTAAAAAAATTATAGAACAATTGGTCTGATATGAAAGAATTATTATTAGATATAGAAACTACCGGTCTTTCAATTAAAGAAGGTCACCGTATAGTCGAAATAGGTTGTATCGAATTAGATAATTTAATTCCTACACAAAATAAATTCCACTGCTATTTAAATCCAGAGAAAAAAGTATCGGAAAAAGCCCTTGAAGTTCATGGCCTTAGTGACATTTTCTTATCAACCCAAAAAAAATTTAGAGAGATTGTCGTTGATTTTTTAAACTTTATTAAGGATAAAAGATTAATTATTCATAATGCAGAGTTTGATTTGGCTCATTTAAACAATGAGTTAAATTTATTAGGAAAAAAAACTATTGCTAATGAAATAATAGACACTCTTACTCTCGCAAGGGAAAAATTTCCAGGTTTATCAATCAGTTTAGACGCATTATGTAAAAAATATAGGATAGATAATTCCAAAAGAATAAAGCATACCGCTTTAATTGATTGTGAGTTATTAGCAAAAGTTTATATAAATTTAATTGATCAAAAAGAGCCCAAGCTTAATTTTCAAAATGTTGATCAAGAAAATTTAAAAAAAAATAATTCTAAAACATTATATTGTAAAAAAATCATATTGCCCTCAGCTAAGGAAATACGAAATCATAAGGACTATTTAAAAAATAATTTAAAAAAAAATTTTTTCAATTAAAATTTTTATTATACAATTTTTCAAAATCTATTTTTTTTTCAATTTTAATTCCCGGGTAACCAGAATTTTGAAGAAGGTCTAAAAAAATTTTTTCTAAGTCAGGATAAATTTGAATCTGGACATCGCATAAAATAATTTTTTCTAAATCTTTTTTTTCTTTGATTTCATCAGCAATTTTAATAATAGTTGAAAAAGTTATTTCAAAAAATGATTTTTTTTTACTTACTTCTTTGTCCTCAAATTTTAAATTAGTATTAATTTCAATTATTTTATTTTTCAATGGTTTAGAATTTATATCAATATTAAGTTGATATTTAGAAATGCGGTCTCTAACAAATAAAAATGTTTCGAGGTCTGGTGTTTCGCTAGACATGTCTTTAATAAATTTGCCTAATATTTTATACTTTTCTGTCATCATTTTCTTCTATATCCTTAAATTCACCATCAATAAAATTATTTTTTTCTTTTTGTTTGTTCGTAAATTTTTGTGAGAACTTTTTAAGAATAAATTTTCTACTCGCCGGAAAAATTAAAAGAAGTGCCAGAATATCGGTTGCAAATCCAGGAATGATTAAAAGTATTGAAGCAAAAGTTTTTACAGCTCCAGAAATAAGTTCGTTAGCAGAAACTTCATTTTTAACTAATTTTCCTAAAAACGATTTAAATGTATTTAATCCCTCATATTTTGCGTAGTAAATTCCTATGATTGCACTTATAAAAATGAGACATATTGTATTAAAAGCTCCTATCTGAGAACCAATCTTAATGAAAAGATATATTTCGATAATTGGTATTAGAACTATTGTTAGAATAATAGGGTTCATTTGTCTCTAATCTAAATTGCCAGTTGAAATTAAGCAACTTAGTAATTACTATCAGCTTATGAATTATAGTTTTGAATATATAGATATTATTTTTTTAGCAATGATAGCAGGCTTTATCATTCTAAGATTAAGAAATATACTTGGTAAAAGAACAGGTTATGAGGGAAAAATACCTAAACAATTTGATGAAATTTTAAAAAATGTAAAGGTTGTTAAAGTTAAAAAAACTAATGAAGAATTTGATGATAAAGCACAAAAAGAATTCTTAAATGGTGCGAAGATTGCATATGAGACAATTATTACTGATTTCAGTGACAATGATAATAAAATTATTTCTAGCAAATCTCTTCTGGGGAAAAAAATATATGATCAATTTAAAGAAGCATTAAAAGAGAGAAATGAAAGAGGTCACTTTGCTGAGATCACATTTGTTGGAATAAATTCAGCCACTATTAAAGAGCATAAGAGAATTGATAGATCTTTAGAGGTAATTGTAGATTTTACTGCCGAAGTGATAACTTGTATAAAAGATAAAGAAAAAAAAATTATTTCTGGAGATCCTGAAAAAATTAAAAAAATATATGATACTTGGGTTTTTTCAAGAGACACAACATCTAATAATCCTAATTGGCAATTAGTTGATATATTGAAATAATTGAACGATAATATTTCAAATAAAGATAAAAAAGATTGGAAAAATTTTATTTTAAGTAAAGAAAAGTTAACTAATAAGGATATTGTTAAACCATACAAAAGCCTAAATAAAGTAAGAAAAATTGATTTACATGGTTATACTTTAGAAGCCGCCAATAAAGCTGTGGAACAGTTTATAATCAAGTCTTATCAAAATACAGTTTTTAAATTGATTATAGTGACCGGAAAAGGAATTCATTCTAAAAATGATAAAGATCCTTATGTTTCTAAAGATTTAAGTATTTTAAAAAATTCTGTACCTGAATTTATTAAAAAAAATAAAAATTTAATGAAATTAATTTATGATTTTCAGGACGCACAAATTGAAGATGGTGGAAGTGGAGCTTTCTATATTTTTTTGAAAAAAAATAAACCTATAAAATAAATTTTGATAAATCTATATCTTTAATTAAATTATCTAAATTTTTATCTATATAATTTTTATTAATAACAATTTTTTCTCCGGGCCTGTCGGTCGCAGTAAAGCTTATTTCTTCAAGAATTTTTTCAATAATAGTATGTAATCTTCTGGCACCAATATTTTCGACGGTTGCATTTACTTCTGAGGCTACGTTTGCAATTCTATCAATTCCATCGTCTGAAAATTCAAGATTAACATTCTCAGTTTTTAAAAGAGCGACATACTGTTTTATTAAACTGTAATCTGGTTCCCTCAAAATTCTTTTAAAATCTTCACTGGTTAATGCCTCTAGCTCAACCCTTATTGGTAATCTTCCCTGAAGTTCCGGAAGTAAGTCAGAGGGTTTTGCAAGCTGGAAAGCACCTGATGCAATGAATAATATATGATCAGTTTTGATTGGCCCATACTTTGTATTAACTGTTGTGCCTTCAATTAAGGGTAATAAATCTCTTTGAACACCCTCGCGAGAAACATCTCCACCAATTCTATCACCCCTGTTTGAAATTTTATCAATTTCATCTAAAAATACTATTCCATTATTTTCAGTAGAAATTTTTGCAGCTTTAATAATTTTATCTTGCTCGATTAATTTGTCTGACTCGTCGTTAATTAGAATGTCATGTGATTCTTTAACACTCATCTTTTTTTTCTTTTCTTTAGCTCCCATAGATTTACCAATTATTTCACCGATATTAATCATGCCTATGTTAGCTCCCGGCATTCCAGGAATTTCAAATGACGCGTTATTACTTCCGGTATCACTAATTGATATTTCAATTTCATTATCATCTAGATCACCATTTTGGAGTCTTTTTCTGAAACTTTCTCTAGTTGCAATACTTGCTTTACTACCAACTAGAGCATCCAAAACTTTATCCTCTGCTAATTTTTGAGCTTTAGTAAATACTTCTTTTCTTTTTTTTATTTTTTCCATCGAGATTGCAATTTCAATTAAATCTCTAATAATTTGCTCTACATCTCTTCCAACATAGCCAACTTCAGTAAAACTAGTAGCTTCAACTTTAATAAATGGAGCTTCAGCAAGTTTAGAAAGTCTTCTTGAAATTTCGGTTTTTCCAACTCCTGTTGGTCCAATCATTAAAATATTTTTAGGTAAAACTTCATTTTTCATTTCACCTACCAGAGCTTGTCGTCTCCATCTATTTCTTAATGCAATAGCAACTGCTCTTTTTGCTTTATTTTGCCCAACAACAAATCGATCTAATTCTGAAACAATTTCTCTAGGGGTTAATGCGCTTACTATAGAATTTTCTTTCTTAGTATTTTTATCTTTTGGAATTAGATTAGTTACGTTTGAATTTTCCATCAGATTTTTTCAATTTTAATATTATTATTTGTAAAAACACAAATTTCTGAAGCTACCTCTATTGCTTTTCTAGCAATTTCTTCTGCACTCATATTTGTAGTCATTAAAACTTTTCCTGCAGCTAATGCGTAGTTTCCCCCAGAGCCTATTCCAATAATATCTCCTTCAGGCTCTAAGACATCCCCTGTCCCAGAAATAATATAGCTATTTTCTTTGTCACCAACAGCCATAAGTGCTTCTAATCTTCTTAAATATTTATCTGTTCGCCAGTCTTTTGCCAGTTCAACTGCAGCTCTAGATAAGTTTCCAGCATGTTTTTCAATTTTAGCTTCTAATCTTTCAAACAAAGTTAATGCGTCAGCAGTAGATCCTGCAAAACCTGCTACGACATTCCTTTTTTCAATTTTTCTAACTTTTGAAGCTGTGCTTTTAACCACTGTATTTCCCATACTAACTTGGCCATCACCTGCAACTACAACCTCATTATTTTTTCTTACTAAGACAATTGTTGTCATATTTGATAAATGGATATTATATTTTTTTCTTCAAGTGGTAATTACTAATATTGATATCGATAAATAATCTATGTATACATTTTGTACATATGTCTAGAAGAGCTAAAATTTCGAGAAAAACAAAAGAAACCAACATCAGTGTAGAAGTTAATATTGATGGTAAGGGAAATTATAAAATTGATACAGGAATAGGATTTTTAAACCACATGTTAGAACAGCTTTCAAAGCATTCATGTATTGATCTTATTGTAAAAGCAAAAGGCGATACCCACATCGATCTTCATCATACAACGGAAGATACTGGAATTGCTATTGGAGAGGCTTTAAAGAAAGCCGCTAAAAAATTTGTTGGAATTAAAAGATATGCTAGCGCCATGATTCCAATGGATGAAACATTAACTAGAGTTGCTTTAGATGTTTCAAACAGACCCTATTTAATTTGGAAAGTTAAATTAAAAGTAGAAAAACTTGGCGAGATGGATACTGAATTATTTAAAGAATGGTTTCAGGCATTTTCTCAAGCAGCAGGTATTACTTTACATGTTGAAAACATTTATGGAGACAATAGTCATCACATTATTGAGTCTTGTTACAAAGGTTTAGCTAGATCTTTAAGAACAGCATTAGAGATTGATCCTAAAATAAAAGGCCTAATTCCTTCAACTAAAGGCTCACTATAAATTTGATGAAAGTCACGATTGTTGACTATAATTCAGGCAATATTAGTTCTGTAATAAATTCTTTTAATGAAGTTGCCGGCGATAAAGTGAATATAAAAATAACATCAGATTTAAATAAAATTAAATCTAGTGATAAAATTGTTTTACCAGGCCAGGGATCATTTAAAAGCTGCATTGAGGCTTTAAAAAATATAACCGGACTTGTTGAAACTTTAAATGAGTTTGCGATAAATGACAAAAAACCTCTTCTAGGCATTTGTGTTGGATTACAAATGTTTGCAGACATTGGCTACGAAGAGACCGAAACAAAAGGTCTTGGTTGGATCTCAGGGAAAGTGTCAAAAATAAACAATCTAAATGGAAAATTTAAACTTCCTCACATAGGTTGGAATCAAATTAATATTGTCAAGCAAAGCAAAATTTTTAAAGGTATTGAAAATAACTCTCATATGTATTTTGTGCATAGTTATGAATTTGTACCTAATGATATAAATGTAATTTCAGCAACAACTAATTATTCTTCAAATATTGTTTGCTCAGTTGAGAAAGAAAATATCTTTGGTACTCAATTTCATCCAGAAAAGAGTGATAAAATAGGATTAAAAATTATTGATAATTTTATAAATCTATAGATGAAAATTTTCCCAGCAATCGATATTAAGGATAAAAAATGTGTGAGATTAATTAAAGGAGATTTCAACAATAAAATTGAATATGAAGTATCACCAATGCTTCAAGCAGAAAAATATAAAAAATATGGTTTTAAAAATTTACATATAGTTGATTTAGATGGAGCCTTAACCGGAGAGACCATTAATTTAAATATTATTGCTGAAATTGTTAGAAAATTTGATTTTCAAATTGAGGTCGGAGGTGGAGTTAGAAGCATTGATAGCATAAGTAAATACATCGATTTAGGGGTAGAAAAAGTTATCTTAGGAAGTGCTGCTATTAAAGATAAAAATTTTCTAAAAAAAGCATGTCTAAAATTCTTAAATAAAATTGCTTTAGGGCTAGATGCAAAAGATGGTTATTTATCACTTTTTGGTTGGAAAGAAAATTCTAATCAACCAACTTTAGATTTTTTAAAAGAGGTAAATGATTTTGGCGTAAGTCGATTAATTTATACAGATATTAATCGAGACGGCACAAAGCAAAGCCCTAATTTTGAAGAGACAAAAAAAGTTGCTATTCTTTCTAGGTGTCCAGTAATTATTTCTGGAGGAGTTTCTTCAATAGATGACATTAAAAAAGCAAAAAAATTAAACAATAATAATATTGAGGGCATAATTGTTGGTAAGGCAATTTATGATGGCAATATTAAATTAGATGAATTAGCTCAAGAATTAGATGCTTAAAAATCGAATTATACCTTGTTTAGATGTAAAAAATGGTCGTGTTGTTAAGGGAATAAATTTTATAAATTTAAAAGATGCAGGAGATCCGGTTGAACAAGCTAAAATTTATAGCGATGGTGGGGCTGACGAAATATGTTTTTTAGATATTTCAGCATCAAATGAAAATAGAGATACAATTTATGAGGTGGTAGAGAAAACATCCAAAAAATGTTTTGTACCACTTACAGTTGGCGGTGGAGTTAGAAGCGTTGAAGATATTAATAAACTATTAAATTGTGGAGCTGACAAAGTCTCAATTAATACAGCCGCTGTTCAGAACCCTGAAGTTATTATGGAAAGCTCTAGAAAGTTTGGGTCTCAATGCATTGTTGTAGCAATTGATGCAAAAAAAAATCAAAAAAGTTGGGAAATTTTTACCCACGGTGGAAGAATTTCAACTGGTATTGATGCTTTAGAATTTGCATTAAAAATGGAAAAATTTGGTGCAGGTGAATTATTAGTTACATCAATGGATAAAGATGGAACACAATCTGGATATGATATTGATTTAGTAAAAAAAATTTCATCAAGCGTAAATATTCCGGTTATTGCATCAGGAGGTGCCGGATCATTAGATCATCTAGTTGAAGGAATAAAATCAGGGGCAAGTGCCGTTTTAGCTGCATCCATTTTTCATTATGGAAGTTACTCGATTAATGAAGCAAAGAAATATTTGGCTTCAAAAAATATACCTGTTAGAATTTAATATGTTAAAAATTTTAGAAGATTTAATTTTACTTGCGAGAGAAAGAAAAGTGAATCCCGTTAAAGATTCTTATACAAATAAACTTTTAACAAATAAATTATTAGCAAAAGAAAAAGTTTTTGAGGAGATAAATGAACTTTTTGAAGCTGTAAATGATAATTCAAATACAATACATGAAGCAGCTGATTTATTGTATCATTTAATCATGTATCTAGAGTCAAATAACATAAAAATTGAGGAAATTATGAATGAATTATCTTCTAGAAGAAAGTAATACATATAAAAAATACTTATATAAAAAATAAATATAATATTTTTTCAATGAATATATAATTTTTTAAATGAGCCATAGATTTTATAATTCTGCAAAATCAAGATTACAACGAAGTGAATTAGCGGTACCAGGATCATCACCGCAAATGTTTGACAAAGCATTAAACTCAAAAGCTGATTATATTTTTCTAGATTTAGAAGATGCGGTATCGCCAAACGATAAAATTACCGCAAGAAAAAATGTTATAAAAGCACTTAATGAAATTAATTGGAAAGAAAAAGGCAAAACTATTTCAGTTAGGATTAATAGTTTAGATACTCACTATATGTATAGTGATCTAGTTGAAATAGTAGAACAAGCAGGAGAAAATATTGATACGATTTTAGTGCCAAAGGCCGGAACTAAAAGTGACGTATATATGATTGACTGCATGCTTACTCAAATAGAAACTAATAAAAAAATTAAAAAAAAAATTGGAATTGAATGCCTTATAGAGACAGCTTTAGGCATGTCGAATATTAAACAGATTGCAAAATCCAGTGAAAGACTTGAAGCATTACATTTTGGAGTTGCAGATTATGCAGCAAGCTTAAGAGCAAGAACAACAGTTATTGGAGGTTTAAATTCAGATTACCCTGGTGATCAATGGCACCATGGTCTTTCAGAATTAGTTATGACTTGTAGAGCATATGGTTTAAGAGCAATTGATGGCCCATTTGGAGATTTTAATGACCCTGATAGTTACGTTGCTGCTGCAAAAAGAGGTGCTGCTATCGGAATAGAGGGAAAATGGGCAATACATCCTTCTCAAGTTGAATTAGCAAACAAAGTTTTTTCGCCTCCTGAAAACGAAGTTAATAAAGCAAAAAGAATTTTGGAAGAATTAAAAAAAGCGGCCAATGAGGGGAAAGGCGCTGCTCAACTTGATGGTAGAATGATAGATGCAGCGTCAGCCAGAATGGCTGAAAATATTATAAAAATAGATAATTTAATTAAAGGTAAGTAACAGTGGATATACACGAGTATCAAGCAAAAAAAATATTATCAGATTTTGGAGTTAAGATTCCAAGAGGTGGGATAGTTTATAGTCCTGAAAATGCAGAAAATAAAGCAAGAGAAATAGGTGGCTCCAAATGGGTTGTTAAAGCTCAAATACATTCAGGGGCAAGAGGAAAAGCAGGCGGTATTATACTTTGTAATACACCATTAGAGGTTGCTCAAGCAACAGATAAATTATTAGGAAAAAAACTTGTAACAAACCAAACAGGACCTGAAGGAAAAATTGTAAATAGAATTTACATTGAAGAAGCCACTGATATCGAAAAAGAATTATATCTCGGTTTAGTTTTTGATAGAAATTCTGAAAGTATAATGGTTGTTGCATCAACAGAAGGTGGCATGAGTGTTGAAGAAATTTCTAAAGAAAAACCAGAGACTATCATTAGATCAAAAATTGAAGTTGCGGTTGGCATGCAAGCTTTCCAAGCTAGAGAACTTGCATTTGGCTTAGGCATAGAGCCTGATTTAATTCGAATGGCATCTGAAACAATAATTAATTGTTATAAAGTTTTCAGTGAACTAGATGCAACTATGGTTGAAATTAATCCTCTAGTTATATCTAAACAAAAAGAAATATTAGCTTTAGATTGTAAAATGAGTTTTGATAATAATGCAATGTTTAGACGCAGCGAGATTTCAGAGTTAAGAGATAAATCACAAGAAGATCCTAAAGAAATATATGCATCTGACAGAGGTTTGAATTACGTTAGTTTGGATGGAAATATAGGAAATATAATAAATGGAGCAGGTCTTGCAATGGCGTCAATGGATATGATTAAATTAGCAGGAGGAAGCCCAGCAAACTTTCTTGATGTGGGCGGAGGTGCAACTCCTGAAAAGATAGTTAAAGCATTTAAGTTGATTACAATGGATAAAAAAGTTGAAGTTATTCTAGTGAATATTTTTGCAGGAATTAATAGGTGTGATTGGGTGGCAGAGGGAATAATTCAAGCCTTAAAAAAAATTGAAATAAAAGTTCCATTAGTAATTAGATTAGCTGGCACAAATGTGGAAAAAGGTAATAAAATTTTAAAAGAGAGTAAACTAAATTATATAGAGGCACATACTTTGGAAGATGCTGCCAACAAAGCTGTTAACGCAATAAAAAAAAAATAATATGGCAGTATTAATCGATAAAAATTCAAAAATTTTAATTCAAGGATTTACAGGAAAAATGGGGACATTTCATGCTGAGGAAATGATAAAATATGGTTCTAATATTGTTGGTGGTGTCACTCCTGGTAAAGGAGGACAGAAGCATTTGAATAGACCAGTTTTCAACACTGTAAAAGATGCCGTTAAAAGCACTGGAGCTGATGCTTCTATATTATTTGTACCGCCTGCTTTTGCAGCTGACTCAGCTATGGAAGCAGCAGATGCAGGGATTAAAACATGTGTTGCTATAGTAGATGGAATACCATCTCACGACATGATTAGAATTAAAAGATATATGAAAAGATATACTAAAAATACTAAAATGACTTTGGTTGGACCTAATTGTGCTGGAATTATAAGTCCTGGTAAGTCGATGCTTGGAATTATGCCTGGTCATATTTATAAAGAAGGTAGAGTTGGAATAATTAGTAGATCTGGAACTTTAGGATATGAAGCAGCACAACAACTTAAAAATCTTAATATTGGGGTTTCTACTAGCGTAGGAATTGGGGGGGATCCAATAAATGGAAGTTCATTTAGAGATATTATTGAGAAATTTGAAACTGATGGTGAGACAGATGTAATATTAATGATTGGTGAAATTGGCGGACCCCAAGAAGTAGCCGCTGGAGAATTTGTGAAAGAAAATATGAAAAAACCTGTAATTGCCTATATTGCTGGTTTAACTGCACCCAAAGGAAGAGTAATGGGTCATGCAGGAGCAATAGTATCTGCATACGGTGAAAGCGCTATTGAAAAAGTAGAAATTTTAAAAGAATGTGGAATCATAATTTCAAAAAATCCTTCAGTGATGGGTGATACGGTTAAATTAGTTTTAGATAAAATGTAGTTATGAATTATGATGATAACAATATTTTCGCAAAAATTTTAAATGGAAAAATACCTTGTAATAAAATTTATGAAGATAATTTTGTTTTATCATTTTATGATATTAATCCCCAAAAAAAAATTCACGCTTTAGTTATTCCTAAAGGAAAGTATATTGATCTCGATGATTTTAGTTTAAACGCATCTCCAGAGGAAATGGTTGGATTGATAAAAGGAATTAATAAAGTAGCTAAAAAGCTTAATGTTTCAACAGATCTAGGTAGAGGATATAGAGTTTTAAGTAATATTAGCGATCATGGTGGACAAGAAGTTCCTCATTTACATTTTCACTTATTTGGAGGTGAAAAAATTGGTAGAATGGTTGAGTGACACAAGAAGTAAAAAGAAACTACTTAGAAATCAACTCTCTTGAAGAACTAAAAGAGGGTAAATCGCCTTCTGATAGTTATTCTTTAGTTTTATTAAATCCGCCAAATTTTGAATTAAATAAATTTTTATATAAAAATATTGGTCAAAAACATAAATGGGTGGATCGATTAGTTTGGACCGAATCTCAATGGATAGAATACGTTTCTAGCAACAGTGTTAAAACATTTGTTTTTAAATACAAAGAGGATTTAGCTGGATATTTCGAGCTGATTTTTCATTATGAAAAAAAAGAAACAGAAATAGCTTATTTCGGTTTATTAGAGCAATATCAAAACAAAAAATTAGGATCATATTTACTATCTTCTGCAATTAAAAAATCATTTAATAATAATATTAATAGAGTTTGGGCTCATACCTGCTCTTTAGATCACAAAAACGCTTTAGGCAATTATCTTGCAAGAGGAATGAAGATTTTTAAAAAAGAAACTATATTAATTTAAACTAATTTTGTGAGGGCAAATTAAACAAATTTTTTTTTATATTTTCATTTTTTTTAATAGAAGAAATAAAAGTTATATTTAAATTTTGATAAATATCTAACATTTGCCATCCTATTAAATTATAATTTATATTATCAAAAAAAATTTTGATTTCGCTTTCATTTTCAAAAAAATTATAATTTATGTAATTTGTATTTTTGGTTTCTTCTTCTAGAAATGTAATTTTATTTATTAAAAAATTTTTATCTAAAATCAAATTTAAAGATGTTTTATCTAGAGGATAAATATAATAGCTGCTTAAATTTTTGATGACCAAAGATTTTCCATTAGATACTAATATTTTATCGCTGTTTAAATATTTACAATAAATTTTTTTGTCATATTCAATAGTACAATTTCCTTTTTCTGTTTTTTCATTAATACTTTGTTCAAAATCAAAAGTTAAATTTTTGGTATTTTTTAAATTTTCAATAATTTTTTCTTTATTCGAAGCATTTATTTCAGTGATGACAAATATTAAAAAAAAAATAACAAAATATTTTAACATTATAGAACATCTCGTTTGCCGACATGATTTGCTTTGCTAACAATACCTTCTGCTTCCATCATATCAATAATTCTCGCTGCACGATTGTAGCCAATTTGAAGTTTTCTTTGTAAAAAAGATGTAGATGCCTTTCCTTCAGATCTAATAATATCTAATGCAGTTTTATAAAGTTCATCTTTGTCTGCTTGGCTTTCAAAATCACCAATTTCTTTTTCATCGGCGAAGTTAAGAATTTCATCTATATAATCTGGCTCAGCTTGAGATCTTAGAAAGTTATTAATTTTTTCAATTTCATTTTCTGAAACAAAAGGGGCGTGTATCCTGATTACTCGGTTAGCGGAAGACATGTACAACATATCACCTTTGCCCAATAGTTGTTCAGCACCCTGTTCTCCTAAAATCGTTCTGCTATCAATTTTAGATGTTACTTGGAAAGAAATACGTGTTGGAAAGTTAGCTTTGATAGTTCCGGTGATAACATCTACACTGGGTCTTTGAGTAGCCATAATAATATGAATACCAGCAGCTCTAGCCATTTGAGACAATTTCTGTATATAATTTTCAATCTCTTTTCCTGCAACCAACATTAAATCTGACATTTCATCAACTACAACCACAATATAAGGCATTGGGAGCTTATGTTTAGTGTTGTATCCATCGATATTTCGGACGCCTTCTTTAGTCATTAATCTATACCTGCTTTCCATTTCTTTAACTACCCACCCAAGAATTGAAGCTGCTTTTTTTGCTTCTGTAATAACAGGACATAACAAATGTGGTATTCCCTCGTATGTTGAAAGTTCTAACATTTTTGGATCTATCAAAATAAATTTACAAATTTCAGGCGGATGTCGGTAGAGTAGAGATAAAATAATAGTGTTAATGCACACAGATTTTCCTGACCCAGTGGTCCCTGCAATAAGCAGGTGAGGCATAGCCGCCAGATCACCAACAATAGGAATTCCCGAAATACTTTTGCCGAGGGCAATCGGCAGTCTAATATCTCTTTTTTTAAAATCGGAGTAATCTATTATTTCACTTAAATAAACATTTTCTCTATAATCATTAGGCAGCTCAATTCCAACAGTATTGCTTCCCGGAATAGTAGCAATTCTAGCAGACTCGGAACTCGTATTTCTAGCAATATCATCAGACAAATTAATAATTTTTGATACCTTTACACCAGCGGAGGGTTCAAATTCATTTAAAGTAACCACAGGGCCGTGACTAACTTTTTTAATGCTGCCACTAACTCCAAAGTCCATTAAAATTTTTTCTAAAAATTTAGGATCCGTTGACTCTCTTTTATTTGAGTTTTGTCTTTCATGCTTCGATGGAGATTTTAACAAATCTAAACTTGGCAATATAAACTTAATTTTAGTTTCATTTTTACTATTTTCGGCTTTAATAAATGGAAGATCTTCTTGAATTAAGTTTTTAATTTGTTCTTGAGGAATATATTCTCTAATTATCTCATTTTTGTCTGTGTAATTTTTATTTTTTTCTTTGAGAAGAAAATAAATTATTTTTTTGCATATCAAGATAAAATTTTTTAAATGAAAATTAATACTTTTTAGAAATAATAAAAAAAATAATAAAATTAAAATGTAATATAAAATATTTCTATTTATTAATATTAAAGAACTTAAATATGTTTGGTTTAAATAATTTCCTATAAATCCACCATTACCATTTGTATATAACGAAAACCAATTAGAATAAAAATAGCTAAAAAATAATGATCCAATAATTGAATATAAAATTATAAAAAAAAAGTTTTCAATAATTAAAAAAAAATCTTTAGATTTAAATATATTTATGCCAGTAAGCATAAATGACATAGGAGTAAAAAAAGCAATTAATCCGATTGATTGAAAAAAAAAATCAGCAGTAAAACCACCTTTAAATCCTAATAAATTTTTTATTTCAGTATTATCTGGAAATATAAAATTAGGATCATTGGGTGAGTAGGACAGAAGAGATATAAGAAGTGCAAGACCAAATATAAAAATAATAATACCAAAAATCTCTATTAATCGCTTAATGGTAAAATTAAGTAATAAACTCGATACTTTTTTAATGTTCATATTAAATCAATCGTATTTATGACTTTGTATCATCTAATTTTTATTGTTAAAATTAAAAATAATATGAAAGTTTGTATATTAGGCGGCGGAATATCTAGCTTGGCCTTAGCAAAGGCTTTAGTTAAAGAAAATATTTATGTTGATAATTATTTATCATCTAAAGATATAAACCCCAGTAAATCTAGAACTATTGGTATCTCTAGAAATAATGTAAATTTTTTTAATAGAAATATAATTAATATCGAAAAAATTCTTTGGAAATTAAATAGAATTGAAGTTTTTACCGATAACTTAAAAAGTGAAAAATTACTTAATTTTAAAAGCGATAATGATCAACTTTTTTCAATTTTAAAGAATTATGAATTATATCAAATTTTAAATAATGCACTTAATAAAAACAAGTTTTTTAAAAAAAAAATAATTAAAAATTTAGATTTATTTTTTTATGAGAATTATAATTTAGTTATTAATTGTGATCATAATCATTTCATATCAATTAAATATTTTTCAAAAAAAATAGAAAAAATATATAATTGTACTGCTTATACTACTATTATTAAGCATAAAAAATTAGCAAATAATTTTACTGCAACTCAGATTTTTACAAAAAATGGTCCATTAGCATTTTTGCCTATTTCAGATATTGAAACCTCAGTGGTTTACTCTGCGAATTACGCTCTAGATAAAAAAGATATCGACCTTAAACACATAATTCAAAAATATAATAATAAATATTTAATAGAAAAAATAGACAAAATTGATATTTGTGAGTTACAATCATTGAACTTAAGATCCTATTACTATAAAAATATTTTAGCATTTGGGGATTTATTACATCGTCTTCATCCTTTGGCTGGGCAAGGATTTAATATGACTATAAGAGATATAAGACAATTGCTAGATATTATTAAAAATAAGATAAATTTAGGATTATCTTTAGATAGTTCAATTAATATTGAGTTTGAAGAAAAAATAAGACATAAGAATTTCGTATTTTCTAATGGAATTGATTTTGTTCACGAATTTTTTAATATTGAGAGAAAAGTTAATAGTAAAATTTTAAGTAAGGCAGTCCAATTTTTTGGAAAAATACCAAATATAAATAAAATATTTGTAAACTTAGCAGATGCAGGATTTTAAAATAAATTACTGTAAGGTAGTGTTGTTGAAATTATCATAAGTATAAGTACTTAGAATTTCAGAAATTTTAGTTTTTCTAATATCCAAATTTTTTGACTCCAATAAAACTTGTTTTTCTTCAAGTGAAAATGGAGACGCCATTGCAAGAGCATTAATAGTTTCATCAAGATTTTGTTTTTCAAGAGCACCCCAATTGATGAGATAGCCCCTTTTCTCAAATAAATTTTTTAGATCTTTAAAAATTAGATTTAAATCTGAAAATTTTATATCTTCTTTTTTATTTTCTAAATCTTCATAAAAGTTTTCAAAGTTGACTTCACATTCTCTATATTTTTTTTTACTTTTAATTTCTTCAATAATTTTAAATCTAATAATTCCTTTTAGCTCAATTAAATATCTGGAATCGTCAGTTTTTTTAAAATTTGTTATCTTTCCCAAGCAACCGATATTATGTAATTCAGGCACTAATTTTTTTTGATCAAGTATTTTTTTTGGCTGAATCATTCCAACAAATTTATTTGATTCCATACAGTCATCGATCATTTCAATATATCTGGGCTCGAATATATTAAGTGGAACGGTAGTTTTAGGAAAAATAATAAAATTACTTACTGGAAAAACTGGTATTTTTTTTGGCAAATTAATCATGTCTTATTTTAGCAAATAAATTTAAATTGATCTATATTAATTATTATTTATGATTTTTTGGATCGCATCTTACCCTAAAAGTGGGAATACATGGTTAAGAGCGCTATTGACTTCATATTATTTTTCGAAAGATGGAAATTTTAATCAATTATTACTAAAAAATATTAGTCAATTTCCTGACAAACAATATTTTAGCGATTTTAATTATAATCCAAAAATAGTAACAGACACTTCTAGGTTTTGGATAGCGGCTCAGGAAAAGATAAATTTAGGTAAAAGGATTAGATTTTTTAAAACACATAATATGCTGGGTTCAATCAATGGAAATAATTTTACTAATAAAAAAAATACTATTGGATGTATTTATATAGTTAGAGATCCAAGAAATGTAATTACTTCTTTTAAAAATCACTATGATTTTAGTTATGAGGAGGCTTTGGCAGCAATGCTAAATGAGAACTATTATATTTTCCAGAGTGAAGGGAAAAATGATTATGGTAATTTTCAATTATTGAGTTCGTGGGAAAAAAATTTTCAATCTTGGAAAGTTCAAAAAATATTTCCAATTAAATTAATTCGGTACGAAGATTTATTAAATCAAACTTTTAATACTTTTAAAGAAACAATAGAGTTTATTAATAAAATATTTAACCTCAAAAATAGTTTTCAAAAGTTAAAAGCACAAAAATCAATACAAAGCACGACCTTTCTTAAACTTAAAAGTATGGAAAAAAAAGAGGGCTTTGTAGAGTCGATATTTTCTAAAAAAGAAAATAAAAAAATCCCTTTTTTTCACTTAGGTGCTGAAAATGATTGGAAAAAAATTCTTGATAAGGACCATCAAACCAAGTTAAACTCTCAATTTCAAGCAAGTTTAAAAGAGCTACAATATATTTGAGATAACTTGTTTTTAAATAAATTTAGATTATATTTAAATTTATTTTGCGGGTATAGCTCAGTGGTAGAGCGTCTCGTTGCCAATCAGTTCCACCAAAAAACTTTTTTCTGCAAATCCTTTAGAT
>SHWS01000037.1 GCA_009693705.1 Pelagibacteraceae bacterium
GTTTGTGGGATATGCAAAATTTTACGCATCTCTTTAAAGAAGTACCAAATAATTTTGGATATTACACAGTAGATGTTAAAAATGGTAAGGTTCCTGTATTGACGGATGTACCAAAAAATGTTCGTATGCGTATTTTCACAGGAGAATTGGATACTACTGGGGTGAAGAAGTTGGTATCCGTATTAAGAAAACAACATAATATTATTGAATTAAGTATTAATAAATCCAAGCACGATAACGCCGAACGAGAAAAATTGAAGAGTGGATTGGAAATTATGGATGTTCAAAATGTGAATATCCAAAATACACTTATTCAAGATTGGTTAGAACGAACATACGATAATACCATCAGTCCAAACTTGATGAAACAAATATTGGAAGTAAACAATACTCTCAATTCTAGTATTAATCACGATGATCATTCTCGTAATGTAAATTGGCGTCCGCTTCAATTGAAATTTTCTAATATGTTCTCCTACGGAGAAGATAATGTTATTAACTTTGGAAAAATGCGGGGTATTTACGGTATCTTCGCACAGAACGCAAGTGGAAAGAGTTCTGCGATGGATGCACTTATCTTTACTTTATATGATAAGACCCCACGAGCATTCCGTGGTGATCATATTATGAATAATCGTAAGGATGAATTTACTTGTCAACTAAAGTTTGAAATTAACAATGAAATCTTTTATATTCGTAGAACCGGTACCCGTAAGAAAACCGGTGATGTGAAAGTTGATGTTTCATTCTGGAAGGAAAACAACGACGGCACACATACATCCTTAAATGGAGAAGATCGTCGTGATACCAATGTTAACATTCGTAATTATGTGGGTAGTTATGAAGATTTCGTATTGACAGCACTAAGTGGGCAAACTAGTAATGCGTTGTTTATTGACAAGTCACATAGTGAACGAAAGGACTTACTTATTCAGTTTATGGGATTGAGTATTTTTGATAAGTTGGCAGACACCGCAAATGATGAGATAAAAGAAATTTCTGGAGCATTGAAGAAGTTCAAAAAGATAGATTTTACTCAGACACTATCAGATACACAAAACAAATTGGATATTTCTCGTGATGAACATACACGAGTAGAAACTAGTTCTGCGAAGGTTAAGGACGAACGAGAAGTATTATATGCTAAATTAAAGAATTGGCAGGATCAAAAGAAACTAGTACCAAATATTGAATTGGATATTACCAAGTTACAATCTGATTTAAAAAACGCAACTGGGCAGTATACAATCAACGAAACAGATAAAGAGGAAGTGGAGGTACGACTAACCAACCTACAGGAAATAATTCACGACAAAACAAAAAATCTACAATTATTTGTCGGTGACGAATTAAAACGAGATACTGACGAATATAATCGTTTATCTGAACTAGTTAAAAAAGGGAATGGTGCGTGTAAACTAACGATATCCAAGATAGCAGAAAAGGAAAAGTTCAAGGAAAAATTAGAAAGTTATAAATACAATCCAAATTGTGATGTCTGTGTTACTAACAACCAATCAGTAATTGATGATTTGACACAAGTAAAACTTGAGCTATCAGAATTATACGACATACAGAAGAAGCAGGAAGATGCCATTGCAGACATTGAATTTCAGAAACAACCGTTGAAAGAACGAGTAGAACAATATGAACGATATATTGAATTGCAAACAGAAATTCAATTATTACAACGCAAATCACAATCGGAAGAATTAACTATTCAAAAGTTAATTACCGTGATTGAAAAGTATGATCGGCAAGTGGAACAGATTAACAAAGATATTGAACTTCATCGGGCAAATGAAGAAAACATCAAACATAATCTTGATATTGATACGAATATTGAATATGTGGAACATGATATTGAGAGTAGCAAGAAGCAAATTAATCATCTGGAAAAGGTGCTTCGTGACCTCCACGGGGAAATCCGCGTTCTGGAGGCCAGTAAGACCGATATTATGAATCAGATTAAAGAAGCGGAACAATTGGAGAATACCTACGAAGCATATAAATACTATATGGAAGCAGTTGGTCGTGATGGTATCCCATACGAACTAATGAGTAAAGTAATTCCAAATATTGAGGCAGAAATAAACAACATATTAACACAGATAGTAGATTTCACAATTTCGTTGGAAGTGGATGGGAAAAATATTGTGGGTAAATTAAACTATGATTATGACCGTATTTGGCCACTAGAAAATAGTTCGGGAATGGAACGGTTTATCAGTAGTTTGGCAATCCGTGTAGCCTTGATGAACGCTAGTAATTTACCAAAATCTAATTTTATGATAGTAGACGAAGGATTGGGGACACTGGACGCAGAGAACTTGGGTTCGATGCACACCCTATTCGGTATTCTCAAAGCTCAATTTGATTTCCTAATCGTTATTAGTCACTTAGATGCAGTACGAGATATGGTAGATCATTTAATTGAAATCAAACGAGAGGACGGATGGAGTTATATTCAATCGTGATAACTATTTATATTGAGTAGTTAACACGAAGAGAACTTATGCCACGAATTAAAAAAATATTATCAAAACAAAATCTAGCACAATTACCAGTATTGATAACCGATACTGGACCTGAGTCTTTATATTTTAATATAAAACAATTATCTGGTGTGTTTACGGGTGGTCGTAATGCTTTTTTAATATCTGGAACTTCTCTACTAAAACCAAACACAGAGGTTTTGATAGAAATTATAGACTCTAACGGGAATAGTTTGTATGTTGAGGCAATTCGAGGATTTATAGAAGGTGGTGCGAGATTGGTGGTTGTTGAAGTGTATGAAAATACACCCCGTGGTTCTGCGCTATTAACCATCGTAGGAACCGCAAGAATAGACGCAAAAACCAACACAGTATTATCAAACGAGGTAACACAATCACCAAATGTACGATGGCAGAAAAAAATTATTATAGAACCAAAAACAAAAAATATAACACCAATTAGAATTAAAAAACAACCTGAAATAATAGTAGATGAATTGTTACTAACTGGTTCGTTATTAAGCCAATCAGTAATTAATACTGCAATATCAAATATAACTTTGAAACCAAAATCTGTTTTAAATAAACAGAAAGGATATATTGTTGTTGTAAATGATGGTGAATCAATTCAATTTAACTCGTCACATTTGACGCCAAAAATAACTGGTAGTCTTACCCTACAGCAAAGAACATACAGAGGTACAATACCAGCAACAACAGAATCTATAGAAATTACACAAATTCACACAGCATCACTAAATTTACCACTTTCATTATTAAACGCATCAAAGTCATTTACCGACACAAATATTACAAGTTCTGTAGATAATAGTGTATTAAATATTACACCAATTAAAAATGGACAGTATGAAATTGGTGAAAATTTATATACGGCGTCCGCAACGACATATGTTAGAGCAGCAAAATCCATTACTGGTTCTATACAATATTATCATGTAAGTGAAAGTTCTACTTTAACAACGGGTAGTATATTATCGTTCGCAAAACTGCGTATTATCGATTTGGATACGATCAGTGGTGAAATTTTTAGAATTAAAACTTCCAATAGACAAGCCGGTTCTCAAACAGATTTTGCTTTCGTTGCAGATACTCCGACACGAGTAGGTGAATTATTAATAACAAGTTCAACGGATCAAGATGATAGAGAACAACCAATCGGAGTATTCAATACATTATCAATATTAACTGCGAGTTGGTATGCACATAATGTTACGGGGTCGGGAATACCAGATACTTCGTATAGTGACGATACTATAAATGCAGCAACGCACATCAGTTTGAGTCGTGATAACAATTATATGTTAGATGCTGGATACGCCGTAACAACTACTAGTAGTTATTTCATTGGTACTCGTAAAGAAATTGATCTGTTCCCAGCATCGGAATATACATTGAAGTTCGATAGTTATGTATATACAACTTCTGCGTCATATGCATTTACTTCAAGTCAATATGTAATGGATGTGTATTTAACTGGATCTGCTATGGTGGGTGACAATATATTTGGACAAAAAATAGCATCTGTTAGTACAAAAGAAAAAGTAGCATACTTTCCAAACAAAACATTTAACTTCACGGTTCCGCGAATTGGTAATGCGGGATTGCGATTTGTTATTAACAATGGATTTTGGCAAATTGCAAACATTTCATTAAAGGTTGCTGAAGAATATGCATTTAGTCCTGGTGAAGTCACAATCACAGTACCTAACACGACACAAACAACTGCAAGTTTAGTATTTAAAACTGACTTGTTTGATATCAATAATAACGCGTTGGATTTAAATATCCAATCAATACCAACCTTCTTCTCGGGTTCAAGACGATGAATTTAGATAAACTTTTTGAACAAGTAGTAGTATTAAATGATTATATTGAGCAACACAATTTTTTGGTCGAAAAACTCGCACCTGATCTTGTGGAAGAATTATCTATCACTACTGCCGATACTTTGGAAGAAGCAAACAAAAAGCGTAAAAAAGCTAAACAAAAAATTAAACGCTATGGATTTTTCTATCCTTTGTATCCACATATAATGAAAACTGGTGAACAACCAAAAGAAGAACCACCAACACCACCAACAGATAGTGGTGACACTGGCGGTGATGCTGGTGGTGATACTGGTGGTGATGCTGGTGGTGGTGGTGGCGCCGGTGGTGATGAGGGAGTAGAAGAAGAGAACAGAGTGGCAAGAAAACCAGGACAACAAGCCAACAGTAAAAAACACAGTGATCTGTACACAGATGAAAATCCCAAAGGTACTATACACGGGTTAAAATTTGCAACAGTAGACGATGCTACGGCAAGTGTATCCAAGATACGCCGTAGTGGTCGTACTCACGCACACAAGATTCAGGCAGCTATAGCTATGGAACAACGGGCACGTGCGGCTGGTAAGGTGTCGGCGGCTGCGGTATACCGTGCTTATATTAACAGTGTAAAAAAAGATGAAGTAGGAATGGTTTATCCATACTCAATTGGTCCTGAACAAGACGATGAATTCATTAATAATGAAGCACTCTCAAGTACCGAACGAATGCGGAGATACAATCGCCGACATCCAGAAAAAGTACGAAGTTATCTTAAAAAAACACAAGATGATAGAGTAACTCGTAATCGTGATCGTAAGAAAGCAATTAAACGACATGGTAAATCAAAAATGAAAAACCACGATGTCCATCATCCAAATGGTACAACGGGCGGTAAATGGCAATTGGCAAGAAAAGACCACGGGCGAGATAAGAAGAATGAAAATATAGAATATGTGTATTTATCGGAATTGTATGACGGACTTGCTCCAAATGGACCGTGGCAATTAATAGCAGAAGGTGGTGCTGCTGGACACTTGGCACATCCATATGAAGATGACGAATTAACATTTACCGATGTTAAGGAAATGATAAAACGAGGATTGGTCGGTGGATTGGATGCGGAAGCACCTGTCACCGAAAAACTTGACGGTCAAAATTTAACCTTTAGTGTTAAAAATGGACAAGTTGTATTTGCTCGTAATAAAGGACAAATTAAAAACTTTGGTCAAAATGCATTAGATGTAGCAGGTATTCGTCAAATGTTTGCTGGTCGTGGTGCAATTGAAAAATCCTTTGGTGGTGCGGCGCAAGATTTACAAAAGGCAGTAGATGCGTTGCCCGAACAAGAACGAGAACAATTATTTGGTGACGGTCGTAAGTTCATGAATGTAGAAATTATATTTCCAGATACAAAAAATGTTATTCCATATGACAAACCTGTTATAGTATTTCATGGGACGATTGAATACGATAAAGATGGTAATGAAGTTGGACGAAGTATTGACGATGGTAAAGTACTGGACACACAACTTCGTCGGGTGAGTGCGCAGCAACAACAAACATTTGGATTATCAGGACCACAATCTATTTCGTTTAATGACGCTGATACCGCTCGAAATTTAGAAAAATTAAAAAAATATGGATCAGAAATTGGTCGTTTACAAAATGAATTTGATCTTGATGATAAGAGTACATTGGAAGATTATAAGAAAGTATGGTGGGAACGAGAAATTGCAAGACAAGTAGAAACTCAAGGATTGGAATTATCAGAAGAACAATTTGATGGGTTAATTTCACGGTGGGCTACGGGTGATAAAAAAGCTATTGGTGTTAAAGATTTTGAAGATACAGAAACCAAAAAGTGGTTTCGTACATTTGAAGCAGAACAACTTGTTAATATGCAAAAACAATGTGTACGACCACTAGAACAAGTATTCTTACGGGTTGGTGTAGATACATTACAACGAGTTACCAACCTGTTATCGGCAAATAATCCAGAAGCAGGAGAAAGTTTAAAACAAGAATTATTAAACGCTATAAAATCTATCCGTGACACAGGTGACAGAAATCAATTGGCGGCACTTCAACAACAAATAGAAAGATTGGATAATTTGGGTATAGAAAATGTAGTCCCGAGTGAAGGGATTGTATTTATGTATAATGGTAAACCATATAAATTTACAGGTACCTTTGCTCCCGTGAATCAAATATTGGGTATGATGAAATTTGATCGTGGTAAAGCAAAAATTGTGGACGAACCTGAAGAACCATCAACAGAAAAAACAACGACCAAACAAACGCAACCTACACCAACTGGTGAAAAACAAACCGTAGCAATTTTTACCGGTCGATTTCAACCATTCCACGCCGGTCACTATAGTATTTATAGAGCATTGGTGAAAAAATTTGGTGAGGATAGTGTGTATATCGCATCATCAGACAAAACTGATCCAACGAAATCTCCATTTGGATTTACTGATAAAAAAGATATTATGACACAAATGTTTGATATTCCAGAAGATAAAGTAGTACAAGTAAAAAATCCATATGCACCAAAAGAAATATTAGAAAAATTACCACCAGATACAGTATATGTTACAGCAGTCAGTCAAAAGGACTCCGAACGATTAACTGGTGGTAAGTATTTTCAAAATTACGAAGATGTTCCTGAAAAAGAAAGAACGGGATATGCGGATAAAGGATATTTTATTATTGCTCCAGAAATGCAATTACAACTCAAGGGTAAAAATATCAGCGGTACACAAGTCCGTGCAATCATGGGTGATCCTAATATTACGGACAGAGCAAAACAAGAAATTTTTACGATGATATACGGAAAATTTAATCAAAATGTATTTAAAAAAATTATAAAAGTTACCACCGACGCCGAAGAAGCATTAAAATTAACACAACAATATG
>SHWS01000038.1 GCA_009693705.1 Pelagibacteraceae bacterium
GGAGAAACCTTTGTTACAAAAAAAATTATTTCTGCATTAGTTCAAATAAAATTAGGGTCTCAAAACAAGTTATTTCTAGGAAATTTATATGCTAAGAGAGATTGGGGACATGCCGAAGATTATGTTGAGGCAATGTGGAAAATTGTCAACCAAAAACAACCAAAAGATTATGTTATTGCAACAGGTAAGCAAAGCACTGTAAAAAATTTTGTTAATTTAGCAGCAAAAGAATTGAAAATAAAAATAAACTGGAAAGGCAAAGGAATTAATGAGAAGGGTTATTATAACAAAAAGATAATTATTCAATGTGATAAAAAATATTTTAGACCATTAGAAGTTGATACATTGCTTGGCGACGCTTCAAAAGCAAGGAAAGAACTTAAATGGAGGCCAAGATTTAATTTAAAAACTCTTATTAAAGATATGATTAGAGAAGAAATTAGTAACAAAAAATTCTAATAGAGTTTAATTTATACATCAATAAAATGCAAAATATTGTATTTACTATTTGGGATAATCCTAGATGGTACAACACATTAATTTTTTCTGCTAAAAGTTTTTCAGATAAAAAATATAATGTTCATGTCGTACACAGGAAAGTAGAACATGATAGTTTAGGAAAAATAGATTTTGGAAAAAAAACATTATTTTATTCTGTCGGTAGCAAAAAAAGATTATTTTCTTTATTAGAATATTTATTATTTTTTTTCTTGAGCTTTAAGTTAATATTTTTATACAAGCCAAGATTTTTAGTTATTTATAATAGAAAAGCTTTATTTTGTAATATTTTCTTAAGAATTTTCTTTCCTAGACTAAAAATTATTTATCATAATTTTGATTTTGACGATCCAAGAAACATTAAAGATGTTAAAATCTTATTACAAACAAAACTCGAATTTTTTTTCGCTAGATTTTGTAAAATCTTAATTTTTCCAAATGATAAGCGTGGAAAAAAATTTATAAATTTGGCTAATATTAAAAACACTAAAGTGATCGAGTTCTTAAACTGTTTCCCAAAAAATTATTATCCTAAGCGCTCCAAGTCATTAAACAGAATGTTAAACATTAATAATAAAATTTTGCTTGTGAGCAGATTGGGATCAATTAGTCCAAATCATTATATTAAAGAATTAATATTATCGGTAAGATTTTGGAAAAAAAATACTTTGTTAGTAATTGCAGGCGTTGTCAATTCTGAAAAATACCTAAATGAATTGCAAAATATAATTTTGAAATATCAATTAAAAAACAGGGTTAAGATTATTACGTTAGTTAACAATGAATTGTGGTTTGAAATTTTATTTAGATCAAAAATAGGAACATGTTTTTATGAAGCAAATTTTCTTAGTCATCAATATATGGCAGGAGCATCAACAAAATTTAACAATTATTTATACGCAAGTGTACCGTTTATAGTTCATCATAATAGAGATTTTATTTTATTTAATAAGAAATATAAAATTTGTAAAATTGTTAATGCTAAAAAACCACAACAGATAGCAAAAGCTGTAAATTTTTTATTAAATAATAAAAAGATATATTTAAAATTACAAAAAAATAGTCATATATTGTTCAATAAACATATGAATTTTGAATTTCAATTTAACAATTTCTTTAAATCTATTAACGCACTATAAAATGTTTTCTAAATGATATGAGTATAAATAAGAATTCAAGAATTTATGTTGCGGGTCATAATGGTTTAGTAGGGTCTGCAATAGTAAGAAGATTAAAATTTAATAATTACAAAAATATTTTAACGGTAGATAGGAAATATTTAGATCTTTCTGATCAAAAAAAAGTTTATCATTTTTTAAGAAAAAATAAACCAAAGGCTATAATTATAGCAGCAGCCAGAGTAGGTGGAATTGTTGCTAATAATAAATATAGAGCTGATTTTATTAATGAAAATTTAATTATACAGAGCAATCTAATACATGGTGCTTTTTTAAATAAGATTAAGAATTTAATATTTTTAGGATCTAGTTGCGTTTATCCTAAAAACTGCAAACAGCCCATAAAAGAAGATTATCTACTTAATGGAAGTCTTGAATATACAAATGAACCTTATGCAATAGCAAAAATCGCAGGAATTAAAATGTGCGAAAATTATAATTTGCAATACAAAACAAATTACAAATCTTTGATGCCAACTAATACTTATGGACCTGATGATAATTACAATATTGAAACTTCACATTTTTTCCCTGCAATTATAAAAAAAGTTTATGAGGCTAAAATAAAAAATAAAAAGACAATAACTTTGTGGGGCACTGGAAAAGCAAAGAGAGAGTTGATTTATGTCGATGATCTTGCCGATGCTTGCATATTTTTTATGCTGAAAAAGACAAAAGAAACTTTAATAAATATTGGCTCAGGAAAAGATTTTACAATAAGACAATATGCTAATTTTATAATGAGATCCTTGAACTTAAATATTAAAATTAAATTTGATAAATCAAAACCTGACGGAACGCCTAGAAAACTTTTAGATATTTCTTTATCCAAAAAATATGGTTGGTTTCCAAAGATTAGTCTAAAAGAAGGTTTTTTTAGAACTTACAAGAGCTTTGTTTCTTCTATAAATAGAGAATAGCATATTAATTTAAATTCAGTATTTAAGTAAATTTTAAATACAATTATTTTAATAATTAATAATACTTCGTGGTTTCCAATCAATATCGGATCTTATAAAGATTAGATTTTCGCCATTAACATATGTATTAAACTTATAATTATTTCTAATAAATAATTTTAAGATTTTTTGAGTAGTGAATGGAAAATCATTGTCAGGAACTTCCATTATAATACATTTAACTAAGTGTAGCCATTTATTACATGATTTATTGAAAAGTTTTCTTTCAGCTCCTTCGATATCAACTTTTAATATACAAATATTTTTAATTGAATAGTCCGACAAAATTTTATTAAAATTTTTTCCAATTATATGAAATTTATTTGAATTTTTAATTTCTTTTAAATATCTATCTTGGCTATTTATTGATTTTTTTATTATTTTTAATTTAGAATTTTTATCCCATACGGCTGCATTTATAGGGATTACATTAGTTAATTTTTGAGAATTTTTAACTAAAGTTTTAAAATTTTCTTTTACTGGTTCGATTGAGAATATTTTTGCTTTTGGGTACATTTTAGCAAATCTTATAGTTTCAATCCCAATATTTGCTCCTAGATCAATAATTAATTGTATATCTATATTTTTACTTGGTGAAAATATCTCTATTTGTGGGGTGTAAAGATGCGTTATAACCCAGTCTCTCTTTGTATTCCAATATATCTCCCCAAATTTTTTTGAATTGATTTTAGTATCAAATTTTTTATTAAGTAAGCGAAAAGCATTAATTTTTAATGCAGAAATAGCCCCAAGATTATTAAATGCATATATAAATCTTAACATGGCTTGTAAAATTCTAGACAACATTTTCAGTTAATTTATAAAATTAGTAATATTTTTTAACAATTGTACTTTTTATAATCAAATTTTTTTAAATAATGCAATAGAAAGTTAATAAAGCTAAAACGTTATATATAGGATAATAACTGTAATTCTTATAAAAAAATCTTAAGTAGTATAAGTTTATCACGTAATTTACATAAACATTTTGGTAAAATCAGTTTAAAGAACTATGTTCGGGAATTCATAAAAACAAATAAAACTTAAATTTATTAAACCTTAAAAATAGTTTACATTAAGTTGAAATCAGGTATAAAGCACACGCCGGTGATTATTGCGAAAGTGTTATACCCGATCCCATACCGAACTCGGAAGTCAAGCCTTTCAGCGCCAATGGTACTTTGTCTTAAGACACGGAAGAGTAGGTCATTGCCGGCATTTAAAAATTATGAAAATTAAAAGTTCACTTAAATCATTAAAAAAAAGAGATTTAAACTCTAAGTTAGTAAGAAGAAGAGGAAGAGTTTACGTAATAAATAAAACAAACCCAAAATTTAAAGCAAGACAAAAATAGTTTTTATGGATCACGAAAACCATAAAAATACTTGGAATAATTTTACAAAATTTGTACTGTGGGGAACGGTGGCTATTTTGGTAGTGTTAGTTTTAATGGCACTATTTCTAGTTTAGGTTTTCAAATGAAAATAGTATCAATTGCTGAAGAAAAAAAAATTGAAAAAAGAATTGCCATAACACCTGAAATTACAAAAAAATATCTAGCACTCGGTTTTGATGTAAATTTAATAAAAAATTATGGAGAGCATTTAGGTTTTAAAGATAAAGAGTATAGCGATCAAGGAGCAAAAATATTAAATGATGAAAAAGAAATTATAGAAAGTGGAGATATAATTGTCCAATTAGGTTTACCTTCTGAGGATAAACTTGTTCTTTTAAAAAATAACCAAACTTTAATTGGAGTTTTAAATCCTTATGACAATAAAGAAAAATTAAATAATTTAATTAAAAAAAATATCAATTTTTTTTCTTTAGAATTATTGCCAAGAATAACAAGAGCTCAATCCATGGATATTTTATCTTCTCAAGCAAATTTAGCTGGATACAAAGCGGTAATAGAATCTTTTGCAAATTTTGAAAAGGCCATACCCATGATGATGACTGCTGCAGGCACCATTCCTGCTGCTAAGGTTTTAGTTGTTGGAGCAGGTGTAGCTGGTTTACAGGCAATTGCCACAGCAAAAAGAATGGGGGCGATAGTATTTGCAACAGATGTGAGAATGGCCTCCAAAGAGCAAGTTGAAAGTTTAGGTGGAAAATTTTTAACAGTTAAAGGGTCAGAAAATCTTGAAACAGCAGGTGGTTATGCAAAAGAAGCTTCAGAAGATTTTAAACAAAAACAAGAGGAGTTACTTGGAGAAACTTTAAAAAAAATTGATATAGTAATTTGTACAGCTTTAATTCCTGGAAAAAAAGCACCAGTAATAATTAAAGAAAATATGATAAATGGTATGCAGCCGGGATCTATTATTTATGATTTAGCAGCAGTTCAAGGTGGTAATACTGCTTTTACAGAAGTGGATAAAATAACCCATAAAAATGGGGTAAAAATTATAGGGGAAACTAATATTTTAAATAAATTACCAATATCAGCATCTAATTTATATGCAAAAAATGTCTTTAATTTTGTTTCAAACTTGTATGATAAAGAGACTAAAAAAATTAATATTAATTTAAAAGACGAAATAATTGAAAAAACATTAATAAAATAACTTATGGAAATAGATCCTTTTATATTTAGATTAAGCATTTTTATTTTGTCAATTTTCATAGGTTACTATGTCGTTTGGAGTGTAACACCCTCTCTACATACCCCCTTGATGTCAGTAACAAATGCTATTTCTTCAGTAATTATAGTAGGAGCAATAATTGCCGCTCTTGCAAATAATTCAGAAAATATTTTTAACTCTTCAAGTATTTATGGTTTTTTAGCAATAACATTGGCCGCAATAAATATTTTTGGTGGATTTTTGGTAACTCAGAGAATGTTAGCCATGTATAAAAAGAAAAAGAAATAATAATGTCAGCAAATTTATCAGCATCGTTTTATTTAATTTCTGGAGTTTTATTTATTTTAGCTCTTAGAGGATTGTCATCGCCCGAAACCTCAAGGCAAGGAAACTTTTTTGGCATCATAGGAATGATTATTGCTATCGTAGTTACTTTTTTATCTATTGGTAATTTTTCAATAGGGATAATTTATGTTTTAGGTTTTTTATTGATAGGTGCAAGCATTGGTGGATTTATAGCTTATAAAATTCCAATGACTGCAATGCCAGAGCTTGTTGCTGGTTTTCATAGTCTTGTAGGATTAGCAGCAGTATTTGTTGCAATTTCAGCTTTCATTAATCCTATAGCTTTTAATTTAGGTGAACCAGGAAATATTAAACTTGCAAGTTTGATTGAAATGTCAATTGGTGCTGCAGTTGGAGCGATAACTTTTTCTGGCTCTGTTATAGCATTTTTAAAATTACAAGGAATTATGTCTGGGTCCCCAATAACTTTCAAGGGTCAACATTATTTAAATGCTCTACTTCTTATTTCAATAATTATCTTAACTTATCTTTTATGTTCAACTCAATCTCCTAATTTATTCTGGATATTAATTGGTATTTCTTTTTTAATTGGATTTTTATTAATTATTCCAATTGGTGGCGCAGATATGCCAGTTGTTATATCAATGTTAAATTCTTATTCAGGATGGGCTGCAGCTGGAATTGGTTTTACATTAGAAAATACAGCTTTAATTATAACAGGTGCTTTAGTAGGGTCATCAGGGGCAATTCTATCATACATTATGTGTAAGGGCATGAACAGATCATTCTTTAATGTAATTTTAGGTGGATTTGGTGCAACTGAACAATCTTCAATAAATCAAAATAAAGAACAAAAACCTTTTAAGAGTGGCAATGCAGAAGATGCAGCTTTTTTAATGAAGAATGCATCATCAGTAATAATTGTTCCAGGCTATGGTATGGCAGTAGCCCAAGCACAACATGCTTTAAGAGAAATGGTAGATACCTTGAAAAAAAATGATATTAAAGTTTCTTATGCAATTCACCCTGTTGCTGGAAGAATGCCTGGACACATGAATGTTTTGTTAGCTGAAGCAAATGTGCCTTATGATGAAGTTTTTGAATTAGAGCAAATAAACAATGATTTTGCTAATACAGATGTTGCTTATGTAATAGGAGCAAATGATGTTACAAACCCTGTTGCAAAAACTGATCCACAAAGTCCAATTTATGGAATGCCAGTTTTAGACGTTGAAAAATGTAAATCGGTTTTATTTGTAAAAAGGAGTTTAGCACCTGGATATGCTGGCATTGATAATGATCTTTTTTATAAAGAAAATACATTAATGTTATTTGCTGATGCAAAAAAAATGACAGAGGACATTACTAAAAATTTGTAGGACTATATTT
>SHWS01000039.1 GCA_009693705.1 Pelagibacteraceae bacterium
GGAGAAATGTCATAACCATTTAAATTCTCACCAATTTTTTTTCTATCAGATGCAGTTAATCCATCTCCTAAATTCTTTTTTGTGTTTTGTTTTAAAATATGTTTGTAAGAACTAATTAAAAATCCTGCAGTACCACAAGCAGGGTCTAGTATTGTTTCATTCTTTTGTGGATTTACTATCTCAACGATAAAATCAATAATATGTCTTGGCGTTCTAAATTGACCTGCATCACCTTGTGATCCCATAAAAGATAATAAGTATTCAAATGCATCTCCTAGTTTTTCAGAATTTGAATAATGAAATTCATTAATTTCTTTTAAAAACATATTCAGTGTTGATGGGTCTTTAAATGGAAGGAATGAATTTTTAAAAATTTCTCTAAATAATTCAGGTAGATTCTCATTATTATACATTTGTTCAATCGCTTCTGAATAAAGAGATAATTTTTCAACACCGCTAGTTTTTGTATCTAGTAGATTTTTCCAAGAATATTTTTGATATTTTCCAGAGAAGTAAGTAGATTTTCCACCCATTGATATAGACTCTTCATCCATATCGTTCATAAATTTATAGATTAGACCATTTGTGATTTGTTCAACTTGTGCTTTTGGATCTGGTAATTTTCCCACTAATATTTGTCTTAAAGTATCAATTCTTTTTTTTGTAACACCATCAAGCATCAATAAATCTTTCTAAATTAATATTTTCTTTAATATAAATTGGTATATTATTTCTTAAATCATCTGGAAGGGTTTTAAAGTATTTTCCAGAGGGGTGTATATTCAATTCAGCAAATTTCTTTTCATCAATTATTTTTCTAAAATCTTTATCAGTTAGATATGCTTCAAATACTTGTTTTGTTGCATAAAATGAATTCTCATCAGGTTTAAACTTATTATCTAACTTATCAAATTCTTCTTCTAAAATTTCATTTTTATTTTTAATTTTTGTTGTAAATCCAAAAAGATATAAAAGAAGTTCTCTTGCTGAAATATTTACATCTAAACCCAATGACTCTCTTAATTTGTCTAGTGAATACGATTTATTAAAGTATTTTTCTTTGAGATACTTTTCTGCTTCATCAAAGTCTTGTTTTTCAACCATTTCATAAAGTGTTTGATATGATTGTTTGTCTTTAAGAATATCATCTTTAAAAGATTTATATAAATCTCTATCAATACGCATTCCTGCTTGAGGGATATTAATCTCCTCAGTTCTTTGAACAGGATCTATATGTAAATTGAAAATTTCATCTACCTTTTTTCTTTTTTCTCCACCTTCGCCAGTTCCATCACCTACAGAGGGTAGTTTTAAAACTTCATCATAATTAAATTCTTCTTCAAAATATTTGTAGTTTTTGAAGTAATCAAAAAGTTTAAATGAAGATTTAATTGAATTAATCGTTTTAGGTATTTGAGTTTTATCTTTCCAACATTCTTTAAAATCAAAAAGTCTTGTTCCTCTTCCTTTCATTTGAATAAATTCTGTAGGAGAAAAAACAGGTCTAAATAAACAAATATTCAATAAATCTTTACAGTCGTAACCTGTTGTCATCATTCCAACCGTAACACAGACTCTTGCCTTTGATGTTTTGTAGTACTCATTTTCTGGAGAATTTCCTCCTAAGTTATTATTTTTATCAGTAAATTGAACTGTCATTTGTTGAGGGTCAGGACTTGTAATGTTAGAGGTCACTTGCATTGCAAAGTCAGATTGATATTTTTTAGGAAAATATTTTTCAGCAAGTTCATTTAGAATTGTAGTAATTCTTTCCGCGTGCTTTTGAGAGACACAAAAGATCAATGTTTTTCCTATCTCATTTGTATAAGGATCTCTCAAAGCATTTTTAATAAACGCAGTGCAGAAAGATATATTTGTTTCATTAGATTTAAATTTCTTTTCATAATCTTCTCTAAAGAATGTTTGCTCCTCTACATCATTACCCTCTTTATCTACTCCTTTAAAAACGAGACCTTCTTTACTCATCATATCTGCAGATAAACCCGTTTCAACATCAACAACTGTAGGATTGATTAGATAACCATCTTTAACCCCATCTGCTAACGTATACCTAAAAGTAGGTTCTCCATCCTCACAACCAAAAATACTATAAGTATCTGACATTAATCTTCTTTCTAATTCTTTAGGATTAGTCATAGACATATTATCTACATCTACTGATTTTAAGAAATCTCTTGGAGTTGCAGTTAGACCTATTTTAAATCCAATAAAATATTCAAAAACATTTCTACTTGTTTGTCCTAGACTTCTGTGTGCCTCATCTGAGATAACTAAATCAAAACTATTTGTTTTAAATAATCTTTTATATTTGTTGTGTTTAGTAAATGATTGAACAGTAGAAATAATAATGTTTGCTCTTTTCCAGTCATCTTTATTTTCTTTCCAGATAACTGTTTCAAAATCATTTTGAAGAATGTCATTTATTTCTCTTTTCGCTTGAGTTTCAAGTTCTAATCTATCAACTAAAAATAAAATTTTTCTAACTTTATATAATCTTAAAAACATTTTTATTATTGCAGAAGAAGTTGTCGTCTTTCCTGTGCCGGTTGCCATTTCTAATAAGAATCTGTCGCTACCATTTTTTATTTTATTTTGTATCTCTTTGATTGCGTTGAGTTGGTAATATCTTAAAAATCTTAAATTATTTTTTCTAATAAATTCATCTCTTTTTTTTTCATCTTTATAATCAGGACTTTCTCGATATTTTGGAAATTGTGTTAATATTAAGTAGTCCTCGTTAATTCCATCTTTTTCATCTTCAAGTCTTGGTGGATTAAATGTTTCCATTCTTGTTTCTAACTCTTCTTGAGTTGGAAATTTCTCTACTAAAAATGGATTTCCTTGTTTTAAATCCCAGAAATAATGTGAGATGCCATTTGATAAAATTACAAATCTACATTTAAGAGCGTTTGCATAATTTCTTGCTTGTTCTTTACCTGTTAAAGGAGATTTTGAGTGGTTCTTTGCCTCTACTGTGCAGAGATAGTCATCTTTTGAACTTAACAAAACATAATCTGCTTCACCAAACTCGTTTACTACTTCTGTTTCAACGTTAATTTCATTATCTTTTGAATAACCAGGCAGTTTCCATTCTGCCTCTAGTAGCATTTTGTCTATTATAATACGTGTGTTTGTCTCTTTTGCTTTCATTAGATACTATGACAATAGCACCTGAACAAATATCAAACAATTATTGATGTATCTTTAATGGTAAATGAAAAAAGGGTTTATATCATCAGTCCAAGCGACCTTTCTTATATTTGTTATCACTGCGCGTATTTAAAAAAAAACTACAACATATATAATTCAGGAGTTTCTGCAGGAATTACATCAACATTAGATGGAATTGAAAAAAAACATTTCTTAGGAGACTGTAAAAAGATTAGTCAAGATTTGCCTGATGGTGAAGTAATAGATCCATATAATATAATTTTTTTCTCAAAAGAACTTTTAGATAATAAGCAAAGACCTTTTAGATTAAAAGGAAAAGGTGATGCTATTATAAAATTTTTAGATGGAAATGCGGGAATTGTAGACTTTAAAACCTCTAAATTTAAAAGAGAAGAAAATAATAAAACTGATAAATTTTCAGATGATAGTTTAAAAAGTAAAGTTGATGAGTATAGTCCTCAACTACACGCATATAGTCTATTATATTCCAATTTAGAAACAGATGAAGAATTTTTAGCAGAAAAGAGCACTGCAAAAACAGTAGAGAGCAAAAAGGAAAGTGCCAGAAAAAAATTAGAAAAAATTAAAAACGTATCTATAAAAGCGGCAAAAACATTAGGTATTGTTTTTATATATCCAGATGGAGTTATCGAAAGTAACCGCCTGGGAGTTTATTTTTCTTATCAATATGAACCTTTAAAAGTTGATATGAAAAATTTTAAAGATTTAATCACTAATTATTTAGATGTTTTGTATAAAAAAGAACCACCACCTATACCTGAAAGTTGTGGGACTAAAGCGGGAAAATCAATGAAGAAGTGTCTTTCTCATAGTTTTTTTTATGATGTAAAAAAATTAAGAGATTTAGATAAAAATAATTAAAAGACTATTTTAAAATAAAGTTTTTTTTATTTCTTTTGCTATTTCTTCTGCAAGTCTAACAGGGACTGCATTTCCAACCATTTTATATCCGTCAGATATTTTTTCGTAAAAAAATATAAAATCATCTGGGAAAGTTTGAATTCTCGCACACTCTCTAACGGACAATCTTCTGTACTTATTTTTACTTTTTGAATCAAATTTCATTTTATCTTTTCCAACTTTAATCATTTTAGGAGCGTCAGGATGAATAGGTGCGTGTCTACCACCCGCTTGTATTGTGTATGAAGGTTCTTGCCAAGAGCGAACCCTATTTCTTGACATATATATAGATGAAAAACTGCCAGTCATAAATTCATTATTTGTTATTTTATTAGTTTTTTTATTTAACAAATCTTCATTTGATTTATTTTTATTTTTTGCTGGGATAGCATCTTTTAGATCCCATATTGCATTTTTTAAAGTTGTATTATTTTTTAAAATATCTCCAACTGGAAATACAAAATCTTTTTTTACATCTTTTTTAATACCAATAATAAAAACTCTTTTTCTATTTTGAGGAACACCAAAATTGACAGCATCAAGAAGTTGAAAACTTACTTCATAATTTAAATTAGAAAATTTTTTTATAATATTATTAAAGGATTTTGAGTGTTTAGTGAAAAGTAAACCTTGCACATTTTCTGCTAAAAAGAATTTTGGTTTAAAAATATCAATTATTCTTACATATTCATAAAATAGTTTGCCTCTCGGATCTTTAATCCCCCTTTGTGCTCCTGCTTCACTCCAACTCTGACAGGGAGGACCACCAATAATCCCATCAATTTTTTCGTCAATATGTTCTTTTCTTATATTAACTATGGAGTCTTCAAGATGTTTTGTTTTTGGAAAATTATATTTGTATGTTTGAAAAGTTGATTTATCATTTTCAACTGAATAACAAATGTTAAAACCTGCATTTCTAAAACCTAAATCAAGTCCTCCTGCACCTGAGAAAAGTGAAAGTACTTTTGGTATCATTTATGTTCAATTGATAAAGTATATACTGTTTTTCTATCTTTTTTGGCAACATCTTCTCTCCAACCATCAGGAGTTCCAACAGATTCTTCAAAACACCAAGGTTCATTGTCTTTGTTTTTTAAAATTGAAATTGCTCTCTTGTGTTCAGAGTTGCTTTTTTGTCCATACCAATGTCGTCTTATTGCAAAAGAAAATTGATTAGAAAATTTATCAAAAAACTCATTAAATGTATAAATTGTTAAGTCCTCTACTTTATTAATTTTTTTTTTAGAAATTAAAATCATTTCAGCAGCAAATTCTGTTTCACCAAGATTAGGACTTCCTTCAAGCATTAAATATTTAATAACTTTATAAAAATTTTCCTTGCTCATAACGTCTGTAAAGGAAAAATTTCTTGTTATTTCATTTTTATGAAATTGCTTAACTTTTTTATCAATTTTTTTTATAATATCATTTTTTTCATCCTTATCAAAAAAATGAGAAAAGAAAGTATTTAAATTTTTTCTTTGAAGTCTATTATAAGAAAAATTGCCACCTTCTTGTTTTAACGAGATGCCAATATTGTTTATATATATATCTGCTTTTTTGTGAGAATCGTGAGAATAAAAATCCTTTATATTATCTAAATTAACTTCAGTAAGTTTATTGTTATGCGGTATTTGAATTTTATTTATTTTATTTAAGTATTTTAATTTTAGTTTATCTTTATTTTTTATAATAAATATTACTGTATCTGTTTCATTACCAGGCATACTTGATAATGGAACAAATAAAAAAAAATATCCAGATTAAAATTTATGAACTTTCTTTTAGTGGCAAGTGATAGAAAAACTTATAATGATGAGATTATTTCTGCCAACAAAATTGTTAATTTTAGACTTAAATTAGGTAAATGGCCAATTTATATTGGAACAAAAAATTCTGACTCCATACAGAAGAATCATAAATGTATTGTTTATATTGCTGGTAAATTTGAAAATAGACAATCATTCGTATGTGATTTTATTGTTAAGGATGTTTTGTTTAATTCTACAAAAGAGAATCTTGAACAAAAGGAATTTAACATTGTGACACCTGTGCCATTATTAAACTTAGTTTTTGAAACCACTAAAATTAAGAAAGCAGTTCATATTAATGAAGTTGTTGAATCATTAGAATTTACAAAAAATTATTCCAAAAGATCTCGTGGTCTTCCATTTATAGGTGGATCAAGAAATTTAATTGATAAAGATTTTAACCTTTTGTTTGAAAAAATTAATTTAAATTTTTGAACTCACATATCTACGCATAGCACCTTCTACGATTTGACTATATTTTCGCATGTCTTTATTGGCAGTTTGTTTAAATGTTTCAAAGACATTTTTATCAACTGAAAATGTAACAAGTTTCTTTTTTATCTTTTGTGTTTGATCAAACATTTTAATCCTCAAATTTAACAATTGTTTTCTTTTTAACTTTATTCATTGCAATGACACGATCTCGTTCTAGTAATATAAGATTTGTAAATCCATTCAGAATTGCCATAAAATATGGATTATATCTGTCTTTTAATAACTCAGAATATGCATCGGTAATTGCCTCAGATGGATGCATATCAAAATGACTTAATATATTTTCAAACTGCCGTTCAAGTTCCTGTACTGATAAAATATTATTAATAGGTGGCGCATCATCTTTCTTTTCAACCACCTTTATAATTGCCTGTTTTAGTGTGTAATTCATTTAAATAACCCTTCCTAGTTCTTTACTTAATCTTTTAATTTCAAATAACATTTGTCC
>SHWS01000040.1 GCA_009693705.1 Pelagibacteraceae bacterium
AACTGTTGTAAATAATTCTTACGAACTAGCAAAAAATTATGTTGATGATGTTAGAGATAAAGTTCAATCAGAAATAATTTTAATAGCTTTTGACACAAATAAAAGTAAAAATTTTTTAAATGACAACGTTTCAGAATATACAAAATTTTTAAATACTCAAAAATTAATTAGAAAAGTTGACGAAATACATATTATTAATTCTAATAAACAATTACTTTTTTCAACTCTAGATGACAAAAATTCCTATACACCCCCAGTTGATGAGATATTAAATCTGGTTTTAGATGATGATCGTCCTTTAAAAATTATTAATGCTTTTGAAAATATATCTGCTGCTATTATTAGATTACAAAATTTTGATGATAGATTTTTGTACGTAGTGAAATATTTAGATAAAAATATTTCAAAATATTTAACCGAATCAGAAGAGGCAATTAATTTTTATTATACAGTGGAAGAAAAAAGCACTGGTATAAAAATTTCTTTTGCTGTTATTTATGTTATTATCGTTTCTTTACTTTTGTTCATTTCTATATCAATTGCAATTCGTTTTTCGTCAAGATTTTTTAGATCAATCAATAATCTAATTTACGCATCAATAGCCATAGGTGAAGGTAATTTTAATTCAAAAGTTCCAGAATTGAAAACAGATAAAGATCTAGAAATTTTAAATAAAAATTTCAATCTAATGATTGACAGATTAAAAATTCAACAAGAAAAGTTAATTACTAATGAACGATATGAAGCGTGGGGGAGTCTAGCAAGAAAATTAGCTCATGAAATTAAAAATCCTTTAACACCTATACTACTTACTATTGATAGAATTAAAAATAAATTTTTAAATCAAATTAGTGAAAATGAAAAAAACGATTTTCAGGATAACTTAAAAATAATTAATAATCAGATAAAACAAATCGAAAACCTGGTTAACGAATTTTCTGATTTTGCTCGAATGCCTAAACCAATTTTGAGAAGAAATGATCTAATACCAATTATCCAAGATAATATTAATCTTTTAAAAGAAATTGATTTATCAATAGAAATTAACTTTTTAACGAAACATAATTCAATTTTTTTTAATAGTGACCGAGAACAATTGAGTAGAGTTTTTTTAAACTTAATTAAAAATTCTATAGAAAGTATTCAAGAAAAATCAAAAAATACTGTCAATTTTGTTAAAAAAATCTCTATTGAATTAGATGAAAATGATGATCATATCAAAAGTGTTATTACGGATAATGGTATAGGTTTAGATACATTAAAAATTAAAATTAATGAAGTATTCAATCCATATTTTACAACTAAGGTCAATGGAACTGGATTAGGGCTATCGATAGTTAAAAAAATTATAAATGATCACAATGGATTTATTCAACTTTTACCTATAACCAATGGCGCAAAGGTAGAAATTATTTTTAATAAAAATGATAGCTGAAATTTTAATCGTAGATGATAATGCTGATATCAGAAACATAATTAACGATTTGATAATTGACGCTGGTTATAAAACAAGAATTGCCGCAAATTATAATCAGGCCATAGCAGAAATTGATAAAAATCTTCCCGATGTTGCAATATTAGATGTAAAATTGGATAAGGGCGACAACGATGGCATTGAATTATTATCCTACATTAAATCAAAAAACAAAGACATACCTGTAATTATAATTTCGGGTCATGCAAATATTGAAATGGCTATTAAATCATTAAAACATGGAGCATTTGAATTTATAGAAAAACCTTTTGATCAGGAGCGATTATTGAATTTTGTAAGTAGAGCCGTTGAAAATTTCAATCTTAAAATGATGAATAAAGATTATGAAAATAAATTATTTCTATCTCATGAATTAATTGGAGATAGTAAAAATATATTAATTATAAAAGATCAAATCAAAAAAATTTCCTTTGTTCAAAGTAGAGTACTAATACATGGACCAACTGGTTCAGGAAAAGAATTAATCGCAAGAATAATTCATAAAAATTCCTCAAGAAATAAAAATCCATTTATAGTATTAAACGGTGCACTTCTAGATTCTAATAAATATGAATTAGAATTATTTGGTGAGGAAAAATCTAATGGATCAATTTCTTATGGAGCATTGGAAAAAGCCAATCAAGGAACTTTATTAATTGATAATATATCTGAAATACCACTTGAAATTCAAGCAAAGATTTTAAGAGTTTTGACCGATCAAAAATTTAAAAGAATTAATGGAAATAACGATATTACAGTTGACGTTAGATTAATTTGCTCAACAAACAAAGATTTAAAAAATGAAATTAAAATTGGAAATTTTAGAGAGGATTTATATCATCGATTAAATGTTTTTGAAATCAATGTAGATGGGTTAAACAATAGAATTTCTGACATTCCACTCTTAATTAAATTTTTCTCAAAAAAAATATCACAAAATTATAATATTAAAGAATTTGAAATTGACGAAAATAATAGCTATATTTTAAATCACAACTGGCTTGGAAACGTTAGAGAATTGAGAAATCTAATCGAAAGAATTGCAATTCTTCAACCTGATAGTAAAGAAAAAATTTCAAATATTATTAAAGAATCCCTAAAAAATGATAATTTGAACTATCAGATTGTAGAAAATACTTTATCTGCGCCATTAAAAGCAGCTAGAGAAAACTTTGAAAAAGAGTATTTAACTATGCAATTAAAAAAATTTAATGGAAATATATCCAAGACAGCAGATTTTATTGGAATGGAAAGAACCGCTTTACATCGAAAATTAAAAACTCTGGGTATTAAAGAATTTAATTGAAATGAATATAATTATATGTGGCGCTGGTAGGGTTGGGTTCACTATAGCTAAATTATTAAGTGAGCAAGGTCATTCTATAACTGTTATTGACCAATCTAGTGAAGATATACAAAAAATTAACGATAGTTTAGATATTAAAGCAATTGTTGGTAAAGCAACATACCCATCTATTTTAGAGAAAGCCAACGCTAATGAAGCGGACATGATTATTGCTGTTACCAGAAATGATGAAATTAATATGGTTATATGTCAAATAGCCTATTCAATTTTTAAAATACCAAAAAAAATTGCTAGAATTAGATCTCAAGATTATCTAAACCCAAAATTTATAAAAGTGTATAATAAAGAAAATTTAGCTATTGATGTTATAATTTCCCCTGAAATTGAAGTTGCTAAATCAATTCAAAGAAAACTAGAGGCACCTGGTGCGCTTGATAATGTCCCTTTCGCATATAATAAAATTAGATTATTAGAAGTTTTAGTCAGACAGGATTGTAAATTAATAAATATTAAATTAAATGAATTAACAAAAAAATATCCTAATTTAGATGCAAATATTATAGGAATAATTAGAGATGAAAATTTTTTTATTCCCCGTAAAAAAGATGAAATTAAAAATAACGATAAAGTATATATAATTATAAATTCAAGCCAAATGGCTCAAACCTTAGAAGCTTTTGGTCATAATGAAAAAATATCTAAAAAAATTCTGATTATTGGTGGTGGAAATATAGGTTTTAACTTAGCAAAAAATATTGAAGAAAGTCAAGCTTCGGTAAGAGTAAAAATTGTAGAAAAAAACAAAGAGCGAGCTGAATTTCTAGCGGCAGAATTAAATAATACCATTGTTATCAATGGTGATGCTCTAGATGAAGAGGTCTTGATAGAAGCCAATCTTGATGAAGCTGAAACTGTATTAGCACTTACCAATGATGATGAAGATAATTTGATGGTCAGTGTTTTAGTTGAAAAATTTGCAAAGGATAAAAAAAATTTCAAAAACAAAAGAACAATGGCCTTAACAAACAAGCCAAATTATACATTATTACAATCTTCTTTAAAAATTGATGATCTGATTGATCCAAGAATGAATACCGTTTCAAGCATACTTAAACATATTCACAAAGGTACTATAGAAAATGCCTATACAATTATGAATGGTGAATATGAAGTAATTGAGGCTGAAATTATTGAAACTTCAGAATTAATAAACAAAGAATTAAAAAATTCAAATTTACCCGATGAAATTAGAATCGGTGCCATTTTAAGGGATGATAAAGTTATTATTCCGAGATCCAACTTTGTTTTTAAGAAAAATGATCGAGTGGTATTTTTAGCTAAAAAAGACTCCTTATCCTTTGTTGAAAATATATTTAGAATAAGTTCAGTCTAGCTTCATGTTTTCTATTAAGTTAAGATATTTAAGTTATTTTTCATTTTTAATAGCCATTGCTACGCTTTTAAATATTTTTAATTGTTACTATTTAAATTTGTATTTAAATTTAAATACATATTTTATAAGTTTTATTGTTTCCATTTTTATAGGACTTTTATTTTATAAAGCAAAAAATATGGAAAAAAATAATAATATTTTTAACAAAATTTTAACGATCATTATTGGTTTTGTCTTATTTCCAGCAGTATTATCTTTGCCATTTTATCTAAGCATTTACAATTTAAGTTTCATAAATTCATTTTTTGAAGCAATTTCAGGTTTTTCTTCCACTGGATTTACTATTTTTGAAAATGTTGAAAAATTAGAGAACCCTTTAATTGTTTGGAGATCATTTATCCAGTGGATAGGGGGTTTGTATTTTCTTTTTTCAATAATTTTTTTAATTGATTTATATGATGACAACTTTAAAAAAACTTTAACTAATTATATTTTAATAAATAATTCAGAAATTCTTAATCAAATCTTTAAAATTTTAATTTTATACACAAGTTTGACGATCATAATATTTTTAATTTTAAATATTTTTGAAATTAGTTTTTTCAATTCTTTAAATCTTGCTATGACCATTATTTCATCTGGTGGTTTTCTCCCTGTTAACGATTTTGCTGATGTAATTATTAATGAGAAACAAAAAATAATTCTTTCTTTATTAATGCTTATTTCTTTTTTTAGTATTTTTTTTACTTATAATTTATTTATTGTTAAAAATAAAAATATAGATTTTTTTTATGAAGATATTCATTTACTTGTATATTTAATTTTCTTAATTTTATTTTTTTATATTTTTTTAAATTTTAACGATAATTTTACCAACATATTCTTGGTTATCTGTACTAGCGTTTCTAATATAGGAATATCCGATACTTTAAATAATGTAAGTTATAATTTCATTTTATTAATACTTGTTATTATTGGAGGTTCTTTTTTTTCTACTTCTTCTGGTATTCATTTTGTTAAAATTTATTCCTTATTTAACTATTCTTTAAATCAAATTCTGTCTTTTAGTAAACCAAAATATGTTTTTAAAAATAAATTATTTTTTACAAAAATAAGTTTTGACTTTAATGAAATTAATAAATATTTTTTATCAATATTGATGTTTATTTTATCATTTTTCTTTCTCTGCTTATTATTAAGTTTGAGCGGCATTGAGTTTGAAGAAGTCTTTAAGTTATCTATTTTAACCTTAACGAATACAGTTAACTCATCAGCTTATGGTCTTGCTGAGTTTAATTTTGAAAATTTAAATTTTTTTACTAAATTTTATCTTATTTTTTTTATGATTATTGGTCGAATTGGATTTTTATCCTTTTTGTTGATACTTAAAAAATTTCTTTTCAAAAATTAATTAATTACTATATACATCTATTATTAATAGATGCGCCCTTAGCTCAGCTGGATAGAGCATCGGTTTTCTAAACCGAGGGTCGCACGTTCGAGTCGTGCAGGGCGCGCCATATCATTTTAATTTTTTTTGAAAAAAATTATAAGATAATATAATTTAAATTATTAATATTTTCCTAATAAATAAATTATATTTTAATATATATCGTCGAACAGTAGTGTTGTTTATGATTATAAATCTTTCAATAATTGATTATAAAAAATAAGTCTTTTAATTAAATTTTTTTTTATTTGAATTATATTCTGGATTAATTGCTGAAGTACAGATAGATGTACTAAGAATTTTAAACATAAAACTGATAAATAAACTATATGTCAGATGCAATAATACAAATTAAAAATGTCAGTAAATGGTTTGATAATTTTCAAGCTCTTAAAGATATAACTCTGGAAGTTAAGAAAAAAGAAAAAATTGTAGTTTGTGGTCCATCTGGCTCGGGTAAATCTACATTGATCAGATGTATTAATAGATTAGAAGAACATGAAATTGGCGAAATCATAGTTGATGGCATTGTAATTTCTAATGATACAAAAAATATTGAAAAGGTTAGAGCTGAAGTTGGAATGGTTTTTCAACAATTTAATTTATTTCCTCACTTATCTATAATAGACAATTGCACATTAGCACCCATACAGGTTAAAAAAATATCTAAAAAAGATGCTGAAAATTTAGCACTTAAAAACTTAGAAAGAGTAAAAATTTTGGATCAAGCACAAAAATTTCCTAGTCAACTTTCGGGTGGTCAACAACAACGCGTTGCTATTGCTCGAGCTTTATGTATGGAGCCAAAAATTATGTTATTTGATGAGCCAACATCTGCTTTAGATCCTGAAATGATTAAAGAAGTACTTGATGTAATGGTAGATTTAGCTCAACAAGGTATGACCATGATAGTTGTTACACACGAAATGGGTTTTGCTAAAGAGGTAGCTGATAAAATTATATTTATGGACGAAGGAATGATTGTAGAAACAGCTAAAACTGAGGATTTTTTTGAAAATCCTAAAAACGAAAGAACCAAGTTTTTTTTAAGTAGAATTCTATAGATAATAAAATAAAAAAGTAACACAAATACTTGTATTTAGTTTAATTTTTTCTTTGTTTGATTGCAACTAACACTTGACACAACTTTTGACTTTATAGAAATAAACATTTAATAAATAATTTT
>SHWS01000041.1 GCA_009693705.1 Pelagibacteraceae bacterium
TAGAACCAAAATATTTAGAAGATCGTCCCAATGAAGTTAAAGAAGCAACATGTTCTGCCGATAAAGCAAGAAAGATATTAGGTTACAAGACAAGTGTTAGTTTAGATAAATCACTTGATAAAATGATAGATTATATTAGTAATAAAGGCCCTAAAGCTTTTCAATATAATTACCCTTTAGAAATTAATAATGAAAAAACACCATTAGCATGGAAAGAAAGACTGTTTTAATTAAAAATTAAATGTTATAGAGAAATTATGAAGGTCGTAAGTTCATTAAAATCCTTAAAAAAAAGAGACATAAATTGTAAGGTTGTTAGAAGAAGAGGTAAGCTTTACGTTATAAATAAAAAAAATCCAAAATTTAAGGCAAGACAAGGATAAATTTTTTTATGGATAGCAATCCCCAAAAAGAAAGCTGGTCTAATTTTAAAAAATTAACTCTATATATATCTGTTGCTATCATTTTTGTATTAGTCTTGATGGCTATTTTTTTATTGTAATTTATTCACTAATTACATTCTAAATATTTTAGGTTATTATAAGTTATGAAAGTTGTAATTTTAGCAGGCGGTATAGGATCAAGACTTTCTGAAGAAAGCGTAGTCAGGCCAAAGCCTTTAATAGAAATAGGAGGTATGCCAATTATATGGCATATAATGAAAATTTACTCTTATTACGGATTTAAAGATTTTATTATTTGTTGTGGATATAAAGGTTACTTAATTAAAGAATTTTTTTCTAATTACTTCCTTCATTCTTCCGATTTAACAATAGATTTAGAAAATGATAAAATTATTTATCATCAAAAGAACAACGAACCTTGGAAAATTACATTAGTTGATACTGGCGATAATACTTCAACGGGTGGAAGAATAAAAAAAATTAAAAAATTTATCACAGAAGAAAATTTCTGCCTAACTTATGGAGACGGGCTTTCTGCTGTAAATATAAAAAAATTAGTTAACTTTCATATCAAAAACAAAAAAAAAGGAACGTTAATTGCAGTAAAACCTCAAGGAAGATTTGGATCATTAAAGCTTGAAGGTAATAAAGTAGAACAATTTTTAGAAAAATCCCCAGGAGATGGAGGTTGGGTTAATGGAGGTTTTTTTGTTCTTAATAAGGATATCTTTAATTATATTCGAAGTGAAAAAACTATTTGGGAAAGAGAACCTTTGGAGAGGCTGTCCAAAAACAATCAATTAATATCTTATAAATTTAATGGTTTTTGGTATGCGATGGATACTCTCAAAGATAAAAATTATTTAGAAAATTTATGGTCTTCAGGAAAAGCTCCTTGGAAAATATGGTGTTAGATGAAGATAAATAAGAATTTTTGGAAAGGAAAAAAAATTTTTCTTACAGGCCATACGGGTTTTAAAGGCAGTTGGTTTGTTATACTTTTGAATATGCTTGGCGCAAAAGTATATGGTTATTCTTTAAGAGCAGAAAAAAAGAGTTTATTTCAATTAGCGGGCATTAAAAGATTAACTGAAAACTCCATATTAGGAGATATCAGGAATTTTTCTAAGTTAAAAAAATCAATTAAAAGTTCTAATCCAGATTTCATAGTGCATATGGCCGCGCAACCCTTGGTAAAGACATCGTATTTAAAAACTAAATACACTTACGAGGTTAACGCTATTGGTACTTTAAATATTTTAGAAGTTTTGAATCAATTAAATAAAATAAAAAAAGCTTTAATTATCACCACAGATAAAATTTATGAAAATAATGGAAAAAAAATATTCTACAAAGAATCCGATAGATTAGGAGGGGACGACCCTTATAGCAATTCAAAAGCATGTGCTGAATTAATAGTTAAGTCGTATAATGAATCTTTTTTTAAGAAAAAAAATATACAAATTGCAACTGCACGAGCAGGAAATGTTATTGGAGGGGGCGATTATTCTTTATATAGAATTATTCCAGATTATTTTAGAGCTTTTTTTAGTAAGAAGAAGTTAATTATAAGAAACCCAGACTTTGTAAGGCCTTGGCAGCATGTTATTGAGCCGCTGTATGGTTATTTATTAATTTTACAGAAATTGAAAAATAATAAATATTACAAAGAAAATAATTGGAATTTTGGTCCAAAAAAAAATAACAATAAGACAGTTTTGGAGATAATTAATTTGTTAAATGCAAAATTTAATAATCCAGTTAAAGTATTTAAAAAGAATAAGAAAAACAATCATTATGAGACTAAAAACTTAATGCTAAATTCTTCGAAAGCTGAAAAATATTTATCTTGGAATTCTAAACTAAATATATCTCAATCGTTAGATTTGGTGGCAGATTGGTATAAAAATACTAAAAATAAAAAAAATTACCTAAATGTTTGTAAAATGCAAATAAAAAGTTATTTTAATTATTTATAATGAGTAAAAAAGAAATTTTACAGAAAATTTTAAAATTAACTGAGGAATATTCTCATTATCATTTTGAAAAAAATGACTTTATTGAGAATATTAGTAATATTCCTGTTTCTGGAAAGTGTATAGGAAAAGAAGAATTAAAAAATATGGTAGAGGCCTCCCTAGATGGATGGTTAACCACAGGAAGATTTAATGATGAATTTCAAAATAAATTATCTACATTTTTAGGAGTTAAATGTTTATTAACTGTCAACTCCGGCTCTTCTGCAAATTTAGTTGCATTTTCAACTCTTACTTCTTCAAAATTAAAAGAAAGAGCAATTAAAAAAGGAGATGAAATTATTACAGTTGCCGCAAGTTTTCCAACAACTGTTAATCCAATTATACAATTTGGTGCTATCCCAGTTTTTTTGGATATAAAAATTCCCACATATAATATTGACGAGAATCTAATTGAGGAATCTATAACTTCAAAAACAAAAGCAATTATGATTGCTCATACATTAGGCAATCCATTTAATGTAAAAAAGATTAAAGAAATTTGTGACAAATATAATCTTTGGTTAATAGAGGATACATGCGATGCGCTTGGATCTAAATATAATAATCAATTAGTTGGAACGTTTGGCGATTTAGCAACATTAAGTTTTTATCCTGCACATCATATTACAATGGGTGAGGGGGGTGCTGTCTTTACAAATAGCATAAAACTAAAAAGAGTCGCTGAATCATTTAGAGATTGGGGAAGAGATTGTTATTGCGAACCAGGAAAGGATAATACTTGCAATAAAAGATTTGATTGGCAGTTAGGAGATTTACCATATGGTTATGATCATAAGTATACTTATTCTCATATGGGGTATAATTTAAAGATAACAGACATGCAGGCAGCATGCGGTTTGGCCCAGTTAGATCGTTTAGAAGGCTTTATCAAGAAGCGAAAAGAAAATTTTAATTTTTTATATAAAAATCTTAAAGATTTAGAAGAGGTTTTAATATTACCAGAGCCTGAAAAAAATTCTGAACCATCTTGGTTTGGATTTCCATTGTCTTTAAAAAAAAATAATCAATATAATAGAAACGATTTAATAAAGTATTTAGATGCTAATAAAATTGGCACTAGATTGTTATTTTCTGGAAATTTAATTAAACAGCCTTATATGAAGAATATAAATTTTAAAGTTCACGGAAATTTAACAAATACAGATTTTATAATGGAAAATACTTTTTGGATAGGATTGTATCCTGGTTTATCAAAAGAACATTTGGAATATTCAGTTCTTAAAATTAAGAATTTTTTTAAACTTTAGATTTTATGACCGTAGCAGAATATATTCTAAAATTTTTAATTTCTAAAAATGTAAAAGATGTATTTTTAATGATCGGCGGAGCAATCTCATTTACCGTTGATGCTTTTTCAAAAAATAAAAAAATTAAATACACATGCGTGATGCACGAACAGTCAGCTGCCATGATGGCCGATGCTTATTCTAGATGCGACAAAGGATTTGGTGCAACAATGGTTACATCTGGACCTGGAGCTCAAAACTTAATTACTGGCATAGCCTGTTCATGGTTTGATTCTGTCCCAGTAATTCACATAACTGGTCAGGTTAATAAATTTGAATTATCCTCAAGTAATAAAACTACCAAAAAAGTAAGACAAATTGGTTTTCAAGAGACGGATATAGTATCAATGGCTAAGCCCATAACAAAATTTGCATATCAGTTAAAAGGTTCTAATGAAATTAAATATATCCTAGAAAAAGCCTTTTATATTGCTAACGAAGGAAGACCAGGACCTGTTTTGATAGATATTCCTATGAATTTTCAAAAAAAAAAAATTAATTTAACAAAATTAAAAAGTTTTAAAAAACCTAAAATAAAAAATAATAAAATAAAAATTAAAAATGATGCTTATAAAATTCAGAAATTATTAATTAAATCGAAAAGACCAGTTTTAATTCTTGGGGGTGGACTGAGAATTTCCAGGGCAGTTAATGAATTAGAAAAATTTCTTAAAAAAATAAACATTCCAATAGTAACAACCTGGAGTGGATTAGATGTTATAGATTTTAACCATAAAAATTATATTGGTAGTATTGGAGTTTATGGATCAAGAGCTGCAAATTTTACAGTTCAAAATGCAGACTTAGTTCTAAATTTTGGCAGCAGATTAGATACAAGAGTGACAGGTGGCAAACCAGAGACTTTTGCAAGATCGGCAAAAATAATATCAATAGATATTGATAAATATGAATTAAATAAGAAAAGAGGATTGAATGTTTATTTGAAAATTAATCAAGATTTAAAAAATTTTCTTTCAATTCTTAATTCAAAATCTATGAATTTTAAATATTCAGCGAGCAGCGTTTGGAGCAATATTTGTAAAAAATGGAAAATAAACTATCCAAACGTTATCTCATCTTATGAAAAGCAAAAAAAAAATGTAAATCCCTATTTTTTTATTGATAGATTGTCACAAAAACTTAACAACAAAGATATTATAGTTCCTTGTACAGGCGGGCATTTAACTTGGACAATCCAATCATTCAAAATTAAAAAAGGTCAAAGACTTTTTTCTGCTTATGGAAATTCTCCCATGGGTTATGCTTTGCCTGCTGCTTTAGGCACTTCTTTAGCTAATAATAAGAAAAGAGTTATATGTATTGAGGGTGATGGCAGTATACAAATCAACATCCAGGAATTGCAAACAATGGCGAATAATAATATTCCAGTAAAATTATTTATTATAAATAATAATGGTTATGGAATTATTAAACAATTTCAAGAGTTGTATCTTGGTGGTAGATACGAGGCTACAATTCCAAGCAAAGGAGTTACTAATCCTAATTTTAAAAAGATTTCTAATGCGTATGGAATAAATTATAATGAGATTAAAAATAATAAAAATATAGACGTAATTTTAAAAAAAATCTTAAAATCGAAAAAACCAGAATTCATAAATGTAATTATTGATTCAAATCAGAAAATTGTTCCCAAATTGCAATTTGGTAAGCCAATAGAAGATTTAAGTCCATTATTACCTAGATCAGAATTTAAGAAAAATATGATCATTGCTTCTTTACAAGAAAATTCTTCCGATTTTACTGAAGCTAATTAAAATTATCGTAAACATTCAATGAAACTCAAAAGCCTTTTAATTATTGGTGGGACTGGTTTTTTTGGCAAATCGATATTGAAGTATCTTTCTATCAATAAGTCTCTAAACATAAATATTAATAAAATTTTTATTTTAAGTAGAAAAAAATTAAAAATTGGAATTTATAATCATAAATTAAAAAAAAAATTTAAAGTAATTAAAATTAATTCTAATTTATTAAAAATTAAAAAATTACCTATTGTGGATTATGTGATTTATGCCGCAATTTTGCAAAATTATAAAAACGATTATCAAGCAGTGAAAAAATATTTAGATCTTGCAAAGGAGTATCATGCAAAAAGTAAAATACTTTATGTTAGTTCCGGAGCTGTTTATGGAAAACAGTCAAATAAAAACTTAGGTTTTCAAGAAAATTATTTAACTTTTAAGAAAAAGATTAATTTTAAAAATGGATATAAAAGAGAATACTCAGTAATTAAAAGAAAAAATGAAAAGTTATTTGAAAGATTTGCCAAAAAATTTGGAAAAGTATCTATTGCCAGATGTTTTAGCTTTGTAGGAGAACATCTTCCAATAAAATCTCCTTATGCTGCGGGTAATATTATCGGAAATATACTTAATAATGAGAACATAAATATCAAAGCCAATTATGAAGTTGTTCGTTCTTACATGCACGAAGAAGATTTGGTAAGTTCTTTATTCAAAATTCTTGATTATTCTAATCAAGATTGTCCAATTTATAATGTTGGTTCAGACGATGCTATATCTATTCATAAATTGGCAGATTTATTGGCTAAAAAATACAATCTTTGTGTAGATATTAATAATAAAAAAAATTCTAAAAAATTAGATAAATATATTCCCAGCATTAATAAATTGAGAAAAGATTTTAATTTTTATAAAAAATTAAGTAGTTCTAATGCCGTAATTAAAACTATTCACCAACTTAAAAATAAAAAATATTAATTATAATAAATATGCAGAAATCTAGCGTGGCAATTTTAGTTTTAACATGGAATGATTGGAAGAATACAGTAGCTTGTTTAGAGAGTATTTTTAAAACTAACTATGGTAGTTTTGATGTTTTTTTAATTGATAATAATTCAAATTATGAAAATTTAAATAATATTATTCAATGGTGTAAAAATAAAAATATTTCTATAAATG
>SHWS01000042.1 GCA_009693705.1 Pelagibacteraceae bacterium
AGTTTTGTATATCATATTTTATTAAAATTACCCTTAATTTGATATTATTTATCCTTTGAAATAATTTATAAGTACTGTATTAGTAAATCGCTCGGAGTGTAGCGCAGTCTGGTAGCGCATCTGGTTTGGGACCAGAGGGCCGCAGGTTCAAATCCTGCCACTCCGACCATATTTTATGATAAAAGCTAAAATTTATAAACCTACCAAAAGTTCAATGCAATCTGGTTTAGCAAAGTACGATAAATGGATTTTAGAGTTTCAGTCAAAAGATCCTGGTATAAATCCCCTCATGGGATGGGAAACATCAACTGATACTTTAACTGAATTAAAACTTGAATTTACTACAAAAGAATTAGCCATCAATTATGCAAAGAAGAAAAAAATTGATTACGAAATTATTGAATCAAAAATAAGAAAAACTGTAAAAAAATCTTATGCTGATAATTTTTTAGGATAAATATTAATAAATGTTTAAATTTTTTACACAAAAGCAATGGTTTTTATGGAGTATATTCGGCTCAATTTTTATTTTATTTTCAACGTGGTATCAGGTCCAGCTAGATGTAAAAATTAATGATTGGTTTGGTCAATTCTACGATACTTTACAAAAAGCTTTGACTACGCCTAATTCAGTTACTGAATTCGAATTTATTCAATATCTTTTTACGTTTGCAAAAATTGCTGGATTGTGGGTATTGGTATCTGTAATTACTGGATTTTTTACCAGCCATTGGGTTTTTCGTTGGAGAACATCTATGGCCGATTATTATCATGAACAATGGTTAAATGCTAGATTAACTGAAGGTGCATCTCAAAGAGTTCAAGAGGATACATTAAAATTTGCAAGAATTATGGAAGGACTTGGAACAGGTCTCTTGGACAGCGTTATGACTTTAATTGCTTTTACTCCAATACTATGGGGTCTTTCACTGCAGATTAATAGATTGCCTTGGATTGGTGAAGTTGATCATGCACTTGTTTGGGTAGCAATTATTACAGCATTAGGTGGAACAATAATTTTAGCTTCAGTAGGCATCAAATTGCCAGGTATTGAATATGATATTCAAAAAGAAGAAGCTGGATATAGAAAAGAATTAGTACTAGGAGAAGACGATCCAATAAGAGCTGCACCTCCTACAATAGGTCAATTATATAATAGAGTTAGAGGAATACATTTTAAATCATATTTTCATTATTTATATTTCAATACTGTCAAATGGAGTTATTTCCAAGGAATGGTGATTGTGCCATATTTAGCACTAGCACCAACAATTTCAACTGGAGCAATTACATTAGGATTTGTTCAACAAATTACTAGAGCTTTTGGCAGAGTAGAAGGGTCATTACAATATTTAGTTAAAAGTTGGTCAATAATAGTTGAATTTATTTCTGTTTGGAAAAGATTGAGAGAATTTGAATCAAAATTAAATAGAAATGAGATTTTAAAAACTCAAAATTAATGTCTATAGATAAGAAGTTTATAGATGAATTTATCCGGGTAACTTCAAGAGCAGCTTTAGCAACTTATCATTTACTTGGAAAAGAAGATAAAATCGGAGCTGATAAAGCTGCCGTTGACTCAATGAGGCACGAGTTGAATAAAATTAATATGAATGGACAAATAGTGATTGGCGAGGGTGAATTAGACAAAGCTCCAATGCTTTTTATTGGTGAGATGTTAGGTACAATGAAAGGTCCAAAATTTGATATTGCAGTCGATCCTTTAGAGGGTACTAATTTTGCTGCAAAAAATCTCCCTGGAGCTTTATCAGTTATCGCCGTATCTGAAAAATCCAATTTATTTAAAGCTCCTGAAACTTATATGGAAAAAATTGCAACCTCACAAGTAGATAAAGGTGTAGTTGATTTAGATTATACTGTTGAAAAAAATATCTCAAACCTAGCAGAATTTAAAAACAAATTACCAAATCAATTAACAGCCTGTGTTTTGGATAGGCCAAGACATAAAAATATTATTGAAACTTTAAAGAAAATGAATGTTAAATTAAAATTGATTACAGATGGAGATATATCTGGGGCATTGTTAGTTTCAAATGAAAAATATAATGTTGATATTTTTTTTGGAATTGGTGGTGGTCCAGAAGGTGTTCTTGCAGCAGCAGCCTTAGATGCTTTTAATTGTCATTTTCAAGGAAGATTTATCTTTAAAACTCCAGAAGATAAAAATAGGGCTCATAAAATGGGAATCAAAGATTTAAATAAAAAATATGAATTAAATGAGATTATATCGGGAGATTCTATCTTTTGTGCTACAGGTATTACATCTGGTGATTTAGTAAGTGGAATTGAAATTAAAGAAAATAAATTTTATTCAGAAACATTTGTAACTCACAAATCATCTGGATTTAAAAAAATATTTAAACTAAATCAAATTATATAAATGATATCAGTTTCTGGTAAAAACTGGGAAGAAACTAAAATTAATAAAAGAATTTTAGATAAAATTAAAATTGAAAATAATTTTTCTGAAATTGAAGCAAAAATCATAGTTTCTAGAAATTTTGACCACGAAGAAATATATTCAATTAATAACCAACTTAAAATAAGCAACCCTTTTTATAATGTTGATGATTTTTCAAAATGTTTTCAAACATTGAATAATGTAATGTTTAATAAGGGGAAAATACTGATTATAGGTGACTATGATGTAGATGGAAGTGTTGCAACTGCTTTAATGATAAAGTTTTTAAAGAATTTAAATTACCCTTTTGATTTTTACATTCCCGATAGAGTAAAAGATGGCTATGGAGCAAGTTTAAAGTTAATTAAAAATCTAGTTAAAAGTAAACCAAATTTAATTATTATGCTAGATTGTGGATCAAATTCTAATGATTCTGTTGACTATTTAAACGATAGTAAAATCGACACAATAATTATCGACCACCACGATATTTATCAACCTTATCCTAATACAGAAAATTTAATTAATCCAAAAAAAAAATGTACCTACAATCTTTTTAATTATCTTTGTTCAACCACACTTACATATTTTTTTATAGATTTTTGTTTTAAAAAAAAAAAAATTACGAACAATTTTAGCACTAATTTGATATATGTTTTACTGGCCACAGTTTGCGATGTTATGCCTTTAAGAAAACTGAATAGAACAATTGCAATCGATGTTCTTAATAATTTTGATATAAACAAAAATAATATTTTTAAACAAATTTATAAAATTAGTAATAAAAAAAATCTTTTAAATATTAATGACCTTGGTTTTTTGTTTGGACCAATATTAAATTCAACAGGACGAATAAGTAATTCATCAAAAGCTACAAAACTTTTAATAACAAATAATGAAGAAGAACAAAACAAGCTAATTGATGAATTAATTTTATTAAATCAAAAAAGAAAAAACATTGAGGATAAAATAATCAACGATATTGATCTAAACAAAATAAACAAGAATGAAAACGAGGTAATAGTTTTAAATTTGAATAATATTAACGAAGGTTTAATTGGTATTATAGCTGCAAGAATTAAGGAATATTTCAATAAACCTACTATAATTTTTACAAAAACAGGTAATATTAGTAAAGGATCAGCAAGATCTACAGATAATTTTAATATCGGTAAATATATTAAATTAGCAATTGATAAAAAAATTATATTAAGCGGAGGAGGTCATAGCCTTGCAGCTGGCGTGACTATTGAAAATGACAAAATTAATATTTTTTCAAAATTTATTAATTCTCAATATAATTTAATATATAAGACATATAATCTTAAACAATTTATATCGAAGATTTCTCTTAGTTCTGTCAATTTAAACTTTTTTAATTCTATAAATAAGTTAGCACCATTTGGATCTGGCAATCATAATCCACTTTTTTTAATTGAAAATCTTAAAGTATTTAAAACATCAATAATTAAAAACAAATATATTAATTGTGTTTTAAAATCATTAAATGGTAAATCAATTAACTCAATATCTTTTAATCTTTTTGACTCAAGGATAAGTGAAATTTTGCTTAATTATAAGAAGGAAATTAAAATTATAGGTCAAATAAATCAAAATTTATGGAATAACAAAAAAACTTTACAAATAAATATTGTAGATGTCATAATCTAATTTATTAAAGCTTGATTAATAAGTTTTTTTACAATAAAAAACAGCAAATTGGTCCCTTCGTCTATCGGTTAGGACACGTGGTTTTCATCCTCGAAAGAGGGGTTCGATTCCCCTAGGGACCGCCATTTTTTTATGTATTATTTTACATATATGCTTAAATCAATTACAGCTGGGACTAAAAAAACTTACGTTGGTTACACTAATGATATTGATAAAAGATTAGAAAAGCACAATTCTAATAAAGGAGCTAGATCTACCAAAGGTTACAAATGGTTATTGATATATAATAAAAAATTTAAAAGTAAAAAAGAAGCAATGTCATTTGAGTATAAGTTAAAAAATAATAGATTGTTAAGAAAAGAAATTTTAGAAAAATCAAATAAATGACAATTTCTGTATTATTGCCTTATAAAGAAAATTATTCACCCCAATACGCTGGCGCTGTCTCATTATTTGTAAACGATCAAAGCCGTCTAAGTGATTATAACAAAGAAATTATTATATTTGGTAACACAGAATCTAAAAAATTTTTATCAAAAAATTATGTTAACCTTGAATTTAATAAAAAAATTTTTCAAAGTACAAGTAAAATCTACGTTCAATCTTTTTTAAATGCGCAAAAAAAAATAAATCCTGATCTCGTTGAAATTCATAATAGACCAAATTATATAAAATTAATTAAAAAAAACTTTGTAAAAAATTTATTTTTATTTTTTCATAACGATCCCTTATCCATGTCTGGCTCCAAATCAATAAGTGAACGTTTATACCTTTTAAATAATGTTGATAAGATTATTTTTAATAGCAAGTGGTCACAAAGTCGTTTTTTTATTGGATTCTCAAATCAAAAAAGTTTATTAGATAAAACATCCATTTGTTATCAATCATCATCGAGAACTAAAATTAATTTTAAAGATAAAAAAAAAATAATTTCTTTTGTCGGGAAATTAAATAGAGCCAAGGGTTATGATATATTTGGTGAAGTTATAATAAAAATACTTAATAAACATGGAGACTGGAAGGCAAAAGTTTTTGGTGATGAGCCAAGAGAGCAATTTTCTTTTAATCATAGGAATTTAAAAATATCAGGCTTTAAAAATAATCAACATATATTAAACAGTTTAAAAGAAGTTAGCATTTCGGTTGTGTGCTCAAGATGGAATGAGCCTTTTGGCAGAACAAGCCTAGAGGCAGCAAGCAGGGGATGTGCCGTAATAATAAGCAACAAGGGCGGCCTGCCAGAAACCAATAATTCTGCAATAGTTCTAAAAAATCTAAATAACAATACTTTATTTAATGCTATTGATAACCTCATTCTTGATAAAAAGAAGTTATTAAAAGTTCAAAAAAGTAGTTATTCTAATTTTGTATATACACATGAATATATTTCATCAATTGTAGACGAATTAAGAGATAATTATTTAATCAAAGAAGAAATAAATTTATTTAATATTAGAAAAAAAATAAATTTTAAAATTATACATATAACAAATTTTAATGAACGTTTTAATGGCCGTCTTCATTACAATACAGGTAAAAGATTACATAATGGTCTTGTTAGATTGGGTCATAATGTTTTACCCATAAGTGATAGAGATTTATTAAGTCAAAATAAATCTTTTGTCGACTTTGATGGAAAAAAAAAACTACAAAAAAAAATAATTGATACTTATACTAATTTCAAAGCTGATTGTATAGTTTTAGGACACGCTGACTCTGTTGAAAATAATACACTTGAAATATTAAAAAATTTAAATAAAAATTTAAAAATTTGTCAGTGGTTTTTAGACCCAATAAGCATAAATGGTCCAGATTATATTAAAAATAACAATAGAATAATTCAAAAAACAAATCTTTTAGATGCAACTTTTTTAACCAGTGACCCAAGTATTTTAAAATATAGAATTAAAAATTCATTTTATATACCAAATCCAAGCGATCAATCTTTTGAAGTATTAAAAAATTATGAGAAGGATTGCCCTAATGATGTTTTTTTTGCATTGAGTCATGGTGTTCATCGTGGAACATTAAAAATAAAAAAAAAAGATGAGAGAGAGACTTTTATTAATATTCTTTTAAACAAAAATAAAAAAATTAAATTTGATATTTACGGCATGAATAATGTGCAACCAATATGGGCTGACAAATTTTTAAACGCCTTATCAAACTCATCGATGGCTATTAACTTAAGCAGAGGTCTACCCATTAAGTACTATAGTAGTGACAGAATAGCGCAACTCTTTGGAAATGGGTTGCTAACATTTGTTCATGAGAAGGTTAGTTTAGCTGATTTTATCCCAGGAAATTGCTTTATCAATTACGTAAGCATTGATGACTTAAGTTATAAATTAAATAAATACAAAAGAGATGTCAAAGATAGAAAAAAAATTGCCCATAATGGTAAAGTATTTTATTTAAAATACATTAACTCAACAATTGTTGCAGATTTTATTCTATCTAAAACAATTGGGTTTAAGAGTGAAAATAATTTCATATGGGAAAAAATAAATAAAATAAAG
>SHWS01000043.1 GCA_009693705.1 Pelagibacteraceae bacterium
TCTTGTAAATTAAATGATGATGTTTTTTTTGATAAAAATAAAAAACTAGTTATTTCAACTGATACATATGTTGAGGGTATTCATTTTTTAGATTTTGATAAACCTGAACTAGTAATTAAAAAGATTATTCGTTCATCTATCTCTGACTTAATTTGTAAGGGCGTTAAACCCAAATATTATTTTATTGCAGTTTCAGGTCATAAATTATTATTTACAAAGACCAATCTTGAAAAAATTTTAAAGTCACTAAATGAAGAACAGAAAAAATATAAAATTTTATTGTCTGGTGGTGATACAGTTTTTTCTAAAAAAATAACCTTTACAATTACATCTATTGGATTTTCAAAAAAAATAGTTTTTAGAAATCAAGCTAAATTATTTGATGACATTTATACTACTGGAAATTTAGGAGATAGTTACATTGGACTTCAAATTCTAAAAAAAAAAATTAAATTAAATAAAAATTTAGAAGAATATTTTATTAAAAAATATTATTTACCGGATATTCAATACAAGTTATCTCAAAAGTTATTAAATTTTGCAAATACTTCTATGGATATCTCTGATGGTTTAGTTTCTGATTTAGAAAAATTAATTAATAATCAAAAATTATCTTATAAATTATACTTGGATGATATTCCTATTTCTAATAATTTGAATAATGTTTTAATGTCTAAAAATTTTTTAAAAAAAGATTTTATATCTAATGGTGATGATTATCAGATATTATTTACCGCTCATTCTAATAAAAAGAAACTGATTCTTAAAATTGCTAAATCTTTGGGGATTCGGATAACAAAAATTGGCAAAATTTGCTCGCCAAACGAAAAATCATCAATTATTGATAAGAATAAAAACAAAGTTGAAATTAAAAACAAAGGTTATATTCACTATTTTAAAACATAATTATTGCCTTTTATTTTTTATTTTGTAGTGTTCGGTGTTTAATAATTAACTATTGCTTAACTTTAATTTTGTATGGACTCCATAATCGAAACTATTTTATTATATACTATTGGTGCAGGCTTTTTGTCTATTGTTTATGGATTTTTTACAGGAATAAGTATTTTAAAATCTAGTCCTGGAAATGAAAAAATGAAAGAAATTGCGTTAGCAATTCAGATTGGTGCAAAAGCATACCTTGCTAGACAATATAAAACAATTGCAATTGTTGGTATGGTGGTTTTGTTAATAGTTAGTATAGCTTTCAGTCCTTTGGTTGGCTTAGGTTATTTAATAGGCGCAACTTTATCAGGAATTGCTGGGTACGTTGGAATGTTAGTTTCTGTTCAAGCCAATGTTAGAACCGCTGAAGCATCTAGAAAAGGTTTGGCAAGCGGTCTTGCTGTTGCTTTTAAATCTGGTGCGATTACAGGAATGCTTGTTGCTGGCTTAGCCTTGTTAGCTATAGCAATTTATTATTATTATTTATTAAAATTTAATGTAGATGAACGTGAAGTTGTTAATTCATTGGTTGCACTTGGCTTTGGAGCTTCATTAATCTCAATTTTTGCAAGATTAGGTGGTGGTATATTTACAAAAGGTGCTGATGTAGGTGCGGATTTAGTTGGTAAAGTTGAAGCTGGAATCCCAGAAGACGATCCAAGAAACCCGGCTGTAATCGCTGATAACGTTGGTGATAATGTTGGCGATTGTGCTGGTATGGCAGCTGATTTATTTGAAACTTATGCAGTAACTATTGTTGCCACAATGGTTTTATCATCAATATTTTTTATTGGTGATTTAAATATGATGATCTATCCACTTTCAATAGGAGGTGCATGTATTTTAACATCTATCCTAGGAACTTTTTTCGTTAAACTTGGCAAAAATAAAAATGTTATGAATGCTCTGTATAGAGGTTTTATTGTATCGGCGATTAGTTCAATAATAATTCTATTTCCAGTAACAGATTATGTCATTGGATTTGAGAAAAATTATACTGTTAATGATAAAACTTTTAGCGGTCTAAGTTTGTATTTTTGTGGAATAATTGGTCTAATAATCACAGGTTTATTAATTTGGATTACTGAATATTATACTGGAACTAATTACAGACCAGTTCGATCAGTGGCCGCTTCATCAATAACAGGTCATGGAACCAATGTTATTCAAGGGTTAGCAGTTTCAATGGAGGCTACTGCTATACCCGCACTAATCATTGTATTGGGAATATTAACCACAAACTCTATTGCAGGTCTTTATGGAATTGCAATTGCAGTTACTACAATGTTATCTTTAGCCGGCATGGTTGTTGCTTTAGATGCATATGGACCAGTTACTGATAATGCTGGTGGTATAGCCGAGATGTCTAAATTGGATAAAAAAGTTAGAAAAATTACTGATGCATTAGATGCTGTGGGCAATACTACTAAAGCGGTTACAAAAGGTTATGCGATCGGATCTGCTGGTTTAGGTGCATTGGTATTATTTGCTGCATACGTGGAAGATATAAAACATTTTTCTAGTCTACCAGGATCAAAATTAGAGGGAATAGTTGTAACTTTTGATTTATCAAACCCCTATGTAGTTGTTGGGTTATTAATTGGTGGTATGTTACCTTATTTGTTTGGTTCTATGGGTATGCAAGCTGTTGGTAGAGCAGGTGGTGCTGTAGTTATTGAAGTTAGAAGACAATTTAAAAAAAATCCTGGAATTATGAAGGGCACTCAAAAACCCGATTATGCAAAATTAGTTGATTTGTTAACAGTGGCAGCGATTAAAGAAATGATTATTCCATCTTTGTTGCCAGTTTTATCTCCAATTGTATTATATTTTATAATTTTAAGTATAGGAGGACAGGTTGCTGCTTTAGCTGCTGTTGGTGCAATGCTACTTGGAGTAATTATAACAGGTCTCTTTGTAGCGATTTCAATGACTGCTGGTGGGGGGGCTTGGGACAATGCAAAAAAATATATTGAGGATGGTCATCACGGTGGCAAAGGTTCTGATGCTCACAAGGCTGCTATTACTGGTGACACCGTAGGCGATCCTTACAAAGATACTGCCGGTCCAGCAATCAATCCGATGATTAAAATAACAAATATTGTCGCTCTCTTGTTGCTTGCTGTTATCGCTGGCTAATTTCTTCTCTTTTTTTAGCTCTTACACCAAGTGGATCATTAATTTTTTGTCTCATACTGGACATGAATTCATAAACGAACGAAGTTTTTTTGAAACTAGAACCAGTTGTTTCCTCAGCAATTTTTATGTTTTCCATATCATCTTTATTGTAAAATTCTTTTTTTTTTAAAATTCCATTTTTATCTATTTCAAGAACAAGTACATCGTTTTTAAATATTTTTGTTTTTCCGAGGTTTTTAATTCCAGAATTAGTTTCTTTTCTTTCAATATAAATCCATACATCGTTATCAAATTTACTTTTAGTTGATGGCTCACCTAAGGTTTTTATAACATCGTTTTTATTACTTTGGTCGATTATGAGAATTTTATGTTTCTTATCCAAGAAAGGAACACCATGATTTTTAACTACTTTTTTAAAACTACAATTTGTAACTATTAAAGAAAAAATTATTGTATATAATATTTTATTCATGAGTAATAATTATTTTAATATTTATAACTATTTGATTAATTACACTAGAAATAAAAATTTATACATCTCTTTAAGCAGAGATGATACCTTTGCAGATCGATTAACCTTGTTTTTATTACATTTTTCTTTTTTTTTAAAAATCTATACAAATAAAAATAACAAAATTTTATTGCAGAAAATTTACGATTTTAATTTTCGCCAACTAGAGTTAAGTATTCGAGAAATTGGGTACGGCGATCAAACAATAAATAAAAAAATGAAGGATTATATAAATTTTTTTCATTTATTGATTTCTGAAATACATTTTTGGGACACTTTAGACAAAACTCAAAAGATCGAAAAATTTTCCTCCTTTTTGCCTGATTTCGGCAAATTAGATAATTTAGTTGATTATTTTGATCAATTTAATAACTATCTTAAAAAAAAAACTTTAAATTCTTATTTAAAAAGTGTAAGTAATCCATAATTATGGCTGTACCTAAACGCAAACAATCCCCATCTAGAACTGGCATGAGAAGAGGTCAAAATTCAAAACATACAGTTAAAAATATTATTGAAGATAAAAAATCTGGCGAATATAGGCTTTCTCATCATATTGATCTTAAAACTGGCATGTATAAAGGAAGACAAGTTTTAGATCCCGAAGAGTAAACTTAATCATTTATCTAATGTCAGATTTAATTAAAATTGCAGTTGATGCAATGGGTGGTGATGGTTCACCAAAAAAAATTATTGATGCTATTATTCATAATAAGAAATCAAATAATAAAGTTTTTTATAAATTATTTGGTGACAAAAATGAAATTGCAAAAATTATTGACAGTAAAATTAACAAAGATTTTTATGAAATTGTGCACACTTCAAACATCGTTAAAAGCACAGACTCTCCTCTAGAAGGAGCAAAAAGAGGTAAAGATACTAGTATGTGGCTAGCAATTGAAAGTGTTAAAAATAAAGAAACAGATATAATTATTTCTGCTGGAAATACTGGAGCATTGTTAGTTATATCAAAACTCAATTTAAAAATGATTGAAAATATCGATAAGCCAGCACTATCTGCATTGTGGCCAAATAAAAAAGGCATGAGTGTTGTTCTTGACTTAGGAGCAAACATTGAATGTAGTTCTAAAAATTTAATAGATTTTTCTATTATGGGTGCATCTTTATTTAAATCATTATTCCCAAAAGAAAATCCAAATGTCGCTTTATTAAATATTGGTACAGAAGAATTTAAAGGCAATGATGTAATAAAAGAAACATATCGAATGTTAAATGAAATAAAACTTTTAGATTTTAAGTTTTCTGGCTATATAGAAGGCAACCAGTTAATGAATGGCGATGTAAACGTAATAGTCTCAGATGGGTTTACAGGAAATATAGCTTTAAAAACCGCTGAAGGTACTGCAAATTTTATTACAAGCGAATTAAAAAAATCAATGACTAGTTCGTTCTTAGGTAAAGTTTCTTCAATATTAAATTATTCTAATTTGAAAAAATTTAAACAAAGATTAGATCCTAGACTTTATAATGGAGCTATTTTTATAGGCTTGGACTCTCCTGTCGTCAAAAGTCATGGTGCAACAGATTATATTGGATTTTCAAATTCATTAGATGTTTGTTATAGAATTGTTAATGGTGATTTGATAGAAAAGATAAAGCATAATATTTAATTAAATGAGAATAAACTTAACTAAAAAAGATTTAGTTAATTTAGTTTATATGCAACTAGGCTTTTCTAAGCTTATTTCAGAAAATCTTATAGAAGATTTTTTATCTTTGATTATTAAAAATGTTAAATCAGAACAAAAATTAAAAATTGCTAAATTTGGCACTTTTTCAATAAGAAAAAAAAAATCAAGAATAGGCCGAAATCCAAAAACTAAAGAAACTAAAATAATTTCAGAAAGATCTGTGGTGTTATTTAAACCCTCAAAAGAATTTAAAAATTTTGTTAACTTAAAAAATAATGAATAAATCAGACAAATCATATAAAACGATTGGTGAAGTTGCAAAAATATTAAATTTATCAAAAAACAAAGAGGGTTTACTTCCAACCCACATTATTAGATTTTGGGAAAAACAATTTAAACAAATCAGACCTCAAATTTTAAATGCTAACAGAAGATATTATAATCAGGAGACAATTGATATTCTTAAAAAGGTTAAATTTCTCCTTAAAGATCAAGGTATGACTATAAACGGTGTTAAGAAGTTTTTAGATAAGAAAGAACCATTAGTTCTTGACGTATTAGCAAATAATTCTATAAAAGTGGATAATTTTAGAAATAAAGTTACAAAAATTTCTAATTTAGTTAAAACTTTAAAAAACTTAAAATAATATGGCTAAAAAAACTCACGTTAAAATTAGATTAGTTCCTGAAGCTAAACCAGATAGTCCTTTTTTCTATTATGTTAAAAAGCCTGCCGGTGGTGAAAAAGCTAAAATTAAATTAAAGGTTAAAAAATATAATCCCGCAACAAGAAAACATGAATTTTTTGTTGAAAAGAAATTGCCGCCACATAGCAAGTAATTATTTTTTAAATTTTCTTTTTTCATAATCAACATAAGACCAAATCATATTTTTCCATATACGGTGTGTTACCTTTGTATCAATTTTAAGTTTTATTGATTTTTGTTTAATTCTTTTCAAAATAGAACTTATTCTTTTTTTATCTACAATCTCTTTTTTAAATTTTTTTAATTTTAAAACATCTTTTACTAAATTTGTTCTATATTTAATAAGTGAAAGTAGCCTACTATCGACTTTATCTAATTTTGTTCTAATTTTATTTAATTGTTTTATGTTTTTAGGCGACATTTAATCAATTGGTTAATAAAAATAATTATTATATGTATAAAATATGTTTGTAAACATTGATACCTATATCAAATTTATTAGAATCT
>SHWS01000015.1 GCA_009693705.1 Pelagibacteraceae bacterium
TATTTGTTTAGACAGCAGACCTTTGTTTATTAATCAATCTTTAGATTTAGGACCAAAAAATTTACTGTGTCTTAATCTCATAACCACAATTGCAATTGCTATTAATAAAATTGCAATGGATTCATAAACTAGCGATGAAATTACTGATTTCTACGACAATCTCTACGCAATCAATAATTCCAACAATAATCGCATCTCAAACCACCGTTTGTTGTAGTTGGCAAACTGACGGTACCTAGTCTATTTTTGAGTTAAAAGTAAAAAGAGTACTTAGTGTCGAACTTAAATGTAAGTAGTAGGATTTGTCATTACACTGTCATTACTTTGTCATTGACAATTGAGAACAAAAAAAAACGCCAGAGTGTTTGATTTCTCTGGCGTTTTTAGAATTTTGTTCTTTGTAACGGAGTGTTACATTCCCATGCCGCCCATGCCGCCCATACCTCCAGGCATTCCACCGCCAGCACCACCGTCTTTTTCTTCTGGCTTATCGGCAATCATAGCTTCTGTAGTCACAAGCAATCCAGCAATTGAAGCAGCGTCTTGTAAAGCTGTTCTTACAACTTTAACAGGATCGATGATACCTTTTGCGAACATATCGACATACTCTTCATTTTGAGCATCGTAACCTTGGTTTTTTTTATTTTGTTCAAGCAATTTTCCAACTACAACAGAACCATCAACTCCTGCATTTAAAGTTATTTGTCTTATTGGAGCTTGCAAAGCCTTAGCGACTAAAGCAACACCAGCTTTTTGATCATCTCCTTTAACTTTAAGTGAGTCTAAACTTAGTGAAGCATATAAAAGTGCACAACCACCCCCAACTACTATTCCTTCTTCAACAGCAGCTCTAGTTGCATTTAGAGCATCTTCAACTCTATCTTTTCTTTCTTTTACTTCTACTTCTGTTGCACCACCAACTTTAATTATGGCAACACCACCAGCAAGTTTTGCTAATCTTTCTTGAAGTTTTTCTTTATCATAATCAGAAGTTGTTTCTTCTACTTGCTGTTTGATTTGAGAACATCTAGCTTCGATTTCAGATTTTTTACCACTACCATCTACAATAGTGCTGTTATCTTTATCAATTTTTACTCTTTTGCAAGATCCAAGATCAGTAAGTTTTACGTTTTCTAATTTGACACCTAAGTCCTCAGCAATAAGCTGACCACCAGTTAAAATAGCAATATCTTCAAGCATTGCTTTTCTTCTATCTCCAAAACCTGGAGCTTTGACAGCGGCCACTTTTAGTCCACCTCTTAGTTTGTTTACAACTAGAGTTGCTAACGCTTCTCCCTCAACATCTTCAGAGATAATCATTAATGGTCTACCGGATTGTACAACAGCTTCTAAAAGAGGAACCATTGGTTGTAAATTAGTTAATTTTTTTTCATACAACAAGATATATGGATTATCTAGTTCTACAGTCATTTTTTCAGCATTAGTTACAAAATATGGAGATAAATAACCTCTATCAAACTGCATACCTTCGACAACGTCTAATTCAGTTTCAATTCCTTTAGCTTCTTCAACTGTGATTACACCTTCGTTACCAACTTTTTGCATAGCTTTTGCAATCATATTGCCTATTTCTTTATCGCCATTGGAAGAGATAGTTCCAACTTGTGCAATCTCATCGCTATCTTTAACTTTTCTTGCAGAAGAAATTAAATTTTGTTTAACGTGTTCTACTGCTGCATCAATTCCTCTTTTTATATCCATCGGATTCATGCCTGCAGTAACATATTTTATTCCTTCTCTAACTATAGCTTGAGCTAAAATAGTTGCAGTAGTTGTACCGTCACCAGCTTCTTCATTTGTTTTGCTAGCAACTTCTTTAACCATCTGAGCGCCCATGTTTTCAAATTTATCTTCAAGGTCTATTTCTTTAGCTACAGTTACTCCGTCTTTAGTTATTCTTGGTGCACCATAAGATTTATCAATTACGACATTTCTACCTTTAGGTCCTAAAGTAACTTTAACAGTGTCAGCTAAAATGTTAACACCTCTTAATATTGCTGCTCTTGCGTCAGCATCAAATTTAATTATTTTTGCCATTTTATTTTCTCCTTTTTAATTTTACTATTTGCTTGTAATACCCATAATGTCCGCCTCTTTCATTATGCTGTATTCTTTGCCATCAATTTTGACTTCAGTCCCTGACCACTTGCCAAACAAAACTTTGTCGCCCACTTTAACATCCATTGGAATTATTTTTCCATCTTCAGTTTTTGCACCACCACCAACAGCAACAACTTTGCCTTCTTGAGGTTTTTCTTGAGCAGTGTCAGGTATGATTATTCCTCCAGCAGTTTTTTCACTACTGTCTAAAACTTCTATTAAAACTCTATCGTGTAACGGTTTAAATTTCATAAAATTCTCCTTGATAAATATGCACTTTATATGGGGATTAGACTTATTATTTCAAGATGGTTTTAAAAAACTTTCTTAAAATGACAGGAAATTATGGATTTTATGGGTTATATCTAAAATTATGATTAAGAATTTAGATAAAGACGGGCTTCGATCAATTGCTTCTAATTACAACCTTTTTTATATTGATTTATGGGGTGTAATTCATAATGGAATAAATCTTCATAAAAATGCAATTAAAACACTTAATGAATTATTGAATTTGAGTAAAGAATTTGTGCTTTTAACTAACGCCCCGAGACCTAATAATACAGTTAGAAATTTTCTAAAAAAAATGGGAATGAAAAAAACACTTAGAGGGCATGTATTTACCTCTGGAGAAGCTACATTAAATTATTTAAAAAAAAAAATTATTTCTGAAAGTTTTTTTCACATAGGTCCTTCAAGAGATTTTGATTTATTTTATGATTTCAAAAAAAATAAATGTGAAAATATAAATGATAGTAAATATTTATTATGCACAGGATTGTTCAGTGATCATGACAAAGATTTAAAATACTATAAAAGTTTTCTTAAAAACCATATTAAAAAAAAAATGATTTGCACTAATCCTGATTTAATAGTTGATCGAGGAAAAGTAAGAGAATTATGTGCGGGCTCAATAGCTATGATATTTGAAAAAATAGGCGGAGAAGTAATTTATTTTGGTAAACCATTTGCAGAAGTTTATAATCAATCAGCAGATAATAAAAATAAAAAAATTTTATCAATTGGAGACAACTTAAACACCGACATCAAAGGGGCTAATCTATTAAACTACGATTCTTTAATTATCTCTAATGGTATACATAAAAAAGAAATTAACAATTATGGGATAAAACAAACTTTAAAAAAATATGAAACGTTTGTAAATTATATTCAATCAGATTTGAAATGGTAAAGTCAATTAAACTATATAAAAATTTTAATATTAAAAACAATCATAAAGAATCAATTATTCTGATTGGTAATTTTGATGGCGTGCATCTGGGGCATCAAAAGCTTTTTAAGTTAGCTAAACAATATAAAAAAAAACAAAAACTAAATATTGGTGTTATTACTTTTAATCCAATGCCAAAAATGTTTTTTAACAATTCATTAAAAAATTTCAAAATATCTAATTTAAATCAAAAAATAAATTTATTAAAAAACATGAGTGTTGATTTCATTATTATTAAAAAATTTAATAAACTTTTCGCAAAAATAAAATCTATAAATTTTATAAAAAATATTTTATTTAAAAAATTAAACGCTAAATTTGTTTTTGTAAGTAATAATTTTAGATTTGGAAATAATAGAGAGGGAGATGTAAATTTATTAACCGAAAATGAAAAAAATTTTGATTACAAAATAATTAAAACTCAGCCTCTGATCAATAGTAAAAAAATAGTTTCGTCGACATTAATTAGAAATTTTTTAATTAATGGTAAACTGGAATTGGCTAATAAACTTTTAAATAGAAAATGGACAATTGAAGGAATTGTTAAAAAAGGAAGACAGATTGGAAAAAAAATAGGTTTTCCAACGTGTAATATTGATATTAAAGATTATGTTATAGCTAGCCCAGGAGTATATGCGGTAAGAGTATTAAGAAAGAACAACCCAACTTATCTTAATGGAATAGCAAATCTTGGATATAGACCAACTTTTAATCAAAAAAAAATCTTATTAGAAGTTCATTTATTTAATTTTTCTGGAAATCTATACAATAAGTATTTATCAGTAGAATTCTTGAAATTTATTAGAAAAGAAAAAAAATTTAAAAATGTAAATCAATTAAAAAAGCAAATTAAAATTGATTTAAATATTGCTAGAAAAATAAAATGAATAATTCGCAGATAAATCTTCCCAAAACTGCTTTTTCCATGAAGGCAAATTTGCCAACGAAAGAGCCTGAAATTTTAGAATACTGGAAACAAATAAAACTTTATGAAGAACTAAGAAAGTCGCGCAAAGGTAAGGAAAAATTTGTTCTTCATGATGGACCTCCATACGCTAATGGTAATATTCATATGGGAACAGCTCTTAATAAAATTTTAAAAGATATTATAGTAAAATTTCACCAAATGGACGGAAAAGACTCCGTATATGTTCCTGGTTGGGACTGCCATGGATTGCCAATCGAGTGGAAAATTGAAGAAGAGTATAAAAAAAATAAAAAAAATAAAAATGAAATACCAATAGTTGAATTTAGAAGAGAGTGCAGATCTTTTGCGCAAAAATGGATCGAAGTGCATAAAACACAATTTAAAAGATTAGGAGTTATTGGAGATTGGGAAAATTATTATTCAACAATGAGTTTTGATGCTGAAGCACAGATTGTAAGAGAGCTAGGAAAATTTCTTAAAGAGGGAAGTTTATACAGAGGTTTCAAACCTGTTTTGTGGTCTACAGTTGAAAAAACAGCTCTTGCAGATGCTGAAGTTGAATATCTAGATCACAAATCAGATACTATTTATGCTTCTTTTTTAGTTAAAAATTCAAATTTCAAAGAACTTATTAATACTGAGATTATAATTTGGACAACTACCCCTTGGACTATCCCAGCAAACAAAGCTTTAGCCTATAATGAAAACTTGCATTATTTATTAATAAAAATAAAAGATGAAAGTGATTTTAAAGATAAAAAAATTGTAGTTGCCGAAGCATTATTGGATTCTGTTATTAAAGAATGTAAAATTAAAAATTTTGAAAATATTAAAAAATTTAAAGGAAAAGAATTTAAAGGTACAATCTGCCAACATCCCTTTTTTAATCTTGGTTATACAAATGATATTCCTATGCTCGAAGCTAGATTTGTAACTATAGAGCAGGGTACGGGAATAGTTCATTGTGCACCAAGTCATGGACCAGATGATTTTAATTTATGCATAAATAATGGAATTAAAGCAATAGAAACTGTAGATGGGGATGGTAAATATACTAAACATGTTAAGTTATTTGAAGGTCAACATATTTTTAAGTCTAATCCAATTATTATTGAAAAACTCAAAGAACAAAAAAAACTTTTAGCTAGTGGAGACTTAGTTCATTCCTATCCGCATTCATGGAGATCAAAAGCACCTTTGGTTCACAGAGCAACGCCACAATGGTTTATATCAATGGATAGCCATAAATTAAGAGATAAAGCTTTAAAAGCAATAGATGAAACTACTTTTTTCCCAAGTAAAGGAAAAGAAAGATTAAAAGCAATGATTCAAACCAGACCAGACTGGTGTGTTTCAAGGCAAAGGGTTTGGGGTGTACCATTACCAATTTTTATAAAGAAAAAAACAAATGAGATTTTAGTTGATGGGGAAGTAAATGAAAATATTGCCAAAATATATGAAAAAGAAGGTTCAGACTGTTGGTTCTCAGATAATCCACAAAAATTTTTAGGTGAAAAATATAGAGCAGAAGAATACGAAAAAATAAGCGATATTGTTGAGGTATGGTTTGATAGTGGCTCAACTCACTCGTTTGTTTTAGAGAAAAGATCAGATTTAAAATGGCCAGCATCAATGTATTTAGAGGGATCCGATCAACATAGAGGTTGGTTTCACTCTTCACTTCTTGAGTCATGTGGAACAAGAGATAGAGCTCCTTTTGAAACTATTTTATCTCATGGATTTGTAGTTGATGGAAAAGGATTAAAGATGTCAAAATCTTTAGGAAATGTAATCGCTCCTGAAGATATATTAAAAAAATATGGAGCAGATATACTAAGAATTTGGGTAGCATCCTCTAATTATGCTGAGGATTTAAGAATAGATTATTCAATATTAGATCAACATGCAGATTCTTATCGTAAAATTAGAAATACCTTCAGATACTTGCTTGGAAACCTTAATGACAACTTTGAACAAATAGACTTAGAAAAAATTAATTTAAAAACTTTACCAGAGCTTGAGCAATTTATGCTACATAAGATTTATATATTAAATTTAAATTTTAAAAAATATTTTAAAATATATGATTTTCATAATCTTTATAAAGAATTATTAAATTTTTGTACTGTAGATTTGTCAGCATTTTATTTTGATATAAGAAAAGACACTTTATATTGTGATTCAAAAGACTCAAAAAAAAGACGTTCTACAATTGTGGCTTTAAATATTATCTTAGAGGCACTTTTAAAATGGTTTGCGCCAATTCTTTCATTTACAACTGAAGAAATTAATAAACTTATTCGCAAAGAAAGCAAAAGCATTCATTTAGAAAACTTTTTAGATTTTCCAGAAAAATTTGAGAATAAATATTTAAATAAAAAATGGTTAGAATTAATAAAAATTAGAAATATTGGTAATATTAGTATAGAAGAAAAAAGAGCAAATAAAGAAATAGGATCAAGTTTAGAAGCAGAGTTAAAAATTAATTTAAATAAAAGTTTTATAGATATAACTAAAGATATAGATTTTTCAGAATTATGTATTACATCTAAAGCTGAAATTAATTATAGCGACAATATGGATACAAGCGTAATCACTTATAAAGCCAAGGGATCCAAATGTTCTGTTTGCTGGAAAGTAAGAAGTGAAAAATGTGTTAGAGATTCAGAATGTTCTTTAAATATCTAACAAAAAAATTCTATATAAATTTAACGATTATAATTTCAATTATACTTTTAGATAGAGTTTCTAAAATTTTTGTAATTGATTGGAATAAAGAAAATCAAGGCGAGGATTTATATTCTTCAGAATTTTTAAATATAAATTTAATTTGGAATGAAGGAATTGCTTTTGGGCTACTATCGTTTAATCAAAATTATTTTTATAATATATTAACATCAATAATTTTAATTGTAATTTTGATCATTTTAGTAATGATTTTAAAAACCAAGGGCATTAAAAAATATTCACTATGTATGATTTTTGGTGGTGCAATAGGAAATTTAATTGACAGAATTTATTTCAGGGCAGTACCAGATTTTTTTGACTTTCATATTGGTAATTTTCATTGGTTTATTTTTAATGTAGCTGACATATTTATTAGTCTTGGAGTAATTTTCATGATTTTTTTTGAATTAATTGATAATAGTAAGGAACGTGGATAAAATTAAAAAAATTATTTGTTTAAACATATTTTTAATATTTCTATCATCATGTGGAATTATTAATGACGGATTTTCATTAAAAAATAAAAATGACAGTGATGAATTTTTAGTTGAAAAAAAATCTCCACTTGTAATGCCACCAAATTATGATGAATTACCAATGCCAGGGTTAGAAAATTTAAACGAAAATCAAAGTATAAAGGAAAACGAATTTAAAAATATAATTACAAAAAACAAAAAAGACATTTTTAGTCAAAATAAATCAAACAATAATAATAAAAATTTTGAAAGTCTTATTCTTGATAAAATCAAAAATAATTAATGTTAACTTCTGGAATTAATTTTACTAATTTTAAGTTAAAAAAAAATTACCCAAATTTAAAAAGAAAATTGAGGTTATTACTAAAAGAAAAAAATCCAATAATACAATCATTAACTAATAAATATAAAAATAACTTTAATATTAAAAAAATTAAAAAATATAAAAATTTTTTAAATTATAGAATTATTGGAATGGGCGGATCAGTTTTAGGCACGCAAGCAATTTATGATTTTTTAAAACCTAAGATAAAAAAAAATTTTATTTTTTTTAATAACTTGCAAAATAAAAAAAAAAAAGATAAAGAAAATAAATTTGTAAACATAATTGTCTCAAAATCAGGCAATACTATTGAAACTATTGTTAATGCAAATATTTTTATAAAAAAGAATGATCAAAATATTGTAATAACCGAAAATAATAAAAACTATTTGCATCTTATTGCGGATAATCTTAAAGCAGAAATAATTCATCAAAATAACTTTATAGGAGGAAGATATTCAGTTTTATCTGAAGTAGGAATGTTGCCCGCAGAGTTGATGGGTTTAAATATAAATAAATTTAAACAATTTAATAATTTAATTAAAAACAAAAGTTTTTTAAATTCTTTGATATCAAATGTAAGTTCACTACTCTATTTTCATAAAAAAAAAAAATATAATTCAATAATAATTAATTACGATGAAAAATCAGCCGGTTTATTTAATTGGTATCAACAATTAGTAGCTGAAAGTTTGGGTAAGAAAAAACAAGGGTTGCTTCCTATTATTTCTAATATGCCCAGAGATAATCACAGTGTTATGCAGTTATATTTGGACGGTTTTCAAAATAATTTTTTTACAATTTTTTACGTAAATAATAACAATTCATTAAGAGTAAATAATAATCAAATTTTTTCATCTCTAAATTTTTTAAAAAATAAAAATATAAATCAAATTATGCTTGCACAAAAAAATGCAACTGAAAATGTTTTTAAAAAAAAAAAAATTCCCTTTAGAAGTATTATGATTAAAAAAAGAAACGAAAATACTCTAGGAGAGTTATTTTGTTATTTCATTTTAGAAACCATTTTAATTGCCAAAGCTTTAAATTTAAATCCTTATGATCAGCCAGCTGTTGAGCTTATTAAAACTGAGACAAGACGATTGTTAATCTAAAATTAAGATAAAAATATTATTTTTGAGAGTCCGTAAGTTTTTTTTTCAACTATTTTATAAAATTTAGGCAAATCATCTTCTTCTTTTTTGTGTCTGTGAATTATAATAATTCCTTTAGGAGATAGGATTTTTTTTTCATATATATTTAACAATATTTTTTCGATATTTTTATTTTTATATGGAGGATCTAAAAATATAATATTAAATTTATTTTTTAAATCTAAAAAATCAATTTCATTACTTAAATCTTTTTGAAAAATTTCATAATTTTTTATCGATTTTAAATTATTTAAATTTTTTTTTAAAACTTCTAATACTGGACTGTAATTTTCCACAAAAGTCACCTTTGAAACACCTCTCGATAAACATTCAATTCCAAAGGAGCCAACACCTGAAAATAAATCTAAAATGTATGAATTTTTTAAATTTACCCTAAATTTATTTGAATGACAAATTATATTAAAAATAGACTCTTTGGTTAAATCTTTTAGTGGTCTGGTTTTAAGATCTTTAGGTGGAAAAATTTTTTTCCCCCGAAAACTACCAGATATAATTCTCATTGATTTATAACTTTATATCCAATGTCTTTTCTATAAAATCCATGTGACCAATTTAATTTAATCAAATTTTTGTAAATATTTTTTTTTGCTTTTAAAAAATTCTCTGCAAGTGTAACAAAATTTAAAACTCTTCCCCCTGTAGCATAAATTTTACTACCAACTTTTGTTGTTCCGGCATGAAATAAATACTCATTAATTTTAAGTTTAATTTTTTTGATATTTTTGATTTGAATATTTTTTTGGAATATGTCTGGATAACCTTTTGAGCAAAGAACTACACATAAACTTTTTTTGTTGCTCCATTCAATATTAATTTTATGAAGTTTTTGATCACAACACGCTAATAATATATCGACTAGATCAGTTTTTAATTTAGGAATTATAGTTTGGCATTCTGGGTCTCCCATTCTTATATTATATTCAATTAAATGTGGCTCATTCTTTACAATCATTAATCCAGCATATAAAAAACCTTTGTAATTAATTCCAAGTTTCGAGAGACCTTTAAGTGTAGGGTTTATTATTTTATCAAGAATTTTTTTTTCCAATTCTTTGTTTATAAGTCTAGAGGGAGAATATGCTCCCATGCCTCCTGTATTTTTTCCTTTATCACCATCCAAAACCCTTTTGTGATCTTGAGCTGTTCCAAAATTTTTAATTGATTTGCCATCAGTAATTATAAAATAACTCATTTCTTCTCCATCAAGAAATTCCTCAATTAATATATTTTTAGCTTTACCAAATTTACCATTAAAAATTTCATCTACCGCAACTAGAGAGTCTTTTTTGTTATAACAAATATATACCCCTTTTCCTGAAGCCAAGTTGTCCGCTTTAATTACTATTGGATAATTTGATGCCTTTAAAAATTTTTTTGTACTAGATTTTTTTTTAAAAACTTCAAATTTTGCAGTCGGTATATTAAATTTTTTGCAAATTTTTTTAGTAAATATTTTAGAACCCTCAAGTTGGGAGGCTAATTTATTAGGGCCAAATACTTTAATATTGAATTTTTCTAGATAATCTACCAAACCGTCTACTAATGGTTTTTCTGGACCAATAACCACCAATTCAATTTTTTCTTTAATAATAAAGTCTTTTAAATCTTCAAAATTATCTAAATTTATTTTTATGTTTTTGCCTATATTGGCTGTTCCGGCATTTCCTGGAAAACAATAAATTTTAGTAATTTTATCAGATTTTTTTAAGATCTGACAAATTGAATGTTCTCTACCACCACTTCCTATTAGTCCAACTTTCATATAATGATGTATAAACTAAAAATGAATAAAAAATTAGCAAAAATAAAATATTTACCAAACAGCTTTGAAATAATTGAAATGGGAGATCATGTTATTTGCGCTGTTTCTGGAAAAATAATTGATCTCGAAAATTTGAATTATTGGAATGTTGACTTACAAGAACCTTATTTTTCATATAAGGAAGCTTTCAAAAAAAAAGAAGCATCAGATAAAAGCTAAAAATCTATTTCCATCTATTATGAGACCATATCCACTGCTCAGGTTTTTGTAGTATCATTTTTTCTAATATTATATTTAATTCATCTGTTATTTCTTTTACAGAAAATTCATTTAAAAATTTTATTGGTTTATGAATTGTTATTTTAAAATTGATATTATCAAATCTTTCAATAAATATTGGCACAACTTCTAATTTAAATTTTTTTACCATTTGTGCTGGAATAGTAGTCGTTAGAGCATCCTGATTAAAAAATTTAGATTTTACTCCCTCTGAAAGTCGTTGATCAATCATTACTATAGTAGAATAATTTTTTTTTTGTAAATTAATTATTTCTTTTAAGCGCCAAATTCCCTTTTTGATTGGATTTTTACAAATATATTTTTTTCTAATTTTTTCCATCAAGCCATTCAAAAAAAAATTATTTAAGGGTCTATAAATACCACATAATTTAATACCTGATTTTTCAATGTGCATGACCATAAGTTCAAAATTACTAAAGTGACCTGAAACGAATACGACAGATTTATTTTGCTTTTTAATTTCATCAAGAATTTCCTGCCCATTAACCACAATATTTGAATTTAGTTTGTTGTTACGGAAATTTTCAACGAACATATATTCAGCAAAAATTCTTCCGTAATTGTTCCACATTTTTTGCGTTATATAGTTTAACTGTTCTGGGTTTATTTTTGGCAAAGCTCTTTTAATGTTTGCGTGTATTAGTTTTTCAGACCTAAAAATTGGACCAATTATTTCAAAAATTTTTCCACCTAAAAATGAAGATAATTTAAATCTTAAAATTTTAAATAAAAAAAATAGAATTATTATAAATACAAATTGAATAAAGTATTTAATTAGTTTCATTGAGTAATTGTATTAATTAATTTTGCCTCATCTGATATTTTTAAATATGATTGAATAAATTTTATTTTAAATGTCTTTTTTTGACCTAACCTTAAATAATCTTTTTCAGTAGTAATTATTTTGCTTTGAAGATTTTTAGATCGTACAAGAATATTTTCTATATCTTCAGTTGTGTAATTATAGTGATCTGGATATTCGATATCTTCAATTATTTTAAATCCATATTTTTTAATCATTGATACAAATGTTTGATGATTACCAATTCCAGAAAAAACTAAATAATTATCTTGTTTATTAAATTCATTTAAATTTAATGGAATATATTCACCTATATGAATATTTATCTTCGGATTAATATTTAAAATTTTTTTTTCTATATACTCAATATTTTCAACGTTTCCATTTAAGACAACATGCTGATATTCTTTAAGTTTGTTTAAATTTTCTCTAAGAGGACCAGCAGGAATTGATAGTCCGTTACCAATCCAATTTAAATTATTAAAACACACAAAACTTAAATCAAATAATATAGAGTCATCTTGCAGACCATCATCAAAAATTGCAACTTCATATCCTTCTTTAATTGCCTGATCTAGAGCCTCTTTTCTTTTGTAAGAGGAAAAAAGTTTTCCTTTATTTTCCAAAAGTCTTTGTTCGTCTATTTGATCAGAGTAAAATTTTTTAATAAAACAAGATTTAATTCCTTTTTTAATTAGAATTTCATTAATTAGAATACTTAATGAAGTTTTTCCTGTACCACCAATATAAATATTTCCAACACAAATGGTTTTTATTTCTTTGTTTTTAAATAGCGGCTTTTTTTTAAATGAATTAATTATTTCTATTATAAATGATACTGGCTTTAAAATGTATGCAAAAAAATTTGGTTTCTTATAATCCCAAAACTTAGGTTTTTTTAATTTCATTATTTATAAATTTATCAATTTCTTTTATAGTTTTTTTAAAAATTATTACTCCCAATTTTTTTATCTTCATACCTTTAGTTTTGTCTTTTTTGAAATCAATTGAGGAAATTAATTCTCTGCTACTATTTATTTTTTTAGAAATGTTTAGTGAATCAAGTAATTTATAAACATCTTTAAAATTATCTATATTTGGACCATGTAGGATTTTGGCCCCATATCTAGCTGGTTCTAGGGGGTTTTGACCGCCTCTAGATATTAATGACCCTCCTAAGAAAACTGAGCTTGCAATTTTATAAAATTTATTTGATTCACCAAATGTATCGACAATATATATATCAATATTTTTTAGATTTTTTATTTTTGAACTATGAAGCATAAATTTAAGATTGAGATTTTTGATTTGTGAAATTATTTCACTTACCCTGTAAACATGTCTTGGAATAATTATTGTAATCAACTTATTAGTTTTTTTTTTCATTTCAACATGTGACTTTAAACAAAAATCTTCTTCTGTACGGTGTGTACTAGCAGCAATCCAAATATTGTATTTTTTAAATTCATTATTTAATCTTTTGCTAATATAATCTGATTTATAATATTTATTTTCTATAAATTTTAAATTTCCAATAAAATCTATTTTTTTTACATTTAGTTTTTTTAAAAAAAATTTGGTTTCTGTATTTTGTGGATAAGCAATAGTAATTTTATTAAAAATATTTTGAGAAAATTTTTTAAACTTTATCCATTTATCAAATGTTTTTTTTGTTATTCTTGCATTTAATAAAATTAATGGAATTTTTTTTCTTTCCAAAGAATTGAACATACTTGGCCAAATTTCAGACTCAACAAAAATTGCTAAATTTGGTCTCCAAAAATTTAAAAACTTATTAGTTAAATAAAAATTATCGATAGGATAAAATTGATGGATTGTTTTCTTAAATGTAAATTTTTTTAAAATTTCTGATGAGCTTAATGTGCTCGATGTTATTAAAATTTTCTGAATTTTGTTATTATTTTCATACTTATAGATAATTGGAATTATACTTAATATTTCACCAACACTAGCTCCATGAAACCATATTAATTTACCTGCTCCTCTTTGTTTAGAGTAAATACTAAATTTTTCCAAAAATCTAATTTTATCATCTTTGTTTTTTAAAATTCTATAAACTATAAAAAATGGAGAGATTAAAATTATAATTATTGTAAATAATTGATAAATAAAAAACATTTTTATTTCTGTATTTGTTTTTCATAGAAGTTTTTGTATAGCTTGCACTTGACTAATAAATCTTCATGTTTTCCATAATCAAGTATTTCTCCAGAGTCTATTACATAAATATTATTAGAATTTAATATAGTTGAAATTCTGTGTGCAATAACAATAGTAGTTTTATTTTTTGTTAAAATTTCTAGAGCATTTTGTATTTTCGATTCTGTTTCAGAGTCAAGAGAAGATGTTGCTTCATCTAACAAAATAATTGAACTTTTTTTTAACATTGCTCGGGCTATTGATAGTCTTTGTTTCTCTCCTCCTGAAAGTCTTACTCCATTTTCTCCTATTAGAGTTTCATATTTGTTAGGAAAATTTTTTATAAATTCATCGCAATATGATTTTTTTGCTGACTCAAAGATTTCTTCATCAGAGGCATTCTCGTTTGCATATTTAATATTATTTTTAATAGTATCATCAAAAAGAGTTGTTTCTTGGCTAACTAGAGAAATGTTTTGACGTAGTGATTTAATCGTAGTTTTATAAATTGATTGGTTATCAATAGTTATATCACCAGATTGAATATCATAAAATCTTGGTATTAAATTCAAAATAGTTGTTTTTCCAGCGCCACTATGACCGGCTAACGCTGTCATTTCTCCACCTTTAAATTTTAGATTAATAGATTTTAAAATTTTTCCTTCTTCACTTTCATAAGCAAAGGTAACATTTTTAAACTCAATATTTCCATTATTAATTTTTAAATTTTCAGCAGAATCTAAATCGTAAATATAATTTTTTTGGTCAATAATGGGTATAATTCTTGAGGCAGCAGAAAGGCCTTGATTAAGAGTCATGCTTAGAGTCGATAATGCTCTTACTGGTTGATAAGCCAACATCATGGCTGCTAAAAAAGAAAAAAAATTATTAATACCTAGTTTGCCTAAGCTCATAAGTTTACCTGAATAAAAAATTAGAATTGCAATCATTATTCCAGTCAAAATTTCCATTATTGGAGACATTCTGACATAAACAGTTTGTATTTTTTTATTTTTTTCTTTTAGTTGATCTAAATGTTTGTCTGCTTTATCTTTTTCGTAATTTTCCTTTTGAAATATCTTCATTAATTTATGGTTTTTAAATAGTTCAACAAGATAGGTAGTAAGAAATCCAGATTTTTCTTGAGCTTCAGTTGTAACTTTGCCAATTCTTTTTCCCAATATTTTTGCAGATGTTGCGGCTAGTGGTATCATAATTATTGAAATTAATGTTAGTTCCCAATTTTGAAAAAACATAACTGCCAAAAGTCCAAATAAAGTTAGAGAATCTTTAAACAAACTTAAAATTGCGTGAGTCAACAAATTAGTAATATGAGTTACATCATAGGTAATATTAGAAACAAATTTACCAGAGTGTTTTTTATCTATAATTTGGGTATCAGTTCCAATTAAAGACTTAACCATATCATATTGTAGTTTTTTTTTAACTTCTTCACCAACGTCAATCAAAGTTTTTTTTGCAAAGTATAGGGACAGTCCTTTTATCGTAAAAGCTAGAATAATCATTAAAGGAATAAAAAATAATAACGACTGATCTTTATCAATAAAAAGTTTTTTAATTGCAGGATCTAAAAGCCATGCAATTGCAGAGGTACTACCTGCTACCAAAATTGATAATAATCCAGAAAGAATTATTTTATTTAAATATTTTTTTGAATAATCTTTATATAATCTTTTATAAATTGTTTTTTTTTCCATTAAAAGTTTTTTGAAATTAAAAAATTTAAAAATACAATTAATCCAAATAAATTGTTACTTTTAAATGCTCTTAAACAACTTAATGAATTATTTGCTCTAAATATTTTCATTTGGAAAAAAAATAAATGACCAGATGGTATTATTGCTAAAATAAAATATAAATAATTAAATTCCATATAAATACCTCCAATTAAAAATAAAATTATTAGAATTGAGTAACACAAATACAAAAATTTTTTTTCTTTACCTTTAAATTTTATTGAGGTTGACTTTAATCCTATGATTTCATCATCTTTAATATCCTGGTATCCATAAATTGTATCGTACCCCAATGTCCAAAATATGGCTCCCATATAAAAAATAATTGGAATTATATCTATTTGATTTTTTATGGCTGTCCATCCAAGAATTAAACCATAATTGAAGGTAATTCCTAAAAAAAGTTGAGGCCAATAAGTAAATCTTTTCATTAAAGGGTAGGTAAAGGCCAGAGGCATTGAACAAATTGCCAGAATAATTGTAAATGAATTAAAGTTTATCAATACAATTAGCGCTAAAAAACATAATGTGAAAATATAAAAAGTTGCAAGTTTAACCGAAATTTTTTCTGAGGCTAACGGACGATCTTTAGTGCGAAAAACTTTTTTATCAAATTCTCTATCTAAAATATCATTTACAATACATCCTGCAGATCTCATAAAGACAGACCCTAAGAAAAAAAGAAATAAGTAAAAATAATAAATATCCAAATTATTCGAAAAATCATAAGCTAGAGTTAACCCCCATGCACAAGGCCAAAATAAAAGCATAAAACCAACTGGTTTTTTTAATCTTATTAGTTCAATGAAATACTTTATTTGGTTCATGATAATTTACTTGTAAATAACAAAGGCTAGTTTCATAATCAAACTGATTCGAATGGATATAAATTATACTGTAACAGCGTTAATGTTCCCTGCAATTCCTTTGTTAATTAGTGTCTATAGTCATAGATTTCACTCACTGAGCATTCTTATTAGGCAACTTCATCGTGAACTTGTTTATGAAAAACATATTCCAAATGAATGGAAAAAACAGTTTATGAATTTGAGTGGAAGAATATCAATTTTAAAATGGACTATTTTATTCGCAGCTTTTGGATTTTTATTTAATATGTTAACAGTGTTTGCTCTTTATTTAGATGAGATATTTATTGCAAGAGTGATTTTTGGATCATGTTGTTTATCGATGATTATTTCTATTGTTTTTTTTATAAGAGAAATTCAAATCTCAACAAACGCACTTAAGCTCCATATGTCAGATATGGATATAGAAGTTAATTAAGGAATTATAATGGCAGGACCTAAGATTTTTCTTGCCTCTAAATCTTGATGTGCTTTAACTACTTGATCTAATTTATATTCCTTAAATATTTTAATTTTTACTTTACCTGAACTAACTTTTTTAAACATTATCTTTGAGGCTTCATCCAATTCACCTCTACCAGAAATAGAATTCTGAAGAGAAGGTCTAACAAGGTAAAGATTTTTTGGTCCTAACATTTTAAGAACGTTAATATCTGGTAAAGGTCCCGACGCATTACCAAATGACACCATCATTCCTCTTACAGAAAGACACTCTAGAGATTTATTTAATGTATCTTTGCCAACACCGTCGTAAACCACTGAAACTCCTTTATTGTTTGTAATTTTCATCACTTTTTTTGCAAAATCTTCTTTATTATAATTAATAATATAATCGTAGCCATTTTCTTTAGCTTTATTAATTTTTTCATCTGATCCAACTGTACCTATAACTGTACACCCTAAACTTTTTGCCCACTGACCAAAAATTTGTCCAACACCTCCTGCTGCAGCATGAAATAATATTATTTCTCCTCGTTTAACTGGGTAGGTTTTGTGTAGAAGATAAAAAACGGTCAATCCTTTTGTCATTAAAGTTGCAGCAATCCTAAGATCAATATTTTCTGGAATTTTTACAAGATTTTTAGCAGGAAAATTTCTGTGAGAGGAATAAGAACCTAATGGAATACTAGCATATGCAATTTTATCGCCAGTTTTAAAAGTTTTAATATTTTTTCCTACTTTTGTAATTATCCCAGCACCCTCTAAACCTAATCTACTTGGAAGCTTAAGGGGATAAAGACCAGACCTGTGGTAGGTGTCAATATAATTAAGACCAATTGCTTTGTGTTCAATAGTGACTTCATTAGCTTCAGGTTTACTTAAAACAATATCTTTGATTTTTAAAACTTTTGGGCCACCTGTTTTACTTATTTCAACAGCTTTCATAATTTATTTTACAAATGAACCATTGTGATAATCTTGAACAGCTTGTAAAATTTCAGCCTTAGTGTTCATTACGAAAGGTCCACCTCTTGCAATCTGCTCATTAATTGGTTTTCCAGATATAACTAAAAATTTGGCATTACTAAAAGCTTTTACTTTTAATTCTTTACCACGAGTTAATAATATTAAAGTACTATCAATTATTCGATCATGATCTTGATCGCCAATTTTTATTTCACCTTTAATTAGATATATAAAAGAATTATGAGTTTCTGGTAGTTCGAAATCAAATTTTTTATTTTTATTTAATTCTACATCAAAATAAATTGGTTCAACATTATGTCTTTTAACAGGACCTTCTGCATTTTTAAATTTTCCAGCTATCACTTTAATTTGTTTGTCTGTATCTTTGTGAACAGACATTTTATCTGCATCAATATAAATATATTCAGGTTTGCTCATCTTTAATTTAGCAGGCATATTAATCCACAATTGAAAACCATGAAGTTTACCTTCTTTCATTGCGGGCATTTCAGAATGAATAATTCCACTTCCGGTTTTCATCCACTGAACATCTCCCGAAGTCATTCTACCTTCACCACCTGTACTATCTTTATGCTCAAACTCTCCAGCCAGCATATATGTTACTGTTTCAATGCCTCTATGAGGATGTGCAGGAAAACCAGCAATATAATCTTCGCTATTTTCAGAACCAAATTCATCCAACATTAAAAAAGGATCGAAATAATTTGGTTCAACACCAATACTTCTTTTTAATTTTACACCCGCTCCATCAGAAGCAGGAATTGGGTCAATAATTTTACTTACTTCTATATTTGACATTTAATTCCCATATTTTTTATCTAGACCAAAGTTTTTTGCTCCATTTACAAATAAAAATAAAAAACCTTCAGCTAAACAATATTTTTCACAATTTATTTATTGTGTGAACCATCACAAAATGGTTGATTATTTGTTTGTTTACAAGTGCAAAAAAACATTTTTTTGGTTTTCTCCGCTTTGTAAGCTACTGGGTTAAATTCAGATCCTTTATGAGATCCATCACAAAATGGTTGTTTAGAACTTTTTCCACAGCTACACCAAAAGTAAGATTTGCCTTGTTCAACTTCTACTGCAATTGGATTGTCACCTGCCTTTTCTCCTTTAATCATTTTATTTCCTCAGTTAATTAGTTTTAATACATAGTGACTAATGACTTTAATTACAAGATGGCAATAAAAACATACTGGTATATAAAATCATACCTTGAAATAATCATAGCTTACTTTATAAAAATTACATGAACAAAGTTGCAAAATGTCCAGCTGAGAGTGGAACTTATTTTTTTGGGGGCAAATGGAAAATAAGAATATTATTTACTTTATTTAATAAAAAAAAAGTTCGTTTTGGAGTTTTAAAAAAAGTTCTTTCACCTGTTACTCAGCAAATGCTTTCTAAGCAGTTAAAACAGTTAACGAGCGATGGATTAATAAACAGAAAGGTAATACAAATAATGCCTCCTAAAGTTGAATACTCTTTAACATCCTTTGGAAATTCTTTAATACCAATTTTAATATCATTATCTAATTGGAATGATAAAAATTCTAAAACTATAAACTTAAAGTTAAATAAAAATTTTGATGAAAATAGAATTAGATAATTTCTATTAATTTTTCAATATTTTTTATAAAATAACTTAACATAAATGAGCAATATTCGATTATACTTTTTAGAAAATTTATATTTAAATTTAAGCGACAAGCTTGATAAATCTCAATCCCATTATGTAACCAAAGTAATGCGGCTGAAAGTAGGAGATAATATTTCTTTGTTTAATACCAGCGGAGAGTGGGAGGCTAAAATTTTAAATATTTCTAAAAATATAGTTGAATTCAAAATTATAAAACAATTGAGATCAAAAAAAAATGAAAAAGAATTGTGGTTAGCTTTTTCTCCAATTAAATCTAATTATTTTAATTTTATGATTCAAAAAGCCACTGAATTAGGTGTAACAAAATTTATACCAATTATTTTTGATAGATCTGTAGTCAGAAAAATTAATAAAGAGAGATTAAAAAAAATAATTATAGAAGCAGCAGAACAATCTAACAGAATAGATATTCCATTAATTGAAAATACTCAAAATTTAAAAAGTTTTTTAAATAATAAGATGAATTTAATATTTGCTGATTTAAATTCAAATAATAAAAAAATAGATTTAAAAAAATTAAAGAAAAACCCAATTTGTTTAATTATTGGTCCAGAAGGTGATTTTTCAGAAAAAGAAAGAGAGCAAATCCTCTTTTTTGATGGAGTTCAGCCAATAAAGATTAATGAAAACATACTCAGATCTGAAACAGCCGTAATATCAGCCCTTTCAATAATTAATTACGTAATTAACTGATAAATTGTCGCTAAAACAATTATATAATTTTTATAAAAGAGCTTTATATAAACTATAAAATGAAAAAAATTTTTTTAATTTTAATTACTTTATTTATAAGCACAAAATCATTTGCCAACCAACCAAAAGATTGGCAGTTAAGTTTTCAAGATGCAGCCTCTCAGTCAATGAGAGAAATTGTTGGTTTTCATAATAATATATTATTACCTATTATTATTGCAATCAGTGTATTTGTTTTGTTTCTGATAATTTATGCATGTATTAGATTTAGAGCTTCTGCAAACCCAAACCCGTCTAAAAGAACACATAATGTTGCTGTGGAAGTTTTGTGGACGTTAATACCTTGTTTAATTTTAATTGTAATGGCAGTTCCATCTTTTAAAATATTATACAAACAAGATACAATTCCAAAAGCAGACTTAACGATTAAAGCCATTGGTTACCAATGGTATTGGGGTTACGAATATCCAGATGAAAATATTACTTTTGAATCTTATATGATTGAAACGAAAGATTTAAAAACAGATCAACCTAGATTACTATCAGTAGATAATGAGGTTGTAGTTCCAGTTAATAAAGTGATTAAAGTTTTAATAACTGCAAATGATGTTCTGCACGCTTGGGCATTACCATCTTTCGGTGTTAAGAGAGATGCGGTTCCTGGAAGAATAAACGAAACCTGGTTTAAAGCTGACAAAGTAGGAACTTATTATGGACAATGTTCCGAGCTTTGCGGAATAAAACATGCATTTATGCCAATCTCGGTAAAAGTTGTATCTGATGAAGAATACCAAAAATGGTTATTAGATGCTAAAGAAAAATTTGCCAAAGAAATTAGAGAAGAAAATATTTATAAAAAAGTAGCAAGAAAATAAATTATGTACACACAAACAGCTTCTAACGATAATCATCATTCACCAACAGGTTGGAAACGTTGGGCATACTCAACAAATCATAAAGACATAGGAACAATGTATTTGATATTTGCAATTTTTGCAGGAATTATTGGAACAGCGTTTTCAGTTTTAATGAGAATGGAATTAATGCATCCAGGTGACGGAATTTTGGGTGGTAACTATCATTTATATAACGTTTTAGTCACTGGTCATGGATTAATTATGATTTTCTTTATGGTAATGCCAGCGATGATTGGTGGATTTGGAAATTGGTTTGTTCCAATTATGATTGGCGCACCCGATATGGCTTTTCCAAGAATGAATAATATATCATTTTGGCTATTACCAGCCTCATTGACTTTATTAATACTCTCAATTTTTGTGGATGGTCCTCCAGGTCAAACAGGCGTTGGTGGTGGTTGGACTATTTACCCTCCACTATCATCTAAAGCTGGACAACCAGGACCAGCAATGGATTTTGCTATTTTAAGTTTACACTTAGCTGGAGCTTCATCAATATTAGGGGCGATTAATTTCATTACAACGATTTTAAATATGAGAACTCCAGGCATGACACTTCACAAAATGCCTTTGTTTGCTTGGTCTATTTTAGTTACAGCATTTTTATTATTGCTATCATTACCAGTATTAGCCGGTGCGATCACCATGCTTTTAACCGATCGAAATTTTGGAACAGCATTTTTTGATGCTCAAACAGGTGGTGATCCAGTTTTATTTCAACATTTATTTTGGTTTTTTGGTCACCCAGAAGTTTATATTTTAATTTTGCCTGGTTTTGGAATGATTAGCCATATTATTTCAACTTTTTCTAAAAAACCCGTATTTGGATATTTAGGAATGGCTTATGCAATGGTTGCAATTGGCATCGTGGGGTTTGTTGTTTGGGCTCACCATATGTATACAGTTGGTTTAAGCACAGATACTAAAGCTTATTTTATAGCAGCAACCATGATCATTGCAGTTCCAACTGGAATAAAAATATTTTCCTGGATTGCAACTATGTGGGGTGGATCTATTTCATTTAAAACCCCAATGGTTTGGGCTTTAGGATTTATATTTTTATTTACTGTGGGTGGTGTAACAGGAGTTGTGCTTGCAAATGCTGGAGTTGATACTGCCATGCATGATACTTATTATGTAGTAGCGCATTTTCATTATGTATTGTCTTTAGGTGCGGTGTTTGCAATTTTTGCAGGATTTTATTATTGGTTTGGCAAAATGTCAGGTTATGAATATTCAGAAATACTTGGACAAATACATTTTTGGTTAACTTTTATTGGGGTGAACTTAGTCTTTTTTCCTCAACATTTTTTAGGTTTAGCGGGAATGCCAAGAAGATATGCTGACTACCCTGATGCATTTGCAGGATGGAATTATATATCTTCAATAGGTTCATATATTTCAGTTTTTGGTTTATTGGTATTTTTTGTTAACTTAATTTATTCGTTTTCAAAGAAAAAAGTTGCAGCTCAAAATCCTTGGGGAGAGGGAGCAACAACTTTAGAATGGACCGTGCCGTCTCCACCAAATTTTCATACTTTTGATGAACTGCCTAAGTTTGAAGATGGAGGAAACATTGAAAAATCTGCTGTCTAATTAATAATTTAGATTTTTCAAATTAAAAATTAATGATCAAGTCTAAATTTAAAAATAGAAACTTAAGTCAGGAAGAACTTATTAATTTTTCTGAACTATTCAAGCTAATGAAGCCAAGAGTAATGTCATTGGTAATCTTTACATGTGCCGTCGGTTTATTAATGGCACCTAATATTATTCCAACAAAAGATGCAATTATAGCAATTATTTTGGTTTCGATAGGGGCGGGCGCAGCAGGAGCTTTAAATATGTGGTATGAGTCTGATCTTGACGCAATAATGACCAGAACCTGTTTAAGACCAATACCTGCGGGTAAGATAAACAAAAATCAAGCCCTAGTTTTTGGAATATTTTTGTCTATTTTTTCTGTGATTGGCCTTGATTACTTTGCTAATAGAATGTCAGCAAGCTTGTTATTATTTACTATTTTGTTCTATGTGCTTATTTATACAATCTGGCTTAAAAGAAGAACGCCACAAAATATCGTAATTGGTGGCGCTGCAGGAGCGTTACCCCCAGTAATTGGCTGGACAATTGCAACTAACTCACTTTCATTAGAACCGCTAACTTTTTTTTTAATAATTTTTTTTTGGACTCCATCTCATTTTTGGACTCTGAGTCTTTATAAATCTGATGATTATAGAAAAGCAAAAATACCAATGTTGCCGCTAACAAATGGTATTGAAAGTACAAAATTTAATATATTAATCTATTCTTTAATTATGTTGCCGACAATTATCTTGCCATATTTAATTGGATTTGTTGGATTGATTTTTTTAATACCATCAATAATTATAACTTTATATTATAATTTTTTATGTTTTGAGCTTTATAATTTCAAGAAAGACAGATTTGATTCAAAAAAAGCAAAATCTATATTTGGATATTCTATTTTATATTTATTTTTAGTTTTTGTTCTTTTTTTAATAGATAAAATTTTATGATAGTGCCTGATAAAAAAACAAAAAAAAAAAATCTTTTAACTGCTTTTATAATAATTGCTTTTATGATTTTTTTATTTTTTTTTACTTTATATAACGTAGGAGTTTTTGATAGACCGCTATGACAAAAAAAAACTCTTTGACTTTATTATTGTTAGCAGGTATTTTTTTTTTAATGTTGGGATTATCATTTGCTGCTGTTCCACTTTACGAGGCTTTTTGCAAGATTACAGGATTTGGAGGTAAAACCCAAACTTCAAAAGAAGCGCCCAAAATTATATTAGATAAAGTAGTGAGCGTAAGATTTGATACAAATGTAAATAATCTTCCATGGAATTTTAAAGCTAAGTCCAATGTAATTGATGTTAAGGTTGGTCAGGTCAATAAAATTGAATTTGAAGTAGAAAATTATAGTAAAAATACAACTTATGGTGTGGCGAGTTTCAATGTTTCTCCTTCAATTTTTGGAAAATACTATAGTAAGTTGGGCTGTTTTTGTTTTGAAAAACAAGAGTTAAAAGCTGGAGAGAAGGTTACGTATGTTATGACTTTTTATTTAGATCCTGAATTAGTAAATGATCATAGTATTAAAGATCTTCATGAAGTAACCATGTCGTATACTTTTTTCTCGACAGATTATTATAATCAATCATAATTCAAATATGTCAGCTGAAAAAAAACATGATTATCATTTAGTAGACCCAAGTCCTTGGCCTATATATTTGGCATTTTCTTGTTTAGTTTTAGCAGTTGGAACAGTTTTTTATATGCATAATGAGGTTTCTTGGGGCATGTATTTAGGTTTAGCTTTACTGCTTTATGGAGTTTTTATGTGGTTTAGAGATGTTGTGATTGAAGCAGAATATCAAGGACATCACACACCGGTAGTTCAAATTCATCATAGATATGGAATGACATTATTTATTGCATCAGAGGTTATGTTTTTTGTAGCTTGGTTTTGGGCTTACTTCGATGTGAGTTTATTTCCAAATGAATTTGTTGGCAATGTTTGGCCACCTAAAGATATAGAAACTTTTGATCCTTGGGATATACCATTAATCAATACGTTAATATTACTATTATCAGGAACAACAGTAACCTGGGCGCATCATGCTTTATTGGAGGATGATCGAAAAAGTTTTATTCAAGGTTTAATATTTACAGTTATTTTAGGCTTTTGCTTTACGTTGCTTCAGGCGTATGAATATCATCATGCATCTTTTGATTACTCGGGTCATATTTATGGAGCTGTATTCTATATGGCCACAGGGTTTCATGGTTTCCATGTAATTGTTGGAACAATATTTTTAGCAGTTTGTTTGTGGAGAGGAAAGCTTGGTCATTTTAATAAAGATCATCATTTTGGATTTGAAGCAGCTGCCTGGTATTGGCATTTTGTTGACGTAGTATGGCTATTTTTATTTGCTGCCATATATGTTTGGGGAAGTTAAATTTTAACTTTTGAGAAATAAGTTTTTATTTTCAGCTTTTGTATATTTTTTTATTATTATTTTTATTTTTTTAGGTTCTTGGCAAATTTACCGCTTAAATTGGAAACTTAACTTAATATCTCAGATAGAAAATTCGTTAAAAAACCCACCAATAGAACTGTCTAAATCCGATAAAAAAAATTATTTAAGAATAAAAACTTCAGGGATAATTGATTTTAGTAAACAGATATATTTATACAATTTAAATGAGGAAGGCAAACCTGGTTTTGATGTAATAAATCCAATTGAAATAAATAATGAAAATTTTCTAATTAATAGAGGATGGATACCATTTGAAAAAAAGAATCTACTGGAGATTAATTCGTTTAATGAAAAAAATTTTAAAGGTACTTTAAAAATTCAAAACAAACCAAGTTATTTTAAGCCCCCAAATGATATTGAGCAAAACTATTGGTTTACTTTGAACCGAGATGATATTTTCTCTTATACTGGCAAGAATTTTTCAAATTATTTGATTTATTTAGATGAAAATTATATTTTTCCGAAATCTAAAAAAATTACTGCTAATATTTCAAATAACCATAAAAAATATGCTATAACCTGGTTTTCAATGGCGATTTCAATTCTTTTAATATATTTATATTTTAGAAAAGAAAATTATTAGATGAAATATATTAGCACCAGAGATAACTCTAAAGAATTTAGCTTTAATCAAGTTTTTTTAAAAGGCTTAGCAGACGACGGTGGATTGTTTGTGCCAAAATCTATTAAAAAATTTGATAAAAAAAAGTTAAATTCACTAAGTAGATTAAACTATAAAGAGTTAGCTAATGAAATAATTTATTCATTTACTGGTAATTTCATTCCAAAAAATAATCTTAAAAAAATTATAGACAAATCTTATTCAGTTTTTAGAGAAAAAAATGTTGTAGATTTAATTCAAGTAGGAGATCGAAAGATCTTAGAATTATTTCACGGGCCAACTTTAGCTTTTAAAGATATTGCCATGCAACTTTTAGGTAATTTTTATGAATATTATTTAACTAAAAAAAAAGATAATATAAATATAGTTGTTGCTACATCAGGCGATACAGGAGCTGCAGCAATTGATGCAATTAAGGGCAAAAAGGGTATTAATATATTTGTATTGCATCCTTATAACCGAATTTCCTTAGTTCAAAGAAAATTGATGACAACCATCAAAGAAAATAACGTATTTAATATTGCTGTTAAGGGTAATTTTGATGACTGTCAAAATTTAGTTAAATTAATGTTTACTGACAAACAATTTTCTAATTCAATTAAAATGTCAGGAGTTAACTCTATTAATTGGGCAAGAATAATTGCACAAAGTGTTTATTATTTTTATGCATATTTTTTAATTAATGATGATACACGTCCTGTAAATTTTTCAGTACCAACTGGAAATTTTGGTGACGTATATGCTGGCTATTTAGCAAAAAAAATGGGTTTACCAATTAATAAGTTTATTGTTGCAACTAATCAAAACGATATTTTGCATCGCGCCATTTCAAATGGCGTATATGAAGTAGGGAAAGCAGTGGAGACAATATCGCCAAGCATGGATATTCAGGTAGCAAGTAATTTTGAAAGACTAATTTATGATTTAAATAACGGCGACGATAAAAAAACTAGATCAATCATGAAGAAAATTAAAGATAAAGGAAAATATATTATTGAAAAAAATAAATTAAATAAAATAAAATTAAATTTTGACTCATCGTCAATGAATAATAAGCAAATTATTGAGACTATAAAATTAGTTTATAGTAAATATAATATAGTTTTAGACCCACATAGCGCTATAGGATATGGTGCTTTTGATAGAGTTAAACTTGAAGGCAATAATATAGTTTTAGCTACGGCACATCCATGCAAATTTCCAGATGCAGTAAAACTTGCAATTAAAAAAAAACATGAATTACCTAATTCACTAAAATACATTATGACTGAAAAAGAAAATTATGAAATTATGCCCAATAATCTGCAGCATATACAATCATACATAAAAAATAAAATTTAATGAAACTTAAAATAAATGATATTTTACCTAGTGTAGAAATTTTCATTATTAAGAAAGGCGAGTCTTGTAAAGAAAATATTGAAAATTTTTTAAAAAACAAAAGAGTGATTTTATTTGGCTTACCCGGAGCTTTCACATCTACTTGTTCAACTAAACATTTGCCAGGATTTGTTAATTTATATCAAAAATTTAAGGCTAAAAAAATTGACTCTATAATTTGTATTTCTGTAAACGATCCTTTTGTTATGAATGCATGGGGTAAAATCAATAATGTTGGGGATAAAATCATTATGATGGGTGATCCATTTTTAAACTTCACCAAAGCAATAGGTGCGGATGTTGATAAAACTACATTTGGGTTAGGAGTTAGATCTAATAGATATACTATGTTAGTTGATAATTTAAAAATTTTAGAATTAATGGAAGAAAAAGAAACAAAATCCTGCGAAATCTCAGCTGCTGAAAACTTTTTAACTTTAATTTAATTCAGCGGCTTTTTTAGCTAATAAATCAGCCTGCTCATTAGCTGGATCCCCGGCATGAGCTTTTACCCAATTCCATTTTATGTCAAATTTATTTGTTAAATTATAAAGTTCGACCCATAAATCTTTGTTTTTAACTGGTTCTTTTTTTGAAGTTAGCCAATTATTTTTAATCCATTTATGTATCCATTCAGTGATACCCAGTTTTACATATTGAGAGTCTGTATATATTTCTACCTTTTTATGTGAGTCAATTTTTTTGAGAGCATTTATAGGTGCCATTAATTCCATTCTGTTATTTGTAGTATTTTTTTCACTGCCATTAATTTTAATTATCTTGCCGTTTAAATTTATGACAGCTGCCCAGCCACCATTTCCTGGATTTTTTAAACAAGATCCATCTGTATAAATTTTAATCATTAATTAATATAATCTTTGTAGGTTTTAAGATTATTATGAATTAAAAGTTTTTGAAAATATTCTCTAGGATCTTTGATTTTAATCAAAGCTTTTTTAGGAGTATTACAATAATCATAAACTCTTGTTAAAAGATATCTAATTGCCGCACCCTTACACAAAATATTTATAGAATTTTTTTCTTTATTTGAAAGATCTTTAATGCATTCATAACCATTTATTAAGTTTTTAATTTTTTTGTTATTTATTTTAAATTTATTATTTTTTTTATCAAAACACAACGCATTTATACATATAGCTAATTCATAAACATAAAAATCATTACCTGAAAAATAAAAATCAATAATACCTGAGATTTTATTTTTTTTGAAAAAAATATTATCCATAAATAAATCTCCATGTATAATTCCAGTCGGTAATTTTTTAGGCCATTTATTTTTAATTTCCTTTAAATTAAAATATAGAAAATTTTCTAAGTTATCGATCAGTTTAATTTCTTTAAAGTTTATATTTTTAAATAAATTATCTAATTTATTTATTGCCAAAGAATTTTTTCTAAAAAGAGTTAATTTTTTTGTAACCACATGCATTTGAGCTATATATTTTCCAATATCAAAACAGTTTTTATAACTTAATTGTCTCTTATCTTTTCCTTCCAAAAAACTAACAATAGATGCAGTTTTTTTTTTAATTTTAAATTGGTAATTGCCTTTATTGTCATTTAAAGGTCTTGGACATTTAATTTCAGATTTATTTAGTTGTTTCATTAAATTCATAAAAAAAGGAATGTCTTTTTTTTCAACTCTTTTTTCAAATAATGTCAAAATGTATTTATTTGTTTTTGTTTTTAATAAATAATTAGTATTTTCAACTCCTTTTTTAATGCCGTTAAATGATACAATTTTACCAAAATTAAATTTTTTGTTGATTTGAGATATGTGTTTACTGGTAATTTTTGTATATACAGCCATTTAATTTAGATTATTTGGAACTTTAAAAACAACTTGTTCTTTTATAATTTCAACTTCTTCAACACTAACTTTAAATTTATCTTTTAATTTTTTTATAAAATTATTTATTAATATTTCGGGGGCTGAAGCGCCAGATGATATACCAATTGTTCTTACATTTTCAATTTTATTGTAAGGTATTTCACTTTTAGAATGAATCAAATAAGCTTCTGGGCAACCAGCTTTTTTTGCAACTTCAACTAACCTAACTGAATTTGAGGAGTTTCTACTTCCAATAACAAATATTATTTCACAATTTTTTGCAATATTTTTAATAGCCATTTGTCTATTGGTTGTTGCATAACAAATATCTTCTTTTATTTGTTCTTTTATATTCGGATTTTTTTCCTTAAGTATTTTAATAATATTTCTGGTATCATCAACAGATAAAGTAGTTTGAGTAACGTATGCGGTCTTTACATTTGTTTTGAATTTATAATTATTAGCTTCCTTCTCATTTTGAATTAAATCAATTGATCCTGACGGCAACTGACCTATTGTACCTATTACCTCAGGATGATTTTGATGACCAATTAAAATTAAATGATAACCAAGTTTGTGAAGATTTTCAGCTTGTCTATGCACCTTTAAAACTAAAGGGCATGTGGCATCTATATAATTTATTTTTAAATTATCCGCTTCCAAAGGTACAGTTTTTGGAACTCCATGAGCCGAAAAAATAACAGGTCTAGATTTGTCTGTTATTTCATTTAGTTCTTCTATAAATATTACACCCTTTTTTTTTAAATCATCAACAACATATTTGTTATGAACAATTTCATGTCTTACATAAACCGGTATTCCATATTTTTTTATACACTTTTCAACAATCTCTATTGCTCTTTCTACACCCGCACAAAAACCTCTGGGTGATGCTAAAAAAATTTTTAATTCTTTACTACTTTTCATGTTTTTCTAAAAAATATTCGAGCAATATATGTGGAAAAGTTAAAGACGCCAAACCTATAAATATTACTTTAAATATAGCGTTATCAAATTCGTAATAGTTATTAAGCAGATATAAAGAAATTATATAAAATACAATCGT
>SHWS01000044.1 GCA_009693705.1 Pelagibacteraceae bacterium
CACAAATTGCAGAGTCTTTAAAAATGATTATTACTCAAAGATTAATAAAGAAAAAAGACGGAACAGGTCGGGTTGCGGCATTTGAAATTTTAACCTGCACTCCTCCAATTAAGAATTTAATTCGAGAAGCTAAAGTTCATCAAATTCCTAGTGTAATGCAAACCTCTCAAAAAGATGGGATGGTTACTATGGAAAAATCTATTGAGATCTTAACTCAAAGTGGGGCAATCACAGGTGCGATTGAATAATAAAAAAGCTTTTTCACTTATTGAACTTTTAGTCGTTTTGGTTTTGATTGGAATTGTTGGAATGGTTGCAGTCCCTAATGTTAAAGATTTTTTTGCCGAAAGAGAGCTGAGAGCAGCTGTTTTTAAAATAGCATCTATTGTAAATGGACTTAAAAGTGAACTTGATTCAGGCAAATCTGACCCAACTACTAATTTAAATTATGAAATGGCTCAAATATCAATGGGAAGTGATAACAATGGTTTTTTTATAAATACAAAATTAAGAGATAGTGAAAAATTTAATTTATACAGAACGCATGGCCAAAATTGCAATGTAGACAGTCCAGGGACTTATTGGAATACTTCATCTTTTAAATCATATGATTATTTAAATTTTGACGTATTTGCATCGGTATTTACCGAATTTAAATTTTCAGGGCTTAAATCATCAGGGGGTTACAATGGCGGATATGTGCATTGTTTTGCAAAAGATCCTGAAAGAACTTTCGATCAACAAAATTCTATGATGCTTTGCCATAAAGATAATATGCAAACATCTGGTAGAGCATGTATTCTTCCAACTCCTAATAACGCATATCCCATTTACTTGTTAAGATTTAGAAGAACTGGTCAAGTCGGGATTGAGAAATATGATGTTAAAAACTCAAAATGGAATGTTGTATCAAATTAAAAAATTTAAAAAAAGTAAAGGCTTGAGTTTAATTGAGGCTTTAGTTGCAATTATAGTTGTTGGAATAGGAATAGTTTCAGTTCTACAACTTTCTATGTATGCAGTTATCACAGCAGATAATGCAATTGTAAAAAATAAAGCAAATTTTTTAGCAGAAATGATGGCTGAGGATATTTTAGCAGATAGAACAAATGTTAAAAACTACAGCCAAGTTTTTACATGTAACTTAGGACAAAGCTCAAGCCAAGATCAAGCGGGACTTGTGAAAGATAAGTGGAATAGTAATTTTCAAAATATTCTAGGTAAAAATAATTGTACTGCAAAAGATATCAAACAATCTTCCATTAACAATTCAGAAAAATCTATTAATATAAATATTCATTTATCAGAGGGAAAACAAAAAAAATATTTAGGAATAAAAGTACAGTGACAAAAAAAAACTATTACGCATTTACAGTTGTTGAAATTTTAATTGGTTTTGTAGTGGGTACTATTATGCTTATAGCTCTTTATTCATCTTATGACATATTTACTAAATCCTATGTTTCCATCATAGATAAAATAAATGTTAACAAAGCTTTACGCATTAGTATGGCAACTATTGTCAAAGATATTAGATCTGCAGGATATGTTGATATCAATTCTGTAAATTACGGAAAAACATTTACCCCGCTTACTTTTAGAAATGGCGGAAATGGCAGTCCTGATCAAATAGATATTATTTATGAAAATAGATTTAGAGAAAGAGTTTTAATTAAATATTTCATACAAGATCGTTATTTAATGGTTACAAGAAGACCTTGCGCAAATGAGACGTGTACAAGTTTTTCAGGAACAGGTCTTTATGGTTTTGAAAATGAAAAGTTATTTAAGAATATTGAGGATATGCAATTTGAATTTTATGATACGGGGGGCAAAAAACAAATATCTGGTCCTACAATAAGCACTAAATACGTTCATATTACTTTAATTTATCGCTCTGAAAACGAAATAAACAAAACAGTTCTTTCAAAAAACCTTATCAGCGGTGATAGAACAAATTTAAATTTTAATGACCTTTACTATCGAGATATTTTAACAAGTTCAGTTTATCCAAGAAATATTGTAAAAAATTAATGACAAAAAAAAGATTTAAAAAAAAAGAAAGGGGTTTTGCTTTAGTAGTTGCAATCCTACTCCTTGTAGTCATGACCATTATGGGATCGACTTTAGTCGCACTTGTATCAAATGATTTTAAAGAAAATGACCGAAGAGATTATTATCAACAAGCATTGTATGCTGCTGAAACCGGAATAACACAGGCTAAATTTGACCTTCAATCGCTTGCAACATCTGGAATGCCAACTGCTCAAACAACACCATGGTCAGGTTGGCCAGCTTGGTGCTCAGCCAGTAGATTTAACAAGCTGGATAAAAATAAAGTTTATTTAGTTAAAAATTTACCTATTGAAGTAAAGATTAATACTCAAATTATTTCATCTGACACTAACGAGGATAAAAAATATCAACGCTACAGTTACTATTATTTTATAACTAATACTCCTGATATATCTGGAGACTCTAAAAATATAAAAGTAAAATCTGTCTCTACAGTTGGTAGCGTAGGCTCTAACATTGGAGAAAGTTCTCAATATAAATCTCAAGGAAGCAGCACAGCCCAACTTTATTCTATTTTTTCCTGCGCTAGAGGAGAGGACGATACAGTAGTTGCTTTAGATGTAGTGGTTTTGTTAAAAAAATGAATTATTTATATTTAAAAATTTTTTTACTTCTTATAACTTTAACAAGTGAACTATTTGCTTGTAATATTAAATTTAGAAATTTTGGCACAAGCCCTGATGCTGTAAAATTAAATCCACCACCATTAACAATAAATGATCCTTTGGGAGGATTAAATATTTTAACACCTATTTCAACATTATGTCCGCAAAATAAAGAATTATTCGGAACTATGGTTTCGTTATTTTATATAAACAATGAACTCGTTGAGATCAGATTAGAGCGTTATAATCAAAATGATAGAGCGTTAATGGAGCTTGCCATAGCAAGATATGGAGATTTTAAACGCTCTTTAGGATTAGATAGAAAAAGTTGGCAAGGATTTAACAAATGGGAAAATAGTAATGAGGTCATAAATTATTTAGCAACACCGATTCAAGGAGGAAACACTGAAAAACTAAGTATTACCTCAAAGCAACACGTTAATAAAATTTCAGAATATTTTTCAAAAAAAGAACAATGGAAAAAATAGTTAAAATTTTACTGCTTTTTTTTTTAGTTTTTACAGAAAATGTAAATTCTAAATCTCCTCCTCCAGGCACTGGAACTAGCGATATACCAGCAAATATTATGATTATGCTGGATAATTCTGGCAGTATGAATTGGGCTTTAAATTCTAGTTCAGCAAGCAGCTTAGAATATCCAATCGATGTTGCGGTTGATAGTTCAGGTAATATTTATGCGCTTGAATACTTTAGAAATAGAATAGTTGTTTATAATAGCTCAGGAACATTCTTAAGAGCTTTTGGAAGCTACGGAACAAGTAGCTGTAATAATTTTAATTCACCCTACCAGTTAACTATTCATAACAATGAAATTTACGTCGCTGATACTTTTAATAATAGAGTTGTTGTTTTGGATACATCTGGCAACTGTAGAAGAACTTTGTCAATGCCAACACAAGTAGGCGGTATAGCTGTTAATGATAATTTTATGTATATGACAGGTCTCAATGGCAGATTATATTATGCAACAAAAAATTCTTCTGGAACAATTTTTAAGTTAACAGATGCCGCAGGTAACATAACTTATTTTAATGGTGTTGTAGGAGTTGATGTCAATAGTAGCGGTACTAAGTTAGTCACTTCAAGTTATGCCGGAAGAAATCAAATAAATATCTGGGATTTAAATAATGGTGTTCCAGGAAATACCTCTAGTCCCTCATCCTCATTTGGTGGCACGGGATATTCCTCAGCAAACGGAAGTTTTTATTTTGCATGGGATTCCGTATTTGATAGTAGCGGAAATGTTTTCTCTACTGACTTTAATAATTATAGAGTTCAGAAATTCACATCCTCATATGTTTACTCTGCAAAGTATGGTTCCTACTCAAGCAGTACTCCATTTCTTCAGCCTAGAGGTATAGGAAAAGATTCAGCGGATAATATTTACGTTGCAGATTTTTGGCAAAATAAAATTTATAAACTCAACTCTTCTTTAACTACAGTCTCGACTATTTCAGGCGGTAATAGAATGGACGTTGCTAAAAGCGTTATAAAGAAAATTGTCTCTAATACTGAACTTACATCAAAGGCAAACTTTGGATTGATGGAATGGGGTTGGCCTTATCCAACGAGTAACGGGGGCATGAGAATAAGAGTGCCAATAAGCTCATCTGGGGCTAAGACAATTTTTACTGATATTGACGGAGTTATTGCAAGTGGTGGAACTTATTTAAATAACGCTTTAGGTCTTGCAAGAAGTTATTATGCAGGTTCAGCAGGCTATCCATCACCCATAATATCAGGAGCAAGTTGTCAGCTTAATTATTTAATCGTTATCAGTGATGGGGAGTGGGAAGATCCTTCTGGTGTAGTGAGTACTGCAACCGCACTTGCAAATCAAACTCCACCAATAAAGACTTTTGCAGTAGGGCTTGCACTTGGGAGTAGCTCAACCAATTATTCAAATCTTGCGGTAGCCGGTGGTACCAAAGTTCCATTATATGCAAGTAATGAACAGGAGTTATTAGCAGCATTAACTGATGCAATTAAGCAGCTAATTTCATCTACTTTAACCTTTTCAGCCCCAGTAGTTACTTCAGTAACAAAGGATAATTTTATTTACCAGTCTACATTTAGTTATGCTCCAAATAAACAGTGGGAGGGAAGTTTAAAGAAATATAAATTAAATGATGATAGCACTATCGGCAATTTAGAATGGGATGCAGGCACTTTGCTTAATAACAAAAGTGCATCCAGCCGACAGCTATGGACAGTTGGACTAACAGGAACAGGCTTAAATAATTTTACTACATCGTACCGAAGTGAATTAAAAGATCGATTCCAATCAAGTCTTACAGCATCGGATGCTCAGATTGATAAACTAATAAATTTTGTAAGAGGAGTTGATACCTATGATCAAAATGGAAAAGGTACTTCTGTGGAGCGACATAAGTTAAGTGATATTTATCATTCTCAAATTTCAATTGTCGGCCCTCCTTCATCTTCTGTAACTTATACAACTGATTATGAGGATTCTAAATACCGTAATGATAACGGCTATACTAATTTTATTAATGGAGGAACTTGTGGTGGACCATGCGCTAATAGAAGAGAAATAGTTTTAGCAGGATCCAATGCTGGAATCTTACATGCTTTTGATGCAACTAGTGGAAATTCATCAAGTGGACAGGAGTTATGGGGATTTATACCCCCAAGTATGCTAAATAAATTACCTAAAATTATATCGAGTACCTCGAATGTTACTAATGCCATCTTTGGAGTAGATGGTTCTCCAGTTGTTAAAGATATTTATTATGGTGGAGTTTGGAGAACAATTGCGCTTACAGGATTAGGAAGAGGTGGAAATAGTTATTTTGCTTTAGATATTACAAATCCAAATTCCCCAACACATTTATTTACAATTGAGAATGATGATGTTGGAAAAGTTGTTAATTTTTGGAATAGCTCAGGTAATAAAAGTAGCTATCTTCATAGCTTTGGATCGGTTGCGGATGCTACTAAAGATTATTCAAAATTAGGTGAGGCGTGGTCAACTCCTAGAATTATTCGTATGCGAATAAGTAATGTTGATAAATGGGTTGCAGTTTTTGGCGCAGGTTTTAATGGAGGTGTTAATCCTAATTTGGGTTCCGCAGCATTTGTTATGGATCTTGAAAATGGTGGAAATGTTCTAAAAAAAATTGATATAATTGATAAATTAAATACGATTGCAAATTCTGTGCCATCTGATCTTGTAGTAATTACTGCAAATGGTACATCCAAAGCACAATATTATGGTGGTATGGTTTATGTGCCCGATTATGAAGGGAAAATTACAAAAATTAATTTAACAAGTTCAGGAACTCTTTATCAATCAACGCAATTATTTGACGCAGATTCTTCAATCACGAATGGTCGATATATTTTAAATGGCGCAGAAACTACCATCAATTCAAATACATTATGGCTATATTTTGGGACAGGAAATTCAGAAAAATTACAAGATCAAATTTCAGGAACAGAAAACAGGCTGTATGGAATTAAAGATATAAACTTTCCAAACTTTGTATCGCTTGGCTCACCAGGTACAATATCTAATTGCAAAAATACAACAACAATATCAAGTTGTCCAACAAGTAGTGATCTTGGTTGGTATATAAATTTACCAAATGCGCAAAAATTAACCGCTCAACC
>SHWS01000016.1 GCA_009693705.1 Pelagibacteraceae bacterium
GGATGGAGTTGTATTTCTTTTTTGTCAAAATATTGATTTAAAGTTAAATTGCACTTAGAGCATGTAATTCGACCTATTATTCTTTTTTTGATTATTTCACGAGGTACAGATAAACAGAATATTAAATTAATTTTTTGATGAAATTCATGTAGCAGATTGTCTAAATATTCAGCTTGTGGAATGTTTCTTGGATAACCGTCAAAGATAATTCTATCTCTAAACTTTAAATTAGATATAGTTTTTCTTAACAATTTATTTACAACATCGTCTGTAACAAAGTTTCCACCTTCTATGGTCTTTTTAATTAATTTACTAAGGTGTGTTTTTTTTTTAGTTTCTTCTCTTAGTAAATCTCCAGTTGATAAATGAAAATAATTATATTTTTTAACGATATGTTGAGCTTGAGTACCTTTACCTGCGCCAGGAGGCCCAAATAAAATTATATTCACTTTATCTTCCGAATTTTGTTTTTTTAATTAATTGTTCGTATTGTGAACTCATTAATTTTGTTTGTATTTGACTAACTGTATCAATAGCAACACCCACCACAATTAAAATAGAAGTTCCTCCTAAATAAAATGGTATTGGATAATTAGCAATTAAAAATTCTGGCATCAAACAAACAAAAGTCAAATATAAAGCTCCAATAGTAGTTAATTTTGTTAAAATATTTTCTATATATAAAGCTGTACTTTCGCCAGGTCTAATTCCAGGAATGAAACCACCATATTTTCTTAAATTATCAGCTGTCTCAGTTGGATTAAAAGTTATTGATGTATAAAAAAAAGTAAAAAAAATTATTCCAGATGCATAAAGCAACATATAAAGTGGTTGTCCCTGGGTAAAGAATGAGCTTATATTTAAAAAAGTTTCATTTTCTGATAAATTGAAATTTGAAAAAGTAACCGGTAAAAGTAGCAATGCCGATGCAAAAATTGCTGGTATTACACCCGCTTGATTAATTTTTAAAGGAAGGTGTGATGATTCTCCACCATAAATTTTATTACCCATTTGTCTTTTTGGGTAATTTATCAATATTTTTCTTAATGCTCTTTCCATAAAAACTATAAATAAAATTGTCAAAATTAACAAAATAAAAATAGTTAATATCACAAAAGTTGATATAGCTCCTGTTCTACCGAGTTCAATTGTTGTTACTAAAGCTCTTGGAATTTCAGCTACTATACCCGCAAAAATTATAAGTGATATTCCATTACCAATACCTCTCTTAGTAATTTGTTCACCTAGCCACATTAAAAAAATAGTACCCGCAACAATTGTTGTTACAGTTGAAATTTTAAAAAATAAACCAGGACTTATTACAAGCTCTGCCGACGACTCTAGACCTACAGCAAGACCATATCCCTGTATTGTAGATAATAATACTGTTCCATATCTGGTAATTTGCGAAATTTTTAATCTACCTATTTCCCCTTGTGATTTTAGATTTTTAAAATAATCAGAAACACCTGTTAAAAGTTGAACTATAATTGAAGATGAAATATAAGGCATTATTCCAAGAGCAAATATTGCCATTCTACTTACGGCACCTCCAGCAAAAACGTTGAACATCCCTAGTAATCCTTTTTGATTGCCCTCCATTAAAATTTTTAGTTGTTCAGGATCAATTCCAGGTAAAGGAACAAATGTACCAAATCTATAAACTGCTAATAGCAATAGAGTGAATACTATACGTTTTCTCAGATCGTTTGTTGTCGAAGAAGCGCTCATTACAATAGTTAATTAATTTTTTAACTTAATAGATCCGCCAATTTTTTCAATTTTTTCTAAAGCTGATTTAGAGGCTAAATTAGCTTCAATGTTAATCTTATTTTTTATTTCACCTGTACCTAAAATTTTAAGCTTCACAGAATTTTTATTAATTAATTTCAATTTTTTTAATAAATCAGAGTTTAAAATTTCATTCGTATTTATACTTTTTTGATCGATATAAGATTGTATTTTTTCTAAATTTAATATTGCAATTCTTTGTTTTGAAATTGGATTAAAACCTCTTTTTGGCAGTCTTCTATATAATGGCATTTGACCACCCTCAAAACTTTTAATAGCTACACCAGATCTTGCTTTTTGACCCTTAACTCCTCTACCGCAAGTTTTACCTTTACCTGAACCAATGCCCCTACCAACTCTCATTCTAGATTTATTGATTTTTTCTCTATTGTTTAAAGTTATCATGAGCCTCTTTTTTCAATTATTTCAGAAATTTTCTTATTTCTGATTGTTGATAAATGCTTTGGTGAATTTTGTTTTAGCAAAGCTTTCATAGTGGCTCTAACGACATTGTGCGCATTAGAACTACCTATTGATTTAGCAACTATATCTTTAATACCTAATACTTCGCAAACAGCTCTAATTGGACCACCAGCAATAATTCCAGTTCCTTTAGTTGCTGCTCTTAAAATAATTTTACCAGAGCCCTCTTTTGCCTCAACATCATGATGTATAGTTCTACCTTCTCTTAAAGGGATATGAGTTAAATTTCTTCTTGCAATTTCGTTAGCTTTTTTTATGGCGTCAGGAACTTGTTTTGCCTTTGCATGAGCTATTCCAATTTTACCAGCTTGATTGCCCACTACAACCAATGCAGAAAAACCAAATCTTCTTCCACCTTTGACAACTTTAGTGATACGATTGATATGAACCAATTTTTCTAAAATATCATCTTTTTTTTTATCTTTGAAATCTTCTTTTCTACCTCTAACGTCATCCATAATTAAAATTCCATTCCATTTTTACGAAGAGTCTCTGCAAAAGCTTTTATTCTTCCATGATATTTGTAAGTACCTCTATCTAAAAATATTTTTGTTATCTTTTTTTCTTGAGCTTTTTTAGCAAGTTTTTCTGCTACAATTACTGATAATTGAGTTTTATTGACTTTTTTATTTAGTTTAATGTCCTTTTCAACTGAGGATGCAGATATCAAAGTAATATTTTTATTATCATCAATTATTTGTGCTGAAATATTTTTTAATGATCTTGAAATTGACAACCTAAATCGATCTTTAGATGCAACTTTTTTTACCTTGTTGCTAACTCTAAATCTTTTTCTAATGTGAGTGTTTAATTTCATTATTTTTTCTTACCTTCTTTTCTTAAAATAAATTGTCCTTTTTCTCTAATTCCTTTACCTTTATAGGGCTCAATTTTTCTAAACATTTTTATTTTAGAGGCAACTGATCCAACTAATTGTTTATCAAATCCACTAATTTTTAAGGTTGTTTGTTTATCAACAGTTATTTTTACACCCTCTGGTATATCAAAATTTATGTCATGGCTATATCCTAACTGTAGATTCAGCTGATTTCCTTTAAGATTAGCTCTATAGCCAACTCCTACCAATTCTAAAATTTTTTCATAGCCGGCACTTGATCCTATAACAGCATTGTTAATAAGGCTTCTATTCATACCCCAGAGTCTCTTGGTATTTTGGTCAATTTTTTTTGGTTTAATTGATATTTCCTTTCCTTCTTTGATTTCAAGATTGAAAATATCTAAATCAATTCCTAAAGATTTTTTTCCTAATGGTCCTTCAATGTTTAAAATATTTCCAGCAAGTACAACTTTTACTTTTTCAGGAATTGAAATATTAATTTTACCAATTTTTGACATTAAAATACCTTACAAATTATTTCGCCACCAACTTTATGCTTTCTTGCATCAATATCGGTCATTACACCTTTGGGTGTGGATACAATAGCAATACCAAGCCCATTATTTATTTTAGGCAAACTTTCCACACTTGAAAAAATTCTTCTTCCAGGTTTTGAAACTCTTTCAAATGAACTAATTACTGGATTACCAGAATGATACTTGAGTTCGAGTGTTAAAGTTAATTTGCTACCTTCTTGAGTTACTCTCGAATCCCTAATAAAACCTTCATTTTTAAGTATATCTGCAATTTTTACTTTAAAACTCGATGATGGTAATTCTACTTTTTTATGATTTCGTGCTTGAGCATTTTTAACTCTAGCTATCATATCGCCAATTGGATCACTTAAGCTCATAATTTCCTTTCTACCAACTTGATTTAATTAAACCTGGTATCTTTCCTTGCAATCCTAATTGTCTTAATGCAATTCTAGATATTTTTAATTTTCTATATACCCCGTGAGGTCTCCCAGTAATCTGACATCTGTTCATAACCCTTGTTTTTGAAGAGTTTCTTGGTAATTTTGATAATTTTTGTTGAGCTTTAAATCTTTCATCTAAAGAAATTTTTTTATCCATGATAACTTTTTTTAATTTTTGTCTTTTTTTATAAAATTGGTCTGACAATTTAATTCTTTTATTATTTTTGTTGATTGAACTTAACTTTGCCATTTTTAATTATCTCCTTTTTTAATAAACGGAAAATTCATTTTTTCCAATAAAGCTAAACTATGATCTTTACTTCTAGATTTAATTACAATTACAATGTCTAAACCTCTAACTTTATCTGCTCTCTCAAAACTTACCTCAGGGAAAATTATGTGTTCTTTAATACCTAGAGTATAACTTCCAAATTTATCAAAGGCATTAGGTGACAAACCTCGAAAATCCTTGATTCTGGGTAAGGCTATGTTTACTAGTCTGTCAATAAACTCATACATTTTATTTTTTCTGATAGTTACCTTAAGTCCTGCATTTGTTCCTTCTCTTGTTTTAAAGTTAGCTATCGATTTTTTAAATTTTGTCACAATGGGTTTTTGACCCGCAATTTTTGCTAAATCTTCTTGGGCAGATTGCAATATTTTTGCGTCGTTGCCATCTATACCTAGCCCCATATTTAATACTACTTTTTCAATTTTAGGATTCATATAGATATTCTTAAATCCAAACTGCTGTTTTAAAGCAGGTTGAATTTCTTTGTAATAAATCTCTTTTAGTCTTGGTCTCATTATTTTTTAGCTTCTATTTTTTTTGATTTTGCTTTTTCATCAATCAATCTTAAATTTGATAAATCAATAAATGCTTCTTTACTAAATATTCCGCCTTTTTTTTCTTTAGTTGTTTTAACATGTTTTTTAACCATATTAATTTCTTTTACTTTTGCTCTATTATTTGCTCTATCAATTTCTATAACTTCACCTTCTTTTTTTTTGCTTTTTCCAGTTAGAACTACTACTTTTAAACCTTTTTTTATCATTTTTATAAAACCTCAGGTGCTAATGATATAATTTTCATCTGACCTTTATTTCTTAATTCTCTAGTTACTGGACCAAAAATTCTAGTTCCTTGTGGTTCACCTTTGTCATCGATTAGAACTACTGCATTATTATCAAATTTAACCTTTGAACCATCGTTTCTATGAATTCCTTTTTTAACTCTTACTACTATGGCTTTATGAACTGATCCTTTTTTCACCTTACCTTTAGGAATGGCATCTTTAACTGTAATAACGATAGTGTCACCAATAGTTGCATATCGTCTTTTGGATCCACCTAATACTTTGATGCACTCAACTCTTCTTGCTCCAGTATTATCAGCGACTAATAATTCTGTTTGTTGTTGTATCATTATTTAACATCCTCCAAAACTTGGAATTTTTTAGTTTTTGAAAAAGGTTTACTTTCGATAATTGAAACTTTATCACCGATTTTAAATTTATTATTTTCATCATGTACACTGTATTTTTTTTTAACTTTAACTACCTTTTTTAAAACAGGGTGCGAAAATTTTCTTTCAACTATAACAGTGATAGTTTTATTTCTTTTATCACTAGTTACAATTCCTGATAATATTTTTTTAGGCATTTATTTTTCCTACTAATATAGTTTTTAATCTAGCAATTGTTTTTTTGGTCTCATTTATTTTTGACGGATTTGTAATTTGAGAGTTAATTTTCTGGAACCTAAAATTAAATAAATCTTTTTTTAGTTTATCAATGTTTTTAATAACTTCGTCTTTTGATAGTTTTTTAATTTCTTTCAACTTCATGTTATATAACTCTCTTAATTGTTTTTGTTTTTATAGGAAGTTTTGCTGATGCCTTATATAACGCTTCTCTAGCAATTTGTTCAGAAACACCGTCCACTTCAAATAAAATTCTACCTGGTTTTACTCTACAAGCATAATACTCTGGAGCACCCTTGCCTTTTCCCATTCTTACTTCAATTGGTTTTTTTGAAACTGGAATATTTGGAAAAACTCTCGCCCAAACTCTTCCTTGACGCTTCATATGTCTAGTTAAAGCAACTCGCGCAGCTTCAATTTGTTTTCCTGTAACTCTTTCTGGTTCTAGAGCTTTTAATGCGAAAGATCCATAATTTATGTCAACTGCTCTACCAGCTTTACCATGTATTCTACCCTTATGAGCTTTTCTCCATTTTGTTCGAACTGGTTGCAACATTTTATTCCTTATCCGTTTTTATTATTGCTTTATTAGTTTCCTGGCTAAATTCTTTTGCAAATACCTCACCTTTATAAATCCAAACTTTAACACCTATAATACCATATGTGGTAAGAGCCTCAGCTTCAGCATAATCTATGTCAGCTCTTAGAGTGTGTGCGGGTACACTACCATCTCTAAGCCATTCTGTTCTAGCTATTTCGTTTCCACCTAATCTTCCACTTATGGATACTTTAATTCCTTTTGCACCTAATTTTAAACATGATTGCATAGCTCTTTTCATCGCTCTACGGTATGAAATTCTTTTTACAAGTTGTTGAGCTATATTTTCAGCAACTAAATAAGCATTTGTTTCTGGTTTTTTAATTTCTTTGATATTTAAAGTAACTTCATTTTTTGTAAATTTAGATAAATTATTTTTAATTTTATCTATATCACTTCCTTTTTTTCCTATAACAAAACCAGGTCTAGAAGTATAAATTGTTACGTAACATTTGTTTGATGTTCTCTCTATCATAACTTTTGCAACACCTGAATTAATAACATTTTTTTTTATATACTCTCTAATTTTGTAGTCTTCGATTAAATAATTTCCAAAATCTTTTTTCTTTGCGTACCAAACTGAGTCCCAACCTCTATTTACACCTAATCTAAAACCAATTGGATTAACTTTTTGACCCATAACTCTCCATTTTTTTTACCTCTGATAAAATTATTGTTACACTTGAATATCGTTTTAATATTGGAGCTGCTCTACCTTTGGCTCTGGGCATAAATCTTTTCATTACTAGTTTTTTACCACAGTAGGCTTCCTTGATGATTAAATTATCAATATCATATTGATAATTATTTTCAGCGTTTGCAACTGCCGAGTTGATAGTTTTTCTTATATCTTTAGTAATTCTTTTTTCAGAAAACTGCAAATCTCTTATTGCAATATCTACTTTTTTACCAACAATTGTTTGTAAAATTGGATTTAATTTTCTTACACTGGATCTAATATTGTTATTTATAGATCTTACTGTTTTATCTTTGTTTTTATCAATTTTGTTTTTTTTACTCATAATTATTTTTTACTTGTTTCTGCTGCTTCTGGCTTAGCTTTCTTATCTGCTGGTGTGTGACCAAAAAATGTTCTAGTGGGAGCAAATTCGCCTAGTTTATGACCAACCATATCTTCTGATATTGTAATAGGAATAAATTTTTTACCATTATGGATCAAAAAACTTACACCAACAAAATCAGGAATGATCGTTGATTTTCGTGACCATGTTTTAATTGGTATTTTCTTTGAATCTAATTTGTATTTATCAACTTTTTTCATTAGACTATCTTCAACAAAAGGACCTTTCCAGACTGATCTAGCCATTATTGAGCATCCTTCCTTCTGTTTCTTCTTTTAACTATAAACTTATCTGTTCGCTTATTATTTCTTGTTTTAAAACCTTTCGCTGATTGACCAGTTCGTGAAACTGGGTGTCTCCCTCCAGAAGTTTTACCTTCGCCACCACCATGAGGATGATCAACTGGATTTTTTACAACACCTCTTGTATGCGGTCTCCTACCTAACCATCTAGACCTTCCTGCTTTGCCTATTTTGATATTTTTTTGATCTGGGTTACTTAAAACACCAATTGTTGCTAATGATCTAGAATCTATTTTTCTTATTTCGCCTGATGCTAGTTTTAATAGCGCGTAGTTTCCGTCTAAACCTTGTATTGTTACACAAGATCCTGCGGATCTTGCTATTTTTCCACCACCACCTGGTTGCATTTCAACATTATGAATATTTATTCCAACAGGAATATCTCTAAGTGGCATACAATTTCCAATTTTAATCTCTTTATTTGAACCATTTTCAACTTTATCTCCAACATTAATTTTTTGTGGGGCCAAGTAATAGGAGTGAGTTCCATCTTCAAATTTAACCAGCATAATGTAACAAGTTCTATTTGGATCGTATTCAACTCTTTCAACAGTTGCAGGCATATCGAATTTTTTTCTGTAAAAATCTACATGCCTATACATTTGTTTATGACCACCCCCTGTATTAATCGATGTTAAATGTCCATTGTTGTTTCTGCCCTTCATTGAATTTTTTTTTGAAAGTAATGGCTTATAAGGTCCACCAGTCCAAAGACCGGACCTATCAATGAGAATAGTTCCTCGTGTTGATTTAGTGTAAGGTTTAAAACTTTTTAAAGCCATTAATTAAATTCCAGTTGTAAGATCAATACTTTGACCTTTTTTAAGTGTTATTATTGCTTTTTTAAATCCTTTTAACTTAACTTTTTTCCCTCTAGTAGTTTTTATACGACCCTTTTTATTAATAATATTAATTTTGGTAACGTTCACCTTAAAAATTTTTTCAATATTCTTTTTTAGATTTTTTTTATTTGCATCTGATGGAACCTTGAATACCACTTTATTTAATTCAGAGAGATTTGTAGATTTTTCTGTAACTAGTGGTGACAAAATTTTATCGTATAAATGTATTTTTTGCATATTATGAAAATCTTTTTTCAAGTTCTTTTACTGAGCTTTCAGTAAAAACTACTTTTTTAAATTTAATGATATCAAAAGCGCTAAAATGATTTACATCGGTAACTTTCACATTTGGTATATTTCTTGTTGATTTTTCTATTTTTTCTTTAGAAATCTTATCTAGAATTATTAATGAATTAGTAATTTCAAATTTTTTTATAATTGAATACATTTCTTTAGTTTTTTTTATCTCAGAAATAAAATCACTAAATATAACTAAGTTATCATTTAATTTTTTTTCACTAATTAAAGAAGCTATACTTAATTTTTTTTCACTTTTATTTAGTTTTCTTATTTTATAAGCAAGTTGTCCTTGGGGACCGTGTGCAACACCACCACCAACAAATATAGGAGCTTTTCTGCTACCGTGTCGAGCACCCCCAGTTCCTTTCTGAGCATAGATTTTTTTAGTAGAACCTATTACTTCATTTCGCTGTTTGGTTTTTCCGTGTCTACCTTTGTAGTTAGCGTTGATTTTATACAATACAGAACTTACCAACTTGTTATTTATTTCAGCAGAAAAAAGTTTATCCAATACATCAATAGAATCTTTTTTTCCGTTTAAATTTAACTTATCTAATTTCATTTTTTATTTCTTTTTATCGGGTGTTTTTTTTGCCTCTTCAATAATGTGATGTTTTTCAGTGATGGTCAATTTTTTTGTATTTTTAACCGCTTTTTTAACTAACACTTCAGCATTTTTAGCTCCCGGAATAGAGCCCTTTAAATATAACAATTCATTTTCAAGGTCAGTTTTAATTATTTCTATATTTTGCATGGTTCTTAGCCTATCACCCATATGACCGGCCATTTTTTTTCCTTTGAATACCCTACCTGGATCTTGTCTTTGTCCAGTTGAACCATGAGACCTATGGGAAACAGACACACCATGAGTTGCTCTTAAACCTCCAAAATTGTGTCTTTTCATTACACCGGCAAATCCTTTACCAATTGTTCTAGATCTAGTATCAACAAATTTAATATCTTTAAAAATTTCAAGACCAAATTCATTACCCTCTTTAAAAATTTCAGTACTTTTAACTCTACACTCTTTTAATTTTTTTTTAGCTTCAGTGTTTTTTTTTGCAAAATAACCCTTCATAGCTTTATTTAATTTAGAATTTTTTATTTTTCCAAAACCTAACTGAATTGCTTTATAGCCTCTTTTATCTTGCTCAATAATTTCGATTATTCTTGCTTTTTCCATTTTTAAAACTGTTACAGGTACTAACTGACCATTTTTATAAAACTCTCTAGTCATACCAATTTTTTTACCTATCAAGGCTATTTCGCTCATAATTATATTTTAATCTCCACATCAACCCCTGAGGCTAAATCTAACTTCATTAAAGCTTCAACCGTTTGAGGAGTTGGTTCAATAATATCTATTAATCTTTTATGTGTTCTTGTTTCAAATTGCTCTCTGCTTTTTTTATCAATATGTGGAGATCTTAAAACTGTGTATTTTTCAATTCTAGTTGGTAAGGGAATTGGCCCCCTGACTGTAGCTCCAGTTCTTTTCACTGTATTAACAATTTCTTCTGTAGAGGCATCTAAAATCTTATTATCGTAAGCTCGCAATTTTATTCTAATATTTTGTTTTTCCATTATTAACCTGCAATTTTCTTAGTTACTTCATCTTGAACGTTTTGTGGTACTTTTGAATAATGATCAAAAAACATTGAATATTGAGCTCTACCCTGGGACATGGATCTTAAAGTGTTAATATATCCAAACATATTTGCTAGTGGTACCATTGCAGTAATAACTATTGCGTTACCTCTTTGCTCTTGAGTATTAATTTGACCTCTTCTGCTATTTAAATCTCCTATAACATCACCCATATAGTCTTCTGGTGTAACAACTTCAACTCTCATTATAGGTTCTAATAATTTTAATCCACTTTTAGTGCATGCTTCCTTAAAGCAAGCCCTGCCTGCTAGTTCAAAAGCTAAGACACTTGAATCGACATCGTGGTGCAACCCATCTAAAATTGTAACTTTATAATCAATTAAAGGAAATCCAGCTAATATTCCACCATCAGAAATTGTTTCAATTCCTTTTTCTACACCTGGAATAAATTCTTTAGGAATAGATCCGCCTTTAACCTTATTTTCTACCAGTCTGCCTTTTCCAGGTGCTTGAGGTTCAACTTGCAGTTTTACTTTAGCAAATTGTCCAGCACCACCGCTTTGTTTCTTATGCGTGTATTCAACCTCAGACATTCTTTCAATTGTTTCTCTATATGCAACTTGAGGTGCACCGATATTAGCCTCAACATTAAATTCACGTTTCATTCTATCAACAATAATATCTAAATGAAGTTCACCCATACCTTTGATGATCGTTTGTCCAGATTCTTCATCTGAGGAAACTCTGAAAGATGGATCCTCTTTTGCTAATCTACTTAAAGCTTCACCCATTTTTTCTTGATCAGCTTTAGTTTTTGGCTCAACAGCAATTTCAATAACTGGCTCAGGAAATTCCATTGGCTCTAGTAAAATTGCATTATTTTTATCACAAAGGGTGTGACCTGTAATTGTGTATTTTAATCCAGCAAGAGCAACTATATCACCAGAATTTCCTTCTTTAATATCTTCTCTAGTATTTGCATGCATTAAAAGCATCCTTCCAACTCTTTCCTCTTTTTCTTTAGAGGAATTGTAAATACCACTTCCAGTCTTTAAGGTGCCTGAATAAATTCTTATAAAAGTCAATGAACCAACAAAAGGATCGTTGGCTACCTTAAATGCTAAAGCTGAGAATGGTGAACTGTCATCGAATTTCATTTTTATTTCATCCTCTGACCCTAATTTTGTTCCCTTTATAAATCCAATATCTAGGGGGCTTGGTAAATAATTAACAACTGAATCCAGTAAGGGTTGAACGCCTTTATTTTTAAAAGCAGATCCAGTTATAACTGGAACAAACGTAAAATTTAATGTTCCTTTTCTAATGCATTTAAGAAGATCTTCCTCGTTAATTTCTTCCCCATTTAAATATTTTTCCATTAAATCTTCAACTTGTTCAACGGCTGTTTCAACTAATTGTGTTCTATATTTTTGTGAAATTTTTTTTAAATCTTCAGGTATTTCTTTATATTCCCATGCCGCACCTAAATCCTCATCATTCCAAACTTGTGCTTTCATTTTAACAAGATCCACAATGCCAATAAATGAAGATTCAATACCTATTGGTAATTGTAGTACTAAAGGATTGGCTCCTAACCTATCTTTAATCATATCAACACATCTAAAAAAATCAGCACCTGTTCTATCTAATTTGTTAACAAAACAAATTCTTGGAACTTTATATTTATCAGCTTGACGCCAAACAGTTTCTGATTGTGGTTCAACACCCGCTACCCCATCGAATACTGCAACAGCTCCATCTAAAACTTTTAAAGATCTTTCAACTTCAATTGTAAAATCAACATGTCCAGGGGTATCAATGATATTAATTCTGTGATCTTTCCAAAAACAAGTCGTTGCAGCAGATGTAATTGTAATTCCACGTTCTTGCTCTTGTTCCATCCAATCCATAGTTGCAGCGCCATCATGTACTTCGCCAATTTTATGATTCTTTCCGGTGTAATATAGAATTCTTTCAGTTGTTGTGGTTTTGCCAGCATCTATATGTGCCATAATACCAATGTTTCTATATTTATCTAAAGTATGTGTTCTTGACATAAATTATTACCACCTAAAATGTGCAAAAGCTTTGTTTGACTCAGCCATCTTATGCACATCCTCTCTTTTTTTAACTGCTGCACCTTTTTTTTCGTATGCATCATATAATTCATTGAAAATTTTATCAGACATATTTTTATCTTTTCTTTTTCGCGCTGACTCAACTAACCATCTGATAGCTAGAGCTTGTGCTCTTTTACTTTTTACTTCGACCGGTACTTGATAAGTTGCGCCTCCAACACGTCTTGATTTCACCTCTACTGTAGGTTTAATATTGTTAATAGCTTCATTAAAAATATCAATTGGTTCACTTTTGGATTTAGTTTTAATTTTTTCAATTGCGTCATAAACGATTTTAGCAGCTATATTTCTTTTACCATCGTACATTATGTTATTAATTAATTTTGGAATAATTGTAGAATTAAATATTGGATCAGGAACTATATCTTTCTTGGGTTGAGTTTTTTTTCTAGACATTTTTATTTGCTTTTTTTTGTTCCATATAAAGATCGTCTCTTTTTTCTGTTTGCTACACCTTGAGTATCTAAATTACCTCTAAGAATATGATATCTTACACCTGGTAAATCTTTAACTCTACCACCTCTAATCAAAACAACTGAGTGCTCTTGTAAATTATGACCTTCACCGGGAATGTAAGCGGTTACTTCAAAACCATTTGACAACCTAACTCTAGCAACTTTTCTTAATGCCGAATTTGGTTTTTTAGGAGTGGTTGTGTAGACTTTAATACATACACCTCTTTTTAATGGTTGCTTCTCCAACGCAGGAACTTTGTTCCTAGACAATTGTTTAACTCTACTTTTTCTTAACAACTGATTAATAGTCGGCATATATTTAAAATTTAATTAATGAATTTTTGAATGAAATAACTGACAGGTTATTTATGGCAGCGTTTAGTACTTTATGTTAGTACTACATTCCAACCAAAAATCTCCGCCAAACTACTTCTTAATTTGCTTTTGTCAACTAAAACTACAAAAACTTGTTATTATTTATTATTGATTTACTTGAATTTCTCTTGTTTCATTTTTTTCTTGTTCAGACAAATATTTATTGTCATCTTCAAGTGCTTTTTTGTTCCACATGTTCTTGATGAACCCCGTCCCCGCAGGAACTAATCGACCCACAATTACATTTTCTTTTAAACCCTTTAATGGATCAACTTTACCTTTTATAGCAGCATCTGTAAGAACTCTTGTTGTTTCTTGAAATGATGCCGCTGAAATGAAAGATTCTGTTTGAAGAGATGCTTTAGTTATACCCATTAAGACTCTTTCACCAGTTGCAGGTGTTTTTCCTTCAGCTTTAAGTTTTTGATTAGTTAAATCAAACTTAATTCTATCTATCATTTCACCAGGTAAATAATTTGAGTCTCCTGATGTATGAACTTCAACTTTTTTGAGCATTTGTCGTAAAATTGTTTCAATATGTTTGTCATTTATAATTACACCTTGCAATCTATAAACTTCCTGAACTTGGTTAACAAAATATTCAGTTAAATCTTTTATGCCCATAATTCTTAAAATATCATGAGGCAATGGCTGGCCATCTAACAAATATTCACCTTTTTTGATTCTTTCTCCTTGATTAAAGTTAATATTTTTACCTTTAGGAATTAAATAATTTGAGGGATCAGATTTATCGTCAGGAACAATAGAAACTTTTTGTTTGCCTCTAACTTCTTTACCAAAAATTACTTGACCATCATTTTCTGCTATTATTGCACTATCTTTAGCTTTTCTTGCTTCAAAAAGCTCAGCAACTCTAGGAAGTCCCCCTGTGATATCTTTTGTTTTTGTGGTTTCCTTAGGTAATCTAGCAATAACATCACCAGCATAAACTTTGTCTCCATCTTCAACCGACAGAATTGAGTCGGGCACCAAATAATATCTTGCTTCATTGTCATCCGCTTTTTTAATAACATTACCTTTTCCGTCTCTTAAAGTTATTCTGGGCTTTAAATCTGTAGATTTAGATTGAGATCTCCAATCAACTACAGATTTAGATGAAATTCCTGTAGCATCATCAGTCGTTTCTTGGATTGATACACCATCAATTAAATCTACATATGTAGCAATACCGCTCTTTTCAGCAATAACTGGAGTTGTATAAGGATCCCATTCACAAATTTTTGTATTAGACTTAACTTTATCTCCATTTTTAAATAATAATTTTGATCCATAAGCAACTTTATAAATTGCAACTTGAACACCGTTATTATCTTCAATGGAAAGTTGTGTATTTCTTCCCATAACTATTAAATTTTTTTTAGAATCTTCTAATATATTTGAATTAATAATTTTTATTGTTCCTTCGTGCTTAGTTACAATCTGTGATTCTTGTTTTACTGAGGTTGTACCACCAACGTGAAAAGTTCTCATTGTTAATTGAGTGCCAGGCTCACCAATAGACTGTGCTGAAATCATACCGATAGCTTCACCAACATGAACTATTTTTCCTCTGGACAAATCTCTTCCATAACATGTTGCACACACTCCCTCTTTTGAACTACACGTCATTACAGAATAGACTTTTATTGATTTTACACCGGCCGCATCTATTTCATCGCAACCAGCCTCATCTATCATGCTATGTTTTTTAATAACCAACTTTCCAGAAATTGGATTTTTTATATCAGCTGCTGCAACTCTGCCTAAGACTCTTTCTGATAAACTAACAACTATATTACCACCCTCTAAAATTTCTGTAAGCTCAATGAACCCTGGATCTTCACATTTTTGTTTAGTAATTGTTAAATCTTGAGCAACATCACAAAGTCTTCTTGTTAAATAACCTGAACTAGCAGTTTTTAGTGCTGTATCTGCTAAACCCTTTCTAGCACCGTGAGTTGAATTAAAATATTCAAGAGCAGTTAACCCTTCTTTAAAATTTGATATAATTGGACTTTCTATGATTTCACCTGATGGTTTTGCAATAAGACCTCTCATGCCAGCTAATTGTTTCATTTGAGCGGCAGAACCTCTTGCACCACTATCAGCCATCATAAAGACTGAATTTATTTTTATACCTTCAGAAGTTTTTTCTGTTGCAGAAATACCCTTCATCATTTCTGCTGCAACTTTATCCGTACATTTTGACCATGCATCAACTACTTTATTATATTTTTCTCCTCTGGTGATCAAACCTTCTGAGTATTGGGTTTCATAATCTGCTATTAATTTTTTAGTGTCATTAATTAATTGAGATTTATTTGGTGGAATAACCAGATCGTCTTTACCAAAAGAAATGCCCGCTTTAAAAGCATGTTTGAATCCTAAATCTTTGAGTTTGTCACATAATATGACTGTAGCTTTTTGTCCACAAAATCGAAATACCATATCTATAATTTCAGAAACAATTTTTTTGGGTAGAAGTCTGTCAACTAGTGAAAACTTAATATTATTGTTTTTTGGCAATAGATCGGCTAATAAAAATCTTCCCGCAGTTGAGGTGTATTTTTCAAGTTTTATATTTCCTTTTTCATCAACAGTCTCAAATCTAGAAATTATTGTGCTATGAACTTTTATTTGACCACTTAGCAAAGCATATTCTATTTGATTTGTATCTGTAAAGTAACCAGCAGGTTTATCCGTAACTGGTTCTTGTGATAAATAATAAATCCCTAAGATCATATCCTGACTTGGTACTATTATTGGTTTTCCATTAGAAGGTGATAGTATATTGTTTGTAGACAACATTAAAATTCTAGCTTCCAATTGAGCTTCTAAACTCAATGGAACATGAACTGCCATTTGATCTCCATCAAAATCTGCATTAAATGCTGCACAAGTTAAAGGATGTAATTCAATTGCATCTCCTTCAATTAATTTTGGTTCAAACGCTTGAACACCTAATCTGTGAAGTGTTGGAGCTCTATTTAACAAAACAGGATGCTCTCTTACAATAAGTTCTAAGGCATCCCAAACTGCGTCTGTTTCTTTTTCAACTAATTTTTTTGCTTGTTTAATTGTTGAGGCTAATCCGAGTTTATTCAATCTAGCATATAAAAATGGTTTAAACAGTTCAAGTGCCATTTTTTTTGGCAATCCACATTGGTGTAATTTTAAATCTGGTCCAACTACAATCACTGATCTACCAGAATAATCTACCCTTTTGCCTAGTAAATTTTGTCTAAATCTACCTTGTTTTCCTTTTAACATTTCAGCTAAAGATTTTAGAGGCCTTTTACCAGAGCCAGTGATTACTCTACCTCTTCGTCCATTGTCAAATAGTGCGTCTACGGACTCTTGTAACATTCTCTTTTCATTTCTTACGATTATGTCTGGAGCCTTAAGATCAATAAGTCTTTTAAGTCTATTATTTCTATTGATAACCCTTCTATAAAGATCATTCAAATCTGAAGTCGCAAATCTTCCTCCATCGAGTGGGACCAAAGGTCTTAATTCAGGAGGAATAACTGGAATTACGGTTAAAATCATCCATTCAGGTTTTTGACCTGTTTCAATAAATGATTCTACTAATTTTAATCTTTTTATTGCTCTTTCTTCGTTTACTTTTGATTTAGTTTCTTTAATAAAACTAATTAAATTTTTTCTTTCAAGTGGTAAATCTAAATTCTTGAGCATTTCAAGGACAGCTTCGGCTCCTATACCTGCGCTGAAAGATTCTTCACCAAATTGATCTTGGTATCTTGTTAGTTCTTCGTCTCCTAAAAGCTGATATTTTTGTAAACCGGTTAATCCTGGTTCAATTACAATAAAGTTTTCAAAATAAAGAACTCTTTCTATATCTTTTAATTTCATGTCAACTATAAGAGCTATTCGGCTAGGCAATGATTTTAAGAACCAAATGTGGGCAACTGGCGTTGCGAGATTAATATGTCCCATTCTTTCTCTTCGAACATTTGATTTAGTAACTTCAACACCGCATTTTTCACAAATAATACCTCTAAATTTCATTCGTTTATATTTACCACATAAACATTCATAATCCTTTATTGGTCCAAAAATTCTTGCACAAAATAAACCGTCTTTTTCAGGTTTAAAAGTTCTATAATTTATTGTTTCTGGTTTTTTAATTTCGCCATAAGTCCAGGATTTAATTTTTTCAGGACTTGCTAAAGTAATTTTGATACTACTAAAGTTTTGTGCCTCAGAGATCTCTGTATTTTTGAATAAGTCTGTTATTTCTTTTCTCATATTAATTTAGTTCAATATTCAATGCTAATGATTTAATTTCTTTTACTAAAACGTTAAAAGACTCTGGAATACCAGACTCAAAGTTTTCTTCACCCTTAACTATTGTCTCGTAAACTTTAACACGTCCAGCAACATCATCTGATTTAACAGTTAATATTTCTTGTAAAGTATATGATGCACCGTAGGCTTCAAGTGCCCAAACTTCCATTTCACCAAATCTTTGTCCTCCTAATTGAGCTTTTCCACCGAGAGGCTGTTGAGTAACCAAACTGTAAGGCCCAGTAGACCTTGCGTGGATTTTATCTTCAACCAAATGATGAAGTTTTAGCATGTAAATAATGCCAACTGTTACTGGTCTGTCAAACTTTTCACCAGTTCTTCCATCCCAAAGTGTTGTTTGTCCTGACTCTGGTAATTTTGCTAATTTAAGCATTTCGGTTACGTCTTTTTCTTTAGCGCCATCGAAAACAGGAGTTGAAACTGGTATGCCGTCTAATAAGTTTTCACATAAATCTCTAAATTCAGACTTGTTAAGTTTGTCAACTTTTTCATTAAATATTTCTTCCCCATAAACAGATTTTAAAAAGTTTGCAATTTTTTCTGTTTTTTCGATTTTTTTATTATTTTCGTTAACTAAGTTTTTTACTTGCTCTCCAAATTCTTTACAAGCCCATCCGATATGAGTTTCAAGAATTTGTCCAACGTTCATTCTGCTAGGTACACCAAGTGGATTTAAAACTATGTCAACTGGTCTTCCATCTTCTCTATAAGGCATATCTTCAACTGGAACAATTTTGCTAACAACGCCTTTGTTGCCGTGTCTGCCAGACATTTTATCGCCAGGTCTTAATCTTCGCTTAATTGCAACAAAAACTTTAACCATTTTCATTACACTTGGCAGTAAATCGTCCCCACTTCTAATTTTAATTACTTTGTCTTCAAATCTTTCAGTAATATTTTCCTTTGCTTTATTGTATTGGTCTTTAAGTTGCATGAATGTAGATTCGATATTGTTATTTCCAACAACTATTTTAAAAACATCATTTATAGGTAATTTATTAATTTTTTCAAAATCTAATTTAGTACCAGCGTCAAGGTCTTTTATTTTTTTAGTTAAATTCGATCCTGATAAAAGTTGTGATGCTCTTTGTTTTATGCTTCTCTCTAAAATTTCTTCTTCTACAATTTTGTCTTGTTGAATTTCCTCTATTTCAGCTCTTTCAATGGTAATAGATCTTTCGTCTTTTTCTATGCCGTGTCTATTAAAAACTCTTACATCAACCACTGTTCCACTACTACCTCTGGACATTTTTAAAGAAGTGTCTGTGACATCGATTGCTTTTTCTCCAAATATTGATCTTAATAATTTTTCTTCTGGACCAGACGAGGAATCCCCTTTGGGTGTAACTTTGCCAACAAGAATATCTCCAGCCTTTACTTCAGCACCGATATAAACTACTCCTGACTCATCAAGATTTTTTAAAGCTTCTTCATTAACATTAGGAATATCTCTAGTTATTTCTTCCTCCCCTAATTTTGTATCTCTTGCCATAACTTCGTATTCAACGATATGAATTGATGTAAACACATCGTCTGTTACACATCTCTCTGAAATTAATATTGAGTCTTCAAAATTGTATCCTTGCCAAGGCATGAAAGCGACGGTTACGTTTTTACCAAGAGCTAATTCTCCAAGTTTTGTTGCTGGACCATCAGCAATTATATCTCCGGACTTAACTTTATCTCCAACTCTAACTAATGGTTTTTGATTGATACAAGTATTTTGATTTGATCTCTTAAATTTTTGTAAATTATAAATATCTACCCCTGATTTCGAAAAATCAGTTTCTTCTGTAACTTTAATTACAATTCGTTTACCATCGATTTTATCAACAATTCCATCCCTTTTTGCGACAATAGTAACGCCAGAATCTAATGCAACGTCACTTTCCATTCCAGTGCCTACTAATGGCGACTCTGGTTTTAATAAAGGAACCGCTTGACGCATCATGTTGGAGCCCATTAGCGCTCTGTTAGCATCATCATTTTCTAAAAAAGGTATCAATGCTGCAGCCACAGAAACTAACTGTTTAGGAGAGACATCAATATAATGTATCGTGTCTGGCTTAGATAGAATAAAATTCAGATTTTGTCGGCATGAAACAAGTTCTTCAACAATTTTTCCATTTTTATCTAATTTTGTATTAGCTTGAGCAATAGTATATTTGGTTTCATCCATTGCTGACAAATATTCAATCTCATTCTGAACAACTCCGTCTTTAACTTTTTTATAAGGACTTTCAATAAAGCCATATTTATTAATTTTTGCGTAGGTTGATAAACTATTTATTAAACCAATGTTTGGACCTTCTGGCGTTTCGATTGGACAAATTCTTCCATAATGAGTTGGGTGCACGTCACGTACCTCAAAACCAGCTCTTTCACGTGTTAAACCTCCCGGTCCCAAAGCAGAAACTCTTCTTTTGTGAGTAATTTCAGATAAGGGATTAGTTTGATCCATGAATTGTGATAATTGAGAACTTGCAAAGAAATCTTTAAGAGAAATTGTTAAGGGTTTAGCATTAATCAAATCTTGGGGCATTGCTGACTCGATGTCTAATGTGGTCATTTTTTCTTTAATAGCTCTTTCCATTTTATAAATACCTACACGAGCTTGATTTTCAACTAATTCCCCAACAGAACGAACTCTTCTATTACCTAGATGATCAATATCATCTACATCGTCTTTTCCGTCCCTTAATTCCAACATTTTATGGATAATTGCAATTATATCTTCGTTTCTTAAAATTGTTATTTTATCAGAACATTCTAAATTTAATCTAGAGTTCATTTTAACTCTTCCAACATCAGATAGGTCATATCTATCTGAACTAAAAAACAAGTTATTAAATATCTGAGTAGCAATTTCTATTGTTGGAGGTTCCCCTGGTCGAAGCATTTTATAAACCTCAGTTATGGCTTCATTTTTACTGTTATTTTTATCATTTAAAATTGTCGTCAGTAAATATGGGCCTTTATTTATTGGATTGGTAACTGAAACATATATTGAATTTATTTTCGCATCTAATATTTCCTGAATAATTGTATCGTTTAATTCAGTTCCAATTTTAAAAACGCCTTCTTCACTATCATTTATTTTTACATCTTTATGTAAAATTTTACCGTACAGTGACTCCTTAGAAACTAAAATTTCTTTTAAACCCTCATCCATCAATTTTTTTGCGTTTAAAAAATTAATTTTTTCTCCAAGTTTAACAACTGTTTTAATTGTTTTTGCATCGATTACTTCTTCAGAAAAGTTTTTTGATTTATAATTTTCAGGATTAAAATTTGTTTTCCATTTACTAGTTGTTGCATCAAAAGTATATTTTTCCTTGGAATAAAATTCATCTGCAATATCTGCTTTTGAACAACCCAAAGCCATTAACAAAGTTGAAACCAAAATTTTTTTTTTTCTATCAATTTTAAAATATAAAAAATCTTTAACATCATATTCAAAGTCCAACCATGAACCTCTGTTTGGAATAACTCTACAATTAAAAAGTAATTTACCACTTGCGTGGGTTTTTCCTTTGTCATGATCAAAAAATACACCTGGACTTCTGTGCATTTGGTTAACAACAACTCTTTGAACACCATTAGTAACAAAAGTTCCACTATTTGTCATCATTGGAACTTCTCCCATATAAACTTCTTGTTCCTTGGCTGATAAAATATCTTTAGTATTATTTTCTTGATCTATTTCATAGACCACTAATCTTAATGTACACTTTAAGGCTGAAGAATAAGTTAATCCTCTTGTTATACATTCTTCAACATCAAATTTAGGTTTTTCAAGTCGATAAGAAACATACTCGAGTGTCGCTTTATCGTTCAAATCTTCAATTGGAAATATGCTTTTAAATACTCTATCAAATCCTTTAATGAAATCTCCAGCATCTGGATTATAATCAGTTAACTGCTTATAAGAATTTTTTTGTACTTCAATAAGATTGGGTATCGATAAACTTTCTTTAAGTTTACCAAAACTTTTCCTGATATTTTTTTTTTCAGTAAAAGATAATTGCATTATACATCAATACTGATTAAAAAATCAGTATTTAAAATTTCCTTATTAATTTATTTAAGTTCTACTTTAGCGCCTGCTGCTTCTAATTTTGCTTTAATCTCTTCAGCTTCTTTTTTATTTACACCCGCTTTAACTTGTTTAGGTGCACCCTCTACTAAATCTTTAGCTTCCTTTAAACCAAGTGTAGTTACAGCTCTTACCTCTTTAATAACGTTAATTTTTTTGTCACCTGCAGAGATAAGCATAATTGTGTATTCATCTTTTTCTTCTGAAGCTGCTGCTGCTGCTGCTGCTGGAGCTGATGCTACCATAGCAGTCACACCCCACTTTTCCTCTAATTGTTTTGAAAGTTGTGCAGCTTCAACAACTGTTAAACTAGATAAATCTTCAATAATTTTATTTAAGTCTGGCATATACTACTCTTTAGGTTGGGTTTTCGAATTTTCTGGGGACAAACTACTCATTTTTTCAGAACGTGCAAGTAAAATACTTATTATTTTTGATGCAGAGGCTTTTAAAATTCCAACAATATTAGCTCTTGCCTCATTAAGTGTAGGTAAATTTGCGACATTTTGAACACCTATTTTGTCCAAAATTTCAGAACCCATTATACCGCCAATTAATTTGAGATTTTCATTATCTTTTGCAAATTTTGATAAAATTCTTGCTGATACTATAGCATCATCACTAAAAGCTACGGCAGTTGGACCAGTAAATAGACTGGAAAGATCTTTGCATTTAGTTTTTTCAAGTGCCAGCTTAGTAATCCTATTTTTTGTAATTTTAAAAATTATTCCATGTTCTCTCATTTTGGCTCTCAAATCATCCAATTGAACCATTGTTAAGCCTTGATAATGAGTAACTAGCACAGCTTTACTATTTTCAAATCGAGTAGTCATTTCACTTATATAATTTTTTTTTTGTTCTTTGTTCATCATATAATAATTATATAGTTTTCATTAATTTTACTTTGTATGAAACGCCCATAGTTGAAGTTACAAAAGTATTTTTAATTAAATTACCCTTTACGGTGATGTTAGATTTTTCTTTTTCTAAAACATCTATAATTGCATAGTAATTTTTTAATAACTCATTCTCGTGAAAAGATTTTTTTCCAATACTAACACCAATATTTCCATCTTTATCATTTCTAATTTCAACTTGTCCAGATTTAGCATCTGACACCGCTTGCTTTATATTGTCTGATACTGAACCAAGTTTAGGATTAGGCATTAAACCTTTTGGGCCCAAAACTTTACCTAGTTTAGATAATTTAATCATCATGCTCGGCGTACAAATTAATTTTTCGAAATTTAATTCACCATTTTTAATTTTTTCAATAAATTCATCACCACCAACAATATCTGCCCCTGCATTTTTAGCTTCTTGTGCTCTTGAGTCTTCACAAACAACTGCTACTTTAACTTTTTTTCCTGTGCCGCTTGGTAAATTTACAACTGTTCGAATATTAATTTCACTTTTTTTTTGTTTATTGTTAATTTGCAAATGCAAATCAACTGACTCATCAAATTTTGTTGTGCAATTTTTTTTAACTTCAGTTAATAATTTTTCAATAGAATTTGGCTCCATTTTTTTTGTATTTACTGGTAATTTTTTATATCTTTTTGAAGACATTATTCTTTAACCTCTATACCCATTGATCTAGCAGAACCGGCTATAATTTTCACTGCTTTATCCAATGTGATTGCATTTAAATCGCTCATTTTAAGCGTAGCGATTTCTTCTAATTGTTTTTTTGTAATTGAACCAACAATAATTTTTCCTGGTTCCTTTGATCCACTTTTTAATTTAACCGCTTCTTTTATATAATACGAAGCTGGAGGCGATTTAATTTTAAAATCAAATTTTTTGTCAGCATAAACTGTTATTTCTACAGGCACGGGTTTTCCCGCTAAAGATTTAGTTTTCTCATTAAATGCCTTACAAAATTCCATAATGTTAACTCCACGTTGACCTAACGCTGGACCAACTGGAGGTGCTGGATTTGCTTGCCCACCTATAATTTGTAATTTTATAAAACCACTAATTTCTTTTTTAACTGCCATCAACTTACTTTCTCAACTTGATTATATTCTAAATCCACAGGTGTTGGTCGTCCAAATATAGAAACTGAAACTTTAAGTCTTGATTTTTCCTCATCTATATCTTCAACCATCCCACTAAATGATGCGAAAGGACCGTCAACCACTTGAACTTTCTCACCAACGCTGTACTCTATAGCAGATTTTGGCTGTGCCACACCATCTTTTATTTGGCCTAATATCTTTTCTATTTCTTTATCTGAAACTGGAGCTGGCACTCCTTTGGTGCCAAGAAAACCACTTACTTTTTTTATATTCTTTATCATATGATAAATATCATTATTCATCTCACTCTTAATTAAAATATATCCTGGAAAATATTTCTTTTTTCTTTGAACTCTTTTTCCTCTTTTAACTTCTGTTACATCGTGAGTTGGAACAATAATTTCCTCAAACATATCCATAATTTTAGCTTTTTCTGCTTCTTCTTTAATTAAGCCAGCAACTTTATTTTCAAAGTTTGAGTGTGACTGAACTATGTACCAATTTTTCATTAGATAATTACCTTAATTAGTAAGTCTAAAAAAAACTTCAAAACTTGGTCTAGAAGCAAAAAAAACAAAGACATTATAACAGCCATTGCGAAAACCATTAAAGCTCCTTGAACAGTTTCTTTGCTTGATGGCCATGCTATTTTAAAAGCTTCTTGCTTTACTTCTTGAATAAATTTAATTGGGTTTTTCATAATTTTTAGTCTTTAATTGGCAGGAGCGGAGGGACTCGAACCCTCAGCCTCCGGTTTTGGAGACCGGCGCTCTACCAATTGAGCTACACTCCTATATAGAGCTTACTCTATAATTTTTGTTACTACTCCGGCTCCAACAGTTCTTCCTCCTTCACGAATAGCAAAATTTAATTTTTCTGACATCGCAATTGGAGTTATTAATTTTACTGTAAATTTAGCATCATCACCTGGCATAACCATTTCTGTGCCCGCTGGTAATTGTACTTCACCCGTTACATCTGTTGTTCTAAAGTAAAACTGTGGTCTATAATTAGTAAAGAATGGAGTGTGTCTTCCACCTTCTTCTTTTTTTAGAACATAAGCTTGCGCTTCAAATGTAGTATGAGGAGTAACAGATCCTGGCTTACAAAGTACTTGGCCTCTTTCAACGTCTGTTCTTTCAATACCTCTAAGTAATACACCAATATTATCACCAGCCTCACCTGAGTCTAAAAGTTTTCTGAACATTTCGACACCTGTGCATACTGATTTTTTGGTAGCTCTAATTCCAACAATTTCTATTTCTTCACCTGTTTTAACAACACCTGCTTCAACTCTTCCTGTTACAACAGTACCTCTTCCTGAAATTGAAAAAACATCCTCAACTGGCATTAAGAAAGGTTTGTCAATTTCTCTTACAGGCTGAGGAATAAATTCGTCAACAGCTTTCATTAATGCTAATATTGAATTCTTACCAATCTCATCATCTCTACCTTCTACAGCAGCTAAAGCAGATCCTTTAATAATTGGAGTTTTATCTCCAGGATATTTGTAAGATTTTAAAAGTTCTCTAATTTCTTCTTCAACCAAATCGATCATTTCTTTGTCGTCAACTTGATCAACTTTATTTAAATAAACAACTATTGAAGGGATTCCAACTTGTCTTCCTAAAAGAATATGTTCTCTTGTTTGAGGCATAGGACCATCAGCTGCATTTACTACTAAAATTGCTCCATCCATTTGAGCGGCACCTGTGATCATATTTTTTACATAATCAGCGTGACCAGGACAATCTACGTGAGCGTAATGTCTTTTCTCTGTTGAATATTCCACATGCGCAGTTGAAATTGTAATTCCTCTTTCTTTTTCTTCAGGAGCTTTATCAATTTGATCATAAGGCGTATAAACCGCTCCACCTGTCTCTGACAACACTTTGGTGATAGCTGCAGTTAGAGTTGTTTTACCATGATCAACATGACCAATTGTACCGATGTTACAATGTGGTTTATTTCTTATAAACTTTTCTTTAGACATTATTTTTTTACCTCAGTTTTTAAATTATTAATTCTTCTTGGAGCGGGTAAAGGGAATCGAACCCTTACATCCAGCTTGGAAGGCTAGCGTTCTACCATTGAACTACACCCGCACAACACCAAGAATAACACTCCATGATCGTTCAAAATTTTATTGAATGGTGGAGGGGGAAAGATTCGAACTTTCGAAGACCGAAGTCAACGGGTTTACAGCCCGCCCCATTTGACCGCTCTGGAACCCCTCCTTTTGGGGAAGTGTCCCCTGTTCAATAAAGCTTCAAACAACATGCGTTTTATATATTTTATTTACTTAATTGCAACACGAGATTTAATAAGAAAATATCAAAAAAACGTGTAAAAGTTTGAAAAATTTATGAATAAATCGCCATTTTTTATAGTTGGGCAACATGCCGTGATTGAGGCATTAAAAAATCCCAATCGTAAAGTTTTAAGGATATTTTTAACTGAAGAAAGTAAGAAAAATATTCATCGAAAAAGTCCAAAAAAAAATCTACTTGAAGATGTCAAGATTTATTACAAAACAAAAAAAGAATTAGACAACTATACTTCAAAAGATCAATTGATGCACGGTGGTTATGTTGCTGAAGTTGAACATATAGAAAAACCAATTTTAAAAGAATTTATTAGAGATAAAGAAAATTTAACACTAGCCTGTTTGGATGAAGTAACTGATCCAAGAAATATAGGATCGTTAATAAGAAGTGCCGCATCATTTAATATAGATGGAATAATTATAAAAGATCGACACTTTCCTAGTGAAAGTAAATTAATGTATAAAGCTGCAAGTGGAAGTATGGAGCATATGAATATTTTTGAAGTTGCAAATATTAATTCTACTTTAAAAAACTTAAGAGAAAAAAAATTTTGGGTCTATGGCTTCGACACTCAGGGTGAAAAATCATTTACTGAAATTGAGTGGAAAGGTAATAATGTACTTTTGTTTGGCTCAGAAGGATTTGGTATGAGAACACACACTTCAAAATATACAGATTTCCTCGTAAGAATTGACATTAACCAAAAAATTGAAAGTTTAAATATTTCAAATAGTGCAGCTATTGTTTTTCATCATCTTAGCTTTATGAAAAAAAGAGTTGATTAATTTAAAAAATTTAATACTTATTGCGCATGCCCTTGTAGCTCAGCTGGTAGAGCAATTGATTTGTAATCAATAGGTCCGCGGTTCGAGTCCGTGCGGGGGCACCACTAAAATTAAATTTAATCCACAAGTTTAGCACAAAAATCTGATGCAAAACTAAATGATTCTACTTGTATCTCTTCGCTTTGTCTTGAAATTTTATCGATATCTTCATCTGAATATTTTTTACTTAGCTTTTTAATTGTGCATGAACAATATTCATTAGCTTTTATAGAACCAAGATAATGAATTGATTCTGGATAACACCCATTATAGAATTTTTTTTGATAACTTTCAGACATGGCATAAAGGTTGTTTAAAAATAAATTGCTAATAAATAAAATTAAAAAAATTCTTTTCAAAGATTTACGAGATTTCTCTTCTTAATTGTTCAATTTTAATCTTTTTTTGTAAACTTCTATTTCGGTCATATAAGAGATTAAATTTAATCATTTTATTAGTTTGGATTATTATAGTTTTAGCATTTCTAACCTCAAAATTATCAGCTACTGCACTTATAGGTCTTTTAGCTGGATTTAAATTATTGATTGTAATTTTTAATTGATCGCTAACAACTCTACCTCTCCATCTTCGAGGTCGAAACGGACTAATTGGTGCAATCGAAAGTTTTTTTGAATTTAGGCTTAAAATTGGACCATGAACAGAAAGATTATAAGCTGTGCTGCCAGCGGGTGTTGAAACTAATACACCATCTGAAACTAATTTCTTTATAATTACTTTCGAACCCTGCTTAATTGAGAGCAATGCAGTTTGCTTACTTTGTCTAAGGACAGAAACTTCATTAATAGCTAATGATTTTTTAATCTGTTTAAATTTATTTTTAACAGTCATCTCTAAGGGAGAAATAGAAATTAAATTAGGACTAGTTAAATTACGAATTATATTTTTAGATGAAAATTTATTCATTAAAAAACCAAAATTTCCTGAATTAATTCCATAAAAAAACTTTTTAGAGTGCTTGTTTCGTTTTAAAGTTTCAAGCATGAAGCCATCGCCACCAATAACGATTATTAAATTTGGTTTTTTAAATTCTTGTTGTTTAATTTTTTTGATTATTAAAGATTTAATTAATTGAGATTTTTTATTTTTATCCGAAATTATTTGAAGATTACTCATTAAAGTGGTGCCCTCGGCCAGACTCGAACTGGCACTCCGCAAGCGGCAAGGATTTTAAGTCCTTTGTGTCTACCAATTTCACCACGAGGGCATTGTAAATTATCATTGTTATATCTGTGATTATTTATAACTCAACAACCCAAATGATTGCAAATTATTTTGGTGCATAACGGGTGTATAACCTTAGACCGAAAGGGGTGCCAAAAGGTATGCCAAATATGCTTTACTTTTAGAGGGGTCATATCTCTTTATATAAAAAGGGTTCCTTCTACTCTACCCTATATAGCTTGATTTAGAGAGTTAAAGACCCATTTTTCATTTTAAAAAAATATTTAAAAGCCAAAAAATTTTTTAAAAAAAATATTAAAAAAAAGGTTTAAAAAGGAACTCCAGGGCTCTAATGAAATGTCTGGAAACAGTATGTCGAACCCTGAAGAAATTATTATTAGTTAAGTTAGATATAGATATAAAAAATTATATTACAAATTATTATAGTCCTTCAACTTATGTCAACTTTGATTAGGAATTAATCGTTTTTGGAGTTTATTAACTTAATTAAACTTCCTAGCAATTTGAAAGATCGGCAAGGGTGCAGGTGCCGTTTATTTTCTTTTTTTAGATTTATTTATAAATAGTACAGAAATATCACCACTGATCTGTCTGATAAAAATTGCCATTACAATCCAAACCAAAAAATACTCTCCATCGGTTAAGGTATAAACTTGGCCTGCAGACGCATTGGCAATATATATCAAAGAGTAAATTGCTATAAGCGACAAGGCTAGATAAGCAAAAAAATTAATTACTACAGGAATTATGCAATCTATTAGTTTCATGTCGCTACTTTAAGTTACCAGTTCATACCAGTCTAGTACTTTTTTGACTCTTTACCCGCCAAACAACCAACCCAGAATGATGAT
>SHWS01000045.1 GCA_009693705.1 Pelagibacteraceae bacterium
CCAACGCATTGAATCTTTGTAAATATCATAAGGTTCAAAATCTCTATCTGTAATTTTTATTCTTCTTTTTTCCTTGTCCCAAGATAAAGTTAAATCTTTTCCACTTTTAGTATCTTCACGATACTCACCTTGCTTGTGCCAACCTTCATTAAACTTACAATTCATATAAGTTACTTCAGCTCTAGCACCCGACGCTAGCAGCATCATTCCAGATACTATGAAGATGATTAAGCGGGTCATTTATAAGCTACTCTTGATAAAATATTTAATCGGTAAGCCAAGAATATCATCATTAGTATTATTGCTTTGGATATTAAAAGATTTTGTGAACAAAAAAAGTTATAACAACCGTGCAAAAATATAGGCAATAATACAGCGTAACCTAAAAATTTTCTGTTCTTCATTAATAAATAAAATTCAAAGAAATAGCCCATTATAATTCCATTAAAAATATGCATTGGTACAGCTGTGAAAGCTCTTGCAAAAGCAACCTCAAAACTAATTGTAGAATATCTCTTTGAAAAAATATAACCAAAATTTTCATAGACTGCAAAACCTAGAGAAATAAATAAAGCAAAGATAACTACATCGTAACGTTTAAAAGTATTTTTAGATGGTAAGTATAAATATAAGACTGTAAATTTCAGTAATTCTTCAACTAAACCGCCTGCCATAAACCCTTTTAATAAAGCATTATTTATTTCATTAGCATTTACAAAAGTTTTAAGTACAGCTGAATTTAAAATTCCCGCAGGGAAACAAATAAAAATTCCAAGCAAAAAACCTTTTATAAGATTTAATTTTTGTTCAGCAAATTTATTTGAAAAATATATAAAACTTACAACTACAATTGCTGGTAATAATGTAAAAAATAATGTTTCCACTTATCCTAAATAATCCTTAAAATTATCTTTTTTATTTTCCTTATACTTATTTTTTTTAAGTAACTTTTGTTTTAGATATTTATTAATTTTTTTTATTTTGAGTTCATTTCCTGTTTGTGTGTATATAAAGAACATAACTGCTGCTATTAAAATTAAAGCCCACCAATAATCTAAATAACTTTTTGTTGAGGAGTTAGTAGATTGAAAATTAAAAAAATCAGTTTCATTATCATTTTTTATTTTTTTAGAATTAGAAATATTTAAAGGATAAAATTTATATAAAACTTCATTATTAAAACAATTTAGGTCAATAAACCCATTGGGTCCTTCATCATTACTTCTTTCCCATATTGTTGACGGTTGTGAGTTCTTTTTAATCTCTATTTTTTTAATATTAAAAAATTTTTCAAAAAAAGAAATATTATTATAATTATAACATTCACCTCTATATATTATCGAAGACGTACCATAGAATTTTTCTGAATTTTTTTTATAAATTCCTATAATGTCACCCGAGTTATGGGAATTTTTTTTTATTAATGGTTCATACTTTATTATTTTAATAATATATTCGTTTTGGTTTTTATATATAATGTATGTGCTTTCATTTTTAATGTTTTTGTAAATGCCTTCAATAGGCTCTAACTTTTTGTTATTTAAATAACTATTTATTGCCTCTTGTTGATCTAACGAATAACTCGTAATTGTAGTAAAAATTAATAATACTAAACTAAAAATAATTTTCTTCATTCTATAATCTCAATCAAGGTTTGGATCATTTAATTACAGTAAATAAATACAGTACTATCTTCTAATAATTTAAGACGTTTTTTATTATCCATATCAAATTCTACTGTAGCTGTTGAATAACTTACTTTATTTACATCTAGAAAATCCTTCACTGCTTTTGATTTGATTGCAAAATTTAAGTTTTGCCTATCTGCTAAACCTGCAACAGCAACACCAAATAAATTTCCTGCATCATTAACAACTGGCCCTCCAGAGTTTCCAGGATTTAAAGCGGCATCAATTTGAAATTCATTAATATTGTCTTTCCATCCTTTGGTTGCACTTACAATTCCTGAAGTAAATTTTAATTCATCAGAAATCTTATAACCAAGCGGATAACCAGCTGTTACAACTTTGTCTAGTTTCTCACCTGATTTTTTAGATAACTTAATAAATTGTTGTGGTTTAATATTTGAACTTAAAACTGCAAGATCTAACTTTTCATCTTTAGCGATAATTGATGCTGTAATTTCTTTTTTATTATGAATGATCTTTATATTACCAGAGCATACTTCAACGACATGATTGTTTGTTATAATATTTCCTTTATTGTTTATAAAAAATGCTGAACCACTTCCTCCTCTTTTAGGTTTTTCTGAAGATCTATCTTTTGTGCTACCTGCAGGGGGTTTACTTGCAATACTTTCAAATTGAGAATTATAAGCATCTAATTTTTCTGGCCAGATTCTTCTCATAGTCCAGTTTATTGGTGGTTGTCCTGCAATTGTAAGTACTTTAGATCCATAGTTTCCATTTATTGAAATTGTCTGATGACCAAACTTTGGATTGGTGAAACTATGATTGTTAAATGCAGCTCCTGTTCCATAATAGTAACTGTCTGTAGATTTTTGAAATACACCTGGATCATATCTTGGATATGAAAGATCATAAAACTGATAGGTGTTACCCGATTTAAAATATAAAATTAATTGATTAGTTTGTGTTATGGACCAAATTCCCTCTAATGTGTCTAACTTTCTTCCCGATAGATGCTTGTTTACCGCTTCCTGTTGAGACATTGCAAAGGTAATATTTGAAAATAAAATTAACAATAGTGAAGTAAAAAATATCTTTCTCATTCTATAATTTCAATCAAGGTTCTGGTCATTAGAATTTTTTACTTTCTCTAGAGCAATAATAATAATTTCTAATTTCACTTTTATATATGTGATCAATGTAGGTTTCATTTAGTAGTCCAGAACTTCTATTCAATACTAATTTGGCACTCATTTGTAGTTTGTTAGTTTTAGTCATTAAATCGGTGGAGCGGAAACTTTTTTCTGACCAACTAATATAATTATCATTGAAAGATATATTTTCTATTTCATCAACTTGACTAGTATTTACTCCCCAAATAACTTTTTTTTTACTTGGGTCTATTTTAATTATCACATCTCTTGTACCAGGATCTCCTTTTGTTGAAGTTTTATCATCAACTCTCCCATTATCCCATTTACAGTTTAGAGAAATCTCCTCCGCTTCCACCCCGGTGCTAATAAGCGATATTGCAAATAATATAAGTATAATTATACGGGTCACTTCTTATACCCACCTTTCACAAACCTTCCTTGCTTGGTCCATTTTTCAAAATAATTAATCATTTTACCTTTGCCATGCATATAACCATTCTTATATTCTCCGATATATTTTTGTTCTAATTTACCTTTGTATTTATTGATTGATGTCCCGTGACCATGAGGGACGTCATTTTTAAAGCCCCCTTGATATTTAATAAAATATGTTGGCAGGTGGATTATTTGCGTAGCTTTACCGTGTCTTTCACCATTTACAAAATCTCCTTTGTAATAATATTTATATGTTCCCCCCTTTTTTTTACCTTTGAAGTTAGATGTGTAAGTACCTTTGCCATGTGCAAGACCATTCTTCATCTGCCCGATGTAATCGCCAGCTGGAAAAAACCAAGGATGTTTCATTTAAGATTAAAAAGTATTATTTCTTGTGTTTTAAAAGTTCTATTCATTATATCTTGTTTTAACGAGGCTAATCTCCGCAAAGCTGTTTTAATTCTTTGTTCGTTTTTTTCTCCCGCTATGGCTACTGATGTTTCTCTCGCAATCTGGAACATTTCTCTATACCTAGTATCTGTCATTTGTAGCATTGCTTGGATTTCTTTAGAATTTGTTCCAAATTTAATTAAATTTTCTTCATCTTTATCTCTTGCGCAATTTTCAACATCTGTAAGCGCCGTATAACTCATCCCCCATGAAAAAACTTTATCTACACATTCTTTCGTGCCACCAGGATATGCATTCATATAGTTCTGCCAATTATCTTTTAAACTTTTAGCATTAACATTTGATGTCAGAAGCAATAAAAGAATAAGAACAATTATTTTTTTCATTTAGTAACTAGAAGTAGAACAGTAAGCTCCATACAACTTTGCTTCATTAATTGCATTCATACATGTTGATTGGGTAGAATAAGGCCCATAACTGTCTCCTTGATATTTAATATAATAATAAGTTTTGTATGGATCTAGAATCTTTCTTTCGTGACAATGATAGTTTCCATTAGAATAATTCAGATGACAGCCATCTGGACCAGTTGCTCCTGAATGTGCAAATACGTTATTTGAAAATACTATTGCTAAAAATAATGCTAATCCTAAAATAATCTTCTTCATTCTACAATCCAGTTTAACAAAATCTAGGTACTAGAGTATGTATAAATTCTAGATCATTTTCTTCGCTAAATATTCAGCTTTATTAATGCTCCCTCTTCTTTTTTGGAGTTAGTTGGTATCTATAAAAAGTCTTGCCATTTTCAGTTACAGTAATCTTTTGAACAAACTGGTATTTTTCCATAAATTCTTTTTGTTCAGGGGTTGGCATTGAATTGGTATCTATCCCTAATTGTTCTGCTGATTTTTTTAACTGTATTAGACCATTATAAGCTCTAACCGCATCGTTCCTCTCCTTCCAGATTTCTTGATTTTGCTTTAACAAGAACTCACTAACTTCTAATAAATGATCAATAGATACCTTGTGGTCCTTGATGCATTCTAATTGGGCATCACATACTCTAGACAACAAACCATACTTAATATTCCCTTTAAGTTTGCCCGATTGATATATCTGGTCCTTCCTTGGTTTATTAGGCAAACCATAATCATTGTTTTTTTCATTTATATTATTTTTCATCTTCACCTCTAAATAAGTCATTGGAAGATTGATTAATATTTTCTTCTCTATTAATAAAACTCCAATTGAAAGAATTAGACTGATCATCACTTGGTCTAAATCTATGATGCACAAAGTCTTTGCCTATTTCTGCACCCGTCCATTCTGATAATCTTTTTTTACCCGGTAGCTTTTCCATATCTTCTAATAGCCATGCTCTTCTTTTTTCTCTGCTATCGGGGAAAAATATTTCTCTGTTCATTTTACCGTTTGCCCAAGGGATTGAATTTTTTTTAATCCACCTTGTAAGCATATCTATGCTTTTAAAAACTCCATGAAATAACTTGTCATAATTAATAACTGTCATCAAATCATCGGTAACAACATAACCTCTATAGGAATAACTAATCTGCTTCTCTTTACCCACCTCCCAGGTTTTGTGAGTAAATGGAAAACTATGGTTATGAAAAGCTTCATCTAAAATATCTTCAAATTCATCTTTGGAACTTTGGATTAATTCTTGTTTAGCTTCTGTCATTGGAGCATGCCCTCCAAAGAATCTTTCGTCCGGTAGTTCAAGATTTATTAAATAATGTTTTATATGCGATGGATTTTTAACAAGATCTTTTAAATACGGCACATAGGATTCAATCTTATCAACAATAACATCTTTGGTATGATTAACTCTTATTGCGCAAATTCTCCTATCATCTTTATCAACATGCAGTGGTTTAGGATCATTTGAATATAAAAATAGATTAACAAAGTTCGGGCATAGAATTTCTTCTTTAAATTTAGGATTAATTATATGCACTGGATCTGTGAAGTATGGCTTTAATTTATTTGCTAATTCTTTACCTTCCACTCTTCTTCCGGTTAACATTAGCTCATTAATAACTATAAATTGTCGACCTTTTAGAAGTGTTGAATGTTTTTGTACTAAATCTTCAAAACTTACGTTTGTTAAACAATTACTCTGACCTAAAATGGACTCCATAATTTCAGCAAGTAAACCTTTTCCAGATCCTGGAGTTGATTGAATTAATATTCCCCACATAGATTTTCGGCCTGGATTTTGTAATAGGTTTGCAAGAAACAGCATCACAATATCAAATTGTGAATATTCTTTTCCGTTGTAAATTATTTTGTCATCACTTTGGAATAACCACTTGTAATACTCAATAAACCTTTCGTGGTCCCCCGGTACAGCCAGAACACTACTGGGCTTATAATAGT
>SHWS01000003.1 GCA_009693705.1 Pelagibacteraceae bacterium
TCTAATTCAAAAATCCAACTTCATTTAATTGGCAAATTACAGACCAACAAAGTAAAATTTGCAGTTAAGTTATTTGATTTTATTCATTCAGTTGATAATGAAAAATTAGCAAAAAAAATTTCTGAGGAACAAACCAAACAAACTAAAAAAGTTAAAATATTTATCCAAGTTAATATTGGTGACGAACCACAAAAATCAGGTATTAGTAAAAGCGAGCTACAAAATTTTTACTTTTATTGTAAAAATTTAAATTTGAATGTTGTTGGCTTAATGTGCATTCCTCCTGCTGAAAAAAATTCAAATATTTATTTTAGTGAAATGAATTTATTAAATAAAAAATTAAATTTATCAGAGTTAAGTATGGGCATGTCGGCTGATTATCTAGAGGCAATCAATAATCAAGCTACTTATGTAAGGATAGGTTCTGATATTTTCGGACGGAGAGATTAATTAATTTTTATTTTTATTTTTTTATTAATTAACTTTAGTAATATCAAAAAGTCTCGTTTTTTTAATGCAATACATCCTGCGGTTGGTTTATAATTCTTAGTAAGATGTATGAAAATACAACTACCTAAACCTACTTTAGGATTTTTAAAATTATATTTTATTGGAATTAAAAGATCATATTTATGATCTTTTCTGAATAGTTTTTCATGTTTAATTGATTTATTAATTTTAATGAGTTTATTATATTTTTTGCTATTTTTTATATCATCACACCACCCCATATTTTTTTTTATTACTAGGCATTTGAGTTTTGTTTCAGGCTTTTTTAATCGATCTTTTCTGTAATAAAGATTTTCTAATCCAAATATTCCTCTGGGTGTTTTTTTATCACCCTCTATTTTGTTATTGGTTAGACCATTTGTTCCAATGCTACATTTAAATATAAAGTCATCAAAGATAAGTGTTTGTTTATTTTTTAAAAAAATTGTCATATGTTTATTATATATGAATAACCAAAAATTAATTATTTATGATTTTGACATAATCTATAAAATATTCAATGAACTAAGTGACAATTTAAATTTCAAAATTTTATGTATTTCTAAAAGTGAATTTATTAAAAAAAACTTTTATGAATTAAATAATTGTTTAATTATAACAAAAAAAAATATCCCAACATTAAAAAATCAAATTATTTTAGACCATTTCCCAATAAAAATTTTAAAATTAATTGAGCGAATTAATATAGAATTTCTTAAATTAAAATTTAGCGATCAATCTGAAATTGATGTAGGGAATTATAAAATTAATCTTAATTCAAGAGAAATGTTTTCTGAAAAAGGCAAGATTAAATTGACCGAAAAAGAGAGTAAACTGATAGTTTATTTATCAAAGTCAAAAAATCCAATCAGGATTCAAAAATTACAATCTGATGTTTGGGATTATCAACCTCAATTAGAAACTCATACAGTTGAAACGCATATTTATCGTTTAAGAAAAAAAATAATAAAAAAATTTTCTGATGATAATTTTATAGTAAGTAATAAAAATGGTTATCAAATTAAATAAAAAAAACTTATATGCTAAAGATTTATTTTCCAAAAAATATAAACCAAAAATAACTAAACCAAAAAAAGGTAAAGGAAGTTTTAAAAGACTTAAAAAAGTTTAAAATCTAGCTCCAATTTTTTGGATTATTTTTGAAGATAGATCAGTACCCTTTTGCAGACATTGTTTATTTGATAATTTATTAATATAGCCATGTAGATATCCGGCGGCAAACAAATCCCCTGCCCCAGTTAAATCAACTATTTTTGAAACTTTCTTAGCTTTGCATTCTATCACTTCATTATTGTTAATTGACATTGAACCTTTCGCGCCTCTTGTAATAACTATATTTTTTTTAATTTGTTTTGAAAAAGAAATTACCTCCTCTAAAGATTTACTATCCGTTAAAGATAAAATTTCTTGCTCGTTAGCAAAAATCAGATCTAGTTTATTTTTAGCCAATTCCAAAAAGCTTTTCTTATGTCTTTCAACGCAAAATAAATCAGATAATGACATTGCAACTTTATTGGAATTACTAATTGCTTTGCTAAAAGCTTTTTTGGGTTCTCCTTCATCCCACAAATATCCCTCTAAAAAAACTATTTCACTATTTTTAATTATTTTAGGATCAATATCATTCTCATTGATTTTACCCGATATTCCCAAAAAAGTGCACATAGTTCTCTCTGAGTCCGGCGTAATCAAAATTAAACAAGTACCTGTAGCAATATTTTCTTTTCTTTTGGTATATAAGTAGTTTACTTTTTCTTTTTTAAGTCCTTGTTCGTATTTTTTACCAAAAATATCATTATTTATCTTTCCAATAAATCCAGCTGCTGTTCCTAGTTGAGATAACCCAACAATTGAGTTAGCAACAGATCCTCCAGAAATAGTTTTTTCTATAGCGACTAAAGAGAGTAAATTTTTTAATTTTTTCTCATTTATTAATTTCATCGTACTTTTGATTAATGAATTTTTTTTAAGAAATTCGTCATTTACTTTGCAAAAGATATCAACAATTGCATTACCAATTCCAAGGATTTTCATACTAAGCTTTAATTGTAATTAAGGGTTTTTTTCTTTTAGGATAACAACTAGTACATATTTTACAAGTTAAACCATAACAATTGCGTGCTTTGCAATATTCTCTACCGTAATAAATTATTTGTAAATGTAACTTGTTCCAACTTTTTTTGGGAAATAGTTTTTTTAAGTCCGCTTCAGTTTGTAAAACATTTTTACCATTAGTTAATCCCCATCTTTGTGCTAAGCGATGAATATGTGTATCAACTGGAAAAGCAGGGTGGCCAAATCCTTGAGACATTACAACACTTGCTGTTTTATGTCCAACTCCAGGTAATTTTTCAAGCTCTTCAAAACTTTCAGGAACTCTACTATTATGTTTTTCAACTAATATTTTTGATAAATTATAAATACTTTTAGCCTTAATTCTAAAAATGCCAATTCTTTGTATTAGTTTTTCAATTTTTTTTCTTCCTAATTTTATGAAATGTTTGGGCTTATAATATTTAGGATAAATATTCTTTGTTACATTATTAACATTAACATCAGTACATTGAGCCGATAGTAAAACAGAAATTAAAAGTGTAAATATATTTTTATGATTTAGAGGAATGTTTGTTTTTGGATAAATTTTGTTTAATAACTTTGATATTATTTTAGCTTTTTGTGCTTCCCCCATTATTTAAAATTCAAAAGATCTCTCATTGAATATAATCCTGGCTTCTTAGTCATCAACCATTTAGCTGCAGCAAGCGCACCTTCCGAATACAAAGATCTATCAAATGCTTCATGATTAAGGGTTATGGTTTCTTTATTATCTGAAAATTTTACTTCATGTTCGCCAATAATTTCACCTTTTCTAATCGAGTTAAAATTTATCTTATTACCGTAAGAAAAGTTTTTTTTATTTAAATATTTTTTTCCAATTAATTGATTAAAATTTTTATTTTTTCCATTAGCAATACCTTTTCCTAGCATTAAAGCAGTACCTGATGGATAATCTTTTTTATGTTTATGATGTACTTCATAAATTTTGCTTAAATATTTTTCATTTAAGGAAGCCGAAGCTATTTCAGTTAAATACATTAAAAGATTGATACCTAAACTCATATTTCCCGCTTTTAAAATTGGAATTTTTTTTGAGAATTTTTTAATTAAAAGTTCTTCTTTATTATTAAAACCTGTTGTTCCTATAACTACTTTTTTTTTTAATTTGTATGCAATATTTAAAATTTCAAAAGTACAATTGGGTGTTGTGAAGTCGATAATAACATTAGTTTTTTTAAATGCATTTTCAGAGTTAAATTCAGGTTTAATACCAATAAATGTTTTATTTATAACTCTATTTTCGGTCAGACTTACCAGTTTAAAATTTTTGTTTAAGTTAGCTGATTTTATGAGCTGTTGACCCATTCTCCCCATGCAGCCAGAAATTGTCAAATTAATTTTACTCATAACTTAATTGGCTTAACTTAACACTATAGATTAATTTTTCCAGAAACTTCTAGCTTTTTGAAAGAATTTTTTAATACTTGGGTTAGATTTTTCATTTTCAATTTGTCTAAATTTTTCAAGCAATTCTTTTTGCTCTTTGTTCAAAGAAACTGGTACTTCAGTATTAATCTGCACATATAAGTCACCATCTCCACTGCCTCTCATATAGGGCATACCTTTACCCTTAAGTCTAAATTGTTTACCACTTTGTGTACCTTCTGGAATTTTAATTTTTGCTTTACCGCCATCAATAGTTGGTATTTCAATAGTTGTTCCAAGTGCTGCATCCGCAATAGAAATAGGAAATTCAAAAAATAAATTTTCATCAGATCTTTTAAACAACTCATGAGATTTAACATTAATGAATAAATATAAATCTCCATTTGCTCCACCTCTGGATCCTGCTTCACCTTTGTCTGCTAACCTAATTCTAGTTCCATCATCAACTCCTTTTGGAATAGTAACTGTTATTTTTTTTGAGGCTTGTTTAATTCCTTGACCATTACAGTCGTTGCAAGGATTTGTTATTTCCTTGCCACTTCCCGCACACTGAGGGCATGTTTGTTGAACTGTAAAAAAACCTTGATTAGACCTAACTTTACCACTTCCGGCGCAATAACCACATTTTTCAGGGGAATAACCAGGTTTTGAACCGTTACCTTTACAAGTGGTACATTTTTCGGAAGTTGAAAATTGTATATTTTGTTTTTTTCCAAGGTATGCTTCTTCAAGAGTTATAGATAGGTCGTATCTTAAATCTGAACCTCTACTACTTGAGCTTCTTTTGTTTCTACTTCTTCCACCAGACCCAAAATCACCAAAAAAATCTTCAAAAATATCTGAAAAATCCGCTCCACTAAAACCACCGAAACCACCGCTCTGACCTCCACCACCATTTTCAAAGGCAGCATGGCCAAAATTGTCATAATTTTCTTTTTTTGTTTTATCAGAAAGAATGCTGTAAGCTTCACTTGCTTCTTTAAATTTATCCTCTGCAGTTTTATCTCCAGGATTTTTATCGGGGTGATATTTTATTGCTTGCTTTCTATAAGCTGATTTTAATTCTTCAGGATTCGCATTTTTATTTATGCCGAGGACATCGTAATAGTCTCTTTTAGCCATCAAGTTTACCCAAGACGATTAAATATTAGTTAAGCGCTTTTTTCTTTATTTTCATCGTTTACTTCTTCAAAATCCGCGTCAACGACATTATCATCTTTTTTACCTTTGTTGTCTCCATCATCATTTTTATCAGAATTTGGTTTAGTATTTTGTTGTGACTTATAAATTGCTTCACCAAGCTTCATAGAAGCTTGTACTAAAGTTTCTATTTTTTTTTTTATATCTTCAATATTTTCGCTTTTAAGCGTCTCTTTTAAAGCTAGAGAAGAATCTTCAATTGCTTTTTTTTCTATGTCAGAAATTCTTACACCATGCTCTTTAAGATTTTTTTCTGTAGAATGAATTAAAGTATCTGCTTGATTTCTAATATCAACAGACTCTCTCTTTTTTTTATCAGCTTCTTTGTTTGCTTCGGCATCTTTAACCATTTTTTCTATCTCTTCATCACTTAAACCACCTGAAGCTTGAATTTGAATTTTTTGTTCTTTACCTGTCCCTTTATCTTTTGCCGATACATTAACTATTCCATTTGCATCGATATCAAAAGTTACTTCAATTTGGGGCATTCCTCTTGGCGCTGGAGCAATTCCAAGTAACTCAAAATTACCTAGAAGCTTATTGTCTACTGCCATTTCTCTTTCACCTTGAAGCACTCTAATTGATACTGCGGGCTGGCTATCTTCTGCGGTTGAAAAAACTTGGCTTTTCTTAGTTGGTATTGTTGTATTTTTTTCAATTAATTTTGTAGATACTCCACCTAAGGTTTCAATACCCAAAGAAAGAGGCGTTACATCTAAAAGAAGTACGTCTTTTACATCTCCTTGAAGAACTCCAGCCTGAATTGCAGCTCCCATAGCAACAACCTCATCTGGGTTTACACTTTTGTTTGGTTCTTTACCAAAAAAATTTTTAACTTCTTGAACAATTTTTGGCATTCTGGTCATGCCGCCAACCAATATAATCTCGTCTATTTCATTAGTTGTTAATCCCGCATCTTTTAAAGCTATTTTACAAGGCGGTAAAGTTTTAGCTATTAAGTCTTCAACTAAAGCTTCAAGTTTAGCTCTAGTCATTTTAATATTAATGTGCTTTGGACCAGTTTTATCAGCTGTTATAAACGGTAGATTAATATCGGTCTGTTCAGCAGACGAAAGCTCAATTTTTGCCTTTTCGGCAGCCTCCTTAAGTCTTTGAAGGGCAAGTTTATCAGTCTTTAAATTAATGCCATTGTCTTTTTTGAACTCAGAAATTAAATAGTTAACAATTGTATTGTCAAAATCTTCTCCACCTAAAAATGTATCTCCATTTGTAGATTTTACTTCAAATATACCATCGCCAAGCTCAAGTATTGAAACATCAAATGTTCCTCCACCTAAGTCATAAACTGCTATTGTTTTATTTGCCTTTTTATCTAAACCATACGCCAATGATGCTGCAGTTGGCTCATTAATAATTCTCAAAACTTCAAGTCCAGCTATTTTGCCAGCATCTTTAGTCGCTTGTCTTTGAGCGTCATTAAAATATGCTGGAACTGTTATTACAGCTTTAGTAACTTCTTGACCCAAATATTTTTCAGCGGTCTCTTTCATTTTTTGAAGAATGAAAGCTGAGATTTGTGATGGCGAATATTTTTCACCTTTAGCCTCTATCCATGCATCACCTTTTTCAGAATTTACAATTTTAAATGGTGCAGCTTCAATATCTTTTTTTACTGTTGGATCTTGAAAATTTCTTCCAATTAACCTTTTTACAGCAAAAATTGTATTTTGAGGATTTGTTACAGCCTGCCTTTTAGCAGGTTGACCAACTAATTTTTCATTTTCGTCTGTAAAAGCTACAACCGAAGGAGTTGTTCTTGCTCCTTCCGCATTTTCTAAAACTTTTGGTTGACTACCCTCCATAATAGCAACACAAGAATTTGTAGTTCCCAAGTCTATACCGATAATTTTGCTCATAAGTTAATTTCTTACTTTCTTCATATAGGGGTTAAATCCGATTCTACAAGTTTGATCAGTCATCATTTTTTTCTGAATTTTCATTATTTTTATAGACTTTCTCCTCTTTTTTTTCAGTTTTCTTTGAAACCGCAACTAAAGACGGTCTTAATAATCGATCTTTAATCATAAATCCTTTTTGAATTTCTTGTAATATTGTTCCAGGCTCTTTTTGATCATTCTCTATTTCCATCATTGCTTGATGAAAATTTGGATTTAGTTTTTTATTAAGACTTTCGATTAAAGTAATATTATTTTTAGCAAATATAGAAATTATATCTTTATTAATTATAGCAAAATGTTCTAAAGTTTTTTTTAAAGCTTCAGTATTTTTTAGATTTTCATCATTTATTAAAACTTGATAAGATCTTTCTAGATTATCAATTAAATTTAACGCCTCTTTAGCAAACACAAACCCTCCGTAATCAAAAGCATCTTCTTTTTCTTTTTCAAATCTTCTTCTTTGATTTTCCATCTCAGCTAAATTTCTAATTATTTTGTCTTCTAATTCGGTAATTTTTTCTTCAAGAGAAATTTCTTTTATATTTTCAGATGTAGATTTAGCTTCAATACTATTATCGTCGTCATTTTTTTCGAAAGAAGCGTCACTTTTATTTTCCAAGTCTTTATTGTTTTTTTCTTGGCTTTTATCTTTTTCCATGAGGGGTTATATGGTAAGAAATTTAAAAATTGCTAGATGTTAAAAAAAAAAATTAAAAAATTACTTATAGGAACAAATAACCTCGGAAAATTAAGAGAAATTCAAGATTTACTTCCAAAATATATTAAAATTTATTCCACATCTGATTTTAACTTAAATAGCCCAAAAGAAGATGGCCTAACTTTTGAAGAGAATTCTTTAATTAAATCAAAATATTTTTCAAAGAAATCAAACTTACCATGTTTAGCCGACGACTCTGGAATTGAAATAGATATTTTGGACAAAAAACCTGGTATTTATTCCGCAAGATGGGCGGGTACAAAAAAAAATTTTAAAAACGCTATTAAAAAAGTTTTTAAAGAATTATCTAAAAAAGATAAAAACTGGAAAAAAAAAAAAATTAAAGCAAGATTTGTTTGTTCTTTATCTATATATAATGTTAATCAAAAAATTGCATCAGTAACAGCTAAAGTTGAAGGATTCATTTCAAATAAACCAAAAGGTTTTAATGGTTTTGGATATGATCCTATTTTTATTCCAATTAATAAAAAAAAAACATTTGGTGAAATGAGACCTTTCCAAAAATATCGAATAGATCACAGATTTAAAGCTTATCAAAAAATTAAAAAATTTCTATAAGTTGGTTATCTTGAATCTTATAAAAGTTTAGTTGATGGTAAATTTTATTATCCTTGATGTTAAAAATGCCAGTTTTACCTCTAAAGCTGTTTTTTTTTTTAAAAATTCTATCTAGTTTAGAAAGTTTGTTTTTTGAGGATAAATAATAAACAAGCCCTACAAGATCATAACTTAACAAAGATAAATGATTTGGATTTTCATTAAATTTTTTAAAAAATCTATCTTTAAAATCGTCAAAATTTTTTTTATTGATCGAAGGATAGTAAATTGGTTGAAAATCTTTCTCTCTCAGCAAACTTTCATCAAACCATTGGTTTAAAGTAATGAAATATTTATCTGTCGGAAGTATGTCTGTGTACAACAGAGAAGTAGCAACACTTTTTAAATTTTCATCAAAGTCACTAATAATTACAGCATCAAAATTTACATTTCCAATTGTATATTTTTTTTCTAAATCTTTGATTTTTTGCTCTTTATTGATATCGTTTGATTTTTCAATTTTATAAATTTCATTTTTAAGATTTTGTTTTCTTACATTGTAATTTGTAATTTCTTCTATTTGTCTTGTTAATTTTGTAGGCTCTGGATCATAGATATGCTCTTTAAAGATTATAATATTTGACTCTTCAATTCCTTTTTTTATTTCAGCTTCATAGTTTAATATTGGTGTTAAAAAAATTGTTTTTTTAATATTATTAAGATCTAAGAATTTTTTAATAGTAAGCAATTGGGATGTGGAATTTACCCCAGCACTAATAGTATTTTCTGGAAGATCAATAGTTTTATTAGTTAAAGATAAAAATTTTACATCTTTTACTTGGTTGAGATAGATCAAACTTTGGTGAAATACAGGCCCAATAATCACTTGAACACCCATTTCTTTTAGTTCAATAGCAGATTTCAAAGTTTTATTTGCATCAGAATTAGTATCCTTAATAACTATTTCAATTAAATCGTTATCAATATCTGATACAGCTAAGATAACCGCTTTAATAATTGATTGTCCAAGTTCTTTATTGGATCCAGTTGTAGGCACCAATAATCCAATTTTTATTTTTTCCTTAGCGCCTAAAGTTTGTGATGATAAAAAAAAATAATTTAATATTAAAAATAAAAGAATTTTATAAAGTTTTGACATATTAATGATATTATATAATATTTTTTAAGCTTAATTATGATAATAAAATCAGAATCTAAAGTTAAAAATGGCCTTTATTTAGTCTCAACTCCCATAGGAAATTTAAAGGATATTACTTTTAGAGCAATAGAAGTACTTAAGTTGTCTGATTTTATTTTGTGTGAAGACACAAGAGTGTCAAAAAATTTACTGAATAAATATGAGATTAAATCAAAATTAATCTCCAATTATAAATTTAATGAGAAAAAAAATGTAAGTATGATAATTGATATTTTAAAATCAGGAAAAATTATTTCTCTTATTTCAGACGCAGGTACACCAAACATATCCGATCCTGGGGCAGTTCTTGTTAACGAGTGTATTCAACACAATATCGACATTATCCCTATCCCAGGTGCATCTGCAGTTACTACCGCAGTTTCGATTAGTGGATTCTCAGAAAAATTTTTTTTTTATGGGTTTTTTCCAGAAAAAAATAAAATTTTAGAAAGTGATTTAGGTAAACTTTCTGAACTTGAAAGTACAATTGTTTTTTTTATTTCATCAAAAAAAATAAATAAAATTATACCTTTTTTAAAAAAATACTTTATTGATAGAAAGATTGTTTTATGCAGAGAGATTTCAAAAATATATGAAGAATTTATTAGAAATGATGTAAAAAATTTAGAATTGTTTAAGACCAATCCTAGAGGTGAACTCACTATTGTAATATCTGAAAAAAAAAAAGATAAAAAGTTCTTACGCAAATTAAGTGAATCAGATAAAATGACTATCAAAAAAATGATAAATAAAATTAGTATTAAAGAAATTGTCAATGTTATAAATCAATCTAATCCTATATCAAAAAAAGAAATTTATAATTATTGTTTAAAACTTAAAAATGAAATTTAGATTTATTTTAATTATCTTGGCTGTATTAACTTTAATTGGGTGTGTGGGTGTTTCATCTAAAGGTCTTCTAGGTACAGGCGTTAGTATAGCATTTGATCCAAGATCTGTAGGTACGCAGATTGACGACTCCATCATGCAAAAAAACCTTATTGCAAGAAACATTTTAAAAGATCCAAAATATTTTTTATCTATAAGAATTAAAGTATTAGATGGAAGAATTTTTTTAAAAGGTAAAGTTGATGGGCTTGAAGAGAAATTAATTCTGACAAAATTGGCCTGGGAAACAGATGGTGTTCGTTCAGTTAGAAATGATATTAAAATTAAAGAAGATTTTAAGTTTAAACAATCTTCAAAAGATTTTTTAATTAGTACAAAATTTAGAGCTGCTTTATTGACAAATAAAGATATTAATTCAACAAATTATCAAATTGAAGTTTATAAACAAAAAATTTACCTCTATGGTATTGCTTTAACAGTGAAAGAAAAAAAACTAGTGCTAGAAGAGGCAAATAAAATATCAGATATAGAAGATGTGATTGAAAGCATAATATTAGTTGAAGATTTGAGAATTCAAAAAAACTAATTTTATTTTTACAATTAATTATATCCAACAAATAAGCAAAATTAATGGGAATATTTATAATATTGATCTTTGGTAATCTTAATGGAGCAATTTAAATCTTTTATTATTTTATGAAAATCTAATGTTTTTTCTCGGTATAATGATCAATTTTAGTTTTTCATTTGACGGTGATTAAACTCTACAATTAAGATAAAATAAGCCTAATCAGATTTATGAATTTAATTAAGTCAACCAGCACATTTAGTTTTTTTACTTTAATTAGCCGTTTACTTGGTTATTTAAGAGATATATTAATCGCAATATTCCTTGGTACAGGATTTATTGCAGATATTTTTTTTGTAGCATTTAGAATTCCAAATACATTTAGAGGACTTTTTTCTGAGGGAACTTTTAATGCAGCATTTGTTCCGTCTTATGCTTCAGAGTTAGTTAAAAATAAATCACAGTCTAACAAATTTGCTAACGATATTTTTAATTTATTATTTCTTATTTTGTTTTGCATAATTTTTTTAGCTCAATTATTAATGCCAATATTTGTATCATTCTTAGCACCAGGCTTTATTGAAGATACAGAGAAAATGGATTTAGCAATTCATTTAACACGAATAACTTTTCCATTTTTATTTTTTATTTGTTTAGCATCTTTTTTTTCTGCAATTTTAAATTCACACAATAAATTTGCAGTTGCTTCTGCAGCTCCGATAATTTTAAATATAGTATTAGTTCTAGTATTAATTTTTTCAAAATTATTAGATGATAATCTTGTTTATTATCTTGCTTATGGAGTTTCTCTGGCAGGTTTTTTACAATTATTTTTTTTATATTTCTTTGTAAAAGAATTCTATTCTGTAAAATTTAACTTTAAAATAATATTTAATGAAAAAATAAAAATTTTTTTTAAAAGATTATTACCAAGTATTTTTTCTTCTGGTGTAACACAAATAAATATTTTAGTTGGAACTATTATTGCTTCTTTTCAAGCAAGTGCTGTTTCTTATCTTTATTATGCTGATAGAATATATCAAATAAATTTAGCAATTGCTGGAATTGCTATCGGTGTTGTTATACTTCCTCAGCTTTCAAGATATATTCAATTAAAAAAAAAAGATAAAATTTTACTGATTCAAAATAAAGCATTAGAATTAAGTTTTTTCTTAAGCTTACCAGCTTCTGTTGCTTTAATGATTGGCTCTAATCAAATTATCTCAGCATTATTCGGATATGGATTGTTTGATCAAAATTCAGTTATTAATTGCGCCAATGTTCTCTATTTTTTTAGTTTTGGTCTTCCAGCTTTCGTAATGATAAAGATTTTTGCAACTTTTTTCTTTGCAAATCAAGATACTAAAACTCCATTTTATATCTCTTTATTATCAGTTTTAATAAATATCTCTATTAGTCTTTATTATTTTAATACCATTGGATTTATTATTATCCCGATTGCAACAACAATTTCTTCATGGTTTAATGCAATTTTACTATTCATCTTTTTAAAAAATAAAAATCTTTTCTATTTTAATAAAATTTTTTTAGTCAGATTTTTAAAAATAATAGCTTCATCACTTTTAATGGGATTGTTTTTTAATTATTTAATTTTTTTATTTGAGCATCAATTAGCTTTTGATAGTAATTTAAAGTCACTTTTTTTAATTCTTAGTGTATTTTTAGCGATGTGCTTTTACTTAATTGTTTGTTATTTTATGAAAGCTTTTAAAATAAGTGATATTCAATTAAAGTATTAATTTTATGAATAAAAAAATTTTTTCAGGAGTTCAGCCTACTGGTAATCTTCATTTAGGAAATTATTTAGGAGCAATTAAAAATTTTGTAGAGTTACATAATGACCATCACAATAATTGTGTTTTTTGTGTAGTGGATTTGCATGCTATAACAGTAAAACAAGATCCTAAAGAATTAAGAAATAATATTAGAGAAACAGTAGCAACTTTTATTGCATGTGGAATTAATCCAAATAAAAGTATTATTTTTAACCAGTCGGCAGTTGGCGCTCATGCAGAGGCAGCATGGATTCTAAGTTGTGTAGCTAGGATGGGGTGGTTAAATAGGATGACTCAATTTAAGGAAAAAGCAGGAAAAGATAAAGAAAAAGCCAGTATTGGTCTTTACTCTTACCCAGTTTTAATGGCTGCAGATATTTTATTGTATGACACAACTCATGTTCCCGTTGGTGATGATCAAAAACAACATTTGGAATTATGTAGAGATATTGCAAAAAAATTTAATACTGATTTTGAGGTAGAAAACTTTCTACAGATTCCTGAGCCTTTAATTCAGAAAGAATTTTCAAGAATAATGAGTCTTAAAGATGCCTCAAAAAAAATGAGCAAATCAGAATTATCAGACCTAAGCAGAATCAATTTAACTGATAATAAAGATCAAATAATTAATAAAATAAAAAAAGCAAAAACAGATACTTTGCCTATGCCATCTAATATTAGTGAACTTAGCACTAGAATTGAGGCTAAGAATTTAATGTGTATATTTTCAAGTTTAACAAACTCTAGCTTAGAAAAAACTTTAGAAATGTTTTCCGGAAAAAATTTTTCAGAATTTAAAGATAATTTATCTGAAGTTTTGATAAATAAGATTTATCCTATTTCTTTAGAAATTAAAAAATTAATAGACGATAAGTCATATTTGGATAAAATTCTTCAAGAAGGAAGCGAAAAAGCCAATTTAACTGCATCAAAAAAAATCAATAAAATTAGAGAAATTGTTGGGTTTTTATAGTATTTATTAAATAGTTTAAATTTTTTAATTATAAACTATAAACAAATCATGTTCATTCAAACTGAAATAACACCTAACCCTAATTCTTTGAAATTTTTACCAGGGAAAAAAGTTTCAAATAGCGGTCCTTATGAAATTACTAAAAAAAATGATTTAAATAATGATTTAGTTAGAAATATAATGTCTGTTAATGGTGTAAAAGGTGTTTTCTTGGCTGAAGATTTTATTTCAGTAAATAAAATACCATCAAGTAATTGGGATGAAATTAAGCATATAGTGATCTCGTTAATTAATGAATTTTATTCTGATGGAAAAGAGTTTGTAATAGACGAAAATTTGACAGAAAAAAATGAGGATTTAAAAGAAATAGAACAGAGGATTATAAAAATTTTAGACCAAAAAATTAGACCAGCAGTTGCACGAGATGGAGGGGATATTAAATTTAAAAGCTTTAAAGATGGAGTGGTCAGTGTTCAATTGCAAGGAAGTTGTTCAGGATGCCCTAGTTCTACTTTGACCTTAAAACAAGGAGTACAGAATTTATTATGTCACTACCTGCCTGAAGTTAAAGAAGTTATTGCCGTTGAATAAAATATGAACATTAAAAATTTAAAGCATCAAAAAAATATAGATTTTGGTTCTCTTATAAAAACAATTTTAAGCAGCTTTATAATTCTTGGTTTTTTTTACTTATTACCAGTATTTATAAAATTTTCTGGTGAAAGCATTGTAAATAAAAAAGTATTCAAAAACGATTCTCAACAAATTTTAACCTACACACTTAATAATAACTTTGATGAAACGATTGACAGTGAGTTTTTTGATGAGAAAGATCTTTTAGATGATATTTTAAGCTTAAATAATTTAGAAGAAGACTCGGTAAGATTAAAATTTTCGGATATTATAAAATTGTTTGAGGATGTTAATTATAAATTAAGTGATGTTAGAAAAAATAAACTTGTTAAACCTGTTGCTTTATCGTGGCTTCCCAACGAAATAAAGTTGATTGATAATGTTAAAAAAAAGAAAGAGTTATTTATTCAAATAATATTACCATTAATTTTGGAAGAAAATAATAATATTAGACAAGATAGAAAAAAACTTTTTACTATAATTAATAAAAGTAAAAATTCAGATCTTGAACTTAAATGGCTAGAAAAAAAATATAAACAATATGGAATTCCATCAAAAGATTTATCTACCTTAAAGATAAGAATGGATGAAATTCCAGTTTCTTTGGCAATCGCACAATCTGCCAAAGAAACAGGCTGGGGATCTTCGCGATTTGCTTTGGAGGGTAATGCATTATTCGGTCAATGGACTTGGTCTGGCAAGGGTTTAAAACCAGAATACAGAGAAGCAAATAAAGATCATGAAGTTATGAAATTCAATGTACTACAGGCCTCAGTTCGAGCATATCATAGAAATCTAAATACCCACCCTAGTTATCATGATTTTAGACTATCTAGAGCTGAATTAAGGGATCAAGGAAAACCTTTAGATAGCTTGATACTTTCACACGATTTAAAAGATTACGCAGAAACTGGAGAAGAGTATGTTGAAAAAATAAAAATAATTATAATTCAAAACAACTTAAAAGATTTTGATGACGTCCAGTTAATGCCTTCAAGCAATAATTTAGAAAGCTTGATTTAGTTTTCTAAAATTATAAATTGTGTTCCAAACCATTTCAATTTATCGTCTTCATTAAGTGTACAATTTATCCTTCCTGTTCTTAGAATAAAAGGTTTTGTAAATTTTATATTTAGAGTATTTGAAGAAATTTCAATCTTAGATTTTTCCCAGTTACCACCTTCATTTGAGTAGCAATTTATATTTTTTATATTTTTTTGTTCTTTAAAGAATTCGACTTTAAATTCAGGTGGGTTATTAAGCTTGGTTAATTTTTTTTCTTCAGGAAATAAACTTTTATATTGAAGAGGATAAGAATTTATAATTGAAACAAATCTTTCAATTTGACCATAATTTTCATTAATTGGGAACCTCGGCAGTTCAAATTTATCTTTAGTTATATCTATAACCCCAGAATGTTGACCAAATGCAAAATCAAAATTTTTACTTATGTGGTCTTTCATAAATTTTGAATACTCTCCAAAAGTGTAGGAATATAAACTTGGTATATAGTTAAGTTTCTCTAGAAAAATTTTATTTGCTTTTTCAACATCAGATATAAAATCATTATTAGTTTTATCAATCAAGTATTGATGTGTGTGCGAATGATGTCCAATAAATGAAAATGGTTCAGCGTCAATTTCTTTAATTTGTTCCCATGTCATGTATCCATTTTTACCAACAGGTTCAGTAGAAACAAATAAGATAAAGGGTATTTTATTTTTTTTTAGATAAGGCCAGGCTTCCTTATAAAAAGATAGGAAAGCATCATCTATTGTTAATAAAATTTTTTTCTTTTTTTGTGGGGTGTTAAATATATTTTTAATTGTAATAGGATTATAGAAATCATAATTTGATTTTTTGATTATTTCCATATGCTTCTTAAACTCCTCCATTTGTATATTGGTTGAAGGATATTCTGGTTGATTAAATCTATGATACATAATTGATAAAATACCCTCCTCCTCAGAATGATATTTTATATTATTTTCAATTGAATTAGATTTTGTGGTAAAACTAAAATTAAAAATGACTAAAATTATAATAGATGCCGCAAATGAAAAAATATTTTTAATGATCATTAATAATAATAATAATTATAGTATTACGCATGAAAATAGTAAAATTAATTATGAAAAATTAGTGATCTTAATATCTGATTTTCTTAATTTAAAAAAATTAAAAAAATCAGACATTAAAACCTTTTATGTAAATTGTGGCCCTGGAAGTTTTGCTGGCATAAGAAATTCTATTTCAGTTGTTAAAGCATTTTTTCTATCAAAAAAAGTAAATTATTATTGTTATAGTTTTCAAGATTTTAAAAATGAAAAAGATATAAAATACGAAAATATCCCATATTTGTGTGACAAATTTAAAATAAAAAAAAATTTGATTAATCCTATTTATATAAGTTAATATCAAAATATGTCAGAGACAATTGAAGAAAAATGTTTAGCTAAAGGAGTTAAATTAACCGATCAAAGAAAAATAATTGCTAAAGTAATGACCGAAGCTAATGATCATCCAGATGTAGATGAGTTACACAGTAGAGTGTTAAAAATAGATCCTAAAATAAGCATAGCCACAGTTTATAGAACCGTTAAATTATTCGAAGAGATAGGAATATTAGCTAAGCATGAGTTCAAAGGGGGTAAGGCTAGATATGAACAACTTAACGAGGGTCATCATGATCATTTAATTGATATTAAATCTGGAGAAATAATCGAGTTTGTAGATGAGGAAATAGAAAAACTTCAAAAAAAAGTAGCAGAAAAATATGGCTATACATTAGTAGACCATAAGTTGGAATTGTATGGGGTTAAAAAAAAAACTCAATAATATGAATCAAAAAATATTTATCAAAACTTTTGGTTGTCAAATGAATGAGTACGACTCAAATCGAATTTATGATTCTGTCAAAAAAATAGGTTATCAAAAAACTGATAATTATGAAGAAGCAAATTGTTATTTGCTCAATACTTGTCATATTAGAGATAAAGCAAAAGAAAAAGTTTACCATGAAATTGGTAGGTTAAAAAAAGTTTTTAGATCAAAACAAAAGCCACTAGTTATTGTTGTTGGCTGCGTAGCTCAGGCAGAAAATCACGAAATGTTAAAAAGAGAACCTTATATAGATTTAATTATAGGCCCTCAGGCCTATCATAAAATTAACAATACAATTTTAGCTTATAATCAAGATAAAAAAAAATTAGAAGAAACGGAATTTGACGCTATAGCAAAGTTTGAATATCTAAGTAAAATTAAAAATAACAACAGTAAAGTATCCTCATTTTTAACAATTCAAGAAGGATGTGATAAATTTTGTCATTTTTGTGTAGTGCCATTTACGAGAGGACCTGAATACTCTAGGCCTTATAAACAAGTTATTGATGAAGCTAAAAGTCTTGCAGATAACGGAGTAAAAGAAATTATTTTATTAGGTCAAAATGTAAATGCTTATAATAACGATGGATTTAAATTATCTAATTTAATTAAAGAAATCCAAAAAATAAATGAGATTAAGCGAATTAGATATACCACATCTCATCCAAAAGATATGAGTGACGATTTAATAGAAGTTTATAAGTATTCAAAGAAATTAATGCCACTTGTACATTTGCCTGTTCAAAGTGGATCAGATAAAATATTGGATTCAATGAATAGAAATCATAATATTAAAGAATATTTAGATATTTTTTATAAATTAAAAAAAATTAATTCCAATATTGAATTTTCAAGTGATTTTATTGTTGCTTATCCAGGAGAGGAAGAAAAAGATTTTAAAAATACTTTAGAACTTATAGATAATATTAAATTTATTCATTCTTATTCATTTATATTCAGTCCGAGGCCGGGAACAGTTGCTTCCAAATTAAAACTTATAGATAAAGCAATATCAATGAAAAGATTAGAAAGAATCCAAAATAAATTATTTGATAATCAAATTATTAAAAACAAATTATTAGAAAATAAGACTATAAATGTTTTAGTTGAAAATCAAAAAGCTGATAAAACTGGATTTTTTGGTCGATCAGAATACATGACACCAGTTATTTTTAATGGTACAGAGCAAGATATTGGAAAAATTGTATCAGTTAAGATTATCAAAAGTAACCAAAATACATTATTTGGAGAGGCCGTTATGAGTGTTAATCAAAAAGTAGCTTAATAATTGAGTAATTCTATAAAAAAAAAAAACGATACTTTACTAAAGTTTGTTTATTCAGATAATAATTCATTAAGTGTTATTTTCCAGGACAATAATTTATTAATGGGAGTTGTGGGTGAATTTAATAAAAATTTAAAAGAATTAGAAAAAATTACACAATCAAATTTATATTCTAGAGGTAATTCAATTTTAATTAAGTCAAATCCTAAGAAAAACGAAACTGTTAAAAATGCAATTCAGTTTTTGGTTAATCAATTTATAAATAATGGAAATATTGAAAATAAGGATATACTTTCCTCAGTAGATAAATTTATGATTAATGAAAAAGTAAAAAATAATAATGTTACGGATATTATTAAAACGCCAAAAAAATCCATTATTCCAAGATCAGAAAAACAAAAAGAATATGTTAGAGCTTTGCGTCAAAGCGATATTATAATTTCAGCTGGTCCTGCCGGAACCGGCAAGACATTTTTAGCTGTAGCGGTGGGATTAACAATGTTACTAGAAAAAAAAATTGATAGAATTATATTATCAAGACCAGCTGTAGAAGCGGGTGAGAGACTGGGATTTTTACCTGGGGATATGAAGGAAAAAGTAGATCCTTATCTAAGACCATTGTACGATTCGCTTTATGATTTGTTTGATTTTGAAAAAATACAAAGGATGATTGAAATTGGTGATATTGAAATAGCTCCCTTAGCTTTTATGAGAGGTAGAACTTTAAAAAATTCTTTTGCCATTCTTGATGAAGCTCAAAATGCAACAGATACTCAGATAAAAATGTTTCTAACACGAATTGGAGAAAATTCTAAAATAGTTGTAAATGGTGATCCGACTCAAATAGATCTTTTAAATAAAAATACGTCTGGTTTGGTGAGAGCAAAAAAATTATTAGGTCATTTAGATGAAATATCAGTGGTAGACTTTGATCATTCAGATGTAGTTAGACATCCTTTGGTATCAAAGATTGTAAAAGCTTATTCCACTAATGATTAATGTAAATGTTATTTCTGAAGAAAAAGCATGGTTTAAAAAAATAAAAAAAAAAAACTTTTTTTTTAAAAATATCTGCAAATTTTTTCCTAAAAAATATAAATTTTTAAATAAAAAAATTAATATAACATTACTGTTATCTAATAACAAAAAAATAAAAAAATTAAATAAAAAATTTAGAAACAAAAATAAGCCAACAGATATTTTGTCTTTCCCCTTAAGTAAGAAAATTAAATTATCCAAAGAAAATTATATGGGAGATCTTATAATTAGTTATAATTTTATGGATAAACCAAAAAAGCAATCAATAAAAAATTTTCATCAAAAAGTAATTAAGACTTTTATACATGGTTTTCTCCACTTATTAGGATTTGATCATAGTAAGCTGAAAGATTACAAAAAAATGCTAAAAGAAGAAGAAAAAATTTATCAATCAGTAATATTAAAATTAAATTAATTTGAGTAAAAAATTATACATAGAGTTCATTTTTTTAACTTTAATGGGTATGGCAACTTCATTAAGCTTACCTCCATTTAATTTTTTTTTAATTAATTTTTTAACATTCAGTTATTTTTTTATTTTTCTAGTAAAAAAATCTCGATCACAATTTAATAAATTATTATTTTTTTTTTATGGATGGTTTTTTGGTTTTGGATTTTTTGTTACAAATCTCTATTGGGTTTCTATATCTTTAACTTTTGATGAAAGCTTTAAATTTTTAATCCCTTTATCATTAATTTTTTTACCAGCTTTTTTAGCAATATTTTATGGTATAATTACTTACTTGTTTTTAATTTTTAAAACAAAAAAAATAATAAGTTCATTTTTAATCTTTTCAGCAATATATGGTATTTTTGAATTTGTTAGAGGATTTGTTTTAACTGGGTTTCCATGGAATTTAATAGTTTTTAGTCTCTCTAAAAATTTAGAAATACTATCAATACTATCTGTTGTTGGAACATATGGACTTAATTTATTGTGTATATCTATTTTTACTAGCGGAGGATTATTTATATTAAGAGAGACCAAAAAAGATGTAGTTATAAGTATTTTTTTTATTTTAACTCCACTTTTTTTTTATAGCTATGGATTATTTTATAAAAATGAATTTTTTAATTCAAAAGTAATTACTTATGATTATAAAATTAGATCAATAGGCTCAAATATTAGCCTTGATCGATTTTATGAAAACATTAATATCATCTCTGTTATCGATGATTTAATCAATATAAGTGATCCACAAATTAACGAAAAAACTATTTTTTTATGGCCAGAAGGAATTCTTCCAGGAATTTTTCAAGAACAGCTAATAGATTATAAAAGTTTCTTTAAAAACAGATTAAGTGAAAATCATTTTTTAGGTCTAGGAATTAACAGTCAACAGAATGAGCAAGGATCTCAAAAGTTTTATAACTCTTTCTCTTTGTATGATAATGAATTTAACCTTTTAGATTCTTATAATAAAATAAATCTAGTACCATTTGGTGAGTTTTTACCATTTGAAAGTATCTTAAAAAAAATTGGGTTTAAATCAATTACAAATAATTATGAGTCTTTCTCAACTGGTAGTAAAAGAAATATTATTCCTATAGTAAAAGATAATTTTTCTTTAAAAATTTTACCTTTAATATGTTATGAAATTATTTATTCAGGAAAATTATATACTAATCAAGAATTTGATGTTTTGGTTAATATATCTGAAGATGGATGGTTTGGCAAATCAATAGGACCAAAGCAGCATTTTACTCATAGTATTTTTAGAGCAATAGAAAGTGGCAAATATGTAATTCGCTCGTCTAACAATGGTAGTGCAGCAATCATAAATCCATTAGGAATTGTTGAAAAAAAAGTTGATTTTGGTAAATCTGGCTATGTTGACTTTGAAGAGAGACGAGAAATTCAATCAACTATTTTTTCTAATTATGGAAATAAAATATTTGGTATAATAATTTTATTGTATATTTTTTTTATATTTATATTTAATAAAGTTAGACATGACTAATTTAAAAAATTATCTATTTACAAGCGAGTCTGTGTCCGAAGGTCATCCCGACAAAGTTTCTGATAGAATTTCAGATATGGTAGTAGACACCTATCTATCCAATGATCCTTTCTCAAGAGTAGCATGTGAGACATTAACCACTACCAATAAAGTTATTTTGGCAGGAGAGGTTCGTGGTCCTGAAATTAAAAAAGATTATTTAATTGAAAAAGTGAGAAATTGTATCAAAGATATTGGCTATGACCAAGAAGGCTTTACCTGGAAAGAGTCAACTAAAATTGAAATCTATTTACATTCTCAGTCAGTTGATATTGCACGAGGAATAGACTCAACTACAAATAAAGATGAAGGAGCAGGTGACCAAGGTATAATGTTTGGGTTTGCATGTGATGAAACCGAGGTTTTAATGCCAGCTCCAATACATTATTCACACAAAATACTTAAATTAATGGCAGAAGATAGAAAATCTGGTAAATTAAAAAGTATTGAACCAGACTCCAAAAGCCAGATAACTTTTGAGTATATAAATGGCAAACCCACGAAAGTAAAATCAGTAGTAATATCTTCACAACATTCACCTGACATTAATCAAAAGCAAGTTAGAGACCTTCTAAGACCATATGTATTTAAATCAATTCCTAAAAACTTTTTAGATGGTTTTAATGAAGATGAACTTTATGTTAACCCAACTGGAAATTTTGTTATTGGTGGCCCCGATGGAGATTGCGGATTAACTGGTAGAAAAATTATAGTTGATACTTATGGGGGTGCAGCACCTCATGGAGGAGGAGCATTTTCTGGAAAAGATCCAACTAAAGTAGATAGATCCGCAGCCTATGCCGCAAGATATATAGCAAAAAACATAGTTGCATCAAAAATTTCCAATAAATGTTTAATTCAAATTGCTTATGCAATTGGTGTTTCAAAACCTTTATCTATATATGTAGATCTATTTGATGAAGATTTTAAAAAAAATCAATTTGTCATAGAAAAAATTAAAAAAAATTTTGATTTAAGTCCAAGAGGAATTAGAGAAATGTTAAATTTAAATAAACCTATTTATCAAAAAACCTCAGCCTATGGTCATTTTGGAAGAATACCTGAAAATAATGGATCATTTTCATGGGAAAAAACTGATAAAATAGGTGTTTTTTCCTAATAGTTTTTATTGAATTAAAAAAAAACTTTAATATATTGCAGTTAAATTACTGAATTACAAAATGGGCATTTGCCCATTTTTTTTTGGTGCAAAAAAATAAATGTTAAATAGAAGAGCTGATAAATTAGAATTATTGAGAATTGTAGAGTCCGTTGCTTTAGAAAAATCCATCGATAAAGAATTAATTATTAGTTCAATGGAAATAGGCATTGCAAAAGCGGCTAAATCAAAGTTTGGTCAAGAAAATGAGATTAAAGTTTTAATCAATAGAGACAATGGAGATATAGGAATTTTTAGAAAATTAATTGTTGCAGAAAACCCTCAAAACACAAATTTAGAAATTAAGTTAGAAGATGCTGTAATTCTTGATGAAAATAATAAAGATAAGGCAATTGGTGATGAAGTTCTTCAACCTCTACCCTCTTTTGATTTTGGAAGAATAGCCGCACAAACAGCTAAACAAGTTATTAGTTTTAACGTTCGAGAAGCTGAAAGAGAAAGACAATATAATGATTTTATTGATAAAAAAGATTTAATTTTAAGTGGCATTGTAAAGAGATTAGAATTTGGAAATGTTATTGTTGATCTTGGAAGAACTGAGGCAATTATTCAAAAAAATGAATTAATACCTAGAGAAAATATTAAAGCTGGGGACAGAATTAAAGCTTATTGTTATGACGTAAGAAGAGAACTAAGAGGTCAACAAATTTTTTTATCTAGAGCACATACTAAATTTATGGAAAAACTTTTTGCTCAAGAAGTTCCAGAAATTTATGATGGATTAATAGAAATTAAATCTTCTTCAAGAGATCCTGGAAGTAGAGCAAAAATTTGCGTAAAAGCAGTTGATACTTCATTAGACCCAGTTGGTGCCTGCGTGGGCATGAGAGGCTCAAGAGTTCAAGCAGTAGTTAACGAACTGCAAGGCGAAAAAATAGATATTGTAAATTGGTCTGAAGATATTGCAATTTTGGCTTCAAGCGCATTATCACCTGCGGAAGTTCAAAGAGTAAATGTATATCCAGAAAGAAAAAAACTTGATGTAATCCTTACTGAAGAAAATTTAAGTAAAGCAATCGGACGAAGGGGTCAAAATGTAAGACTTGCGACAAAGTTATTAAATTATGAAATAAATATAATGACAGATGCCGAAGATTCAGAAAGAAGACAATTAGAATTTAAAGAAAAAACTGAAAATTTTGTAAAAAATTTAGAATTAGATGAAACACTTGGTCAATTATTAGTTGCAGAAGGTTTTTCATCAATTGACGATATCAAAGATAGTACAGTAGTGGACTTAGTCAAAATTGAAGGTATTGAAGAAGATACTGCGAAAGCATTAATTGAAAGAGCAAAAGAATTTCATGAAAAAGATCAAGAAGATATATCACAACGTATAAAAGATTTGGGACTTGAAGATGCTTTAATTAATTTAAAAGGATTAACTCCTGGCATGTTAGTAACTCTTGGAGAACAAAAAATTTTAAAATTGGAAGATTTTGCTGATCTTGCATCTGATGAATTAACAGGGGGATATGATATTGTAAAGGGCGAGAGAGTAAAAATTCAAGGATATTTCGAGGATTTTGCTTTATCAAAAGAAGAAGCGGACGGATTAATTATGTCTGCAAGAAATATAGTTTATAAAGATTGAGTGATGATTTATGGAAAACAAAAAAACAAAATTAACAATTTCTGGTATAGCCAATAAATCCATACAAAATATTGAGATTGTCAAAACTCAAGGAAAAAATTCTGTAGTTATAGAAAAACAACCAAATAAATTTCCAAGCAGAAGTGGGTCTTTCAAATCAACGGGATTTAAGCCAACTTCTTCATCTTCTTTTAGCAAAGGAACTTTTGTTAAACCGCTATTAATTTCCAAAGATCCTCCAATTACAAATGATTTTGAAAGACGTAAATTAGCAGAACAAAGAGCTACTAAGAGATTGAAAGGAGAAAGTGAAGATAAAGACAAAAAATTTAAAATAGGAACAAAAAAAAGAGAGTTAAAATTAACCGTTTCCAGAGCCTTGAGTGATGAAATAGAAGCAAGAGAGAGAAGTTTAGCCTCTGTTAGAAGAGCAAGACTGAAAGAAAATAAAAACCTTACAAAAGATGAGATAAAAGAAAATTTAAAACCAATTAAAAGAGACGTTAATATTCCTGAGGCAATTACTGTAAGAGAACTTGCTAACAGAATGGCAGAACAATCAAGTAATGTAATAAAATATTTATTTGGCATGGGTGTTACTGTTACAATTAATCAAAATTTAGCAGCAGATACAGCAGAGTTTTTGGTTAAAGAATTTGGGCATAATCCAATTAGAGAAGAAAAAGCTGATGAAATTATTCAAAAAATAAAAGACTCAAGAGCAGCAAATTTAAAAAATAGACCCCCAATAGTTACAGTTATGGGGCATGTTGATCATGGAAAAACTTCAGTACTTGATGCTCTAAGAAGTACAAATGTTGTATTAGGTGAGTTTGGTGGAATAACACAGCATATCGGAGCTTATCAAATTGAAAGTCAATTAAATAAAATAACATTTATAGACACCCCAGGTCACGCTGCTTTTACAGAAATGAGAGCAAGAGGATCAAAATTAACAGATATTGTTGTGTTGGTAGTTGCGGCAGACGATGGTGTAAAACCTCAAACAGTAGAGTCCATTAAACATGCAAAAGCAGCAAATGTTCCAATTGTAGTAGCAATTAATAAATGTGATCTTCCAGACGCCAATCCACAAAAAATTAAAAATCAATTACTTGAGTATGAATTAATAGCGGAAGAATTATCAGGAGAGACTTTGATAGTTGAAATTTCAGCTAAAACAAAAATGAATTTAGATAAGTTAGTTGAGTCAATAATTCTTCAGGCTGAAATTTTGGATTTGAAAACAAATTTCGAATCAAAAGCAAATGGCGTAGTTTTAGAGTCTAAAATTGACACTGGTAGAGGACCAGTGGTCACAATCATAGTAACCTCAGGAACTCTCAAAAAAGGCGATTTCTTTGTTAGTGGTTCAAGGTGGGGAAAAGTTAGAGCAATTATTAATGATAAAGGTGAAAATATTAACGAAGCACTTCCATCAACTCCAGTTGAAGTCTTGGGAATTAATGGTGCGGCAAAAGCAGGTGATGATTTTATCGTTTTAAACGATGAAAAAGAAGCAAAAAATTTAAGTGATAATAGAGTCCAGGAAAATAAACAGGGAACAAATCCTTTAACATTTGCTACTCAAGAGTCGGCATTTTCAAACAAATCTATAACTGAATTAAATTTGATAATTAAATCAGATGTTCATGGATCTTCAGAAGCCATTAAAAGTGCAATTGGCCAAATTAAGCACGATGAAGTTAAACCAAAAATTATTTTATCAGATATTGGAATGATAACAGAAACAGATGTAACGTTGGCAAAAGCATCTAATGCGGTTTTAATAGCTTTTAACGTTAAACCAAGTAAAGAAGCAAAAAAACTTGCAGAAATTGAAAAAATACAAATATTTTCATATAATATTATTTATGAAGTTTTAGATTATGTTAAAAAAAGAATGTCAGGATTACTAACACCTGATATTCAAGAAAAAATTATCGGTACAGCTCAGATTTTAGAAATATTTAAAGTTTCAGGTGCCGGTAAAGTTGCTGGATTAAAAATAAATGAAGGAGAAATAGTAAGTAATTCTAATGTCAGAATTATTAGAGATGGAGCTATTATATTTACAGGTAAAGTTGGAACTTTATTTCGAGAAAAAAACCAAGTAAAGCAAGTCGTTAATGGCCAAGAATGCGGGATTACAGTTAAAGACTATATGGATTTTCAAAAAAATGACATAATAGAAGCGTTTAATGTAGTTTCAAAAGAGAGAACAATTTAATGACAGATAGAATTGGAAAACCAATGACCCAGAGACAGCTTAGAGTTGGAGAGATGATTAAACAATCTTTAAGTATGATCTTTATGAGAAATGAAGCTAAGGTACCAAATTTAGAAACAAATACTATTACCGTTACTGAGGTTAAAATGAGCCAAGATTTAAAAATTGCCAAAGCATATGTTTTACCTTTAGGTGGAAAAGATGCCGATCAAGCAATTAAAACTTTAAAAGAATATTCTTTTATAATTAGAAAGATTTTATCAAAAAAAGTAATTATGAAATTTTTACCAAAACTTCTTTTTAGAAAAGACGAGTCCTTTGAATATGCAGAAAAAATAGAAAACTTGATAAAACAAACACATAAATAGGAAAAACGAGGTATGAATAAAAAAATACAAGAAGTAGCAATGCACGATAAAGATACCGGATCTTCAGAGATTCAAATAGCTTTACTAACAGAAAAAATTGAAACTCTTTCAAAACACATTAAACAATTCAAAAAAGATAAACACTCTTCAATTGGTTTGTTAAGAGCGGTAAATAGAAGAAAGAAATTGTTAGAATACTTAAAAAACAACAAGATGGATTCTTACAAAAATATAATAACAAAGTTGGATCTGAGAAAATAGATAGAATGAAATGGAAATTAAATGTTCAAAATATATAAAAAAGAAATAGAAGTAGCGGGAAAGAAAATAAGTATAGAAACAGGTAAAATAGCAAGACAAGCAGACGGAGCAATAATTGCCACATGCGGTGAAACGATTGTTTTAGCAACTGTAGTGGGTGCAAAAAAAATTAATCCAGACATGGATTATTTTCCATTATCAGTTAACTACCAAGAAAAATATTATGCAGGTGGAAAAATTCCAGGGGGATACTTTAAAAGAGAAGCAAGACCTACAGAGAGTGAAACATTAATTTCGAGATTAATTGATAGGCCAATCCGACCCCTGTTCCCTGATCAGTTTAAAAATGAGGTTCAGTTATTACCAACGGTAATTTCCTATGATAAAGAAAATCAGCCAGACATTTTAGCAATTACAGCCTCATCTGCAGCTTTAGCAATTTCAGGTTTGCCTTTCATGGGTCCTGTGGGAGCTTCAAGAGTAGGGTTTGTTGATGGTAAATACATATTAAATCCCTCTAAATCTGAATTAGAAAAATCTAGTCTAGACCTAGTTGTAGCGGGCACTAAAGATGCTGTTCTCATGGTTGAATCTGAAGCAAATGGCTTAACCGAGGAAGAAATGTTAAATGCAGTTAAATTTGGTCATAAAGGCTTTGTTCCAGTAATTGAAATGATTGAGGAACTTGCCAAGGAGTGCAAAAAGCCTAATTGGGTAGTTGAAAATAAAGATTTATCTGAAGTTAAAAAAATACTTGAAAAAGAGTTTAATGAAGATCTAGTCAAAGCTTTTGCAACCAAAAATAAACAAGACAGATCTAATCAAATTTCAGAAATTACCAGTAAAGCACAAAAACTTTTTGAAAATAATAAAAATTATTCTGCTCTAGATATTAATCATGAATTAAAAAATCTTGAAAAATCTATTGTTAGAACTGATATTATAAAAAATAAAAATAGAATTGATGGAAGAGGCTTATCAGATGTAAGGCCTATTTCTTGTGAGGTTGGAGTTTTACCAAGAACACATGGTTCAGCATTATTTACAAGAGGAGAAACACAAGCAATTGTAGTAGTCACTTTAGGAACTTCTGATGATGAACAAAGAATAGAAAATTTAGATGGCTTACAAAGAGAGCGATTTATGCTCCACTATAATTTTCCACCTTTTTCAGTTGGTGAAACTGGAAGAATTGGAACTGGCAGAAGAGAAATAGGTCATGGCAAATTGGCCTGGAGAGCAATTAATTCTTCTCTTCCTTCTAAAGAATTATTTCCATATACTTTTAGAATAGTATCTGAAATTACAGAATCTAATGGTTCATCTTCAATGGCAACTGTTTGTGGTAGTTCACTTGCATTAATGGACGCGGGTGTTCCAATAAAAGAGCCAGTTGCAGGTATTGCAATGGGATTAATTAAAGAAGGTGACGAATTTAGTGTTCTGTCAGATATTTTAGGTGATGAAGATCATTTAGGTGATATGGATTTTAAAGTTGCTGGTACTAAAAATGGTATTACCTCATTACAAATGGATATTAAAATTACTGGTATTACATTTGAAATTATGGAGCAGGCATTAAAGCAAGCTAGAGAAGGTAGAATTCATATCTTGGCAGAAATGAATAAAGTTTTATCACTATCAAGAGCTGATGTTGGTCAATACACCCCAAAAATGGAACAAATTAATGTTGATAAAAAAGATATTGCAGCGGTCATTGGCAAAGGTGGCGCAACAATAAGAGAGATTGTTGAAAAATCAGGCGCTAAAGTTGATATAAATGATGAGGGCATAGTAACAGTTGCTGCGCCAGATGAAGAGTCTAGAAATATAGCCATGCAAATGATTAAAGATATCACCGCAAAAGCCGAAATGAACAAAATCTACAATGGTAAGGTAATGAAGATTATGGAATTTGGTGCATTTGTAAATTTTTTAGGAAAACAAGATGGATTGGTACATATCTCAGAACTCTCTGAAAAAAGAGTTGCTAAGGTTACCGACGTTGTCAAAGAAGGCGATGAAGTAAAAGTTAAAGTGATTGGTTTTGATAGAGGCAAAGTTAAGCTTTCAATTAAACAAGCATTAGCGTAAGTAAGATAAAAGTAATTCCATGGCTGCTCGATAACAGAGTAGCCTACTTTTAAAAACTATTAATATTTAAATATTAATAAAAATAAATTATTTTATTCTAAATTAGTTTTGTTTAATATTTTTAGGATCTGGCATTCCAACTTTGTTATAACCAGCATCTACGTAGTGAATTTCACCAGTGACACCCCCAGCAAGGTTACTTAATAAGTACAATGCTGAGTTTCCAATATCATTAATATCAACATTTCTTTTTAAAAAAGAATGGTCCTCATTCCATTTGTATAAAAATTTTGCATCACCGATAGCAGAAGCTGCTAATGTTTTAATAGGTCCTGCGCTAATAGCATTTACTCTTAAACCTCTTGTGCCCAAATCTCTTGCAAGATATTTAACACTTGCCTCAAGAGCCGATTTACAGACACCCATAACATTATAATTTGGAATAGCTCTAGCAGATTCATAACTTAAAGTTAACAGACTTCCATTACTTTTCATTATTTTCGAGGCTTCTTTTGCAACTTCTGTGAATGAAAAGCATGAGATTAACATACTTCTTAAAAAGTTTTCTCTAGTTGTATTTAAATATTCACCAGATAATTCTGATTTATCTGAAAATGCTATAGCATGAACTACGAAATCAATTTGATCCCAATGTAATTTGATATCTTCAAAAAGTTTAATAATTTCATCTTTTTTTTCAACATCGCAACTGAATGTTAGTTTTGAATTTAATTTTTCAGCGAGTGGAATTACTCTTTTTTTTAATGCATCACCAAGATAAGTAAATGCAAGTTCAGCTCCAGCTTCGAAAAGTTTTTGTGAAATTCCCCAGGCAATAGATCTTTCATTGGCAACTCCCATGATTAATCCTTTTTTACCTTTCATTAAACTCATAATTATACTTTTTCAAAAATTAATGTTGCATTTGTTCCACCAAAACCAAAACTATTAGACATAACGGCATTTAGAGTAATCCCTGTTTCTATTTTAGTTATAATTGGATATTTTTTAGCTTCATCATCCATTTCATTAATATTAGCGGATCTTGCGATAAAATTATTTTTCATCATTATTAAACAATATATAGCTTCGTGAACTGAGGCAGCCCCCAACGGATGACCTGATAAAGATTTTGTTGAACTTATCTTTGGAACTTGATTTTTAAAAACTTCTCCAATCGCTTTTAGTTCAGTAATATCTCCTATTGGTGTTGATGTTCCATGAGTATTGATATAGTCAATTTTTTTTTTAGTAGTAGCTAAAGCCATCTTCATACATCTTTCGGCACCTTCACCAGATGGAGCTACCATATCATGCCCGTCTGAAGTTGCTCCATATCCTGTTAATTCAGCGTATATTTTAGCACCCCTTGCCATTGCATGTTCATATTCCTCAAGTACCAAAACACCACCACCACCAGCAATTACAAAGCCATCTCGAGTTTTATCATATGCTCTTGAAGCTTTTTCTGGAGTGCTGTTATATTTTGAGGATAATGCCGTCATGGCATCGAACATTGCGGTCATTGCCCAGTGAAGCTCCTCACTTCCACCTGCAAAAACAATATCTTGTTTTTCCATTTGAATCAGTTCCATTGAGTGACCAATGCAGTGACCACTAGTTGCACATGCTGAACTCATGGTATAACTTATACCTTTAATTTTAAAAGGCACTGCTAAAGTAGCAGAAGAAGTGCTTGCCATAGTTCTTGGAACAATAAAGGGTCCCATAAGTTTTGGAGTTTTAGCTCTGGTTTTATCAACTGATGTAACAACGTTTTCAATTGACGGACCACCTGAACCCATAACAATTCCAGTTTTAAAATTACTTACTTCTTTATCCTCTAGACCGGAGTCTTTGATGGCTTCTTTCATCGCGATATAATTATAGGCAGAGCCAGAACCCATAAATCTAATAGTTTTTCTATCTATGTGATCCTCGAGTTTGATATTTGGTTTACCATGAATGTTACTTTTTAAGTTAAGTTCTTTATACTCCTCAGAAAAAGATATGCCTGATTTAGAATTAATAAGTGATTGATAAACTTCTTGTTGATTATTTCCTAAACAAGATACGATTCCAATACCTGTAATAACTACTCTTCTCATTATTTAAATAAACCTACTTTTAAACTATCAGCTGAATATATTTTTTTGTTGTCTGCCATAACAACTCCGTTTGCAAGACCTACGGTAGTTCCACCTGGTGAGATTATTTTTTTCATATTAATTTCATATTTAATTTTTTTAACATTTCTTAAAACTTCTCCTATAAATTTTACAGTTCCAACTCCAAGAGCTCTTCCTTTTCCAGGATTTCCAAGCCATCCCAGATAAAATCCAACTAACTGCCACATCGCATCAAGCCCCAAACATCCTGGCATAACCGGGTCATCTTTAAAGTGACAATTAAAGAACCAAAGATCTGTTTTAATGTCCAACTCTGCTTTTATAAATCCTTTATTAAAAGCTCCATTATTATCCGTAATTTCAATTATTCTATCAAACATTAGCATAGGAGGTAGGGGTAATTTGGCATTGCCTGGGCCAAAAAGTTCACCATTTCCACAACTTATAAGCTCATCATATGAATATGAGTTTTTTTTCATAAAATTTGAGTAATCTTAATACTTGATTTGAAATAAATATAATATAGAAATAGTTTAGAACCGTTATAAAATAAGGATATAAAGTGGATTTTGCAGACAAATTAAGAGCTTCTGGATTGAGGCCTACCAAACAAAGACTTAGAATTTGTAAAACTTTGTTTGACAGAGATAAGACTTTTCACTTTTTAGTCAAAGATTTAGTCGAAACATTAAATGAAAAAACTGAAGATCAAAAAATATCAGTAGCGACAGTTTATAATACTGTTCATGCATTTAAAAAATCTGGTTATTTAAAACAATTAAATATCGATCCAAATCATAATTATTTTGATACTAACATTTCCCATCATCATCATTTTTTTGATGAGTCTACAAAAGAGCTTATCGATCTAAACAATGATCAAGTTGAAAAAATTGAAATAAAAAAAACTTTACCAGGAAAGACCATTAGCTCTGTTGAAATTCTAGTAAAAGTTGAAAATAAGTAATTCTTATATCAATATTAAAAATTTTTATTCTTGACTTTCTTTTTAGAATGATTATAAACTATATATTATAAATTTTTATTAAAATGAGCAGTGAAATTAGAAACGAAATAAACAAATGCCCATATCACGGAGAAGGCATTCCTCAAAAGAATCCTGCTGGCAAGGGTCAAACTAATAGAGATTGGTGGCCGAATAGTTTGAATTTAAAAATTCTAAGTCAACATTCAGACCTTGTTAATCCGTTTGACGAAAAATTTGACTATAAAAAAGAATTTAAAAAAATAAATTATAAATCTTTAAAAGGAGATATTGAAAAGTTATTGACTAACTCACAAAGCTGGTGGCCTGCTGATTATGGTCATTATGGTCCATTGATGGTGCGTCTAGCATGGCATGCAGCAGGAACCTATAGAACTGGCGATGGTAGAGGTGGTGCTGGAACTGGCAATCAAAGGTTTGCTCCATTAAATAGTTGGCCAGATAACGTTAACTTAGATAAAGCAAGATTATTACTTTGGCCTATTAAGAAAAAATACGGAAGAAAAATTTCTTGGGCTGACTTATTTATATTAGTTGGAAATGTTGCAATAGAGTCGATGGGACTTAAAACTTTTGGTTTCGGTGGAGGAAGAGAAGATATATGGGAACCTGAAGATGATATTTACTGGGGTTCAGAAAAACAATGGTTAGCCAATAATCGTTATAATAATAAAAGAGAACTAGAGAACCCATTAGGTGCAGTTCAAATGGGGTTGATTTATGTCAATCCTCAAGGACCTGACGGTAATCCAGATCCTCTAAAGTCTGCAAGAGACATAAGAGAAACTTTTGGTAGAATGGCAATGAATGATTACGAAATAGTTGCATTAGTTGCAGGTGGACATACTTTTGGTAAATCTCATGGTGCAGCGCCAGAATCACATAAAGGGCCTGAGCCTGAAGCATCAAAAATTCAATATCAAGCAACTGGGTGGAATAGCAATTATAAAAGCGGTTTAGGTGCAGACACTATCAGTAGCGGCATAGAAGGAGCTTGGACTTCCAGTCCTATTAAATGGGATATGGGTTATTTTGATAATTTATTTGGATATCAATGGGAATTAACAAAAAGTCCAGCGGGTGCACATCAATGGAAACCTAAGAAAAACGGTAAAGATATAGAAATGACACCGGATGCTCATATTAAAGGCAAGCAAAATCTTCCAATGATGCAAACAACAGATCTTTCCTTAAAAATGGATCCAAATTTTGAAAAAATTTCCAGACACTTTCATAAAAATCCAGAAGAGTTTGCCGATGCATTTGGAAGAGCTTGGTTTAAATTAACCCACAGAGATATGGGTCCTAAAGTAAATTACTTAGGTCCTGAAGTCCCAAAAGAAAACTTAATTTGGCAGGATCCTATTCCAGAAACTAAATATAAACTTAAAAATAATGATATTGAATTCTTAAAGAAAAAAATTGAAAGTTCAGGGCTATCTGTATCACAGCTTGTTTCTACAGCGTGGGCTTCAGCTTCAACTTTCAGAGGCTCAGATAAAAGAGGCGGAGCAAATGGCGCTCGTATAAGATTGTTGCCAATGAAAAATTGGAAAGTTAACAATCCACCTTTATTATCAAAAGTTATTAATGTTTATGAAAAAATACAAAAGTCATTTAATGTTAAGCCTAAATCTGTATCTTTAGGGGATTTAATTGTTTTAGGTGGATCGGTAGGGATCGAAAAAGCTGCAAAAGCTGCTGGTAAAAAAATAAATGTTCCTTTTAAACCAGGCAGAGGAGATGCTGAGCAGGATCAAACTGATACTCATTCATTTGGTTTACTTGAACCAGTTGCAGATGGTTTTAGAAATTATGCCAAAGGTGATAATTCAACCATAGCTGAGGAATTATTAATTGATAAAGCTCAATTGTTAAAACTAACAGCTCCTGAAATGACAGTCTTAGTTGGTGGGATGAGAGTTTTAGGAACTAATTTTGATAATTCAGAACATGGAGTATTTACAAAAAATCCTGGTAAACTTACAAATGATTTTTTTGTTAATTTACTTGATATGAATATTAAATGGGAAGAAACTTCGAAAAAAGAAGAAATTTTTCATGGCAAAGATCGAAAAACGAGCAAAGTTAGATGGAGCGGTACAAGAGTTGATTTAATATTTGGTTCCAACTCACAACTTAGAGCTTTAGCTGAAGTTTATGCCACTGACGACGCCTATGATAAGTTTTTAAGTGACTTTATCTTAGCTTGGACTAAAGTTATGAATTCAGATCGTTTTGATCTTAATTAAAATATAATTAAGTTATGGCTCAAATTTCTTTTGATGATTTTTATCAAGTACCAAATCTTAAGTTTGACATTAAAAGACTAAGATCTGACTTAGAAATAATATTAAAAAAAAAAAAATTTAATTCTCCAGGCATAACACATTTTGGTGCCATACCTTTAAATCAAATACCTAATGATGAAGAATCTATAAAGGGTCATAATATTAGAGGAAAATATTGGACAATTCCTGATGAAACTGGAAAAGAAGTATCTAGGGATTTTGATATAGATGAGTCTAAATATACTCAATTAATACCTGAATTTCACGATACTTATTTCAAAGAAGTATATGATACTTTAAGGAAGAAATTTAAACTTGGTAGAGTAAGATTGTTGTTAAAGGAACCAAGATCGACTCTAAGCTGGCATAAAGACCCGGAACCAAGATTGCATATCCCAATTATAACTAATTTAGGATGTTCTATGGTGATTGAAAATATCGCTAAACACATGCCAGCAGATGGAACTGTGACCATTACTAATAATACTAAATATCATAATTTTTTTAATGGTGGTGAGCAGGATAGAATACATTTAGTAGCCTGTGTGTTAGAAAATCCATTTAATTAAAAGTTAATTATTAACTGAACCCCAAATGTCGGTGGTATTAACCCATCCATCAAAATCTTCAGATTTAATTTTGCACCAATTATTTTCACATTTTTGAACTATTAATAAGCGTCCTTTTTTAATTTGAGCAATTGGTTTTGAAAATTTAGAAGGTTTTTTAAATAAAATTTTATCTTGAGTTGCGATGATGGAGTTTGATCGCTGTAATTGCGATGAATGTATCCATCCACTGTTATTTTTTAAATCAATTATTCTTCTAAAATTTTCTTTTTTATCTATTTCTTTTACGGGAAGATTTTTTTTATTGTAAACATATTTAACTTCAAATTCAAAACCTGGGCCGTACCGGACATTAACTTTATTTTTTTTTAAAGAGTAAAAAATTTCTTCACAAAAACTATTAGAGGAAAAACATAAGGAGAAAAAAATTATAAATATACTTTTTAGGATTAGTTGCATAAACATTTTTTTCTCTTAATTAATCTTATTTTCCTAAAGTTTAGATTTAGTAAATCTAAAATTAAAATAAAACCATTAAGATTTTGACCTATTTTTAATATTTGTTTTAATACTTCATTGGCTTGCATGGTTCCAACTATTCCAGCTACCGTTCCTAATACTCCTTCAAACTCACAATTTAAAATATCATTCGAAATTTTTTCTTCTTGATAAAAACATCTCAAACATGGACTGCTTTTCTTCAGAAAATTAAATGAAAAAATCTGTCCATCAAATTTGCTAATTGCACCTATTATAAGAATTTTTTTAAATTTTAAACTAAAATCATTAATTAAAAATTTTGTTTCAAAGTTATCAGATCCATCCACTATGTATTCGTAGTTTTTAATAATTTTACTAAAGTTTTTATTATTTATCTTATGCTTATAAATATTAATTTTTGTTTTTGAATTTATTAATTTTAATTTTTCTTGAGCAGCTTTGACTTTAAATTTTTTTAAATCTTTTTCATCATAGAGACTTTGTCTATGAATGTTAGATAGGTTTACTAAATCATAATCAATAATACCTATTGTGCCAACACCTGCTCTAGTTAAAAATTCTGCCACAGAACAACCTAATCCACCAGCACCTATAATTAATACTTTTGAGTTTAAAATTTTTTTTTGACCAATTGTTCCAATATTTTTTAAAATTATTTGTCTTGAAAATCTCTCAATTAAAACCTTATTTAGTCCTAAACTCATTTTCCTGTTGAACCAAAACCACCCTCTCCTCTTATCGTTTCAGGTAGATTTTCAACTTCCTCAAATTGCATTTTAACCACAGGTACTAAAATCATTTGAGCAATTCGATCTTTATTTTGGATTAAAAATATTTCACTTCCATGATTATAAAGTATTACTTTAATTTCTCCTCTAAAATCACTGTCTATTGTTCCAGGCGAATTTAAAACGCTAATATTATTTTTTGCCGCCAGTCCAGATCTAGGTCTAATTTGTATTTCGTAATCTTCAGAAAAAGCTACAGAAATCCCAGTTGGCACCAAGTAAGATGAATTAGGTTTTAATCTTATAGGTTCTTTAACATAAGCCATTAAATCTACTCCTGAAGCTCCATTAGTTTTATAAGCAGGTAATTCGACAGAAGGATTTAATTTTTTTATAAGCACCTTTGTCATTAATTTAATTGATTGATTATTCTATCAACTATTTCTTCTGATATTTCAGATTTTTTTTTATATGTTAGGTTTTCTTTTTTTATTTTTTGATCTTTATAAAAGATTGTAACCTCATTAAAATCTGAATCAAATCCAATTGCATTATTTGAAACATCATTAGCAACAATCCAATCACAATTTTTATCAGCTAATTTTTTTTCAGCGTTTTTTTCCAGGTCATTTGTTTCAGCTGCAAATCCAATAGTGAGTTTTGGTCTCATGGAATTATGATTTGATATATACTTCAAGATATCAATATTTTTTTCTAGTTTTAAGTCAAACCCATCTTGTTTTTTAATTTTATTTTTATACTTTTGAGTAATTTTAAAATCACCAACAGCAGCTGAAAAAATTGCAACATCAACTGGCAAATTTTTTTGTGTCTCAATAAACATTTCATTTGCGGTTTCAACTTTAATAAAATTAATATCATCATCAACATTTAGAATTGATGGACCAGAAATAAGAGTTGTTTGAAAACCCTTCTTAGAAAGAGACTTTGCTATTTCATAACCTTGTTTGCCACTTGATTTATTGGTTATAAATCTTACAGGATCAATATACTCATATGTTGGACCAGCAGTAACTAACGCTTTAAATTTTTTATTTTTATTTTGTTCAAAAAAATAACTGTTAATTTCATTTACAATTGTTGTCGGATCCGACATTTTACCTTGACCGTATTCTCCACATGCCATTTCACCTATTTCTGGTCCAATAATTTTATATCCATAATTTTTTAATTTATCTATATTTTGCCTTGTGGATGGATGCTCCCACATTCTTACATTCATAGCTGGCACTAAATATACCTGCTTATTTGATGCGAGAATTACCGTAGTCGCTAAGTCATCAGATGATCCTTGGGCTAATTTTGACATAGTATTTGCAGTTGCAGGGGCAATAATAATTACATCTGCCCATCTTGAAAGAGCGATATGATTCATTTCTGTTTCATTTTCTAAATTAAAGAGATCATCATATACTTTTCCCTGTGATAAAGACGCTACAGAAAGGGGCGTAATAAATTCTTTAGAGCTTTTAGTTAAAATAGTTTTTATTTCATTATCATTTTTTTTAAGTAATCTTATTGTTTCAAGTGATTTATATGCAGAGATACCACCACATATTATAAATAGTATCTTTTTATTTAAAAAATTTTTCATTTTGAGAATTAAAATACTAATAGTCCGAAAATTACAAGAATTAATAAACCAATAATAGATTGATTTCTAAAAGCAATTATTTCAGATTTTTTATTATTTAGAGCGTTATAAGAGTTAGAATTTTGAGAAATTTGTCCACTTGCTAAAAATGTTAATGCTTGATTTGCTTTATCCATAATTTCAGGAAATTCTGGCAGCCTTTTAATAACTTCAGTAGTTTTATAGATTGTTTCGTTTAATGTATTGATTGGATCTTTGCTTTCTCTTAACCAATTTTCAAGCACAGGTTTTGATGTGATCCAGATGTTTGTATTGGGATTTAATTTTCTTGCTACTCCTTCAACTACTACCATTGTTTTTTGCAACATTAAAAGCTGAGGCTGTGTTTGCATGTTAAATTTTTCAGTAACATCAAACAATTGTTTTAATAATTTTCCCCCAGATATATCTTTAACTGCTTGACCAAAAATTGGCTCTCCAATTGATCTCAAGGCTTGTGCAAGATCATCGATTGAGACCTCTTTCGGCACTAAACCCGCAAGTAGATGTACCTCAGCTACTTTTTTATAATCTCTTTGGATAAATCCAAATAATATCTCTGCTAAAAATTTTTTACTTATTTTATCGAGACGTCCCATTATACCAAAGTCTATTGGCACAATTTGACCATTGGTATCAATAAAAATATTACCTTGGTGCATATCAGCATGAAAAAACCCATCTCTTACAGCATGTCTTAAAAAATGTTGAATTATATCTTCCGCAATGACATTGGTGTCTAAATTTCTTTTTTTTAATTCTTCAGTTTCTCTAATTGAAACACCATCAATCCAATCAAGTGTCATCACACTTTCGCTAGTAAAATTCCAATAAATTTTAGGCACTCTAAAACCTGCGTCATTCTTAGTATTTTCAGCGTATTCATTAGCAGCCGCAGCTTCAAATCTTAAATCCATTTCAAGATTAGTTATTTCTTTTAATAAAAAAACAACTTCAATTAATTTTAATCTTTTTGTTTTTTTGACAAGTGACTCGACAAAATAAGCAAATAACATCAAAGCATCTATCTCTTCATTAAATATTTTTTTAATATTTGGTCTTAAAATTTTAATCGCAACATCTTTAATTGTGCCGTTATCCTTAATTTGAGCTTTATGAACCTGAGCTATTGACGCAGCAGCTATAGGTTCGCTTAAATTAATTATAGAATTATAAGAATCTTGACCAAGATCTTTTTTAATAATTTCTTTTGCTTCATAAATTGAAAATGGAGGTAAACGATCTTGTAAATTTTCTAAGTTTTTCGATAACGATTCACCAATTATATCGGGTCGTGTAGCCAAAAACTGCCCAAGTTTTATAAATGTTGTTCCCATGGACTCCAGTGAGCTTGAAAGTTTTTCACCTTCAGTTTTGTTTAAATCTACTTCTTTTTTTTCAAAAAAAGAAATTGATAACAATTTAAATAAAATAGTTATTGAGATTGGTGGTTTTTGAAACTTTGATACAATATTTATAATATCTGATTTTCCAATTTTTCTTCCCAATTTAAATAATATATATAATTTTTTAAACACTAGAACTTCCATCCACTATGGATAGAAACCAATCCACCAGTTAAGTTTCTAAATAAACACTTTTTAAAATTGTTTTTTTTCATTAATATGATTAATTCTTCTTGGTTAATAAAATCTTCAATACTATGAATCAAGTACTTATAAGGTTCATTTTCACCAACTAAAAATTTTCCGATTATAGGAATAAGTTTAGAGTAATTCTTATAAATAAAATTTAAATTAGGATTTTGTATTTTTGAAAATTCTAAACACAAATATCTTCCTCCAGGTTTTAAAACTCGATATGCTTCTGTCAGTGCTTTATTTAAATTTTTAGTATTCCTCAGTCCAAAGCTAATAGTGTAGTAATCAAACGAATTATCTGCAAAGGGTAGTTTTTCAGCAGAAGAAATTTTCCAGCGAACGTTTTTGTAATCAGATAATTTTTGTTTTGCTTTATTTATCATATTTCGGTTTGGGTCTACACACGTAACTAGAGAAGTTCCTTTAGTATTGTCTAAAAAAAGTTTTCCAATATCTCCCGTACCACATGCAACATCAATTAATTTTTTATTTAGTGAGGGGTTCATCATATTTACGAGAGTCTTTTTCCAGATTTTATGAACTCCCAATGAAATAAAATCATTCATCAGATCATATTTATTATAAACTTGGTTAAATACATCTTGTACTAAACCTTTTTTATTTTGAAGATATTGTTGCATAAATTTTTTTTTATTATCAATATAGTGCTAAATGCCAGAATTACCAGAAGTAGAAATTATAAGACAATCTCTTAATAAAAAAATAAAACAAAAAAAGGTTTTAAAAGTAATTATTAGAAATAGAAATTTAAGATTTAAAATACCATTAAATTTTGAGAGCCATCTTAAAGAAAAAAAAATAACCAAGGTAGAGAGATTTTCAAAATACTTAATTTTAAATATTTCAGATAACAGCTTTTGTATGATTCATTTAGGAATGTCAGGAACTATTCATATATTGGATAATAAAAAATTACTGAAACTTACAAATACTAGTTTTTATAACTCCCCATTTTTACCTAAAAAGCATAATCATGTAGAAATAATATTTAATAATTTTAAGATAATTTATAACGATCCAAGACGATTTGGGTTTATTCAAATTATTAAAAATAAAGAAGAATTAAAAGAAAGATTTAGACATTTAGGCCCAGAACCCTTTGATGTTAAATTCGACATAGATTATGTTTATAATTATTTTAAAAAAAGAAAAAAAAATATTAAAAATTTTTTAATTGACCAAAATTTTGTTTCAGGAATAGGAAACATTTATGCAAGTGAAATTTTATTTTTAAGCAAAATAAATCCTTCAACAAATGCAAATTTATTAAATAAATTAGAATGTCAGAAAATTATTTTTTATGCTAAAAAAGTTTTATTAAAAGCTATTGAAAAAGGTGGATCAAGCATACAAAATTTTACAAATACATCTGGTGTAGAGGGAAACTTTCAAAAAAATTTTAATGTCTATCAAAGAGAAGGATTAGCTTGTAAAACTATTGGATGTACTGATTTAATTACAAAAAATATTATTTCAAAAAGATCAACTTTTTTTTGTAATACTTGTCAAAAATAATCAATTATTTGATTGACCGATATAAATTCTCAAGTTATACCCCTGCCATTATGGCGAATACTAAATCAGCAATTAAAAGAATTAGAAAAATAGCTAAACAGACAATTGTTAATAAAGCTAGAAAAAGCAGATATAAAAATGCTTTAAAAAAAATGAATGTTTTAATTGAATCCAAAAAAAAAGATGAAGCTTTAAAATTCTTACCAACCTTTAATTCAGAGCTCATGAAGATAGCAAAAACAGGTATTATTAAAAAAAAAAACGCTTCTAGAAATATTTCCAGAATTACAAAAAGAATTTCTACAATATAATTTTTTAAGCTGAGCCACTTATTAAAATACAACTAATAAAGGTACGAAGATTCAACTTTAAAATGCACTTTATCTATAACTTATTTTTAATTAACCACAATATATGGACTTGGTAAATAAAAAAAAAATTAAATTCAATTGTTAATTTTATTTTTAAATTTTTACCTAACATCCGAGTAAAGAAATTACAATCTATGATTTTATTTATTTAATTTTATTTATATAATTTCTTGCAAAATTTATTAATTAAGTCTAACTAACATTTCTCAAAAAAGTTATGAATAGCTCAATAAATAATAATTTAAATTCACTCAAAGTACCGAATTTTGATTGGAATATTATTCAATCAGATTTAAGAAATAAACTAGGAACAGATATTTATGAAAGTTGGCTTAAAAAGATTAGTTTTTTAGATGAATTTAATAATTATGTTCTTTTATCAGTTCCAACAAGATTCATTCGTGACTGGATTACCTCAAGATATTTAGATCAAATTTTACAAATAATAAAAAAATATAAAAAAGATATTATAAGAGTCGAGTTTAAAATATCCGAACAAAATTCCACTGCCAATAATTTTGAAAAAATTAATTTAAAACCTTTAGATAACAGTGAAAATATTGCTTTCATTAAAGATTCCTATTTACAATACAATAGAATTGACCCCAATAAGAGATTTGATAATTTTATTACTGGATCTAGTAATAAACTAGCGTATGAGGCATCATTGAAAGTTTTAGAAGGCAATTCTCATTATAATCCTCTTTACATCTATGGAGGTGTTGGGATGGGCAAGACTCATCTTTTAAATGCTATTGGCCTTGAATTAAAAAAGAATAGCAAAGTAATGTTTATTTCAGCAGAACGTTTTATGTATCAATTTGTTAAGTCAATAAAATCAAATGATATGGTTAAGTTCAAGGAGTATTTTAGAAATACTGATGTTTTGTTAATAGATGATATTCAGTTTATTAGTGGTAAAGAAGCAATGCAGGAGGAGTTTTTTCACACATTTAATGCTTTGTTAGACAAAGGTTCACAAATAATTGTGTCAGCTGATCGGGCGCCTAATAAATTATCAAGAATTCAAGATCGAATTAAATCAAGATTTTCAGGGGGCTTAGTGGTTGATATTCAAATGCCCGATTATGATCTAAGAAAAAAAATAGTCGAAAGTAAAACCAATGAGTTAAACAGTTTATATTCTGATCAATTAAAAATTTCTAAAGAAATTCAGGATTTTATTAGTAATGAGATAAAGACAAGTATAAGGGAATTAGTTGGAGCAATAAACCGAATAGTCTCATTTTCAAGGATTTACAACAAGGTACCAAATTTATCTGAAATTAAAATTATACTTAAAGATTTATTAAATTTAGGAGAAAACAAAGTGACAATTGATTTGATCCAAACTGTAGTTTGTAAATATTTTAAAATTAGTAAGAATGAAATGTTATCTTCAAGAAGATCGAGATATCTTGTCAGACCAAGACAAATAGCAATATATTTAACAAAAATTTTGACTTCTAAATCTTTGCCAGAAATAGGTCGAGAATTTTCTAATAGAGATCATACTACCATAATACATTCAGTAAAAACAGTTGAAAAGTTAAAAGAAAAAAATCCAGATATGGTTGATAGTATTAATAATTTAAAAAATCAAATACTCTATAACAACAAAGAAAATGAAATTTAACGTTAATCAGCAAGATCTTCAACAAGCATTAAATTATTGTCAAGGAGTTATAGAAAAAAGAAGCACTCTACCTATTTTGTCTAATGTATTATTAGATGCAAATAATTCTAAGTTAACAATAACAGCGACAGATTTAGATTTAATTTTTATTCATCAATTACATAATGTAGAAATTTTTGAAGAAGGAAAAACTACAACCACTTCTTCTATTATGTATGATATTATAAGAAAATTTACATTAGGTAAAAAAATTAATTTATCGCTTACAGATGTTAACAAGCTACAGGTCGAGTCAGAAAAATCTATTTTTAATTTAAATTGTATAAGTTCATCAGAATTTCCTTTAACAGATGAAAATTTTAATGATAATGAATTTTCAATAAAATCCAAACAATTTTTAAAACTTCTTAATAAATGTAAATTTTCTATTGCAAATGACGAAACAAGGCATTATTTGAGTGGAATTTATTTTCATCAAACTGAAGTAGAGGATAAAAATTATTTAACCGCAGTTGCAACAGATAGCCACAGAATGTCCATCTCGAAAATTAGATTGGATAAAAAAATTGATTTTGAGCCAGTAATTTTACCAAAGAAAACTATTTTTCAACTTTGTTCTCTTTTAGATACCTATGATGGGGATGTTAAAATTTTCAATAAGAAATCTAAAATTAAATTTGAATTAAATAACAGTATTCTTATTTCTAAACTTATTGACGGAAAATTTCCAAATTATATACAAGTAATACCCAAAAATAATCAAAAAAAACTGGAAGTAAATTTAAAATTATTTTTAAATTCTGTAGATAGAGTTGCATCTGTATCGCTTGATAAAAAAGATGGTGTTAAATTTAATTTATCAAAAGACATTTTAAACCTTTCAGTAAATAATGCTAATAGTGGTGATGGTAAAGAAACCTTAAATGTAAATTTTGATAATGATTTAGAGATTAGTTTTAATTCTAGATATCTTATTGATATTGCCTCTCAATTAAATGGAGATCGAATAGAGATTTTTTTTAACGACTCAGGTTCGCCAGCACTCGTAAGAGATCCAGCTGATTTTGATAGTATTTTTGTTATTATGCCGATGAAGGGTTAATTAATTAAATTTAATTCGTAATAAATATTTTTTTCAATAGTTTTAGTAAAATCATCTTTAGTTAACCCAGAAACTATAGGTTTTAATATAGATATTGTTATTGATTTATTTGCTTGCATAGATCCATTTTTAGGCCAAACATAACCAGAGTTAATCGCAACTGGCTGGCAAGAAATATTTAATTCCAGATAAATTCGTCCAACACCTTTTTTAAAGTTTGGTCTTGATTCTGGTAGTGTTCTTGTACCTTGAGGAAAAATTATTAAGGGTCTATTTGAGTTTTTTACTGCTTTTGAAATATCTTCAAAAAAACCTAAATTATCTTTTGTCACTTTATTTCGTTTAATAGAAATAGATCCTATTTTTTTTAAGTACCAGCCAAAAATGGGAATGAATAATAGTTCATTTTTTAAAATAAAAACTGGAGAATTAAAAATTGTCTGCAAATAAAATGTTTCAAACATTGATTGATGAGAAGCGGCTATAAAAAATTTTTCATTTTTAATAATATTTTCTTTTCCTTTAAGGATAATTTTAGTTGAAAGAAATATTTTTAAACATATTCCTGTCCAGTGGCCCATTAATTTTCCCCCTAGTAAAACAATTTTTTGGGGCATAAAAAAAGAGGGAAGAAAAAATATTGAAATAATAATTATTCCAGTAAAAAAAAATATTGAAAATATTGTACTTCTTGTCATTTTAATCAAAAGTTACATTAAATCTGAAAGCTTTTGTCTTTTACTGAGAATTTTAATTTTAGAGTTTTTGATTAATATTTCAAAAGGCTTTGGCCTCATGTTGTAGTTTGAACTTAATGACATTCCATAAGCTCCGACATCACATATAATTATTAAATCTTTTTCATCTAATTTTTGAAAGTTTTTTACTGTTAAAAATTTGTCAGTACTTTCGCAAATCGGCCCTACAAATTCATAATCTTTATTTGATAATTTCGAATTTATTTTAACCGGAATTATTCTATGTATAGAATTATATAATGCAGGTCTAATCAAATCATTCATCCCAGCATCGAGGATTACAAAATTTTTTTTATAACCTTCTTTAATGTAGATTATTTGTGTAATCAGAACTGCAATATTTCCAACAATATATCTTCCAGGTTCAAATATAATTTTTGATTTATAATTTTTTAAAAATTTTTCAATATTTGTTGAGTATTTTTTTAAATTAGGAGTTTTATTATTATTTTTATAATCAATTCCTATTCCACCTCCTAAATCAATATATTCAAACAAATGTTTTGTTTTTTTGATGACTTTGTCTAAAATATCTAGCATTTGACCATAAGGCTTGTCATCGAGAATTTGACTGCCAATATGTACGCTTAAACATTTTAAATTAAGATTTTTTGATCTTTTTGCATATTTCACCAGTTCTAAAAATTTTTTTTCGTCAACACCAAATTTATTTTCTTTTTTTCCAGTTGAAATTTGACTTAAAGTTTTTGCATCAATATTTGGATTTAATCTAATACCAATACTAACTTTTTTTTTTTTAATTTTCGCAATTCTTTCAATCTCTAAAATTTCACTTTTAGACTCTGTATTAATTAATAATATTTTTTTATTTATTGCAAAATCAAGTTCTTTTGTAGTTTTGCCAACTCCAGAAAAAACAATTTTATCAGGTTTTATTCCAGCCAAAAGAGCTTTCATTAGCTCTCCTGCCGATACAACATCTGCACCTAATCCAAACTTACTTATTTCATGTAGCAATTTTGTATTAGAATTTGATTTTACAGAAAAACAAATCAATGGATTGATTGATTTAAAATTATTTTTGAAGTTTTGAATATTTTGTTTTAGTTTATCGAAGGAATAGCAATAAATTGGAGTAGTAAATTTTTTTGCTAAGTTTTTAACTCTAAAATTTTCGATAAATAATTCTTTACTAATATATTTCATATTATACCAAATTTATTTTGGTATTTAATTTCTCAACTTTTTTTTCAGCATCATTGTAAATCGGGTCTCCTTTTTTACCACAAGAAATTAGAATTATTGAAAGTAGAATAATTAGAAAAATTTTTTTAATCATAACTTATTTTTATATTTTATTATCATTTTTTTGATATTATCAAAAGCTGTTCCTCCATATGATTTTTTAGAATTTATAGAATTTTTCAAATTAAATATCTTTAAAACATCGTTTGATAATATGGGTTCAATTTTTTGAAGGTCTTCGATTGAGAGCTCATCTAATCTTTTTTTTCTTTTTTCTGCAAAATTAACAATTTCAGCAGTTTTTTGATAAGCTCTTCTAAAAGACATAGAATGATTTTTAACTAAATAATCCGCCAAATCTGTGGCCGTTATATAGCCATGGTTTGCAAGCTCTAACATTTTTTTTTTATTAGGGCTAAAATTATTAAGAACTTCATGAAAAATTTTTAAGCAATTTATTAAAGTGTCAAAAGACTTAAATATTATTTCTTTGTCGTCTTGTAAATCTTTAAAATAGGATAGTGGGAGTCCTTTAAGAATAGTTAACATAGAAAATAAATTACCATACATTAAACCAGACTTACCTCTTAGATATTCTAATAAATCAGGATTCTTTTTTTGTGGCATTATAGATGAACCAGTTACGATTTTATCTGACAAGTTTATTATATTAAAACCATCTGAACTCCATATTATAAGTTCTTCAGATATTCTAGATATGTGCATCGAGCAAACTGCAGAACTGTATAAAAAATCTAAAACAAAATCTCTATCAGATACTGTATCAATTGAATTGTTAGTAGGAGTTTTAAAACCTAATTTCTTGCTTGTATAGTTTCTGTCGATATTAAATGAAGTTCCACTTAAAGCAGCTACGCCGAGCGGATTTTCATTTAAATTGTCTAAATTATTTGAAAATCTTTTTTTATCTCTATTAAACATTTCAACATAAGCCATTAAATAATGAGCAAATGAAATTGCCTGAGCATTTTTCAAATGTGTAAATCCAGGCATGATTGTTTCAATATTTTTTTCTGAAACTTTAAGTGTAGTTTTAATTATTTTGTCTAATTCTTTATTGATCTCATTTGTCGCCGATTTCATCCATATTTTAAAATCAGTAATTACTTGATCATTTCTTGATCTGGCAGTATGAACATATCCTGCATCTTCACCTATAATTTGATAAAGTCTATTCTCGACATTCATATGAATATCCTCATATTTTTTGTCAAATTCAAATTTTTTTTTTAAAATTTCTTTTTTAATTTTATTAAGTCCATAAATAATTTTGTTCTTTATTTTAAATGAGATAATTTTTTGTTTAAAAAGCATTTCAACATGAGCAATAGATCCCTGAATATCTTCCTTGTAAAGTCTCTTATCTACGTCAATAGAATTACCAATTTTTTTAAATAGTTGGGAAGTTTTTTTTTTAATCCGCGTATTCCATATTGTCTGGTTGTTTTCTTTTTTTATCATGCTATTTACTTATATCTATTTAATATGAGATTTTTAATATTATTAACTTTATTGATAAGCAACCTTTCAGCAAATGAAATAATTCACTTAAAAAATATTGTCATACATAAAGAACCAAAAACCTACAATAATATAATCTTTTTAGATAAAACAGATCAAAAAACTACTTTAAATGATTTTAATAAAAATCTAATCATATTAAATTTTTGGGCAACTTGGTGTGAGCCATGTAAAGAGGAATTACCATCATTAGATCGATTACAAATTAATCCAAAACTTAATAATTTAAAAGTTTTACCAATCAACATTGCTCAAGAAAAGCAAGAAGTGGTAGATAATTTCTTTAAAAATTTAAATGTTAAAAATTTAACTTCTTACTTTGATCCAAACACCTCTTTAGCAAAAGAATTTTCTTTAAGAGGAGTTCCAACTTCTGTTTTGTTTAATAAAGAAGGAAAAGAATTTGCAAGAATAATTGGTTCAATTAATTTTGATGATGAAAAGTTTATAAACTGGTTAAGTAATTATAATTAGTTTTTAAAAAAATATGCAAATCCAACTAAAGCAATTATTGCAATAAATTGTAATAATACTCTCAACTGCATTAATTTATTAGAATATCTTTTGCTTACTTCTCCACCTTTAAATAAAGTCCCAATACCCAATATTAATATTATACCGACCACCATTAAAAGAATTATTGATATAATTTTGACTATTGTTCCTGAAATCATATTTATATTGTAAGATATTTTAGAAAATAAAAAACATAATTTATCTAATATGACATTTTGTCTAAAGCATATAGCTATTAAACCTAAAGATGGAATTTCCATTAAAAGTGCTATTATTTTACTTCATGGATATGGAGGAGATGGTAATGACATAAGTATCCTTTCAGCATATTGGAAAAGATATTTGCCCAATACAGTATTTATTTGTCCTAATGGACATGAAACAAATTTGATTAATCCAAATGGATATCAATGGTTTGATTTAACTCAAGATGATCCAGAATATATATTAGAACAATCAAAAAAAGCTGAGCAAAAACTTAATCAATTTATAGCGGAAATTAAAAAAGAATATAATTTAGAAAATAATAAAATTTGTTTATCAGGTTTTAGTCAAGGTTGCATGATGTCAATAAATTTAGGTTTAACTTCAGAAAAAGAATATGCTTGTGTTGTTGGATTTTCAGGTAAAATTATCAACAAGGAGGATCTTCAAAAAAGAATAAAATGTTCAACAAATATTCTTTTGATACATGGAGACAGGGATCAAACTGTACCACCATCGTTTTTATTTGAGTCAAAAGATTTTTTAATTAGAAATGAGATTAATATAGAAACAAAGTTAATAAAAAACTGTGATCACCATATTCCTATAGAAGCATCAAGTACAGCTTTAAATTATATTATAAAAAAAATTTAATATTTACATGTTGTTGATATAACTATTTTATTAAGATAAAAGGGTTTAATGATTAACTTTTTTGAACAAAATGTTTCATTAGAAAAATGTCCTGCATTAGTTTTGAATGCAGATTATAGACCATTAAGTTATTATCCTTTATCACTTTGGTCATGGCAAGATACTGTAAAATCTGTGTTTTTAGATAGAGTCACTATAGTTTGCAATTATGATAGAGAAATTAGAAGTCCATCTTTTAAAATGCAGTTACCAAGTGTTATCGCTTTAAAAGATTATATAATACCTCAATCAAAGCCTAGTTTTACAAGATTTAACGTTTTTTTAAGAGATAAGTTTTCTTGTCAATATTGTGGAAGTTCCAAAGAATTAACTTTTGATCATTTGCTACCAAGATCTAAAGGTGGAGAAACTAATTGGGAAAATGTTGTAACCGCCTGTTCAGCTTGTAATGTTAAAAAAGGTGGAAAATTATTAAAATTTTCTGAAATGAGACTTAATAAACATCCCTATAGACCATCGATAGAAGACCTTCACAAAAATGGCAAACATTTCCCCCCAAACTTTTTACACAAAAGTTGGATGGATTATTTATATTGGGATGTTGAGCTGGAGTCATAAACTTTAAATTTTTTCAGATATATTTATTGCAATTTTTGATCCAGTTTTAATAATTTTATCAATTATAAAATAAAATCCTTTTTTTGTAGCTCCGTTTTCATAAGCAATATTTTTATGATTAATTTCATCCTCTCTAAATTTAATAATTCTATTTTTTAGTTTGATCTCACCAGAATCAAGTTGTTTTATTTGATTGAGATAATGCTCGTCTATTATTTCTTCAACAGAAGCTGTACAGAGCATAGCAGCTTTTTTTCCTAGTAAAACCGAACTAAAACCAAGACCAACTCCTAACAAATCCCATAGGGGTAAAAATTTAGTTGGTTTAATATTTCTTCTTTTAATCTCTTTTTCGAAAAAATCACAATGTACTTTTTCATGTACTTTCATATCTTCGATAGTTTTTTTTAGACTTTCATCTTTTATTATTGTATTGAGCGCTAAAAGCTGACCTTCATAAATTTTTACAGCCCCTCTTTCACCTGCGTGATCTACTCTAATAAATTCTTCAACTTTATTTTTGTTTATTTTTTTCATAACCAAAGTATATTTTTGTTAATATAATTGTGATAATTATTGATAATACAATATTTAAAGTAGTAAGTGATAATCCAAAAATTGCAAATGTAACATCTTTGCAGTTTACCGTTTTTTTTTGAAAATCTTTTAAAATCTCTTCTTTTGAAAGAATTTCAGAGGCATTTTTTAGGTCACAAAGCATTGATTCTTTTACTAAACCTTGTTCAATTCCAAAATGATAGATAGAAATTACAGTAGAAAATATAAATATAAATATTAATATAATTAAAAAAAATTTTTCTAGATAATAAATTTTAAAGTTTAATAATAATATTATTATACATAGAGCAAAAGGTATTCGCTCAATTTTGCATAAATTACATGGTTGATAGCCTAATATATATTCAATAAAAAATGCTGAAAAAAGCGCAACTGAGCTAATTAGAAAAATGAATATAAGATAAAAATTTTTATTAAAATAAAACATTATTTTTAGAAATAAAAATTATAATTATAAAAATTATAACTATTAAGATACCCAAAATTGTAAGCCATTTAGAACCATGATTTTTCATAAATTTAGTAAAAAGATCTCCAAATTTATATGATAAATATGCGACAATAAAAAAACGTAGACCTCTAGAAATCAAACTTACAAAAATAAACACAGGTAAACTAAAATTAATAATACCACTTGCTATAGTAAAAACTTTATATGGCAAAGGGGTAAATCCAGCTAAAAATATAATACCAAACCAAGCATAAAATCCATTTCCCTCTTTTAGCCTTAATTTCAAATTTGAAATTTTTTCGTCATAACCATAGAATTCAATCACATTCATAGCGAGATCAATAAAAATCGCTCCTAATATATAGCCAAATATTCCTCCTAAAACTGAAAAAATTGTAGCAATTAAGAAAATTTTTAGATATTTTTTTTTGTTTGCAATGACCATTGGAATAATCATTACATCTGGGGGTATTGGAAAAAATGAACTTTCTATGAACGCAACAAAAGCTAAATAAAATTTAGAACTTTTATGCTCAGCCAATCTTAAACATTTAATATAAAGAGTGTTAAACATTTTTTAGTTTTAATATAAATTTACTTCTTATACTATTGAAATTGTAATTATTATAGCTTTAAGGGGCGAATGGCGGAATTGGTAGACGCGCACGACTCAAAATCGTGTTTCGTAAGAAGTGAGAGTTCGATTCTCTCTTTGCCCACCAAAAATTATGAAAACTGAAAACTATAACAATCTTTTAGAATTATTTTATCATCAATATAAAAATCAAAATTTAAATGAAATTTTTTTACAATCATTAAAAAATTCTAAAAAATATTTTACATGGCACGATACTTATCAAAATATTATAAAATTAGCTCAAGAGTTATCATTAATAATAAAAAAGCAAGATAGATGTTTATTGATCTCAGAAAATAGACCTGAATGGTTAATCTCAGATTTAGCTATAATGTTTGCAAATGGTATAACAGTACCCGCATATACTACTTATGTAGAAAGAGATTATGAATATTTAATTAACGATTGTGAACCATCAGTAATTATTGTCTCTGATCTAATTCAATATAACAAAATTAAAAAAATAGTAAAAAAAAAGTCGTTTATAAAAGCTGTTATTACTTTTGAGGATATAAAAGATCTTGATATCAAACTAATTAATATTCAAAAAATCTTTGATGAAAAAAAATTTATAGAAAAAAGTTTTAAAAATTTAGACATTAAAAGAACAGATATAGCTTGTATAATTTATACATCAGGCACACAGGGAAATCCAAAAGGAGTTATGTTAAGTCATGGAGGAATATTAAACAATTGTGAAGGCTCTATTTTATTACTTAAGGAAATAATTTTAAATAAAGCAAAATTTTTAACCTGGTTACCTTTATCACATTCTTATGAACATACTATTCAATTTATTCAAATAGCTGTTGGAGCTAAAGTTTTTTATGCAGAAAGTATTAATAAATTGATTAAAAACATGAACGACTGCAACCCTGATATTATGACTGCAGTACCTAGATTTTATCAAAATTTATATCAGAAAATCAATTCAAATTTTGATAAAATTAAAGGTCTAAAGAAAATTTTAATTAACAGAACAATAATTTTAGGAAAAAAAAAATTGTTTAAAGAAAAAATTTCTTTTTTTGAGGTTATACAAAATTTTATTTGTGAATACTTAGTTAGGAAGAAAATTAAAAATCAATTTGGAGGATCATTAAAAGCCTTTATATCTGGTGGCGGTGCATTAGATAAAGAGATTGCTATATTTTTAAATGCTATAGGCTTACCGACACTTCAGGGTTACGGCCTTACCGAAGCTTCACCTGTTGTAAGTTGTAATCCCATACACGATATAAGAATTGATACAGTGGGACCTCCATTCAAAGGCAGCCATGTCAAAATTACAGATGATGGTGAAATAATTGTTAAAGGTGAAAATGTTATGCTTGGTTATTGGAATAAAAAGGAAGAAACGAATCAAGTATTAAAAGAAGGGTGGTTATATACAGGTGACATTGGTCATTTCGAAAATAATTATCTTAAAATTACTGACCGAAAAAAGGATATTATAATAACTCCAGGAGGAGAGAATATTTCTCCTGTAAAAATAGAAAATGACCTAATGAAAATTGATTTTGTAGAACAAGCTCTTGTTTATGGTGATAGTAAACCCTATCTAGTTTGTTTATTGGTTATGTCAAAAGAATATAAAAATATTTCTAATGAATTAATTTTAAAAGAAATAGAAAAAATAAATAATAATTTATCAAAAATTGAAAAAATAAAAAAATTTATAGTAATTGAAGATCAATTTACAATTGAAAATGGGATGATTACGCCAACACTAAAATTAAAAAAATATAAAATAATTCAAAAATATAAAAATCAACTTGATAGTCTTTATTAATCTTTTATAAATTTTCTTTATAATTCGCATAAACATTAACTATTTTGTTAATTCAAATTAAGATGCTGAAAAAAAACTTTTTTAAAATTTAAGTTTCTAATTTAAGATTTGACATCCTTGGTATAAAAAAATAAAAATAAGTTAATAACGAATCAGTCTGATTCGTTTAACTTAAAAGGGAGCTAAAGATGGCCGCAAAAAGAAAAGCTGCAAAGAAGAGTAAGAAAAAAGCTAAAAAAAGAAGTAGATAGTAACTTCCTATTCTTTAATTAAAAACGCTTCTCATCACATTTTGTGTGAGAGGCGTTTTTTATTCCTCTAAAGGCTCTTCTTCAGTTTCGGCAATTGGCTCTTCTTCTGGGGCCTCACTAATAGTTGTTTTTGGTATATTATCTATAGACTTTGCTTGGTTTTCTAAATTTCTTTTTAATATTTTGTCTAATTTTTTTCGGGTATCTTCTAATGATAAATTCAAAACAATTTGAAATTCTGCTAATATTCTTTCATAGGCTTTTTCAAACAGCTGTCTTTCACTATAAGATTGATCAACCATAAGATCGTCACCTTTGTTAAGGTCTCTAACCACTTCAGCAAGGTCATATATTTTTCCTGATGAAATCTTAGCTTCATATTCCTGTGCACGTCTACTCCACATCGACCTCTTTATTTTTGGTTTACTCTTTAAAATTAAAATACATTTGTTGACTTGATTGATTGTTGCTAATGGTCTTAGATGCGATTGTTTATTAACTGGTACCATTCCGTTAGCTTTATCTTTTTCGAACCTAATCGTATAAGTTTCAACATCTATACCGCCTATAGTTATTTTTTTGAACTCTGTTATTTGACCCACTCCATGTTTTGGATAAACAACATAATCTTTAATTTTATATTCTTTTTTTTCAGTATCCTGTTTTTTTACCTTTTTAATTTCAGGTTTAACTTCATTACTTTTAGGAATTCTTAAATTATCTATTTTATTATTATCAAAAGTTTTTACTGGTGCAGAAGTTTTTTCAGTTTTTAATTTTTTAGTTTGTTTAGTTTTTTTTGTTTTAATTACTTTTGTTGAAGTAATTTTTTTTTTTGCTTTTTTTTCAGGTTTACTTTTAAAGATTTTCTTTAAAATATTTTTCGTACTTATTTTGTTCATTTTTAAATTTTTCGTGATCCGAAGGAGGATCTTTTTTTTTATTTATATTTGGCCAGATTTCTGAATATTTTTTATTAATTTCTAACCACTGTTCATTTCCAGGCATAGTATCCGATTTTATTGCGTCCACTGGACATTCTGGTTCACAAACGCCACAATCTATACACTCATCGGGTTTAATTACAAGCATATTTTTTCCCTCATAAAAGCAATCTACTGGGCAAACTTCTACGCAATCCATTAGTTTACATTTAATACAACTTTCATTTACAATATAAGTCATTATAGATTTTGTTTTTTAATTTTGTCTTTAATATCTCCCATGGTTTTATTATCAATATATAATAATCCCGCAAGTCTTCTCATTAGGTTAGTTTCATAAATATCTGCATTTTTATTTGAATAAACAACCTTCCAGAGAGATTCAACAATGTTAATTTTTTCTTTCACAGATAAGCTTTTTATTTCTCTTGTAAAATCTAAAATTTGATTTGAATTTTCTTCAAGAATTTTTGATTTTTCAATAATTTGATTTAATTTATTTTCATTTGCACCTAGTTTTAATAAGGTTTTTTCAATAATCAATTGTTCGTCTTTCGTGAAATTTTGATCAATTTTTGCTGCATGAACTAATAAAGCTGAAATTTTAATTAAAAACATATCCTCAATTTTTTCTTTAAAAAACATAAATTTATCGGAGATTTAAATTTTTAAGAATTTTGAAAGGATTTTCATTAAGTGTATTTTTTGGTAAATTTTTTTTTAATGATTTGATAGGGCTGTATTTAAAGAATATCCCATTTTCCTTTTCTGTGATTTTGTACCCCATTTTGGGTAAAATTTTTTTGAAGTTCTCTTTACTACAACCAAGCAAATTTAACATTTCTGGTATTACTTTAACTTCTTTTGTATTTGATTTCATTATCAACAAAAATAATCTTTCTAAAATATCAATTCTAACAAAAAAATTATCAAATTTTTCAAACCCACAAAGTAGCATAAAATTTTTGTCAGTAGAATTTTTATCATCTAAAAAATTTAGCCCAAATACTGGTGGTCTAAGATTCAAATATTTTTGATGAAAATTTTTCCATAATAATGTTCTCAATGAGACAGCTTCTGGTTTTATTAGTTGAAACAAGAATATATGATATCTTCCAAATTTTAAACCTAAATTTCTTAAAATTTTTCTATCTTCTTGACTAAGTGTCTTTAGATAATTAGATACTTGTTCTCTTTTTAAGACACCATTATTTTCATATAATTGATAGGCAAGAGCTTTAATTGATGAATTTTTTTCATTAAGATTTTTTAAATCCACAAGGCTTTTTAAAACCGTATTTATTTTGTTTTCCATCCATTTATTTAAAAAGTTATTTAGTTTTTGTTTTTGAATTTGATCTAAAGTTTCATCAACAATTAATTCAAAATTTGGTTTTAAATAATCTTTGCCAGATGTTAATTTAGCAACATCAAACTCACGCCAATATATTTTACCATCATCTTTTAGTTCTATTGAACTAGTATCAACAATTGTTTGAATTCTTTTTTCAAGCTCAGGCCCTATTGTTTGTCTAGCTGCTTTCTTTAATGATTTTATATCAGTTTCTAATGAACCTTGTTTTAGATCTATCTGAAGTTTCAAACCATTTATTCGACCAATGAATTGATTGTCAATTATGACATTGTTATTTTCTAAAATCTCAGTTTTAAATTCCATATCTTGTTTTAAACCTCTTGCGAGAATACTAGCTCTTTTATCAATAAACGTTTTTGTAAGTTCTTCATGGAGCCTATCGGAAAGTCGGTCTTCTAAAAGTTTTGTTTTTTCAATCCAATATTGTGGATTTTCTACCCAATTATTTTTATTTGAAACATATGACCAAGTTCTAACATTTGCAATTCTATTTGATAAAGAATCTACATTTCCCTCTAATTTGTCAAGTTTCATTAACTGTATTCTCATAAAATCGTCAGTAATTTTTGATTTTTTACTAATTAAAAACCTAAATACATTTTCAATTACCTCATAATGATTTCCATATGTCTTTTTTGCAAAATCAGGAATTTGGCAACATTCCCAAAGCAAACTAAGAGTTTTTTTATCAAATTCTAAATTAATAAAATTCTTATCTTTTAAAAAATATTTTAGTGCTTTTTCATCTTCACGTTCATGAATTTTTCTTAGCCATGTAATTTGAGGTTTATCTTCTAACGATCTGAGTAAAGTCGCTGGATTGTTAAAATTAAGATTCGAATTTCGCCAGAATAAAGTTCTAATCTCTTCAAATTTATGGTTTTCTAATAGTTTAATATCTTCTGCGTTTATTTCGTTACAATCACCAGTGATGCCAAAATTTCCATCGTTTAAATACCTACCAGCTCGACCCGCGATTTGTCCTATTTCAGATAAACTTAATTTTCTTAATTTTTTTCCATCGAATTTTTTAAGACTAGAGAAATAAACAAAATCTAAATCCATATTAATACCCATACCGATAGCATCAGTAGCAACTAAAAAATCTACATCGCCTGATTGATATAAATTTACTTGTGCATTTCTAGTTTTTGGACTGAGAGATCCCATCACGATTGCTGCTCCACCTTTTTGTCTTCTAAGCAATTCTGCAATTGCATAAACTTCTTCAGCAGAAAAAGCAATTATCGCGGTTTTTCTACTTATTCTTGAAACTTTTTTATGTCCTATGTAAGTTAGTTTTGATAGCCGATTTCTATTTATAAACTCAATATCACCATCTAATTTAGAGATAATATTTTTAATAGTATTTGATCCCATAAACATCGTTAATTTTTTTCCTCGCATATTTAAAAGTCTATCAGTAAAAATATGCCCCCTTTCATGATCTGCGCACATTTGTATTTCATCAATACCTACAAATTCTAAATATTTATCAATAGGCATAGATTCAACTGTACATAAAAAATACTTAGCATCTGAGGGAATTATTTTTTCTTCTCCAGTAATTAAAGCAACTTTATTAATGTTGATTTTTTTAATTATTTTTTCATAAACTTCACGGGCCAATAGTCTTAAGGGAAAACCTATCATTCCACTGTTAAAATCAAGCATGGTCTCGATTGCTAGGTGGGTCTTACCAGTATTTGTAGGACCCAGAACAGCTATAATTTTATCTTTATACATTTCTATCTTTGGTATATTTTTTTTTTAACCTACCATATGTTGTTACTGTTAAAGAACAAAAATAGACTAAAACATGACCGAATCAGAGGATATTAAGTTCTCATTTCTCATAAATTTTTTTAGATTAACACAAATATAATCACTTACATGTCATTAATTAAAAATTGATTATAATTTTTTATAAAGATTTAATAAAATTAGTTATTTTAATTCTTGAGAAAATATTTAATTAGATCGACTATAAGTGGACGTTTTTATTTTTAAAATTTTCCATATACCTGTTGCGGAAGCAATAATTCTATTTTTACATTTTAATTCACAGATTAAAAATATTAGAGTATTTGTTTTTTTTAAAATTCTTGTAATTCCAATAATTTTATCTCCAGCTTTAGAGGTATCAATAAATTTTATATCTAGTGAAATAGTTACACAGACAAAATTATTTGCAACTCTATGGGCCGCAGTACCAGATCCAGAATCCATTAAAGCCGCCAAATAACCTCCATGTGTTATCTTAGCTTCATTTAAGTGATTTTTATTTATAACAGTTTTAAATTCATATTTCGTTTTAGATATAGTTCTGAATAATAAGCCCCCATTATGTTTAACAAAACCAGGTTTAATACTTATCTGTTCAAACTTATGATTCATAATTTTTGTTATAATATAAAAGTTAAAATTAATAAAATTATTAAAATAGTTATGAAAAAATATATAACTGACTTCTGTAGTGATAATTTAAATATCCAATCTAACATTAAACCTTTCTTTTGGTGGACCGCCCAGAACTCGAATCTGGAATTTCCCGGTTCGTAGCCGAGTGCCTTATCCAATTTGGCCAGCGGTCCATTAATTAATACCTTAATATATCAAATTTTTATTTTATTTAACTTATAAAAATTTATTTAAAATTTTTATTTATAAACAAACAGTTTATATAAAAACCGTTGTATCTAAATTTTGCTTCTTAAAAATTAATTATTTTTTGATAAAAATGTTAATATTTTGCCAAGCGACATATAAGATTGTCAAAAAAAGCCTTTAAATATGCTAAAATATATAAAACTTAATAATTATGTTAAGATATATAAAATTTAACGGTCTTTAATTGTATAAAGCTATTTTAAAATGATTGAAAAATTTATTGTTCCAGATATTGGAGATTTTGAAAATGTAGAGATAGTCGAAATTTTAGTAAATAAAGGAGATTTAATAAAAATAAATGATCCTGTCGTTACAATAGAAAGTGATAAATCTAGCATTGAAATCCCTTCAACAGTCAATGGCAAAATAGAAACTATAAAAGTTAAAGTTGGAGATAAAGTTTCTAAGGGTGACTTATTGTTAACAATTGTCTCATCAAATAATGGATTTAATGATAAGACAATTCCAAAAGAAACTGAAACTATAATAAAACAAGCTGAAGCTGCTTTAGAAAAAAACAAAATTCAAGAACAAATTTCATTAAATTTTACTAAAGAAAAAAAAAATTCTATAATTCAAGTCGCCAATATTTATGATACTGATCCTTTGGAAACTCAAGATTGGCTTGATTCTTTAACTGCGGTAATTCAAAAAAATGGTAATCAACGAGCAAATTTTTTAATTAAAGAATTGATAAATCAAGCATATTTAAAAGGAGCAAATATTCCCTATACGCAAAATACACCTTATTTAAATTCAATTCCTCCTGAAGCGGAAATAAAATCAACTGGAGATCAAAATATAGAAAGAAGGATAAGATCTTTAATTAGATGGAATGCGGCAGCTATGGTAGTTAGAGCAAATAAAAAATTTCCAGAACTTGGTGGTCACATAGGAACTTTTGCTTCAGCGGCAACATTGTATGATGTGGGTATGAATCATTTTTGGAGAGCTAAAAATAATAAATTTGGAGGAGACCTAATTTATTTTCAAGGTCATAGTGCTCCAGGAATATATGCTAGAGCATTTTTAGAGGGCAGATTAAATGAAAAACAATTAGATAGTTTTAGGCAAGAAGTTAAACCAGGTGGCTTGTCATCATATCCACATCCCTGGTTAATGCCTAATTTTTGGCAATTTCCAACTGTATCAATGGGTTTAGGTCCAATGCTTGCAATTTATCAAGCAAGATACATGAAATATTTAATAAACCGAAAATTGATTAAAGAAGAAGGTAGAAAAGTCTGGGCTTTTCTTGGTGACGGAGAAATGGATGAGCCTGAGTCAATGGGTGCAATTGGTTTAGCCGCAAGAGAGAATTTAAATAATTTAATATTTGTTATAAATTGCAATCTTCAAAGACTCGATGGACCAGTTAGAGGAAATGGAAAAATTATTCAAGAATTAGAAGGAAGTTTTAGAGGTGCGGGCTGGAATGTAATAAAAGTTATTTGGGGTTCTTACTGGGATCCTTTGATTGCCAACGATAAAACAGGTCATCTGGTTAAGGTTATGAATGAAACAGTTGATGGAGAATATCAAGCAATGAAAGCTAGAGATGGTGCTTATGTTAGAGAAAAGTTTTTTGGCAAATACCCAGAGACAAGAGCGCTAGTTTCTAGTTTGCAAGATACAGATATTTGGAGATTAAATAGAGGTGGACATGATCCTCATAAAGTTTATGCAGCATATGACCAAGCATCAAAAAATCAAAATGGTCCAACAGTTATATTAGCAAAAACTATTAAAGGTTATGGTATGGGTAAAACTGGTGAAAGCGTTAATACTTCACACCAAACTAAAAAATTAGATGTAGACGATTTATTATACTACCGAGACCGGTTTGATGTTCCTTTAACTGATGAGCAAGTAAAAAATATTCAATATTTCAAACCTGATGAAAACTCTCCTGAAATAAAGTATATTAAAGAAAGAAGAATAAGACTTGGAGGTTTTATACCTGAAAGAAGTATTTATTCAAAACCTATAAAAGCACCTCCAAAAGATATCTTTGATTTTATGAAGGTAGCAACAGGTGAAAAAGAAATGTCTACTACAATGGCACTTGTAAGAATTCTAACTAGTTTATTAAGAGATAAAAATATTTCGCCAAGATTGGTTCCAATTATTCCAGATGAAGCAAGAACTTTTGGAATGGAAGGTTTTTTTCAAAAAATAGGAATATATGCACACGAAGGTCAAAAATATGAGCCTGAGGATTTTGCTCAATTAACATCTTACAGAGAGGAAAAAAGTGGACAAGTTTTAGAAGAAGGGATTAATGAAGCAGGAGCTATGTCATCATGGATTGCAGCCGCTACTTCATATACTAATCACGATATTGAAATAATACCTATTTATATCTTTTACTCAATGTTTGGCTTTCAAAGAATTGGAGATCTAGCTTATGCAGCTGGAGACAGTCAAGCTAGAGGTTTTTTAATTGGCGCTACTTCGGGCAGAACTACTTTAGCTGGTGAGGGTTTACAACATCAAGATGGACATAGCCATTTATTAGCCTCAACAATTCCAAACAGTGTAACTTATGATCCGACTTTTCATTATGAACTAGCAGTAATTTTCAGAGAAGGTCTCGTAAGAATGCATGAAAAAAATGAAAATGTTTTTTATTATATAACAACAATGAATGAAAATTATTCCCATCCTGAAATGCCCAAGGACAAAAACTGTGAGGAAGGAATTTTAAAAGGAATGTATAAAATTAAAGAATATAACAAGTACAAAAAAACTAAAATTCAACTTTTGGGCTCAGGTACTATTTTAAGAGAAATGATGGCTGCTGCATATATACTTCAAAATGATTATCAAATAGATAGTGAAATTTGGAGTGTTACCAGCTTTAATGAGTTGAGAAAAGATGGAATGGAAGTTGAAAGATACAATCTGTTAAATCCCGACAAACAACAAAAAATATCATTTGTAGAACAATGTTTAGGTCAAACAGAAGGACCAATTATGGCTGCCTCTGATTATATGAGAATCAATTCAGATCAAATTAGGCCTTATACTAGAAAGAGTTTTTACTCTTTGGGGACAGATGGTTTTGGGAGAAGTGACACAAGGCAAAATTTAAGAAAATTTTTTGAAATCGATAAAGAACATTTAGTTGCCTATGGATTAAGTATACTTGCAAAAGAACAATTAATATCTTCAAAATACGCAAAAGAGGCAATCAAAAAATATAATATAGATAGCAATAAACCCATGCCAACAAAACTATAAGATGTCAGATCAAGAAATAAAGGTTCCTAATTTAGGTGATTTTAAAAATGTTGAGGTGATTGAAGTATTGGTTTCAAACGGTCAATTAATAAAAAAAAACGATTCCTTAATAACTATAGAAAGCGATAAATCTAGTGTTGAAATTCCGTCATCTTTAGATGGAAAAATTAAGTCGGTAAATATTAAGGTGGGAGATAAAGTTTCTGAAGGGGATATAATATTGATTTTGGATGTTAGAGAAGAAATTTCAAAAATTTCTCTTGAAAATACAAGTGTTTTAAATAAAAATTATGAAAAGAAAATAAACGATACCCTAAAAAAATCTACAATTGAAGTAGAGTCCTCAGGCTTCAAATTAGCTAGTCCAAAAGTAAGAAAATTTGCTCGTGAATTAGGGCTTAATATCAATCAAATTTCTGGAAGTGAGAAACAAGGAAGAATTATAGAAGACGATATAAAAAATTTTATATCATCTAAAATTAACAAAGTGGGAGAAAATAGAGAAATTGAAAGCAAAAAATTTACAAGTGAATTTTTGCATTCTGATTTTGGTGAAGTGGAAGTTAAAGAAATACCAAGAGTTAAAAAATTAGCAGCAACTTATTTAACTAATTCCTGGTCCACCATTCCTCATGTAACTAATCATGACGATATAGACATTACAGAAATGGAAAATTTTAGAAATTCTTTAAAAGATATCTATACTGGTGAAAAAAAAAAAATTACTCCTCTGGCATTTATTATAAAAGCTTTAGTTGCTTCTCTTAAAAAGTTTCCGAATTTCAATTCATCTATTGATAATATTGAAAGTGGTAAAATGACAATAAAAAAATACTATCATGTAGGTATTGCTGTTGAAACACAAAATGGATTAATGGTTCCTAAAATCAGAAATGCTGGTAATAAAAATATTTTATTCATTAGTGAAGAACTTAAAAAAATAAGTAATTTATGTAGAAATCTAAAAATTGATAAAAAAGAATTATTTGGTGGTTCCATGACTATTACCAGCCTTGGTGGAATAGGAGGTTCTTATTTTACTCCCATTATAAATTTCCCCGAAGTAGCAATTTTAGGGGTTGGCAAGTCTCAAAAAAAATCAATTTATATTGATGGAAAATTTCAAACTAGAACAATGCTACCAATTTCATTATCTTATGATCATCGAATAATAGATGGTGCTGAAGCAGCTAGATTTAATAATGATCTGAAAGAAAATCTAGGCAAAAACTTTGCTTACAAGCTTGCGGTATAATTTATAACGTATAAAGAATATATGTGAGTAAATCATTTTCAATTATCTCTGCATTAGTAGCCACTTTTATTTGGGGGACAGCTTTTATTGCTCAAGATATCGGAATGGATAATGTCGGTCCTTTGACATTTAATGCGTCTAGATTTCTTATAGCATTTATATCAGTTTTACCATTTGCTTTATTTTTTGAGAGTAAAAAAATTATTAAAGAAATTAAATTTAATAAAAAAAACTTTATTAAACTTCTGGCCATTTTGAGTGGATCACTTTTTTTGGGTACTTACATTCAGACAATGGCCCTCAAATATACAATTATTGCTAATGCTGCATTTTTTACAGGATTTTACGTTATTTTTGTTCCTATATTATTATATTTTATTCATTCCAAAAAAGTACATTGGAGCATTTGGCCTTCAATAGGAATTTATTTTGTTGGTGCTTATCTTCTAAGTAATATTTCTAAATCAGAAATTATGTTAGGTGATGGTTTGATAATTTTATCCTCTTTTTTTTGGGCTCTTCATATTATTTTTGTTGGAAAATTTATGGAAACATTTGATATCCCAATTTTTTTTGCAGTAATGCAAGCTTTGGTTGTTGGAATATTATCAATTTTCTTTGCATACTTATTTGAAGACATTAATTTTTCTAAAATTCTTTTAATAAGTTCATCTATAATATATGTCGGGGTATTTTCAGGAGGAATTGCTTTTACGTTACAAATGTTTGCCCAAAGAAACATTGAAGAGGCGCCAGCATCAATTATTTATTCTCTAGAGGCTGTGTTTGCTTCAGTAGCAGCGTGGATAATACTTAATCAAATACTTCTAATACACGATATTATAGGATGCGCTCTGATCTTATTAGCGATACTATTTTCTCAATTAGCACCAATTATTAAAAAATAATTAATAAATTATCCAAAATAATATTAAAGCCAGCACAATTCTATAAAATACAAATATATTCATTGAAAATTTATTTATATAAATTAGAAAAAATCTAACTGTAAAATAAGAAAAAATAAAAGATAAAATTATAGAGATTATAATAAGATAATTGAATTGTTGTGGTTGTTCAAAAATATCTTTTAATACTAAAAAGCTTGCTCCACTAAGGGCTGGTATAGAAAGTAAAAAAGAAATTTTACTAGAATCCACTCTATTAAATTTTAGAATTCTTGCGGCCGACATTGTAATTCCAGCTCTACTTACACCCGGAATTAAAGATAATGTTTGAAATAAACCAATAAAAAGAATTGATTTAAAATTTAAGTTTGTGGATATTTTTTTATCAAGTTGGCTTTTGTCAGCAATATAGAGAATTATGCCAAATATTAATGTTGTCCAAGCAATTATTTTAATGTCTCTAAGTAAATAAATTATTTTTGTAGAATATAATAAATATCCAAATAAAATTAAGGGTATTGAGCCGATAACAATTAATGATAAAAGTTTTTTATTATTTTTTAGATCAAATAAATCTTTTCTAAAAAAAAAGATTATTGCAAATAATGAACCTAAATGTAGACTTATATCAATTAGAAGTGAGCCCGATTTGAACTCATATAATCTTTCAATAATGATTAAATGCGCAGAAGAACTAATCGGCAAAAACTCAGTTACCCCCTGAATAATTGACAAAATGAAAATTTCTAAAATATTTTGAAGCATATTAATTTCTTAATTTAAAAAATTTTCTTTTAAAACAAATGAATTTAGGAATATGTGCTATGCAATTATTAAATTAAGTTGAATAATCTGTAATAAATATAAATAAAGGTCATAATTACTGACCTATTTAAACATTTTACTTATAAAAATCATTATATATGCTCTTATAAATTATCATATTTATGTCTAATAAAATGTTAAGCTTTGTAAAAATAGGTCAGCAAACGCCTGATAAAAGAACTATTAACGAGAGAAAAGACGATTTTAATGAGATTTATAAAGAGTTTATCTTTGAAAAAGCAAAAGAACAATCAAGTAGATGCTCCCAATGTGGAGTTCCATTTTGCCAAATACACTGCCCTTTAAGTAACAATATACCAGACTGGCTTAAATTAAGCGCAGAAGGAAGATTGAAAGAGGCTTATGAACTATCCCAAAGCACAAATAATATGCCAGAAGTTTGTGGAAGAATCTGTCCTCAGGATAGGCTGTGTGAAGGCAACTGTGTAATTGAGAAATCAGGCCATGGCACTGTCACTATAGGCTCAATTGAAAAATTTATTACTGATAATGCTTGGGAACAAGGATGGATAAAACCTATTAAGGTTGCACATGAAAAAAATCAAACTGTAGGAATTATAGGAGCAGGTCCAGCTGGGTTATCGGCCGCTGAGGAGTTAAGAAAAAAAGGATATAAAATTTCCATATACGATAAATATGATCGTGCAGGTGGATTATTAATTTATGGTATTCCTAATTTTAAATTAGAAAAACATATTGTTCAAAGAAGAACTCAACTTTTAAAAGATGGAGGAATTGAATTTATTCAAAATTTCGAGGTAGGAAAAGATTCGACTCTTGATGAATTAAAAAAAAAACATGATGCAATATTAATTGCTACAGGCGTTTATAAGGCTAGAGAAATTGATCTAAAAGGAAATGATTTAGACAACATTTTTCCAGCGATGGATTTTTTAACAGCCTCAAATAAAAAAGGATTAGGAGATGTAGTTGAATTATTTGACAAAGGCATTTTAAATGCCATGGGTAAAGACGTAGTTGTGATTGGTGGAGGAGACACTGCAATGGACTGTGTAAGAACCTCTATAAGACAAAATGCAAAATCTGTTAAATGCTTATACAGGAGAGATAAAGAAAATATGCCCGGCTCAGCAAGAGAAGTTTTAAATGCCGAGGAGGAAGGTGTCGAGTTTGTTTGGTTATCTAGTCCAAAAGAATTTAAAGGTACGAATAAAATAGAAAAATTAGTTGTTAATCAAATTAAGTTAGGAGAACCAGATGAAACTGGAAGAAGGAGCCCGCAAGTTCAAGAAGGTTCAGATTATGAAATTAAAGCAGATATGGTTATTAAAGCGCTTGGATTTGATCCTGAGAATCTACCAAATTTATTCGATGCAAATGATTTACAGGTTACCAAGTGGGGAACTATAAAAACAGATTTTAATACTATGGAAACAAATTTAAAAGGAGTTTTTGCCGCTGGAGATATAGTTCGTGGGGCTTCATTAGTTGTATGGGCGATCAAAGATGGAAGAGATGCAGCTGCGTCAATCAAAAAATATTTAGAAAACAAACAATTGGTTAGCTCTAAAGTTGCATAATGAAAAATTATAAAAAAAATTTAGAATTATTAAAAAAAAATTATATTTATTCTGAAGAAATGGAGCATGACTCATGTGGGGTTGGATTAATTGCTTCTACCGAGGGTAAAAAATCAAGGAAAATAGTGGAGTATGGAATTGAAGCTTTAAAAGCTGTTTGGCACAGAGGCGCAGTTGATGCCGACGGTAAAACTGGAGATGGAGCAGGAATTCATGTTGAAATACCAAAAGATTTTTTTATAGAGAAAATTGAAGTTACTGGACACGCGTATGATACAGCAGAAATTTGTGTTGGGATGATTTTTTTGCCGAGAAATGATTATGAGGCACAAGAAAGTTGTAAAATAATAGTTGAGAGTGAACTTACAAAAAATAATTTTAGTATTTATGGTTGGAGACAAGTTCCTGTAAATCCAAAAGTATTGGGAGAAAAAGCTTATCAGACCATGCCAGAAATTATTCAAGTTTTATTTAAATCAAATGATTATGATTTATTAAATAAAGAACTTGAAAGAAAAATATATGAAACAAGAAGAAAAATTGAAAATAAAGCTTTTCAAATATCTTTAAATAATTTTTATATTTGTTCTCTTAGTTCTAAATCAATAATTTATAAAGGCATGTTTCTTGCAGAAGCAATTTCAGAATTTTATTTAGATTTAAAAGATGAGAGATTTATTTCCAGATATGCAATTTTTCATCAAAGATTTTCAACTAATACCGCTCCTAGTTGGAATCTAGCTCAGCCTTTTAGAGCATTGGCTCATAATGGTGAGATAAATACATTCAAAGGAAATAAAAATTGGATGAAGGTCCATGAACAAGAAATGAATAGTTCGCTTTTTCAAGATATTGAAAATTTAAAACCAGTAATTCAACAAGGAGCATCAGACTCGGCTGCCCTCGATAATGTTTTTGAATTATTAAATATTTCAGGTAAACCTGCCCCTCTAGCTAAGCTTATGTTGATCCCGGATGCTTGGTCTAAAAAAAGCAAAATATTACCAAAAGACCATCAACAATTATTTAATTTTTTGAACAGCATTATGGAACCCTGGGATGGTCCTGCTGCAATTGTTGCAACCGACAATGAATGGGTCATAGTAGCTAATGATAGAAATGGACTTAGACCACTCAGATATTCAATTACAAAAGATAAATTACTTTTTGCTGGATCCGAAACTGGAATGATTGAGTTAAATGAAAAAAAAATATTAACTAAAGGAAGACTGGGGCCAGGTGATATTATTGGTGTTAGAATAGAAAAAGGAAAATTATTTTCAAATGAAAAAATTAAAGATTATTTAGCTAAAGAACTTAAAAAATTCAGTTCTCAAATAATAGATTTGGACGACAAGTTAACAATTTTAAATGAAAAGAATTTATTTTCTGGAGAAGATCTTAGAAAAAGACAACATGCCTTTGGTATTAGTTTAGAGGATTTAGAGCTTATTTTGCATCCAATGGTTGAAGAAGCCAAAGAAGCTGTTGGATCAATGGGGGACGATACCCCACTAGCAGTTTTATCCGATAAATATAGACCATTACATCACTTTTTTAGACAAAATTTTAGTCAGGTAACCAATCCACCAATAGACTCATTAAGAGAAAATAAGGTAATGAGTTTAAAAACTAGATTTGGAAATCTCGGTAATATTTTGGATTTTGATACTTTAATAAAAAAAAATATTTATGTTTTAAATAGTCCAATATTATCAAATTCTCAATTCGATAAATTTATTAATTTTTTTTGCAAAAATTCAATAATTATTGATTGTACATTTTCCAAAGATCAAAATTTATTTGATGCTATTAATAAAATACAAAAGGACTCAGAGATAGCCGTTAGACAAGGGATAACCCAACTAATATTAAGTGATAAAAATTTATCAGAATCTAAACTTGTAATTCCTATGCTTTTATGTGTGGGTGCTATTAATTCTTTTTTAATTAAAAAAAAAATTAGAGGTTATGTATCAATTAATATTCAATCTGGTGAAGCCTTAGATACCCACTCTTTTGCTACTTTAATTGGTGCAGGGGCAACCACTGTAAATCCATATCTAGCTTTTGATAGTTTATATCAAAGACATCAGAAAAAATTATTTGATCAATATAGTTTTGATGAATGTGTTGAAAGATACATTAAATCAGTTAATGACGGTCTTCTCAAGATAATGTCAAAAATGGGCATTTCAGTTTTAAGCTCTTATCGAGGTGGGTGTAATTTTGAAACAATAGGTTTAAGCAGAACAATAGTCTCAGATTATTTTCCTGGTGTAATATCTAAAATATCAGGAATTGGATTAAATGGGATTGAAAAAAAAATTAGAGCAATTCATAAAGATGCCTACGAACCTTCTGAGACAATTCTTCCGATAGGTGGAATTTATAGATATCGAAAAAATGGTGAGACTCATCAATATCAAGGAAAATTAATTCATTTACTTCAGAGTGCAGTAGGATCTAATTCGTATGATATATATAAGAAATACGTTGAAGGAATTTATAATTTACCTCCAATAAATCTAAGAGATCTAATAAATTTTAGAAAAAAAAAATTAAAATTACCAGTCGATATATCTGAAGTAGAGCCAATTGAAAGTATTTTGAAAAGGTTTGGAAGTGGAAGTATGTCTCATGGAGCTTTGTCAAAAGAGGCTCATGAAACACTAGCAATAGGTATGAATAGAATTAGAGGCGCTTCTTGCAGCGGAGAGGGAGGAGAAGATGAAATTAGATTTAAATCTATAAATGGAGGAGATAGTGCAAATTCTAGAGTTAAACAAATAGCATCAGCTAGATTTGGAGTGACGTTAAATTATCTTAACAATTGTAACGAGATTGAAATTAAAATTGCACAAGGTGCAAAGCCAGGAGAAGGGGGACAGTTGCCTGGTTTTAAAGTTACAGAAGAAATTGCAAGGTTAAGACATTCGACACCTGGAGTAACTTTAATATCGCCTCCTCCTCATCATGATATTTATTCCATAGAAGATTTGGCCCAACTAATTTATGATTTAAAACAAGTTAATCCAAAAGCTAGAATTGGAGTTAAATTAGTTGCGTCATCTGGAATTGGTACAATTGCAGCTGGTGTAGCAAAAGCAAAAGCAGATATTATTTTAATTTCAGGACATAATGGTGGAACAGGCGCATCACCGGTTACAAGTGTAAAGTATGTTGGAATACCTTGGGAAATGGGACTTACTGAAACCAATCAAGTTTTAACTCTTAACAATTTGAGACATAAAGTAACTTTAAGAACTGACGGTGGTATTAAGACTGGAAGAGATGTTGTAATTGCAGCAATGATGGGGGCTGAGGAATATGGTGTAGCTACAACTGCTTTGGTAGCCATGGGTTGTATAATGGTTAGACAATGCCATTCAAATACATGTCCAGTTGGGGTATGCACCCAAGATGAAAAACTAAGAGAAAAATTTTCAGGTACCCCAGATAAAGTTGTTAATTTATTTACATTCATAGCAACAGAGGTTAGAGAAATTTTAGCAGGACTAGGATTTAAATCTTTAAATGAAGTTATCGGTAGAACAGATTTACTAATGCAAGTAAATAAATTTTCTCAAAATTTGTCTGATTTAGATTTAAATCCATTATTTGTTCAAGTAGATACTGGTGGACACAAAAGATACTGTGAAAATCGAGAAATTAATTTTGTTCCAGATACTTTAGATGAAGGAATTTGGCCTGAGGCGGAAAATGCTTTGGATAATTCTCAAAAAATAGAAAAAGAATTTTTAATTAAAAATACTAATAGAGCTGTGGGAACAAGAATTTCTCATCATCTTTATAAAAAATATGGTCATAATAAACTTAAAGAGAATTCGCTAATTTTAAATTTTAAAGGTTCTGCCGGGCAATCATTTGGAGCCTTTTCTATAAAGGGTTTAAAACTTATTCTTAAGGGTGATGCCAATGATTATGTAGGCAAAGGTCTATCGGGCGCTACAATTTCTATCAAATTACCCGATGAAAGTAATTTAATTTCAAATGAGAATACCATTATAGGAAACACAGTTCTTTATGGAGCAACATCCGGAAAATTATTTGCAGCTGGGCAGGCTGGGGAGAGATTTGCAGTAAGAAATTCCGGAGCAATAACTGTTATTGAAGGGTGTGGTTCAAATGGATGTGAATATATGACTGGGGGAGCTGCAATAATTTTAGGAGAAGTTGGAGATAATTTTGCCGCTGGTATGACAGGAGGTATGGCATTTATCTATGACAAGTCAAAAGACTTTGAAAAAAAAATAAATCCAGAGTCAGTAGTTTGGCAAAATATTGAAACAGATCATTGGATTAAATATCTTAAAGATTTAGTTATGGAGCATTTTTTAGAAACTGGCTCAAGTCTATCTAAAAACATTATTGAAAATTTTGACAGTGAAATAAATAATTTTATTCAAGTATGTCCCAAAGAAATGATTGACAAGTTAGAAAATCCAATCACTTTAAATAGTGTTATTAAAGAAGTGAGTTAGATAATTAAACTAAGCTCTTTCAATATAATCTTTAGATTTTTTTTATCTGATAAACTATGGTCTCCATTTTTTATTATAACTAATTTTTTTTGAGCATTATTGAAAATTTTTAAAATTTTTTTTGAATAAAATATTGGTACCACTTTATCTTTATCTCCATGAATCATAACTAATTTAATATTTGCGTTAAATTTTTTATTAAAAATTTTATTTTGTCTTCCATTTTCAATTAGCTGGTGAGTGATAGGATACTCATAATCTCCTTGTTTTAAATAATAAATTTTTTTATGAATTATTATTGATTTTATTTTCTTACTAAATTTTTTCCACATTAAATTCTCTAAAAATTCAGGCGCTGAGCCAATTCCTAAAAAACCTTTAATTTTTTTTTTAAAAAATTTAAATTGATTTAGTGCAATCCAAGCACCCATGCTTGATCCGACTAAAAAAAAATTGTTTTTTTGTACTACTTTTTTAATAAGTATGGTTGTTTCTTTACTCCATTTAGAAATATTTCCATCTATAAATTTACCTGAAGATTTGCCATGACCGGAATATTCTAGTCCTAAAAAACCTAATTTATTTTTAATAGCAAAGTTTAAAAATGCTTTGGGTTTTTTTCCTTCTAGATTAGACATAAAGCCATGTAAAAAAACTATATAGTCTGTGTTTTTTCTTATTTTTTTTAAATATCTAATTTTCCTAAGTTTTGTGATTTTCAAATAACTATAATTTATCATAAGAGTTTATAAGCTTTCTCTATTATTATATAATTATAACAAATGTCATCTAATTTAAAAGTTTTGCAGGTTATACCTAAATTAGGATATGGAGGAGCAGAGACAGGTTGTTACGATATAGCACATTATCTTCCAGAAAATAATTGTGAATCTTTTATCGTCACTAGTGGTGGTGATTTACTAAAATTTATAGATAGAAAAAAAGTAAAAGTGATAAGGTTGCCCGTTCAAAGCAAGAACCCTTTGCTAATAATTATTAATATTTTTGCTCTATTGTTTGTTATTTTATTTTATAATATTTCAATTGTTCACGCTAGAAGTAGAGCACCTGCATGGTCATGTTTAATTGCTTCTAAAATTACTGGTAGAAAATTTGTTACAACTTTTCATGGAACCTATAATTTTAATAATAAATATAAAAAGTTTTATAACTCAGTTATGCTAAGATCTGATTTAATAATTGCTGGATCTAATTTTATTTTTTCTCATATTAAAAATAATTATTTTAATTATTTAAATAGTAATAAAAAATTTTTAGTAATTTTTAGAGGTATTAATGTTGATTATTTTGATCCATCTACAAAATTGGAAATTGACGAAAAAAAATTATTAAAGAATTGGCAAATAAGTAAAGATAAAAAAATTATATTATTGCCAGGAAGACTAACATCTTGGAAAGGACAAGAGGTGTTTATTGAAGCAATTAATCTTATAAATATTGAGTTAGGTTATGAAGCTTTTTACGCAGTTATTCTTGGAAGTGACCAAGGAAGAGATTTATATAAAAAAAAACTTATTAGACTTTCTGAAAAATATAGGCTTACTAAACAGCTAAAATTTATTGATCACTGTAAAGATATAGCTCTAGCATATAAAATTTCAGATATAGTAGTTTCAGCTTCAATTGAACCTGAGTCATTTGGAAGGGTTGCGGCAGAGGCTCAAGCAATGGAAAAACCTATAATTGCAAGTAATATTGGCGGTTCTAACGAAATAGTTATTGACGAAAAGACAGGATTTTTATTCGACTCAGGAAATGCAAAATCTCTAAGTAAAAAAATTTTGAAAGTATTAAATTTGGATCAAACATCATTGAAATTAATGGGAGTTGAGGGTAGAAAAAACGTTATTAAAAAATTTAATGTTGAAAAAATGTGTTTTTCTACTTATTCAGAATATAAAAAACTTTTAAATTAAATGCCAACAATAACTTTACCAGATGGAAACAATATAAGTTTTCCAGACAAAATTACAGGTTTACAAATTGCAGAAAAAATAAGCAATTCCTTAGCTAAACAAGCTATTGTAATTAGCGTAGATGGTGTTCTTAAAGATTTAGATCATGCAATTGATAAGGATTGTTCTGTAAAAATTTTTACTTCAAAAAATGAAGAAGGTCTTGAAACAATAAGACATGATACAGCTCATATTTTAGCAATGGCAGTTCAAGAATTATTTCCAGGCACACAAGTTACCATTGGTCCAGTAATAGAAAATGGTTTTTATTATGATTTTGCAAGAAAAGAATCATTCACAGAGGAAGATTTAATCAAAATTGAAAATAAAATGAGAGAAATTGTTGATAGAAACGAAATCACTAAAAGAGAGATTTGGGATAGAAATAAAGCTATAGATCATTTTAAAAAAAAAGGAGAAATTTATAAGGCAGAATTAATTAAAGCTATTCCCGAGGGTGAAGAAGTATCAATATATTATCACGGTGAATGGCACGATCTTTGTCGAGGACCACATTTACTTTCCACTGGAAAAATAGGAAAATATTTTAAATTAACAAAAGTTTCAGGAGCTTATTGGCGTGGAGACTCTAAAAATGAAATGTTACAAAGAATTTATGGAACTAGTTGGGCAACTCAAAAAGATTTAGATGAGTATTTAAAAAGAATTGAAGAATCTGAGAAAAGAGATCATAGAAAATTAGGCAAAGAAATGGACTTGTTTCACTTTAGAGAAGAGAGTCCAGGCACTGTTTTTTGGCATGAAAAAGGATGGGCACTTTTTCAAAAGTTAATTAATTATATGAGAAGCAGACAAAATAATGCTGGTTATAGAGAAGTTAATACTCCTGAAATTTTAGATAGAGGACTTTGGGAGAAATCTGGACATTGGGAAAAGTATGGTGAACACATGTATACCTCAACTACACCTGATGAAAAAGTTTTTGCAATAAAACCGATGAATTGTCCAGGTCATATTCAGGTCTTTAATCAGGGTTTAAAAAGTTACAGAGATTTGCCATTAAGAATATCAGAGTTTGGTAAGGTTCATAGATATGAGCCATCAGGCTCACTTCATGGACTTTTAAGAGTTCGTGCATTTACGCAAGATGATGCTCATATTTTTTGCACTGAGGATCAAATTACTAATGAATGTTTAATAGTGACAAATTTAATTTTGGATATTTATAAAGAACTTGGCTTTGATAATGTAATTTTAAAATATTCCGATAGACCAGATTTAAGAGTTGGCAATGATAGTATTTGGGATAAGGCAGAATTAGCGTTGCTAGATGCTGTAAAAGCATCAAAACTTGAATACACGGTAAACAAAGGTCAAGGAGCGTTTTACGGTCCTAAAATTGAATTTGTTTTAAGAGATGCTATCGGTAGAGATTGGCAATGTGGAACTCTACAAGTAGACTTAAATTTACCAAGTAGATTAGAAGCTTCTTATGTTGATAAAGATGGAACTAAAAAAGTACCAGTAATGCTTCATAGAGCTTTATTTGGATCTCTAGAGAGATTTATAGGAATTTTAATTGAACATTATGCTGGCAAGTTTCCTTTTTGGATCTCACCATTACAAACTGTAGTAATTCCTGTTACTGAAGATTTTGATGATTATGCGTCAGAAGTATCAAAAAAAATAAGACATGCTGGAATTAGTTCAATTGCAGATACAAAAAAACATAATCTAAATTATAAAATTAGAGATCATTCACAAGCGAAAATACCTCTTTTGTTAATTTGTGGTAAAAAAGAAGTTGACAGTAACTCTGTAACGATTAGAAGATTGGACTCGAATAATCAAGAAAATATGAATTTAAATTTATTTTTAAAAACTTTCTCTGCTTTAAATAAAGCATCTTCGAACTAAGTGGCAGATTTCAAGCAAAATTATTTTCAAAAAAGAACTGCAGATAGAGGTCCTAAATCTAATAATAGAATTACATCTCCAGAGGTTCAAGTAATTGGCAGTGAAGGAGAAAATCTTGGAATACTTAATACTAACGATGCTATTTCCATGGCAAAGAATCTAGGACTAGATTTAATTGAAATTTCACCAAACGCAAAACCTCCAGTATGTAAAATAATGGATATGGGAAAGTTTAAATATGATGCACAAAAAAAAGCAAATCTTGCAAAGAAAAAACAAAAAATTGTTCTTTTAAAAGAAATAAAAATGAGACCAGTTACCGAAACCCACGACTATGAATTTAAAGTTAAAAATGCTAAAAAATTTATTTCTAAAGGGGATAAGGTAAAATTTACTATTAAATTTAAAGGTCGTGAACTTCAGCACTCACATTTAGGTAATGAGTTGATGAACAAGATCAAAGAAGACATGAAAGACATTGGTAAGGTAGAATTGCATCCAAAATTTGATGGTAAGCAAATGATCATGGTAATTCAACCTTTATAAGTCTTAATAGAGGTTGTAAAATTATACTAATCTTTGTATAACTCCGCACAATTATGCCAAAACTTAAAACAAAAAGTTCAGCAAAAAAAAGATTTAAAATATCTGCCACAGGCAAAGTAATGAGCGCTCAAGCTGGTAAAAGACACGGTATGATCAAGAGATCAAATAAACAAATAAGAAATTTAAGAGGCACCACTACGCTTTCAAAACAAGATGGAAAAATTGTTAAATCGTATATGCCATACAATTTAAGAGGTTAAAATGGCAAGAGTTAAAAGAGGCGTTACTAGTCGAGCAAAGCATAAAAAAGTATTAAAAGCTGTCAAAGGACAATGGGGCAGAAGAAAAAATACTATTAGAGTTGCAAAGCAAGCTATGGAAAAAGCTATGCAATATGCTTACAGAGATCGAAGAACTAAAAAAAGAAATTTTAAATCATTATGGATTCAAAGGATTAATGCCGGCGTAAGAGCAGAAGGATTAACTTATTCAAAATTTATTAATGGTCTTAATAAGTGTGGTATAATCATTGATAGAAAAGTATTAGCAGAAATAGCATACGATAATCCAGAGGCCTTTAAAACTATAGTGCAAAAAGCTCAATCAGCTTTGAATTAATCTTCACTATTGTTTTTATTTGGTGAAGAAATAATCTGTACTTATGACAGATATTAAAAAAATTAGAGAAGAATTTTTAGATAAATTAAAACAAAATCTAGAACTTCCTGAAGTTAATCAAATCAAAACAGATTTATTTGGAAAAAATGGTTTAATTTCTTCTCAATTTAAAAAAATTAATTCAATTGCAGAAGCAGAAAGAAAAATTTTTGCATCTGATTTGAATATTATAAAAAATGAACTTCAGGATTTAATTAATTTTAAAATAAATGAAATTGGAACTGGTCAAATAAACAAAAAATTAGATAAAGAAAAGATAGATATAACTTTACCAGAAAGACCTTTTATTCAGGGAAAAATTCATCCGGTATCACAAACTATTGATGAAATTTCATCTATATTTTCAGAAATTGGCTTTAGCGTTGAAGAAGGACCAGATGTTGAAAATGAATATAATAATTTTACAGCTCTAAATACTCCAGACAATCATCCTGCAAGAGACTTGCATGATACTTTTTACTTAGCTGAAAATAAAGAAAGATTATTAAGGACCCATACCTCACCAGTTCAAATCAGAACGATGTTAAAAGATAAACCTCCATTTAAAATTATAGCTCCAGGCAGAACTTATAGATCCGATAGTGATCAAACACACGCACCAATGTTTCATCAGGTTGAAGGACTGCATATTGATGAAAACATAAACATGGGTCATTTAAAGGGTTGTTTAAATTATTTTATCAAAGAATTTTTTGAAGTTAACAATATTAAGATGAGATTTAGACCAAGTCATTTTCCTTTTACTGAACCATCAGCAGAGGTAGACATTGGATATGAATTAAAAGATGGAAAAATAGTTATTGGCGAAGGTGATAAATGGTTAGAAATATTAGGTTGTGGTATGGTTCATCCAAATGTTCTTAAAAATGTTAATGTCAATTCTACTAAATACCAAGGTTATGCTTTTGGAATTGGTATTGATCGATTAGCAATGCTTAAATATGGCATTAATGATTTAAGAGCTTTTTTCGAATGTGATTATAGGTGGTTAAATCATTTTGGATTTGATCCTTTAGATGTTCCAAGCAACTACAGAGGTTTAAGTAGATGAAAATAACTTTTAATTGGATAAAAGATCATCTGATAACCAATCAAACTGAAAGTAAATTATTAGAAAGCTTAACTAATATTGGATTAGAAGTTGAGTCGATAGCAAATACATCCAAGGGTTTAGAAAAATTTTTAGTTGCAAAAATATTAAAAGCTGAAAAGCATCCTAATGCTGATAGACTTAAAGTTTGTGATGTTGATATTGGAAATGATCAAGTAATAAAAGTTGTTTGTGGCGCATCGAATGCAAGAGATGGCTTAATAACTATTTACGCTCCACCAGGCGCAATAATTCCAAAGAATAAAATGAAACTAGAAATTTCTAAAATTAGAGGTGTAACCTCTTATGGAATGCTTTGTTCTGAGGCTGAATTAAATCTATCGAATGAAAGTGAAGGAATTGTAGAATTGGTAAAAGAAAATTTTGATAAAAGAGTTGGACAATTATATTTTCAAAAAAATAATGCTAATTTAATTGATTTATCAATTACCACAAATAGACCTGACTGTTTAGGAGCGAGAGGAATAGCAAGAGATTTAGCAGCAAGTGGTTTTGGAAAATTAAATGAATTAAAAAATGAAAAATTAAATTCTAAACTTAAGCAAAAAATTAATGTTAAAATTATTAAAGAAAATAACCAAGGATGTACAGTATTTGGAAGTTGTTTAATTTCCAATGTTAAAAATACCGAAAGTCCAAAATGGTTAAAAGAAAAAATTATTTCAATTGGACAAAAACCAATTTCTGCAATCGTAGATATAACTAACTATATAATGTTCGATCTCAATCGGCCTCTTCATTCTTATGATGCTGATAACATTAAAAAAGGTATTATTGTTAGAAATTCAAAAAAAGGTGAAACTTTTATAGCTCTTGATAATAAAGAATATAAACTACAGGAGGAGATGTGTGTTGTTTCCGATGAGGATGGAGTACTTGGCCTTGGAGGTATTATTGGAGGCACTAGGACGGCAACAAAGCTTGATACAAAAAATGTTTTAATTGAGTCTGCTTATTTTGTGCCCAGATCAATAAGAAAAACTTCAAAACAATTAAACATTGATACTGATGCAAAATTTAGATTTGAAAGAGGAATAGATCCTAATTCCATTGAAATTGGTCTATATCGAGCTGCAAAATTAATTAAAGATATTTGTGGTGGCGATATAAGCAAGATAGATATTCAAAAAACTGAAACATATAAAAAAAAAATTATCAAATTCAACACTATTCTGTTTGAAAAGATTTCTGGATTTAAAATACAAACTAAAAAAATGATTGAAATTCTAAAAGATTTAGGTTTTGAAGTTCAAAATAAAAGAAATTATTTAAATTTAAAAATACCTTCCTGGAGACCCGATATCTCCCAAGAAATTGATATAATAGAGGAGTTAATAAGAATTTATGGTTATGATAAAATAAAATCAATCGAACCTATTAAAAATAGAATAAAACCAACTTTAAATAAAACTCAAAAATTATTTCATTTTCTTCAAAGATCGGTAGCTTCAAAAGGTTATATAGAAAATATTACTTGGTCATTTTCAGATTCAAAAATAAATAAATTATTTAAAGAGGATAAAAAAGAAATAAAAATTGTTAACCCAATAAGTTTAGATCTCGATGTTTTAAGAAATTCAATATTTTCTAATTTAATTATTTATTTAAACAAGAATTTAGATAGAGGTTTTAAAGATTTATCATTTTTTGAAATTGGCCCAGTGTTTTATGGTTCTTTACCCGGTGAGCAGGAAACAGTAATAGCAGGTTTGCGCTCTGGTATGGTTTCCAGATTGTCTTGGTTAGAAAAAGATAGAAAAATTGATGTTTATGATGTCAAAAGAGATGTTATTCAAACATTGGTTGAAGCAGGCTATAATCAATCTAAATTTTTTTTAGATGAAAAAACACCAAGTTATTATCACCCTGGAAAATCTGGAAGAATTTTTTTAAATAAAGATAAAGATAAAGTTGCTGCATATTTTGGAGAAATTCATCCAAATATCTTGAAGCAAATAGATATAAAAACAGAATCATTAATAGGATTTGAAATATATTTAAATAATTTAAAAGAAACTAAAAAAAATCTTAAGGATCAGCGGCCGAAATATGAAATATCAGATTTTCAAAAATCTAAGAGAGATTTTGCTTTCATTATTGATAAGCAATTTGAGGCACAAGTATTGGTAGATATTATATTAAACACGGATAAAGATTTAATTAAAAGTGTAAAAATTTTTGATGTCTACGAAGGTGATAACATACCAAATGATAAAAAATCTGTAGCTTTGAATGTTACTATTCAATCATCACACAAGACATTAAACGATCAAGATTTAGAAAAGATTAATCAATTAATTATTCATTCAGTAGAAAATAAAACTGGTGCTAAGATTAGATCATAAAAAATGAGCACCATTGATCATATAAGAAATTTCGCAATTATTGCCCATATAGATCACGGTAAATCTACTTTAGCAGATAGAATAATCCATAAATGTGGAGGTCTTACAGATCGAGAAATGAAAGAGCAGGTCTTAGATACGATGGACATTGAAAGAGAAAGAGGAATAACCATTAAAGCTCAAACAGTTAAACTTAACTACAAAGCAAAAAATGGTAAAGAATATATTTTAAATATTATAGATACACCAGGTCATGTTGATTTTAGCTATGAAGTAAGTAGATCTTTATATGCGTGTGAAGGATCAATATTAATTGTTGATAGTACTCAAGGCGTTGAAGCTCAGACATTAGCTAACGTTTATCAAGCATTGGATATTAACCATAAAATAATTCCTGTATTAAATAAAATTGATTTACCAGCATCAGATATTGAAAAAACAAAAAAACAAATAGAAGATGTAATTGGAATTGATACTGAAAATGCAATAGCCTGTTCAGGAAAAACAGGTCAAGGGGTTGATGAAATTTTAGAACAAATAGTTAATTTTTTGCCAGGTCCTATAGGCAATCCCCAAGATGATTTAAAATGTTTATTGGTTGATAGTTGGTACGATACTTACCTTGGGGTAGTTATTTTGGTTAGAGTTATAAACGGAAAAATTTCAAAAAATATGAAAATTAAAATGATGTCAACAAATCAAGAATATATTGTTGAAAAAGTTGGTGTTTTTACACCAAAGCCAAAAGATATGAATGAATTAAATGCTGGTGAAATTGGTTTTATTACTACCGGCATTAAAGCTGTACTTGAAACAAAAGTTGGAGATACAATATGTGATGCTACTAAACCATCTATTAAGGCATTACCTGGTTTTAAACCAAGTAAGCCAGTTGTATTTTGTGGTTTATTTCCAGTTGATAGCTCTGAATATCAGAAATTAAAAGATGGGTTAGCAAAATTACAATTAAATGATGCAAGTTTTTCTTTTGAAGCTGAGTCATCATCAGCTTTAGGGTTAGGTTTTAGATGTGGTTTTCTTGGTCTTTTACATTTAGAAATTATTACTGAAAGACTCGAAAGAGAATTTGATGTAAATTTATTAACCACTACTCCTGGAGTTGTTTATAAAGTTTATCTTAATAATGGAAATATGTTAGACTTGCAAAATCCTTCCACTCTACCAGATCCAACTCTAATTAAAATTATTGAGGAGCCTTGGATTAAAGCAACCATAATATCACCCGATCAATATCTGGGATCAATAATAAAATTATGCCAAGATAAAAGAGGCATACAAACAAATTTAAATTATTCAGGAAATAGGGCTGTCTTAAGCTACGAACTTCCATTAAATGAAGTAGTTTTTGATTTTAACGATCGTATAAAATCCATGACAAGTGGCTATGCAAGCTTTGACTATGAAATAATAGGTCATAGAGAGGGCGATCTAGTTAAACTTGGGATATTAGTTAATGGTGAGCCTGTAGACGCACTTGCGATGATGATACATAAGGATTTTGCTCAAAGAATAGGAAGAGAAGTTTGTGAAAAATTAAAGGATTTAATTCCAAGACATAACTTTATGATCCCAGTGCAAGCAGCTATAGGAGGTAAAATAATAGCAAGAGAAACAATTAAAGGATTTAAAAAAGATGTTTTGACTAAAATTCATGGAGGTGGAGCAAGAGATAGAAAAAGAAAACTTTTAGAGAAACAAAAAAAAGGTAAAGCAAGGTCCAAACAATTTGGAAAAGTAGAAATTCCTCAAGAAGCATTTATTGGTATTCTTAAGATATCCAAAGAAAAATGATTGGAGAGATGGCCGAGTGGTTGAAGGCGCACGCTTGGAAAGCGTGTATACTGTTAAAGGTATCAAGGGTTCGAATCCCTTTCTCTCCGCCAAAAATAAAGTTAATTCACTAAATTAATTTCACTTAAACTTTCTTAAACTAATGCGGTCGCACTGTGGTTGCACAACTGAAAGAGAAAGTTATGTACTTAAGAAAAATAAAATTGGCTTCTTGCAGAAGTTCCTTCAATAAATGGCCATAGCAATGCAAGATCGATTGCTAAAATTTATGATGTTTTTGTAAATGATTTAATATTAGAAAAAAATATTTTATTATCAAAATCATCAATTAAAAAATGCTTAGCTGAAAGCGTCAGTAGAATTGATGAAAGTTTATTGTTGCCAATTAGATGGTCTGAAGTTGGCTTAATATTTCGTGGAAGATGGTTATTTGGAAAGAATAAAGAATCTTTTGGTCACAATGGTTGGGGTCTTTGGGTTTTGCTGATCCAATATTAGGAATAAGAGTTGTTTATACTACAAACAAAATTAATCCTACCATGGCGTCAGATCAAAGAATTATAAATTTACTAAAAAAATTTTATGAAATTAATTCTTAAAATTTAAAAAATATTTTTAAGATCTTCTTGATAGATTATATTTAAGTAATCTTTATAATTATAGAAATAATTTCTAAATTTAAGTTGCTTAAAATTAGCAGTACCTAAATTTAGCATTCTTTTATTTGGTCTTTTTAAAATCATCGCAATTCCGTTATCAGCGTAGATCACATATGTGTCTATTTCTGGCTTAGTTCTTGATTCTACTATATTTTTCCAAACATCTCCATTCCATGTAGCTCTAGCTCTGGGAACTGCCTGAGATATAAAATTCTTAGGAAGACAGTCATGTAAAAATATAACTCCATAATCACTCAAAAATAGCAGAGAATTATTGATATCTTTTTTTACCTGATCATATTCATGAAGGCCATCGATAAAAATAATATCAAATTTCAGATTATTTTTTTTGAAAAAATTATCACTAGTATCGCGAATTGTTCCTCCGGAAACTGGGTCGACTCCAATTTTTTTTTCAATTCTTATTTTAGAAAATAATATATCTTGATCACAACCAATTTCTAAATAACTTTTATAATTCTTTCTATCAATTGTTTCTTGAATAATTGAATATCTATTTGGGTATTCGTTCCACTTAAAATCTAATTTTTTATAAAACTTTTCTCCAAATATATAATGATACCATCTATTAAATTTAAAATTATTTTTATAATTCACAATTATTTAAATGGTCGATAAAATGATTTATTTCCTAAATAAGAATTAAGTAAACCTGAAAACCTAGCTTTATATATAAAAAATTTTTTTTTATTATAAAATAAATAAAAAGACATTTTCAATATACTCTTAAAGAAAAATAGAACTGTTATTTTGTAAGCTTCGAATTTACCAAAATGTTTCTTATTATAATAAAAATTAGACCACATCCAATGCCAATTTCTAGAAATTTCCATTTCTAAACTAAATTCTTCACCATGAGATGTTCCTCCTAAATGCTGAATTTTAGCTTGAGGTATTAAATATATTTTTTCATTAATATAATTTAATCTTTTACACAGATCAATTTCTTCTAAATAAAGAAATATATTTTCATCAAAAAAATTTATTTCTAAAAATTTTTTTTTATTAAAAAACATTGCAAAACCTTTTATATAGTCTACTTCAAAAATATTAGTAATTTTAAAGTCATTTTTTTTCTTATTAAAAAATCCATAATTAGGTCGATTTTCATTAATAATGGTTGGTGCTAATAAAGCAAAATCTTTTATATGCTCAGCGTTACTATTTAAAACTTCTATAGTGTCTTCAAATACCAAGGCGTCTGGATTTAATAAAAATACATATTCTGTTTTAGCCAAACGTAGACCTATATTATTAGCTTTTCCAAAACCTAAATTTTTTCCTGTAAGTATACACTGTACATTTGAAAATTGACTCTCTATTTTTTTTTTAAAATTTTCATTATCTGAATTTTCTATAACTATAACTGGATAACTTTTATTAATTTTAGAAAGACATCTATTGATTATATTTTCACTTCGAAATGTGACAATAATTATAGTTACTTTCATATTATTTTTTTTAACTTAATTATTTTTATTAAAATACTAAATAACTTCAATATTTTATAATAATATTGAAATATATAGTTAAACAGCTATAAACAAAACATCAATTACCATAAAAATACACCTAAGCTAATTTTTAAATATAATTTATATGAAAATTTTTATTACTGGTATTGCAGGTTTTTTAGGGAGCCATTTAGCAAAAAGAATGCTGGAACTTGGCCATGAAGTTTCTGGGAATGATAGTATGATTTTAGGAGATAAATTAAATATTCCTAAAAATACAAAATTTTATAAAGCCGATTGCTGCGATTATAAAAAAATGTTAAAATTAACAAAAGATATAGATCTTGTTTATCATTGCGCAGCTACAGCTCATGAGGGGTTGTCGGTTTTTTCACCAAATTTTATTACAAAAAATATTTATCAAGCAAGCGTTTCAATAATTACTGCTTCAATTGTAAATAGAGTTAAAAGATTTGTATACTGTTCTTCTATGGCTAGATATGGAAAACAAAAAGCTCCTTTTACAGAAGATCTAATTCCAATGCCTGTTGATCCTTATGGAATTGCAAAAGTTGCCGGTGAAGATACTTTAAAAAATTTATGCAAAGTTCATGGGATGGAATATAATATTGCTATTCCTCATAATATTGTTGGCCCAAATCAAAAATATGACGATCCTTATAGAAATGTTATGTCAATTTTTATAAATAGGAACCTACAAAGAAAACAATCAATTATTTATGGCGATGGGGAACAAAAAAGATCATTTACATATGTGAATGATGCTATTTTCTGTCTTGAAAAATTGGGTTTACAAGAAAATATAAAAAACGAAATATTTAATATAGGTCCCGATGAAGAAGAAACTACAATAAATGTATTGGCAGAAATGATTGCAAATGAAGTTGGTTATAACGAGGTCCCTATATATATTAAAGAAAGACCACAAGAAGTTAAAATTGCAATTTGCAGTGCAGATAAAGCAAGAAAAATTTTTAATTACAAAACAAAAACAAGTCTTAAAGAATCTATTAAATTAACTGCTGATTTTATAAAAAAAAGAGGAGTTAAAAAGTTTAACTACAAACTTCCTGTCGAAATTAAATCGAAAATAACTCCTAAGACTTGGTTAAAAAAACTAATATAATTTTTATTTTTAGATTTGCTAAAAGCAAAATTTATTTATGAAGATTACTAGGTTTGATGAATAGTTATTTGAATAGACCTTCAAGTTATAGACCAAAAGTTTAAATTATTTTTTAATTAAAAATTTTTTTATATTTGTTATTATTTTTTTTGAAATAATTTTAGAATTAATATCATTAAACAAATAATATTTTATATTTTTGGAAATGGAAGCACTTTCAGGTCTTGAGAATTTTTTTGAATATAAGCTATAAACTTTTTTATTTA
>SHWS01000046.1 GCA_009693705.1 Pelagibacteraceae bacterium
TAGTTAATAATGAAAAAGCAAAAACGATTAACTAATAATTCAATTATATAAGGGTCTTTAAAATATATTTAGAGGCCCTATAAAATTATGAAAAAATATTTTGAGTTTAAAGATGCGGCGGCCAATTCATTCAAATTTTGGCAAATAGAACTTAAAGGAAAAAAAGTAACTATTAAATACGGCAGAATAGGAATTGAAAATCCTGCAAGCATGATAAAGGATTTTAAAAATCCTGAAGAAGCCAAGAAATATTCGGAAACTGTTATTAGAGAAAAAACTAATAAAGGGTATAAACAAAAGTAATCTATTTTACGTGTATTATTATACATAACACAATAGATAGATTAAAAAGCTCCACAGCCACAATTGGGGTTTAGTTTAAATTATATGAAGCTTTCGAATCTCAATAGCCTGTCACTAGTGAAGTTGCTTTTTAAGATTATATTTTTTGTAGCAATCATCTTTAACGTTAATGCTGCAGAAATAGATTTAAAGAAAATATTACCTATGGACTCTAAAATTACTTACGGAAAACTTGATAACGGAGTTACTTACTACGTAAAGAATAATCAACTTCCAAAAAACAAAGCTTATATAGAATTAGTTATTAAAGCAGGCTCTCTTCATGAAAATGATAATCAGCTTGGATTGGCTCATCTCCTGGAACATATGGCCTTCAATGGCACAAAAAGTTTTCCTAAAAATAAGATTGATGAATATTTAAGATCTTTGGGACTTTCCATAGGAGCTGATTTTAATGCGAGCACTACATTTGAAAGAACGATTTATAAATTTCAAATTCCAACTAATGATGAAAAGTATTTAGATACAGGAGTTCATTTCCTTTCAGAAATAGGCAGTGAACTTAGTTTAGAAGATGAAGCGTTTGAGCGAGAGCGAAAAATTGTTGAAGAAGAATGGCGAAAAGGTCTTGGTAAATTAGACAGAATAAATGAATTACAAAAACCTTATTTATTTAAAAATTCTAAATACCTAGAACGAGATCCAATAGGAACGATGGACATTATTCGAAATTTTAAATATGAAACTGCAAAAGAATATTACCGACAGTGGTACAGACCAGAACTGATGGGTGTTTTTATTGTTGGTGATGTTGATCAAAAAAAAGCTGAGCAAATAATAAAAAAGTACTTCTCTTCAATCAAAGCTAAAACATCTGCAATTGAAAAGCCTCTAGGTTCTGTGCCTAAATATAATGAGACTGTATTTGCAAACATTTCCGATCCAGAAATAAGTGGTCTTTATATTCAGATGCTCAATAGAGAACCTAAACTCTTCATAGAAACAGGTGTTAATTATAAAGATTATTTAATTAGATCTTTAACGGATACGATTTTTCAAAAAAGATTAAATAGAATACTGATTGAGCAAGATAGCCCACTTATTTCTTCTTACGTTAATATTTCTGAATTGTCTGAACAAGAAGAAATGTACTCAGTTACTGCCATGTTAAAGGAAGGGCAAGTTCAAGAAGGTTTAAAATTTTTAATAAATGAAATTGAAAGAGTAAAACAAAATGGATTTGTTGAAGATGAACTAATTCTTGCTAAAAAAAACAAGTTACTTTCTTTAGAAATTTCTCTTACTCAAAAAAATACTACAGCTTCAGCAGAACTTTTAGATGAATATAGAAGACATTTTACAGATAAAGATATGGCGAGCGGAATTGACTATGAATTTGAACTTGCAAAACAAATAATTAAAACAATCACTATTAAAGACATTAATGATAATTTTAATAAATATTATCAGCCAGATGACCGAATTGTTTTATTTAAGAGTCCTGAAAAATATAAAAATCTTTTGAATAAAGAAATGTTTATCGCTCTTGAACAAGAGACTGCTAAACAAAAACTTACTCAATCAGATTATGCGCTATCAAAGAAAAAACTTATTAATAAAGAATTAAAAGGATCAAAAATTGTTAAAGAGTTTAAACACAAAGGCACCGATGTAATTGAACTCGATCTTGCAAATGGGGTGAAGGTTTTACTAAAGCCAACTAAAAATAAAGAAAAAGAATTTAATTTTACTGCAAAAAGTCCAGGCGGCTTTTCTTATGTTCCCCTTCCAGCTTTGCACTCAATACAAAATACTGAAAAAATTATAAGCGAAAGTGGTCTTGGTGAATTTACAAGAACAGAACTTAATGATTTGTTTAATCCAGGATTTATTTCAATAGCTCCATATTTTACATATTCGTATGAAGGACTATCTGGAAAAACTATTACAGCTTATCAAAAAGAATTATTTGAGCTTATTTATCTTCATTTTCAAAATATTAACTATAACAAAACTTCTCTAGATAAATTAAAGACGGAACTGAAGGAATATTTAAAATTAGCTAATACTGATGCTAAAGAAAGGTTTGCGAGAAAATTTGCTGAAAATTATTATAAAAATAATCCAAGAGCATTAAATTTAACAGAACAAGAAATAAATAAAATAAATATAGAAGATATTAAATCTTTTTATACTGAAAGATTTAAAGATGGAGGTGATTTTACATTTACATTTGTTGGTGATTTTAAAGTTGATGAGCTTAAATTATTAATAACTAAATATTTAGGTAGCCTGCCAATTTTAGGACGAAAAGAAACTTACGTTGATGATGGTGTACGAGTTGAAAAAGAGTTGGTTAAATATGAAGTATTTGAAAACTTAGAAGAACAAAGCAAAAATATTAGATCCTATAATAAAAGTTTTGATTACAACGTTAAAAATCGTTTCATTATCTACTCTACAGAAACAATTCTAAAACGAATGCTGCATGAAGAAATTAGAGAAAAACAAAACCTAGTTTACTCTATCTCCGTTCAAAACTACGGAGTTTCTAAATTTCCTGAGCCTAAATATTCATTAATTATTATGTTCGATTCAGATCCTAACAACAAAGATAAAATATTTAAAGAAAGTGAAAAAGTTTTAGAAAAATTAAAAGCTGGCGACTTTCCAGATTATTATCTAGATGAGGCTATTAAAGGACACTTAAGAAACTATGAATTAGACAAACAATCTAATCGTTGGTTAGTAGGTGCTATTAGCGATTACTATCATGAGAAGGAACCGCTTGAGACTGCTGAAATATTGGACAAAGTTATTAAGTCAGTCACTAAGGAAGATATTAAGAAACTAGCAATCAACACATTCGACAACAAATATATTGAAGCAAGTTTGATGCCTAAAAAATAATGACCTTTACACACCTAAGCTTACTCTTAGTTATATTTTTTTTAATATTTCCCGCAAAAATAAAACAGCCAACTAATATTCAATATTATAGTGAGTATGATCTTAAGCTTAGATCTAAGATTGCAAAAATTTATTATTTTTTAAATCTTTTAGTTATAGGTTTTTATGTTGCAGCTTTTGTTCTAGTCTCATTTTATCCTCATTTATTTAAACATGCTGTATGAAGAAAATTGCCCTTTGTTATGATTTTGACGGAACATTATGTTCTGGTTACATGCAAGATCAAAAACTACTTCACGATTGCAAAATAGAACCTAAAGATTTTTGGATTAAAGTTGCAAATTACGCAAAACAAAATCACTGCGACCCTACTCTTGCTTATCTAATGTTATTAGAACAGCACATGCAAGCTGCAGGCCTCAAGGTAAATGCAGAAACATTTAAACAATACGGTAAAGAACTTAAATTATTTAAAGGGGTGAATGAGTGGTTTGCTAGAATTAAAGAATTTGGAAAAAATAATAATATTGAAGTACAGCACTATATAATTTCATCAGGCCTTTCTGATGTAATTAAAGGATGTTCTTTTATTAAAGATATTAATTTAGTTTACGCTTCTTCTTATATTTACGATAACGACAAAGGAGTTTGGCCTAAACTTTCTGTTAATTACTCAAATAAAGTTCAATTCTTATACCGAATAAATAAAGGAACCTTTGACGTTTTTGATCAAGTTGGAGTAAATGCTAAAAAAGATGAGAATAACAAAGCACATATACCTTTTGAAAATATAATCTTCTTTGGTGATGGAGAGACGGACGTGCCCTGCTTCTCAGTAAATGATAAAAACGCTGGAAAAAACATCTGCGTCTATGAAAAAGATAATAAAAAATCCTCAAGTATTGCAAAAAAATTATTCTCTGAAGGCAGAGTTCATTATTTAATAGATGGTGATTACTCTGAAAATTCCGAAGCTGATAAATTAGTTAAAAGTTTTATTTTATCGTATAAATCCTAATAATATAATCAATGTCTAAAATTTATAGTTCACTTAAAAGCTTCATTTCTAAGAAAATGAGAATGTCCCATATTTATCAACCCTTAATGTTGATTGAGTTAATTAAAAATGGTGGAAAATCTACAGGAAGAAAAATTGCCAAAAGTTTTTTAGACTATGATGAAACCCAAATTGAATATTATCAAAATATCACAAAACAAATGCCATTTAAGTTTCTTTCAAAACACTTGAAGGAAATAAAAAGAGATAAAGAAAATTATACTTTTGAAGGTTTTGATTTAATTGAAAGTCAGAAACAAGAATTGATTGAATTATGTAAAGAACGGTTAGAAAAATATATTAACAAAAGAGGAATAGATAATATTTTACAACATAGAAAGAAATCATCAGGTTATATTTCTGGAAGCATTCGTTATGAAGTTCTTAAACAAGCAAAAAGAAGATGTGAATTATGTGGTATATCAGCAAATGAAAAAGCATTAGAAGTAGACCATATAATTCCACGAGAGAATGGTGGTTCTGATGAGATGACTAATTTTCAAGCACTTTGTTATTCCTGTAACTCAATGAAAAGAAATAAAGATAATACAGATTTTCGTAAAGTTTTGGATAGTTACAATGATAGAGACAAAGAATGTATCTTTTGTAATATTTCTAAAAATAGAATTGTTAAAGAAAATGAATTAGCATTTGTAATTGAAGATAATTACCCAGTTACTAAAAATCATTCATTAATTATTTCAAAAAGACATTGTTTAAATTATTTTGATTTATATCAACCAGAAATTAATGCTTGTAATCAACTAATCTTTGAAACAAGAGAACAGTTACTTAAAAAAGATAAATCAATAGAAGGTTTTAATATTGGCAATAATTCTGGTAAAGTAGCAGGACAAACTATCAATCATTGCCATATTCATTTAATACCAAGGAGAAAAGGAGATACTGAAAATCCTACAGGTGGTGTTAGAGGTGTGATAAAAAATAAACAAAGTTATTAGATTTATATGAAGAAATATCAAATATTATTTTTTTTTGTATTTATTTTTTCTTGCGGAACTACTGGTGAGGCCGTAAAAATTGGACCAGACACTTATACTGTAACAGCTTCTAAACATAATATTACCGGCGGTGCTTCGGAAGCAAAAACAAACGCTCTTTCCTTGGCAAATAATCATTGTAAATCTTTTAATAAAGAGTTGTTAGTTATAAATGCAATTCAAAGTTTTGAAAGACCATTTTATAATTACTCAGTTACTTTTAAATGTGTAAATTAAATCAATTTATATTGCAAAATCACAAACTTTTGCCACAGTTTAATATTATATATAAATCGTACAAAGTTCTT
>SHWS01000047.1 GCA_009693705.1 Pelagibacteraceae bacterium
ATTTTTTTTTAATTTTAAACTCATAAATGTTGGCCTTTTTATTTTATAGCATTTTAATAAAAACTTCTCCGTTTCTTCGTTATCTTTTGCTTTTTTTATCAGATAGTTCATACAACCAATTTCATAATTGATAAAATTTAATAACATTCAATTCGAGTTTTTAATTATAGGTTTAATACTAAATTTGATTTTCACAAGAATATAAATATTTTCTTAACTTTCAAAAAAATATAGATTGACATTCAAATTAAACCTTGAATTTATTATTAAAATTTTTATAAATTTCTCCATACGTATTTTCTAAAATTTTATGATCTTTATTATTATAAGTTTTAAAAAGATTACATATTTCAACTCTCATATTTTTTTTATTAATTATTTTTTTATATAAATGTAATCTATTTTTTTTACAAAGATTATTTGCATCATCCCAGACATAATCAATTAATAAAATTTTTTTTACTAAGATATCAAAGAAAATCAGTGCTCCGTAACCGTTACCAAAATAACCATAAGCATTTTGAGCTAAGAAAACTTGATCTGCAATTGAATAATTATCAGATAAATCTTTAAATAAATAGATATTTTTAACTAAGATTTTTTTATTAATATAAATTTTTATAAAATGTTCGGATGCTTTTCCGAGTATTACAATGTTAATATTTTTTTTGCTTATATTTTTTAATAACTTAAATATTTTTTTTAAATCTCTTGTCTGTCTTTTCTGAAAATTCACATTACTGTTAACTTTCTTTTTTAAAGAAAAATTTTTAATTCCTATTACAATTGTTTTTTTTTTTAGTATATTTTTTAACTTGGACGAGATCTTAAACTTTTTTAATCTAGTTTTTATAAATTCAATTTGAGGTTTGGTTCCATAAAAAAGATTATTTTCAATATTATTGTTATGAGGGCTTTTTATTTTCTGTGGTTTAAAAAAAATATCATTATATAAATACTTATTACCAAGATGATTTTCATTAAGAAATTTTGGTATTGCGAAAAAAGCTTTAATTATTAATTTTTTATCATAGAAAAATAATGCATTTTCAAACTGTTGATTACTGTAGCAGAATAACCACGCATTTTTTTTGACTTTTTTTTTTATATTTAAACAAAATGCAATATGATCACCAAAACCAAACCCTCTTACCCAACCAGAATATAATAATTTAGCTTTGGGATAGAATTTAGATCTTAAAATAATTTCAAGAATAATTAATTTGTAAAAGACCCAATATATACAATTTATGGATACGTAATAAAAAAAATTTTTCTGCATTACATATTAAATTAAAACATTAAGCTTTACTCAGTGTTACAAACAGTGATAAATTTTGCATTAGAGTTGTCAATTTAAAAAAAAGTCTATTCTAAACAACTAAACTAACTGATAATATAAGCTTATATGGTATGCAACAGTTTTCCTACAAAAAAATATAAATCTGCTGATAAATTTTTCTTAGATTATTCCTTTCGTCTCAATGAAGTTTTAAATAATATAAATTTAGATAAAATTATTAAAGCCGCAAAATTAGTAGAAAAAATAATTAGAAAAAATAATTCTATTTTTGTTTGTGGTAATGGCGGATCAATGGCAGTAGCAAATCACATGCTGTGTGATTTTTCAAAAGCTATATCAGAAAATACTAAAATTTATCCAAAAGTTTTTAGTTTGGTTAGTAACCATGAGTTAATATCAGCTATATCAAACGACATCTCTTTTGATGAAATTCTCACAAGACAAGCAAGAAATATTATTACTGATAAAGATATTGTTATTTTAATTTCGTCATCTGGTAATTCAAAAAATTTAATTAATTTAATAAATTTTTGTAGTAAAAAAAAAATTTCAACTCTTGCTATTGTTGGATTTGATGGAGGTTATCTAAAAAAATATTCTAGAAATTATATTCATATCCCTATTAACAATTATGGTATTGCAGAAGACTGTTCGCAAATTATAATGCATGTGATAACTCAATATCTTAAACAAAAATTCTTAAAACTTAAAAATATTAATAAGATTATTTTCTAAATTTTTAAAAATATTATAAATTACCTTTAAGAAAATTAATTTAAAAATTTTCATGAAATCTAACGTTAAATATACTATTTTTTTTTGGTCACCCATGCTTAGTAATGTGGGCACTTTAAATGCGATTGTAGGAATGGCGAAGTCTTTAAATAGGTATTCCGGTCATAAAATATATATTTTGGATATTCTTGGAGAGTTTAGAAATTTTTATAATAACAGCGAGTTAAATTTCTTATGTTTTGTTAAAATCAACAATATTTTTCCAAGTACTGGAAGGTTGTCTAAATTTTTAATAATGTTTTTTTCAATTATAGCGGTGCCTTTTTTGATCAGACAAATAATAATTTATAGACCCAAATATATTATAACTGGTCTGGTTGGTTTTATTCCTCTTTTATTAAAATTTTTTTTTAAAAAATTAATTATTATCAATAGTATTCAAGGATATCCTAGGTTTAATATATTTCGATTATTAATTTGGAAATTTTTTTATAGCAAATCAGATCATATATTAACAATGACAAACATGACAAAGCAAATGATTGGAAATAAAATTAAAATAGAAACAGGCAAAATATCGGTAGTTGAAAATCCAATTATTTACAGAGAAATTAAAAGATTATCTTTAGAAGAAATCGATTCAAATGAAAAATTTATTTTTAAAAAAAAGGTCTATTGTGCAATAGGAAGGTTAACTCTTCAAAAAAATTTTTTTGAACTTCTAAGTGGTTTTAAAAAATATTCCCAAGAAGTAGAAAAAAATTTTAATCTTATTATTATCGGCGAAGGAGAACTCAGGAATGATTTAGCTGCTTATATAAAAAAAAACAATCTAGATAATTTTTATTTATTAGGTTTTAAAAGTAACCCATATAAATATTTATGTAGATCAGATTTATACGTATCCACTTCTTTATGGGAAGAACCTGGGCATACATTAATTGAAGCTGGCTACTTAAATGTTCCAATATTAAGTAGTAATTGCCCTAACGGACCTAATGAAATAATTGTAGATGGCTTCAATGGTTTAAAATATCAGTTAGGGAACATTAATGATTTAGTAAATAAAATAAAAATATTTAATGCTTTGGATGTCAAATTAAAAAAAAAATTAAGCATAAATTTCAAAGATGTTGTTGCCAATTATACCCAGTTTAGATTTTTTAAAAAAATGTTAAGAATAATAGTTTAGTTTAATTTGAAAATAATATCTATGCGTTTAATACATTTTAATTTATTAAATTAATTTTTGTACTAATGTCATTTAAAAATTTTTTTTACATAAACAAATTAATATCTAGTAAATACTCAATTTTAAGAGTTCTTCAAATATTAGAAGTAAGAAAATTGTCAATCCAAGGCAGTGTTTTAGACGTTGGAGGAAGGCGAACAAGTAATAATGTAACAAATCATATTTTATGTCAGGATAATATTATTTATTTAGATAAGTTTTCAGATGACAAAAGAGATTTAAAAGTAGATCTAGAAAAATTAAATTCAAGACCAGATTATCAATTCGATAATGTCTTTTTGATAAACGTATTAGAGCATATATATAATTTTAATAATTGTTTAAATAATTGTTATTCTTTTTTGAGAAAGGGTGGAAATTTTTTTGGATCAACTCCATTTATGTTTAGAATTCATTCATCACCCAATGATTTTTTTAGATTTACAGAACAGTCTCTAAGGAGGAGTCTGGAGTCTGTGGGTTTTATAAATATAAAGATCTCCGTATTGGACGGTGGTATCTTTATTTGCTTTTACAACTCTCTTTCAATTATAACTCAAAAGATTCCACTTTTTAATAATATTTTATTATTTTTTTTTAAATTTTTAGACAAAATAGTTTTTATCTTTTCTAAAAAAAATAAAGAAACTTATCCATTAGGTTACTTTTTTTCTGCACAAAAATGAGAATATTTAATACTATTAAATTTTTATTTTCTCAAATTGCAAGAAAGAATTGGATCTCTGTTATATTTAATTACTTTTTAGTTTTATTTATAACTTTGTCAGATGTTATTTTTTTAGGCATTTTTTATTTATTACTTAATAAACAGGTAGATTCTAAATTTATTAATATATTTTTAGATAATTTAAATTTTTTGAATGAAAAATATTTATTAAATTATGATTTAACTAAAGTTTATATTTTATTTTTAGTATTTTTTTTAATTTTAAAAAATATTTTATTTATTTTTCAAAACTATTTTTATTCAAATTTTATTCATAATATAACGTTAGATAAGTCTTCAAAACTTTTAAGCGTTTATTTTAGTTTAGATTTTGAATCTTTTAATAAAAAAGAATCGTCTATTTATATTAAGCAAATTTTAAGAGATGTTGACGCTGCCTTTTTAGGAATTTTTGGTCTTGTAATTTCTTTTTTTGGAGAAATTACTTATATTATTATATTATTATTTTATCTTAATCATTTACTTGTTTTTAATATTAATGTTGAAGTTGTTATTTTGTGTATTATCCTTTTATTTTTTATCATTTATTTATTTAAAAAATCTGACAACTTGGGAAAGTTAAGATCATTTAATGAAATAAAAGTTTTTAAAACTTTAAGCGATACTTTAAGTATTTTTAGAGAATTAAAATTAAATAATCAGTCAAAACAGTTTATAGAAAGATATAAAAGTTTTCTTAACAATTATTACAAGTCAAAAATATATTCTGGATTAATTAACATAAGTCCAAAGTTTATTCTGGAGTTTTTTGCAATTGTATTATTTTTTTTGTTATATAAAGAATCAAAATTAGATATTAATCAATTTTTCTTAAAATTTTCAGTACTAGCGGTAGCAATGTTACGATTAATACCTGCTTTTACAAGATTATCTTATTATATTTCTAATATTTTTTACAACATAAGTTCTATTGATTTTATTAAAGATGACTTAAATAGAAATTTTAATTTAGATAAAAAAAAAATTGAGTATAAATCTATTAATAATATACGATTAAAGAATGTTTCTTTAAGCTATTATTCTAAAAATAGTTCAAGTCCCTTTGTAATATTAAATAATTTTAATTTATCTTTAAAAAAAAATAATATTTATGGGATTTACGGCCTAAGTGGGTCAGGAAAAACCTCCCTTCTTAATATTTTGGTAGGATTTATAAAACCTCAGAAAGGTAGAATTTATTATAATAATCAACTGCAAATACCTAACAAGATTAGCAGTAAATATAATATTAGTTTTTTATCTCAGAATCCTACAATTTTAGATGAAAATATAATTATAAATTCTACATTACGATTCTCCAATACAATAGAAGATATAAATAAAATTAAATTTTACTTATATAAAT
>SHWS01000048.1 GCA_009693705.1 Pelagibacteraceae bacterium
TAATAAAAAAGCTACTTTAAAAAATTTTAATTTTTTTATAAAAACTCTTAACGCATTCAATAACATAATCCATTTGTTTTAAAGATAAATGCTGATCGCAAGGGAAGGTTATTATTTTTTTAGTGTGTTCGTCTGTTACAGGAAAGTCTCCTTTTTTGTAATTTAAATTTTTTACACTCTCTTGCAAATACATTGGCTTAGGATAATGAACTTTTGCTTCTATTCCTTTTTTAATACAATATTTTAAAAGCTCATCTCTTTTTTCGGCAAAAATAATGTACAGATGATAAACAATTTGATGATTTCTTGGCCGTGGTGGAATTGTAATTTGGGGCAAAATTGATAAATTACGATCATAGTAATTCGCATTTTTAATTCTCTGTTCTGCTATTTTTTTTGCTTTTGGAAGAAGCCAATTACCTACCACCGCCTGAAAAGTGTCTAGCCTTGAATTATATCCAGGAATTTTAACAGTATCTCTATCAACTAACCCATGATTTCTTAAAAGCTTAAGTTTTTTATAATACTTATGATTGTTAGTCGTAATAAGACCACCATCAGACCAAACATTTATATTCTTTAATGGATGCAGTGAAAATGCTCCAAATTCTCCCCATGTACCAGCATTTTTTTTATTTATATTTGCAAGTATTGACTGGCAAGCATCTTCAACTATTGGAATTTTATATTTTTTTGAAATTTTAATTAATTTAGGCATATCAGTCATATATCCTGTAAAATGGACAGGAACTATTGCCTTAGTTTTTTTAGTTATTTTTTTCTCAACTAAATTTATATTCATGCAAAAGGTGTCATCACAATCAACAAAAACGGGTTTTGCTCCTAACTCTGTAATAGCACCAACGGTTGCTACAAAAGTATTTGCAGCAGTAATTACCTCATCTCCATATCCAACATTTAACGCTTTCAAAGACAATTTTATTGCGTCAGTTCCTGAATTAACACCTAATGCGTATTTAGTTCCTATTAACTTTGCAAAATTTTTTTCGAATCTCTCTAATTCTTTTCCTAAAGTAAAATCACCACTAGCAACAAATTTTTTTAAACTTCTCCACAAATCTTCACAATTAGAAAACTGCTGCGCCAAATATGAGTATCTAACTTTCATGAAATTAATTTGTTATTTTTTTTAAAATTGCCTTTTTTTTTAAACACTCTTAGTATTGTTAATGCGTCTTTAATTTTAAAATTTTCTGATAAAATTTTTAATGTACTTGATTTGACAATTTCTCCAATAGAAATAACATCCTGACCTCGACTATCAATTATGCAGCCATCTAATACAGCTGTGGTTGAGTTATCATCTTTTTTCGGGAGATTTTTTAAATTTTTTCTTTTTTCAATCACAATTTTTAAATTGTTAAAATCATATTGATATTTTTGATTTAGTTTAGGTTTTTGAAACTTAATAAAATCTGAGTTTAAATTTTTTGTAAATTTTTTACCCTCATAATCCTTCTTTTTCCTTCCATAATTATCCTTAAACCTGAGTAAATCATTTTTTTTATAGGGCGTCTCAAATTCTAAAGCATAAATGCCTTCTTTTGATTTTGCTTTGATGGAATGAAATAAACCTGGTCTAAAAACTAATCTTGATAAAGATTTAAAATTTTTAGTATTTTCTTTATAGATGCCAATTTGAACTGAGGCTTTTCCACCAAGAATTATAAAGCCAGTCTTTTTTTGAGGATGACAATGAAGTGAAGTTTTATGACTATAATCTATTTTAACAAAAGTTATAGCTATACGATTTGCATCACTATATATTACATATTCGTTGCCCCATGGTTTATAAACCACTTTATTTGTATAAAAATTATTATTTTTACTCATGGTAATTAAAATAAATTTATTGATTGCATCCTTTTGATATTAAAATATCTTTCGTCTTGGAGAGAATTTGGCAATAAGCCACCCTCAAAAGCTTTTTTTAAATCTAAAGTAGCATCTTTTATAGTGTGTTTAGTTACAAAACCTAAAATTGATTTAATTTTTTCAGAACTTACGTGATAAGATCTATTGTCATTCGTTTCTGTGTTTTTTATTTTTATGTCTTTTCCCATAACCTCTCTTACATCTAATGCTAGCTCGTTGACTGATTGATTTTTAAATCCAACATTAAATATTTCTCCATTTATTATTTTAGGCATCGCGTCTAATATAGACAAATAGGAATCAACCATATCATTTATATGTATATTGGGTCTAAGCTGATCTCCCCCAAATACTTTTATTTCTCTATTATGAAAAGCATTATTTGCAAGAATATTAACTACTAGATCTAATCTTTGTCTTCTTGCGTAACCACAAACAGTGGATGGTCTAACAGTAGTTATTATAAAATCTTCAGATTTATAATTTTTTAGAATTTTTTCACATTCTCCTTTAAATTTAGAATAGTCTGTAAGAGGCTCCAGCTTCATATCCTCTGTGACATTTTTTTCTTTTTTAATTCCATAAACCGATGAAGAAGATGCATATACAAATCTATTTACTTTATTATCTCTGCTAATCCTTACCAAAGGCTCAAAAGCATCATAATTTATGGATTTACCTAAACTAGGATTTAATTCAAAGCTAGGATCATTCGATATACACGCAAGGTGAAGCACAGCTTCGTGACCTGGTATAATTTTTTTAAGTAAATCATCATTTCTAATATCACCTTTTACTTTTTTTAAATTCTTATGGTTATCTAAGACATTTTCACCATAAATCATCAAATCAAGAACTGTAACTTTATGACCAAGTTTAAGCATTTGTGGAACTAATTTTGAACCTACATACCCAGCTCCTCCTGTAATTAAAATTTTCAAAAATTCTACCTTTAATTTTTAACTCTTAATCATTTCATATAATTTTGACCAGCTTGTTTTTGTACTATCAATAATTTCTGCTTTTTTGAACATATTTACTTCTTTTGTACAGCTTAGTAAAAAATCTTGACCTTTTCCACTTACCCCCTCCAAAGCAAAGTGAAATTCTACATCCTGCATATTAATTAACAATTCTTCAATTCTTTTTTTTTTAATTGGTAGTTGATAAATTGAACATAAAATTAATTTGCTTATTTTGTAATCTCGCTGAAGCCATTGTATAGTTGCTAACTCATTTGACATCATTGGCTCTGGAATAACTAGCTCTATAATTAGATTTTTTCTTTGAGCATAATTATTCATAATCATATTTTGTCCATTACTTGGTATTTTATAAGGACCTATATTAAGGTCTGTTGTTACGGTCACTACACTCATTATGAAACTTTTGCTATTAAACTAATTTATAATATTTTAAGTAATCAGTATTTTTTTGAAGAAGTGGCTTATAATAACTTTGAAATCTTACATTGCAAGCTATACGAGCAAACTCAGATTTAAAAGTAACATTTCCGTGAAGAACAAAAGGATTAAAAATAATTGCTTCTCCAAATTTCATTAACGTTGGCTTTTGTTCTGTCATTAAATTTAAAACTGTCGGTCCATTAACTAACCCATCCTCTTCCTCTTTTTTCATAATTTCATAAGACTTCTTTTGATCAATATAATAGACCCCACCTTGATCTTGTAAGTCATGTAAGGGGGCCCAAATTACATAACTAAAAGGTGAAATTCCTGACATCAATTCATAATGCGGCCATTGCTTTGCTTGTCCCTCACCAGGAACATTAATTATGGTATGCGCTCGACGTTGAATGAAAAGCTCACTGCCACATAGTCTTTTTACTAAAGTGGGGCATGAATTAATAATCATTTCCGAAAGGTCATTAAATGATAATAAATTAACCATTGTTTTGTTAATTTCTGCCTTTGTCATTTTAGCCAATTTTTTTCTTATCTGGTCGATATTATCTCCAATTTTTTTTGAAATATTTATTTTTTCAACAAAAGAATTTCTTAGCTTATTAAAAGTATCAGTATTTTCGATTGGAAATACCACATATCCTCTTCCAACGGTTAGTTCTTTCTCTATATCCATGCTTTATAATTGTATCATACACAGGGATTTGGATCCAATAAATGAATACTTTCTATTTCGTTTAGTATTTCATTATTTAAGGAAATATTTACGCTATTTATATTTTCTATTAAATGTTGCGTCGAAGTAGCTCCTACAATGACGCTAGTAACAAAAGGCCTACTTAAAACAAAAGCATTTGCAAAAGTACCAGGTAAAATACTATATTTTTTTGCAATTTTAATATACTTGGCTACAGCAATTTCTCCACGCTTTGTATGGTGCCTCGAGAATCTTGATGGCCATAAAGTGTATCTTGAGTTATGTGGTTTTTTACCATTCATGTATTTTCCACTCAATCTTCCTCCTGCGAGAGGCGAATATGCTAAAAGTCCACAATTCTCTCTTATAGAAACTTCAGAATTAGCAATGTCAAAAATTCTATTTAATAAATTATAACCATTCTGTACAGACATTACTCTTGGTAATTTTTTTTTTTCTGCAATTTTTAAAAAATTTAATATTCCCCATGGCGTTTCATTAGATAACCCTATAAATCTTATTTTTCCTAAATTAACTAAATTATTTAAATTTTCTAAAACCTCATCAATAGGTGTCCAGTTATTTTCAAACGGGTCATATTTAAAATCTAATTGACCAAAAACAGCAACGTTTCTTTCCGGCCAATGTAACTGATACAAGTCTATATAATCAGTTTTAAGCCTTTTTAAACTGGCATTCACTGCTTCAATTAAATTTTTTTTATCAAAACGGAGATTTTTTCCACCTTTCCTTATCCAAGAAAGACCAGTGGCCCCAATCCCTTTTGGGTGGCCTGAAGCAACTTTTGTTGCCAAAATAATTTTATCTCTATTCTTTTTTTTTTTAATCCAATTTCCTATAATCTCCTCTGATTTTCCAAAAGTCTCTTTTTTAGGATAAACAGGATACATTTCTGCTGTATCGAAAAAATTCACACCATTATTATAAGCATAATTCATTTGTTCAAAAGCCTCTGACTCAGAATTTTGCTCACCAAAAGTCATAGTGCCTAAACAAATTCTACTAACATTTATATTTGTTATCCCAAGTTTTTTATATTTCATAAATCAAAATACTACCATCTATGATGGACGTCTGGCTTTATAAATTCTTCATAAATAGAATTAATTTTTGGAAGCAAATATTCAATATTCTCTAAATCTGATACTCTTGAATTATTTCTAACCTCTAATTTATTT
>SHWS01000049.1 GCA_009693705.1 Pelagibacteraceae bacterium
AAAGTTTAAAAGATATAGATTGGTTAAAAACAAACCCTATTTGGCAAAATAGAATTTTATTAAATGGAAGAGTTGTTAAATCAACAATTAGTATTACTCTTGCATCCAATGTTATTAAAAAAGCTTACGATATAAAACTTACGCCGGAAGAACAATTATTAGAAAATAATTTAAAAAAAGGACTTAAAAATGTTGGATGATCTTAAGACAAAAAAATATTCAGCATTTAATGAATTGGGTTTTAAAAAAACTATCGATGATTTGGTTAAATTAATAGCGGATCTTTATTCTAAAGATGATGTTCCTTGGTTAGTTGGTTATTCAGGTGGGAAAGATTCTTCCGCAATATTGCAATTAATGTGGAGCGCATTAAGTCACTTAAAAAAACAGGGAAGAACTTTAAAACCAATGTACGTAATGACAACCGATACTTTAGTTGAAAATCCGATTGTATCTACTTGGGTAAAAGGATCATTAGAAGCGTTGAGAGAAAAAGCTAAAGAAGAAGAACTGCCAATTTATCCAAATTTATTAATTCCAAATATTGAAGATACTTTTTGGGTAAATTTAATTGGAAAAGGATATCCAGCACCAAGACCAAAATTTAGATGGTGTACTAATAGACTTAAAATTAAAAGCGCGAATACTTTTATGTTTAAAATAGCCGCTGAAAAAGGCGAGGCGGTCATTGTGCTTGGTACTAGAAAAGCTGAAAGTTCTAATCGAAGCAGAAATATAAAAGAAAGCGAAGAAAAGTCACAAAGAGAGCATTTTTCTGCTCATAGTAGTCATAACAATATTAGTGCATTTTTACCTATTAAAGATTGGTCTAATGATGACGTTTGGCTTTATTTATTACAAAATAATTCACCCTGGGGAATAAACAACAAAGATCTATTGAGTATGTATCAGGGGGCAACCGAAGGAGGAGAGTGTCCATTAGTTGTTGATACCTCAACCCCTTCATGTGGCGATAGTAGATTTGGTTGTTGGGTTTGTACACTTGTAGCCAAGGACAAATCTATGTCTGCAATGGTTCAAAATGATGAAGAAAAAACATGGATGGAACCATTATTACAACTTAGAAATCTTTTAGATGAACACGACCACGATAAAAGAGATTTTAGAAGATTAACAGGTAACGTTCAGTTGTTTGCAAACGACGATAGCAAGTCAGTACCAGGACCATATACCCAAAAAAGTAGAGAATATTGGTTAAGAGCATTATTACAGGCTCAAAATAAAGTTAGAAGCAATCCAAAACTTCCTAAAGAATTAAAAAAAATAGAATTAATTCTTAAAGAGGAATTAGATCAAATAAGAAAAATTTGGTTTTATGAAAAATTAGAGACAGAAGATTTAGTTCCAAAAATTTGTGAACAAGAAGCAAAAGGACTTTATACTTTCGAGCCTTTGGAAGAGACACATGTCTTCGATAATGAAGTTATGAAAATTTTAAAGGATGTATGCGAAAATGATGATTTGACTTTTGAATTGTCTAGAAATTTACTAGAGATTGAACGAAAATATTTTAAATCCAACAGAAGGCATGGTTTGATGGATGAATTTTCCAAAGCTTTTAAAAAGTCATTTTTTAAAGATGAAGAGGATGCGTTAAATTATGCTAGAGAGAAGAAAAGTATTCAAGCAAATAATTTGCATTCTTTAAATTCAGAAGATTTAAGTAAAATTGATATTAAAAATATAAAAAATCTCAATGGCGAAATAAATTTAGAAAGTGATAATGTAAAATGATTTTAGATAAATTATCTTTACATAATTTTGCAATTTACAAAGGTGAGCAAGAATTTGATTTAAATCCACTTAGTAAAGAAAAACCAATAATTTTAATTGGTGCGATGAATGGAAGTGGGAAAACGACTTTTCTTCAATCGATAGATTTTTTATTATATGGGAAAAATTCCAATACATTTAAAAGTCAAAATCTTTCTTACGAAGGTTATTTAGAAAAAAATATTCACACAGATCACAAAAATGATGGAGCTTCTATTAGTCTCAATTTTAGAAAACAGACAAGGGGTAAAGAAGAAAACTTCAAAGTAGTTCGAATGTGGAAAAAAAGTGGAGAAAAAATCAAAGAAAATTTTTACGTTTATGTAAATGATATTTTAGATGAAATTATTACAAAAGATTGGGATAATTTTATTGAGCAAATACTGCCAGCTAAAGTTGCTCAGCTATTTTTTTTTGATGGTGAAAAGATCGAGCAATTGGCAGACCTTGATCAATCTAAAGAAGTTTTGAGAAAAGCTATTGATTCATTGCTTGGTCTTGAAATTGTTACGCGTCTAAATTTAGATTTGGATGAATTCGCTAAAAAATCTGCAGTCCTTTCAAAAGATGACAAGGATTTAAAAATTATCAACGAGTTTGAAGATCGGGTTAATCTAATAAACAAAGACATAAAAAAACTAGAAGAAAAAAAAATTAAGCTAGAAGATGACTCAACAAAGATAAAGTTTGAAATAAGTGCTTTAGATCAGGAATTAGATAGATCTGGCTTGAGTTTTTTTGATAAGAAAAAAGAAATAGAACTAACGCTTGAAAATAAAAATAAAGAAAATGATGATTTAAAAAATAATTTATTAAATATTGCGGCTCTAGAAGGTCCATTATTGCTTGTTAAAAAAGAATTAAAAGAAATAGAAGAAAAACTATTAAATAATATAAATCAAAATAATAAAGACTTAGTTTCAGAAGAAAAAAATAACTTAATAAAAGATATAAAGTCATTCACCGAAAAAGACTGCAAGGATAGTAATTTTAAAGAAAAATTATTTAATTTTTTGGTATCAAAACAAATCAAGAGTACTTTTGCTGAACAAGATTTTTCTAAAATTAATGGATTGAGTTTAGAAAATTTAAAAGAAATGCAAAATAAAATCTTACCAGATTTAGATAAAAAAACTAATTTTAATTTAAGTCAATTAAAAGAAAACATTCTTGATATAGAAAAATTAGAAATAGAGTCTAAGAAAATTCCCGCAGAAGATAAAATTAAACCAATAATCAATAAGCAAGAAAGTTTAAAAATTGAAGTTATTCAAATTTTAGGAGCAATTAAACAAATAAACGAACAAATTGAACAAAAAAATTCTGAAAAAAGACCAAAAGAATTTCAGCTAAAAAAACTTTACCAAATTCAGTCGGATAAAAAAACAGAGTTACTGGATAGTGAAAGATTTGTTGTATTTTCAGAAAAGACACAAATTATAATGGATCAGTTTAAAAAAAGAGTTTTAGAACATCATATTTTTAAATTAGAAAACTTTATTAAAGAATGTTTTAATGTTCTAATTAGAAAAGAAGAATTTCTCGAAAAAGTTAAAATTGATATTAATAATTTTGCACTTTTACTCTATGATAAAAAAGATAGAAATATCGAAACCTCAACACTGTCAGCAGGAGAGAGACAGTTATTAGCAGTTGCAATATTATGGGCTCTTGCAAAAGCTTCAAATAAATTATCACCAACTATTATTGATACACCATTAGGTAGACTAGATTCTAAGCATAGACTTAATTTAGTTGAAAAATATTTTCCAAATGCAAGTCACCAAGTTATTCTTTTATCGACCGATGAAGAGATAAATAAAAATTACTTAAATATTATGAAAGAGAGTATTTCAAAAAGTTATTTAATCAATTTCGATCCTAAAATTAATGGTAGCGTTGTAGAGAAGGGGTATTTTTTTTAATGTTTGATTTTAGTCAAATTTCAATTGATACGGTTTATACATCCCAAAATAACAAGAATGCCATGAATAGACTTAAAGGTGTTACGGGTATTAAGTATTGGAATACTCTTTGTAGATATGCTTTTTGCATATCAATTAAGGAAGGCTCTGTACCTAGAATATTGGATGAAAAAAATGATGGGGTTGAAATGAATTTTGATACTTTTGCAGGAAAAGACAAGGGTATTTATATATCTTTATTAGCTAACAATTTGCTTAAAAATAATATTCAAATCAATAATGAAAATTTAGCCAAACATCTGCGAGCTCACATTAGCAGAGGTATTAATGTGTTATTTAATAAAAAAATTAAAAGCATTTTAGATTTTTATAATTTTTAATTAATCAAAGATGTTAGTTCTGCCTGATATATACGTTTTAAAAACAGAAAGTATTCAGAAAAAGACTTTTTCAGAAGATAATTTAAACAAAAAACTCTATGAAAAAAACATTAATAATGAAAATTTTGATAAAAAATTTTTAATAAAAATTGATGATTTAGATTTACCAGTTAGAGCATTGAATTTTTTAAAATCAGAAAATATCAACTATGTTGGAGAATTAATGCAATATACAGAAAAAGATATTCTTAGTTTCCCAAACTCCGGTAGAAAATCTCTACAGGAGATTAAAAATGAATTATCTCAAATAAATTTAATCTTAGGAACAAAATTAGATAAAGAAACGGATCTTTACCAAAATATCGAAAAAGTTGCCGAAAATAAAATTAAACATAAATTAAAAGATGAACAATTAAAAATATTATTAAAAGAGATTAGAAATACTAATTTATCTCAAAGGTCTATAAATGGTCTCCTAAACATAGGATGTGTGCAAGTTGCGGATATACTTAAAGTTGAGATTTCAGATTTAAAAAAAATGCCAAATTTAGGCGTTTCATCAATTAAAGAGATCGAGTTATTTCTAAAAGATATCAATTTAGAATTTTATGACGAACTTGTTCCATGGAATGAAGAAATTATTCAGGAATGTAAAGTTTATTTTAGCAACAAAAGAAAGAGTGATTTAGATAATATTCAGAATTATAAAAATGAAAGAACTATAGATGAAGAAATAACAAGGGTATTAAATCAAACTCTTAATACTTTTTTTAAAGTAAATAATGATTTTAAAAATAGAATTTTAGAAATATTTGTAAGCAGATATGGACTCGATGACACGCCTCCAAAAACATTGGAAATAATTGGACAAAAATTTAATGTAACTAGAGAGAGAATAAGGCAGATAGAATTAAAATTTGCGCGACATTTGAAAAAATACGAATTACCACTTCCAATACTTGTTAGAGCCTCTAAAATAATCATAAATAAATTACCTTTTTTTGAAAAAGAAATGAGTGAAATTTTAAAAAAAGAAAAAATAATAGAACA
>SHWS01000017.1 GCA_009693705.1 Pelagibacteraceae bacterium
GAAATTAAACAGTTAAGTCAAAATCACACAAATCTCAAAAACGAAATTGAAAATAATCAAAAAAAATATGAAAAATTAATTGAAGAAGCCACAAATGAAATTTCTAATTTTCTTGAAAAAGTTTCATTGGAAAATGTTTCTTATTAAATTTTTGTGAACAAATATAATATAAGAAAAAAAATTATAAAAATAAGAAAAAATAATATTTCAAAAAATATAGAAATAAATCCAAAAAAAATTTTTCAAATTTTAAAAAAATATAATTTTAAATCTAAAATTATTGGTGGGTACTATCCTACAAATTTTGAAATAGACGATTTGAAAATTTTAGATCATTTAGAAAAAGAAAACTATATAATTTCGTTGCCCAAAATAAGAAAAAAGAATCAAATGGATTTTTTTGAGTGGTCAAATGAGGACCCTCTTCAAATAAATAATTTTGGTATTCCGGAACCTGTTTTTAAGACTTTGATTTATCCAGATTTTTTATTAGTTCCATTAGTAGGTTTTGACAAAAATTTAAATAGATTAGGATATGGTGGTGGTTTTTATGATCGTTATATTAGTAAAATTAAAAAAAAGAAAAAAGTAATAACAGTTGGTTTAGCATTTTCTTTTCAAAAAATTAATAAAATACCAATCAATCAACATGATCAAAGATTAGATTTTATAGTTACAGAAAGTGAAATTTTGGAATGAGAATTTTATTTTTGGGAGATGTGGTTGGAGTTTCTGGATGCTCTAAATTAATGAAGAGTCTTTTAAATGAAATTAAACTGAACAAAATTGATTTTGTAATCGTTAATGGTGAAAATGCTGCTGTGCAAGGAGTTGGGTTAACAAAAGAAATTTGTCAGGATTTTTTTAATTGTGGGGTAAATGTTATTACAACCGGAAACCATGTTTGGGATCAAAAAGAAATTATGGAATTTATTGAGAAGGAAAATAGATTATTAAGACCTAAAAATTTGTATGAGCCAGCTCCCGGCAGAGGTTTTCAAATTTATACCACAAGCAAAAATTTAAAAATTGGAGTTCTTAATTTAATGGGAAATATTTATATGAAAAAATGTGATGATGTTTTTGAGTCAGCAAGTAAATTTATAAATGAATACAAGCTTAAACAAGATTATGATATTTTAGTTGTCGATTTTCATGGGGAAATTACTAGTGAGAAAAATGCTATAGGTCATTTTTTTGATGGCAAAGCGACACTGGTAATTGGAACTCATACGCACATCCCAACAAATGATGCTAGAATTTTAAAAGATGGAACGGCATATCAAACGGATGCTGGAATGTGCGGAGATTATGACTCAGTTATTGGAATGAATAAAGAAAATTCTTTAAATAAGTTTATGAAAAAAAATTCCCTAAAACATTTTCCAGCAACAGGCGAAGCTACTTTGTGTGGAGTTATAGTAGATTGTGATATAGAAACAGGATTAGCAAGTCGGATAAAAAGTTATGTTTTCGGAAGTCAGCTAAATAATTCATAAGTTTATATGGCAGGACATTCTCATTGGGCAGGCATTAAACACAAAAAGGGTAAAGCTGATAAACAAAGATCTAAAATCTTTTCAAAATTATCAAAAGAAATTACGGTTGCAGCTAAACTTGGTGACAAAGATCCAGCAATGAACCCAAGATTAAGGTCTGCCATCCAAGCAGCAAGAGCAGCAAATATGCCAAAAGAAAATATTGAAAGAGCAATCGATAAATCCCTAGCTAACACTGGGGCAAATTTTGAAAGTTTAAGATACGAGGGTTTCGGTCCAGATAAAATTGCAGTAATTGTTGAAGCTCTTACAGATAATAAAAATAGAACAGCATCTAATATTAGAACAATCTTTCAAAAAAGTGGAGGAAGTCTTGGAACACAAGGATCTGCCTCTCATAACTTTAATCAAATTGGAGTAATTAAAATTGTTAGAAATGAAATTTCTGATGAAAAAATTTTTGAGCTAGCAATAGAGTCTGGAGCCGAGGAGTGTATTTCAAATGAGAATTATCATGAAATTCAGTGTCCAATGAATGAAATTTATAATGTTAAAAAAAAATTAGAGGAAAAAATTAATAATTTTATTTCTACAGAAATTGAATGGATCCCTTTAAATAGTGTACAAATAGCAAAAGATAAAGAAGAGGAAATTATTAAGTTTTTTGAAATATTGGAAGATGATGATGATGTACAAAATGTTTATTCAAATGTTGTGTTTTTAAAATAGATTATGCTAATTATAGCTATAGACCCAGGAGTCTCTGGATCAATTTGTTTTTTTAAAGATGGCAAAATAATTGATGTTATTGAAATGCCAACTATGATTGAAGGTAAAAAAAATAAAAAACAAGTTAATGGTTCTCAAGTTTATAATGAAATTTCTACAAGAATTAAAACTATAGATAAAAAAGATATCAAAGTAGTAATAGAAAATGTTTCTGCAATGCCCGGCCAAGGAGTTACAAGCATGTTTAATTTTGGTCAATCATTTGGAATTTTAAAAGGCATGTGTTCAGCAATGCAATTACCAATGTACTTTGTAAGACCCGTGAAATGGAAAAAATATTTTAATCTTATAAATTCAGAAAAAGATGCAAGTCGAACAAGGGCTATTGAAATATTCCCTTATTTTTCATCACAATTATCAAGAAAAAAAGACTCTAATAAAGCTGATGCAATATTAATAGCTAGTTTTTATTACGAAACTTATAAATCGGAAGAGTAATTTGAGAATTTATAGACAAATTCATGACACAATTAAGTGGAAGATAGATTTATGGAAGCTGATATTACAACCCAAGCAGTTGGACTTGTTTCAAATAGTGATTTCTCGTTACTAAATTTATTTTTAAAAGCTGATGTTGTTGTAAAATTGGTAATTATTATATTAATTGTGTGTTCAGTATATTCTTGGGCAGTAATTATAGAAAAATTTAGATTATTTAAAAAAATAAATAAATCTTCAGATGAATTTGAGAAAAAGTTTTGGGACGCTAAATCAGCAGAATCTTTATTAAGCACTTTGCCAGAAAACATAGAAGATCCAATGGCCTTAGTTTTTAAAGACGCAATGGAAAATTTATTAAAAAGAAAAACAAAATTAGATGTAGCTCAACGAATGAGCATGATGTTAGAAACCGGAATTGAAAAAGAGATGTTAAAAATTGATAAAGGATTTACTTTTTTAGCAACAGTGGGTTCAACAACACCATTTATAGGATTGTTCGGAACAGTATGGGGAATAATGAATTCTTTTCAATCTATAGCAATATCAAGAAACACAAGCTTGGCTATTGTTGCGCCAGGTATTGCAGAAGCACTTTTTGCAACTGCACTTGGTTTATTAGCTGCAATTCCTGCAGTGGTTGCTTATAATAAATTTAATAACGATTCTCTTAAATATTCGCAAAAATTAGAAAACTTTTCAAAAAGGTTTTTAACAATAATTTAAAATGGCTTTTAGATTTAAACGGTCCTCTAAAGAACCAATGAGTGAAATTAACGTTACTCCTTTTGTGGATGTAATGTTGGTGCTTTTAATTATTTTTATGGTTACAGCTCCATTATTGACAGTGGGTGTTCAGGTCGATCTGCCAGAAAGTTCAGCAGATTCACTTCCAGAGGAACTTGAGCCTCTAACTTTATCAATTAATTCTAAAGGGGAAATTTTTATTCAGGATTCTAAAGTTGAATACGAAAAAATTATTGCAAAAATTTTAGCTGTTTCCAAAAATAGAACCGATACAAGAATATATGTTAGAGGGGATAAAACTATAAATTATGGCCGAGTTTTAGAAATTATGGGATTGCTTTCTGGTTCGGGTTTTACAAAGGTTGCGTTAATTTCAGAGCCACTTAAACAAAGGTAATTTATAGTGAATAGAAGTATAATTATCTCGTCATTTTTACATGTTTTAATAGTTATAATTACAACAATGAGCTTACCTTTTTTAGCAAAAAAATCTAATGATTTTCCCCCAATTATTTCTGTTGAATTAATACAAATTGCTGAAAAAACAAATATACCTTTTGCGCCTAAAGAAAAAAAATTAATTGAAAAAATAAAAGAGGAAGAAAAAAAATTAGTATCTGAACAAGCTCCACCAAAACAAGTTAAAAAGGAAAAGCCTGATGCGGTACCGATGCCAGACGACGAAGTAAAAAAAGTTGAAAAAATAAAAGATGATAAACAAAATCCTGAAAAAATAGATAACGAAGTAAAACAAGTTTCTGAATTTGAAAAAAAAGAATTATTTGACCCTAACAGTATTGCCGCACTAATAGATAAATCAAAAAAAGATACTGCAGAAATTTTAGATAATAACGATAAAAAAGTAACTCAAGATCAAGATAAGAATTTAGGAAATGTTGGATTATCTTTAAGTGAGGAAGATGCATTAAAAGCTCAAATATTTGGATGCTGGAGTATACCGCTAGGTTTACCTTACAACGAAGACTTAATGGTTAGAATTAAGTTGGAATTAGAACCTGATGGCTCAGTTGCAAAATCAGAAATTCTTGATCATGCAAGAATGAATAAACCGGGACAAAATTTTTATAAAGTTTTAGCTGAAAGCGCTCTCAGAGCTGTAAAATTATGTCAACCACTTAAAGTTCCAACTACTGGATATGAAAGATGGAAAGAACTACAATTAAATTTTGACGCAAGTGAAATGTTGGAGGGTTAGTATGAAAAAATATATAAAAAAAATTTCTTTAATATTATTATTCTTAATTTTACCATTCAAAGCATTTGCATTAATAGAAATTGATATTACTCGAGGAAATCTAGACCCGCTTCCAGTAGCTGTATCACCATTGTCAATAGATGATAACTCAAAAATAAATTTTGAAAAAATACTTAATACTGAGAATATAGGCTCAGAAATTTCGACTATAGTTGAAAATAATTTAAGAGCCTCAGGTATTTTTAATCCTTTAAATAAAGATGCATTCCTTCAAGCCCCTGACATTGCTCATTTAAAACCAAGATTTGAAGACTGGAATTTAATAAAAGCCCAAGCATTAATAACAGGAAAGATTACATATGATGAAGGAAAATTAAGAGTTGAATTTAGGTTGTGGGATGTTTTAGCGGGAAAAGAAATTTTGGCATTAGCATTTACAACAGCCCCAAATAATTGGCGGAGAGTAGGGCACATAATCTCAGATAAAGTTTATGAGAGACTCACCGGAGAAAAGGGATATTTTGACACAAGAATTATTTATGTTGCTGAAGAAGGTCCTAAAACACAGAGAATTAAAAAATTAGCAATAATGGATCAAGATGGTTTTAATAATAAATTTTTAACACTTGGAAATGAATTGGTTTTAACACCCAGATTTAATCCTACTAGTCAAATGGTTACTTATTTATCTTATTTTAAAAACTTACCAAGAGTTTATCTTCTTGATATTGCTACTGGAACCCAAGAAGTGGTAGGTGATTTTCCTGGAATGACATTTGCTCCTAGATTTTCTCCAGATGGAAAAAAAATAATTATGAGTTTTGCTAAAGATGGTCAATCAGATATTTATGTAATGGATCTAGAAAATAGAATAGTTGAAAGAATTACTAACCACCCTTCAATTGATACTTCTCCTTCATTTTCTCCAGATGAAAAATATGTAACATTTAATTCCGACAGGAGTGGTCATCAACAAATATATGTAATGGATAGCGATGGAAATAATGTTAAGAGAATATCTTTTGGAGATGGTTTATATGGAACTCCTGTTTGGTCACCAAGGGGAGATTTAATTGCTTTTACTAAACTTCATCAAGGAAGTTTTTATATTGGAGTAATGAGACCAGATGGTTCAGGAGAGCGGCTTTTAACTGAAAATTTTTATCAGGAGGCTCCTTCCTGGTCACCAAATGGTAGGATTTTAATTTTTTATCGAGAGACAAAAACTGATCAAGAAGGAGATGGTTTTTCAGCTAAATTATGGTCAATTGATTTAACTGGGTACAATGAAAGATTAATTGAGACAGAAACTGATGCATCTGATCCATCCTGGTCATCTTTGTTGAGCAATTAAATGAAATTTAGCCATCAATTTAGCTTGATTTATTGTTTTAAAGCATCTAGTAAGTTGTTAAAAAAGTAAAATTCAAATCAAAAGTAAGGAGAAAATTAATGATAATTAGCAAAATTTTTAAGAGTACAATGATAGTATTGTTAGCATGTTTAGTTCTAACAGCCTGCGCTACAAAGAAAAAAGTAGATGCTGGCAACGAGATGGACGGTGACGTTTATACAGGAAAAGATACAGTTGGATATTTAGCTGATGGAGTTCCTGATAGAGTGTTCTTTGCAACTAATGAGTCAGCTTTAACAACAGCTTCAAGCGAGACATTAAGATTACAATCTGAATGGTTAAGAGCAAACTCTAACATCACAGTAGTTCTGGAAGGTCATGCTGACGAAAGAGGCACAAGAGAATATAACCTTGCGTTAGGTGATAGAAGAGCTAATGCTGCTAAAGATTATCTTATGACTTTTGGTATTTCCGCAGATAGAATATCAGTAATCAGCTACGGTAAAGAAAGACCAATAGATTCAGCTTCAACTCCTCTTTCTTGGTCAAAAAACAGAAGAGCAGTTACAGTAAAAACTAATTAATTTTATAAAATACGTAAAAGACCCTAAAGCTAAACGTTTTAGGGTCTTTTTTTTGCCATCATTATACTCATAAATTAATAGCTGATGAAAATAATAAATAAATTTTATAAAATAAATTTTTTTTTTCTAATTAATTTATTATTTTGTACAATTTCCATCTCAGATAATCATGATATTAATGAAGCATTAAAGCTTATAAAAAAAGATCTTAAAACTTTAGAAAAAGCAGTTTACTCGGGCGCATTAGAAATTAAAACTGAAAATTCAAATTTAGCTAATGACGCTTATTTAGATGAGGCATTAACTAAACATTTATTAAAACTTTCACAAATAGAAAACCAATTCAAAGAACTGACAAATAAATTTGAAGAAATTAATTTTAAAATAGATTCGTTATCAAGTCGAATTTCGAAAGTTCAAGCAGATAATCAAGTAAGATTTCAAGATATTGAAAATGCAATAACTTCAAAGCAAGGAGACGTAAAACTAACATCGAAGCCTAAAACTGAAATTAACAAAGAATTGCCAGGGAGTTCGCAACCGCAAGATTTAGGATCAATTTCATATGAGGATACAGAGACCTCAGAGACTTCACAAAAAATACAAGCGATTGAAACTACGGGATCAATTGAAACCGAAAATTTTAAATCAGATGACAATATACTTCCCGATCTAAGTCCAGACAAACAGTATGAGTTTGCTACAAGTTTTATAAAAGTAGGAGATTATCCTACTGCTGAAAAAGCATTTAGAGAATTTATTATTTCTAATCCAAAGCATGAATTAGCTGGTAATGCTCAATATTGGTATGCAGAAACTTTTAGAATAAGAGAGCTTTATACAGATGCTGCTAGCGCTTATTTAGAGGGTTATCAAAAATATCCAAACAGCGAGAAGGCTCCGATAAATCTATTAAAATTAGGTGTATCAATGGTGCAGATTGGAGAAAAGGACCAAGGTTGTAAAATGATTAATGGTGTTGAAAAAGAATACCCTAAAGCTAATAATTCAATTATTGAACAAGCTAAATATGAGTCAAAAAAATTTGAATGTACCAATCAAGACTCATAATTTCTTACAATCAAAATTAAAAGATAAACTAACAAATCAGATCTATAAAAAATTTGAAAGAATTTTAGATCTTAATGAAAATTTTGTTGTAGCCGTATCCGGAGGACCAGACAGTTTAGCTCTGGCATTTCTAACAAAATTGTATTCAATCAATAAATCTCTAAAGGCAAAGTATTTTATGATTGATCATAAACTAAGATTAGATTCTACCAAAGAAGCAAATTCAGTTAAAAAAACATTAAAAAAAATTTCAATTAATTTAAAAATTTTAACATGGACAGGAACAAAACCTAAGACAAATATTCAATCGATATCAAGAAATAAAAGATATAGTTTATTAATTGCCCAATCCAAAAAATTTAAAATTAATAATATTTTATTAGGACATCATTTGGACGATTTGATTGAAAATTTTTTTATAAGGATTTTAAGAGGCAGTGGTTTAAATGGACTAATTTCATTAGATAAAAAAGTAGCATATGATCAAGTCAATTTTTTAAGGCCTTTAATAGATTTTAACAAAAAAGATTTAATTTATGTTACTAATAAAGTTTTTGGATCATATGTTAGCGACCCATCCAATGAAAATATTAAATTTAAAAGAGTAAAAATTAGAAAATTATTAGCAGAATTTCAAAACGAAGGTTTTGATAAAAATAAATTTTTTTTAACTATAAATAATTTAAAATATGCAAATGAAACAATTAAGTTTTATATAAAAGAAAATTTAGAAAAAAATTCTTATTTTTTTAAAAAAAAAAATTTAATTTTGATTAATAAAAATTTTTTTCAACAATCACAAGAAGTTATTTTTAGATCATTTGCAGAGGTAATAAAAATTGTTGGTAAAAAGTATTATTTATCCAGAGGTAAAAAATTGATTAGAGTTATTAATTTAATATTAAATAGTTCCTTTGACAAAACCACTTTAGGTGGTTGTATTATTCAAAGGGTTGACAACACCATAATAATTACAAAAGAACATTAAATTATCCTTTATATGAGCTTATTTTGTCACTTGTTTAATTTAGAATAATTATTATCTTATAAGTATGAATTTAAAAAATTTAGTGATGTGGTCAGTAATAATTTTTTTAACTATTGGGCTTTATAATATGTTTAAAAATCCACAATTAAATACCAGAGCCACTAACCAAATTATTTACTCTGATTTTTTAAATGCCGTAGATAACGGAGAAATTCTAAAAGTTGAAATTCAAGGAAATAATATTAAAGGAGTATATTCTAACGGAAATATTTTTACAACATACTCAGCTAATGATCCAAATTTAATTGAAAAATTATCAAATAAAGAAGTTAATATTTCTGCATCTCCAATTGAGGATAAAATGCCCTCTTTGTTTGGTATTATTCTTTCATGGTTCCCTATGTTGCTATTAATTGCTGTTTGGATATTTTTTATGAGACAAATGCAAGGTGGTAAAGGTGGAGCAATGGGTTTTGGCAGATCAAAAGCTAAAATGATGAATGAACTCAAAGATAAAGTTACTTTTAACGATGTAGCAGGAATAGAGGAAGCTAAAGAGGAAGTAGAGGAGATTGTTCATTTCTTAAAAGATCCAAAAAAATTTAGTAGACTAGGAGGAAAAATTCCTAGAGGAGCACTTTTAGTTGGACCTCCTGGAACTGGAAAAACTTTATTAGCAAGAGCTATTGCTGGAGAAGCAGGAGTTCCATTCTTTACTATTTCAGGATCGGACTTTGTTGAAATGTTTGTAGGTGTTGGAGCTTCAAGAGTTAGAGACATGTTTGAACAAGGTAGAAAAAATTCTCCATGCATTATATTTATAGACGAAATAGACGCAGTGGGAAGAAGCAGAGGGGCCGGACTTGGTGGTGGAAATGATGAAAGAGAGCAAACTCTTAACCAACTATTAGTTGAGATGGATGGATTTGATACAAATGAAGGTGTAATTATTATTGCTGCAACAAATAGACCCGATGTTTTAGATCCAGCGTTATTAAGGCCAGGAAGATTCGATAGACAAGTTGTTGTATCTAACCCAGATATTATTGGAAGAGAAAAAATATTAAAAGTACATGCAAAAAAAATTAAATTAGCAGCAGAAGTTAATTTGAGAACTGTTGCAAGAGGAACTCCTGGTTTTTCAGGAGCTGATTTAGCTAATTTAGTAAATGAGTCAGCTTTGCTTGCTGCTAGAAAAAATAAAAGAATGGTTACAATTGATGAATTTGAAGAAGCCAAAGACAAAGTTATGATGGGAGCCGAAAGAAGATCAATGGTAATGACCGAGGAAGACAAAAAATTAACTGCGTATCACGAGGGTGGACATGCTTTAGTGTCTTTTAACATGGAAGGATATGATCCAATTCACAAAGCTACGATTATTCCAAGAGGAAGAGCCTTAGGAATGGTAATGAATTTACCAGAAAGAGATAAATATGGCCATTCTATAAAATTTTTAAAATCAAGATTAGCAGTTTGTTTTGGCGGGAGAGTAGCTGAAGAAATCATATTTGGTAAAGACAATATATCTACGGGTGCAGGTGGAGGAAGTGGTTCAGATATTAATCAAGCAACTCAATTGGCTAGGGCCATGGTTACTAAATACGGCATGAGTGAGGAATTAGGGCCAGTCGAATATGGCGAGAACGAAGAAGAAGTTTTTTTAGGTAGATCAGTTACAAGAACCCAGAGCGTTTCTGAAGCAGTGGCACAAAAAATTGATAAAGAAATAAGAAAATTGGTAGATGAGGGATATAACAAAGCTCGAGAAATATTAACAAATAAAATTGAAGATTTGCATAAAATAGCAAAAGCCTTAATTGCATATGAAACTTTAACTGGCGAAGAGATTGAAAATATAATTAATAAAAACTTATATCCTAACGATAAACAAGATTTAAAATCAGATGATCAAGAAAAAATTTCAGCTTTAGGGGCTATGGGACTCAAACCGAAAATAGTTCATTAGAAATATTATGAATAGATATTACACAAGAGTGTGTAATTTCTATTATGGAAAAGAATCAAAATTATTAGTTAACAAAAAAAAAACTTTACCTTTAAATGGTAATAATCAAATTTCTTTTGATCGTGTAGAAATTATTTCAAAAAATTTTAAAAAAATAATTCCTATAAAAAAAATTAATAAATTACCAAAATATTTAAAAAAAAAAGTATCAGAAGAAATTAAATTAATTTCATCTAAAAAAAAAAATTTTGGCAAATTAAAACTAAATAAATTACCAAATATAATGGGTGTAATTAATTTAACACCAGACAGTTTTTCTGATGGTGGAAAATTTAATAAAAAAAATTTAGGTTATAAACATGCCCTATCTCTTGTTAAGACTGGTGCAAAAATTTTAGACATAGGTGGAGAGTCTACTAGGCCTGGCTCAAAGCCAATAAGCTCAAAAATAGAGTGGTTAAGAATTAACAAGACACTAAAAAAGTTAGTTAAAAAAAATATTGTATCTTTAGATAGTAGAAAATCCGATATTATCGAGAAAGGTATTAAACTAGGAGTTAATATTATTAACGATGTTTCTGGTTTGAGTTTTGATGATAACACAATTAATATATTGAAAAAATATAATATTCCTTTTGTCTTACAGCATACTAAGGGAACCCCACAATTTATGCAAAAAAATCCAAATTATAAAAATGTAATTTTAGAAATTTATGATTATTTTGAAAAAAAAATTAAACTTTTGAGAAATATAGGCATTAAACACAATAAAATTATTATAGATCCTGGTATTGGTTTTGGAAAAAGTGTGAAGCACAATGTTCAAATACTAAAAAATATATCGATTTTTCATTCTTTGGGTTTTCCTATTTTGCTTGGAATTTCTAGAAAAAGATTTATTAAAGATTTGGCTGGCATTAATGATAGTAAGTTTAGGTTAGGAGGAACTGTTAGTTCTAGTATTTTTGCCATAATGCAAGGAGTTCAAATTTTAAGAGTTCACGACGTAAATGAAGTTAATCAAGCTATAAAAGTTTTTAAAAAATTAATTAATCTATAATGGTAAAAAAATATTTTGGAACTGATGGAATTAGAGGTTTAGTTAATAAAGGATATATTAATGGAGAAATGTTTTTTAAAATTGGCCTTGCAGCAGGAACATATTTCACAAATTTAAAAAAAAAAAAACAATTAGCAATTATTGCTAAAGATACTAGGCTTTCGGGATATACACTAGAACCATCCTTAGTTTCAGGGTTAACATCAGCTGGAATGAATGTCTACACCTTAGGACCTCTACCAACAAATGGATTAGCAATGTTAACAAAATCGATGAAAGCAAATATGGGAATTATGATAACCGCTTCACATAATCCTTATTATGACAATGGTTTAAAATTATTTGGTCCAGATGGACTAAAACTATCCGATGAAATAGAAAAAAAAATTGAAAAATTGATAGATCAAAAAATTAAAGCTAATTTATCTAAACCAAAAACTCTCGGAAGAGTTAAAAGATTAGAAAATGCAACAGATAATTATATTAAAATAATAAAAAAAAATTTAAAAAAAAAAACTAATTTAAAAAATATAAAGATAGTAGTAGATTGTGCTAATGGCGCTGGATATAAAGCTGCATTTCACCTTTTCAAATCTTTAGGTGCCAATGTAAAATTTATTGGCAATAAGCCAAACGGTTTGAACATCAATGATAATTGTGGATCAACATTCCCAAAAAATATTCAAAAAGCTACAATAAAACATAAAGCGCAGCTTGGAATATCTTTAGATGGTGATGCTGATAGAATAATTATGTGTGATGAAAAAGGTTCAATTATTGATGGTGATCAGATCCTTGCTGTTATTGCATTAGAGTGGAAAAACAAAAGAATTCTTAAAGGAGGTGTTGTTGGTACTTTAATGTCCAATTATGGATTGGAAAAATTTTTTAAATCAAAAAATATAAAATTTATAAGGGCAAATGTAGGTGATAGATATGTAAAAAACATGATGCTTGAAAAAAAATTTAATTTAGGTGGAGAACAATCAGGTCACATAATTTTAGGTAAATTTGTAACCACCGGAGATGGATTACTTGTTGCGCTTGAGATACTTAATTTTTTTAATAAAAAAAATAAAGCTAGTAATTTTTTTAATGTTTTTGAGAAAATTCCTCAAATTTTAGAAAATGTAAATTATAAACAATATAATATTTTATCTAAGTCTCGTGTAAAAAAATCAATAAAAGATGCAAATAAAATGATTTTTGGACAAGGAAGAATACTAGTAAGAAAATCTGGTACTGAGAAAAAAATTAGAATTATGGGAGAAAGTAAAAATACTGAATTATTAGAAAAATGTATTAAAATCATAAAAAAAGAAATTAATTAATTTGAAATCAAGATCCAAAGTATTGATTATTGCTGGCTCAGATTCTTCAGGGGGGGCTGGAATTCAAGCTGACATTAAGACGGTTACAAGCTTAGGATCATACGCTATGACAGCAATAACTGCTGTTACAATTCAAAATACTACAGGCGTAAAATCAGTCATTTCAATAAACCCCAAGGAAATATATAATCAAATTATATTTACAGTTTCAGATATTAAGCCCGATGCTATTAAAATTGGCATGCTTCACTCAAATGCTGTCATAATAAAAATTATTAATGTATTAAAAAAAATTAAAACAAAAAAAATAGTTTTAGACCCTGTAATGATTGCTAAGGGAGGTTCAAAATTAATTAATCAAAAAGCAATTCAAATTTTAAAAAAAAAACTTATAAAATACACTTTAATTATAACGCCAAATATACCCGAAGCTGAAATTTTGACTAAGATTAAAATAAAAACAAAAGATGATATGGTAAATGCTGCAAAAAAATTAATAAAATTAGGCGCAAAAAATGTTCTTATTAAAGGTGGACACTTAAAATCTAAGTTTGTTCATGATATATTTGTTAATAAGTCTGAAATAAAAATTTTTAAAAGTAAAAGATACGACACAAAAAATACACACGGAACTGGATGCACCTTATCCAGCGCGATAGCTACATTTTTATCATGTGGAAAACCCATAAAGACATCTTGTGAACTGGCAATTAGATATGTAAATTCAGCAATCAGAACTAATCCAAATTATGGTAAAGGCCATGGTCCAATAAATCATTTAAATGCATTTAATATAAATAATAAATTTAAATAATGAAAAATGTAGTTGTAGTTGGATCCCAATGGGGTGATGAAGGTAAGGGTAAAATTGTAGATTGGCTTTCTGAACAGGCGGACGTAGTTATCCGTTTTCAGGGAGGACATAACGCTGGCCATACTTTAGTAATAGATAAAATTACTTATAAGTTAAGATTGTTACCATCTGGGATCGTCAGAAAGAATAAGATTTCAATTATTGGCAATGGTGTTGTAATTGACCCGTGGGCTTTGCTTGAGGAAATTGAAGAAATAAAATCAAAAGGCATTGATGTTAATACTGAAAATTTTATTATATCCGAAGCAGCTAATTTAATTTTGCCTTTCCATAAAGAAATGGATGAAATTAGAGAGGACGCAGCAGGAAAAGAAAAAATTGGAACAACAAGAAGAGGAATTGGCCCAGCATATGAAGATAAAGTTGGCAGAAGATCTATCAGAGTTATGGATTTAAGATCTGAAAAAAACTTAGATAAAAGGTTAGAATCAGTCTTATTTCATCACAATGCGATAAGAAAAGGTTTAGGTAAAAAATTTTTTGAAAAGGAGCAACTAAAAATAAATTTATTGAAAATTGCACCAGAAATTTTAAAATTTTCTAAGCCAGTCTGGCTTAAAATTGATGAATATAAACGTCAAAAAAAAAAAATATTATTTGAGGGGGCCCAAGGAATTTTGTTGGATGTAGATCACGGAACTTATCCATATGTTACTTCATCAAATACAGTGGCTGCTAATGCCGCTACAGGAACTGGCTGTGGTCCAAATTCAATAAATTATGTTTTAGGAATTACCAAAGCCTATACAACTAGAGTAGGAGAAGGTCCTTTTCCAACAGAATTAAAAGATAATATTGGTGAATTACTTGGAACCAGAGGTAAGGAGTTTGGAACCGTCACAAATAGAAAAAGGAGATGTGGATGGTTTGATGGAGTCTTGGTTAGGCAAACAATAAAAATATCAGGAATTGATGGTATCGCACTCACTAAATTAGATGTTTTAGATGAATTAGATGAAATTAAAATGTGTATTCAATACGAGTTAGATGGAGAAAGGATGGATTACTTACCAGCAGGAGTTGAAGATCAGCTAAATATCAAACCAATTTATAAATCGTTTCCAGGATGGAAAACTTCTACTGTGGGTACAAAAAATTTTGACAGTTTACCAGAAAATGCCAAAAATTATATTTATGCTGTTGAAGATTTTATAGGAGCTAAAATTTCAAGTATTTCGACAAGTCCTGAAAGAGAAGATACAATCCTTATTGAAAATCCCTTTGCAATTTAATTAACTGAAAGAAGATTTTTTGATTTAGCCAGCATAAGCATATGTTTTTGTAGTTTCTCAAATGCTTTATTTTCGATTTGTCTAATTCTTTCTCTGCTAATTTTGTATTTTTTACTTAAGTCTTCAAGAGTTGTTGGGTTATCATTTAATCTTCGAGAATATAAAATTTCTTTCTCACGCTGATTTAAAATTCCAATAGAGTTTTTTAATAAATCTTTTCTTTGTTGCATTTCCTCTTGATGAGCAAATTTTAAATCATGATCTAATTCCTTATCAACTAGCCAATCTTGCCATTCTTCTCCATCCTCACCAATTGGTGCGTTCAAAGAAAATTCTTTTCCTAATAGTCTTCTATTCATAGAAACAACTTCTTCCTTACTTACATCAAGTTTTTTTGCTATTTCGTCAACGTGTTCATTTCTTAAATCACCTTCAGATCGAGGAGCTATTTGGTTTTTAATTTTTTTTAGATTAAAAAATAATTTTTTTTGCGCTGTTGTTGTTCCTATTTTAACTAAACTCCATGATCTTAATATATATTCTTGAATAGAAGCTTTAATCCACCACATCGCATATGTTGCTAGTCTAAAACCTTTTTCAGGTTCAAATTTTTTTACAGCCTGCATCAGACCTACATTTCCCTCTGAGATCATTTCATTAACTGGAAGGCCATATCCTTTGTATCCCATCGCAATTTTTGCAACTAATCTTAAATGACTAGTAACTAATTTTTCTGCTGCTTTAATATTGCCTGTTGTTTTCCAATTTTTTGCAAGTATGTATTCTTCTTCCGCATCGAGCATTGGAAATTTTTTTATTTGCTCAAGATAAGCGGATAAGCCAGCCTCATTGCCTAAAATTGTAAGATTATTATTTATCCCAGTATTCATGAGCTCTTTATCTAATTAATTTTGTTAAAATTTCAATAATTTATTTATCAGTTTTTCTTAATGTTTCCAAAATAATCTCAAGTTCGTGTGGCAGAATTGAGGAAAACATCATCTCTTCGCCTTTTGTTGGATGAATAAAGCCTAGAGTCTTTGCATGAAGAAACTGTCTATTTAAATTGACTAATAATTGTTCAAGATTTTTATCTATGTTTTTTATCATTTTGAATTTTTTTTTATATTTTTTATCTCCAAGAATACTATTTCCCAAGTAATTCATATGTACTCTAATCTGATGAGTTCTCCCAGTTTCTAATTTACATTCCAAAAAACTTAAAGTTGGTGTATTTTTATTTTCAAATACTTCAATAGTTTGATAATTTGTAATTGCTTTCTTGCCTTTGCTGGTGCTTGTTTCCATCATTTGTCTATTTTTTGAACTTCTGGTTATAAAGGTTTCAATTCTACCTTTCGATGGTCTAATTTTTCCCCAAATCAATAATTGATAAACTCTTGTTATGCTATGCTCATTAAATTGATTTGATAAATGTTCATGAGTTTTGTTATTTTTTGCTATTACGACTAATCCAGATGTATCTTTATCAATTCTGTGAACAATGCCAGGTCTCAATTCATCGCCTATATTTGACAAAGAGTCTTTGTCATAGTTAATGAGAGCATTAACTAATGTATTGTCATAATTGCCAGCTCCTGGATGCATCACAAGGCCAGCAGGTTTATCAATAACAATAAGATCTTTATCCTCATAGACAATGTTTAGATCGTATTTGTAGGGTTTTAGAGAACCTTTTTTTGGTTCTGGTATATCCAAATCTATAATGTCTCCGACCTTAATTCTTTTAGAAGGTTCATTAATAATGTGATTATTTAATTTAACATTTGAGTTTAAAATTAAATTTTTAATTCTAGTTCTGCTTATATCTTTTTCTTTTTTATGAATAAATACATCGAGTCTAATATTTTTTTCATCCTCTTTTACTGTTAAATTTATTTTTTTTATCATATAATAATATAATAATAGTATATGCGCTTGTAGCTCAACTGGATAGAGCGCCTGACTTCGGATCAGGAGGTTCTGGGTTCAACTCCTAGCAGGCGCACCATTATTCTCCAATATTGATTAACGTTCCTCTTTTTCTTGCTTTATTGAAAGCATAGTAAAACAATGAAATTGCTAATATTAAATAAGTTATATTTAATGAAAATGCAGTTATTATATTACCTAAATTAACTTTATTATTGATTAATATATTCCTAGCTTCTTCAAAAATATAAACCAATGGAAGTCCATAAGCTATTTTTTGAAAAAATTCAGGCAACGTTTCTATTGGATAATAAATACAGCCAAAGGGTGCTAGCAGAAACATCGTCGACCAAGCAATATTTTCAAAAGATGGTCCAAATCTCAGCAGCCCTGCAGAAACAATAATTCCTATTGATATTCCAAAAATATAAAGACTTAAAAAAAGTAAAAATAAATAAGATCCTAAATCTAATAAAGATATTCCAAAAAGAGGTGAAGTTAAAAGTATAGCGGGTATTAATCCTAATAAAGCTCTTATTAGCGCTGTAATAATTAATGAAGTTATAATTTCTCCAATTTTAATTGGTGCAATAAATAAATTTGTAAAATTTCTACTCCAAATTTCCTCCAAAAATAACATATTAAATCCAATACTTGTTCTAAACAAAAAATCATAAAGAATTGCACAAGTTAAAATTACACCAGCAGTATTAGTATAAAATGAACTATACTGTTCAAAAAAAATTGAAATAAATCCCCATAAAGTAATTTGTATAGATGGCCAATAAACTAAATCTAAAATTCTAGGAAATGATCTTGTGATTAAATAAAAATGTCTTAAAAAAAGACCATAAATCCTACCGAAGCTCATCATTGCTCCTTGTAAGTTTTAGAAATACTTCTTCTAAATTTTTTCTACCATGCTTTTTAATCAGATCATCTGGAGTACCTTTGTCAATTATAATTCCATCCTTCATCATTAAAACAGAGCTACATAATCTTTTTACTTCACCCATGTTGTGAGATGCTAATAAGATTGAAATGTTTTTTTCTTTTGTATAATTTTCAATAAATGTTCTTACAAAATCTCCAACTTCAGGGTCAAGAGAAGCAGTGGGTTCATCAAGCAAAAGTACATTAGGATCATTAATCAAAGCTTTAGCAAGACTAACTCTATTTTTCTGCCCAGAAGAAAGTTCACCTGTCATTCTATTTAATAAATCATTTAGTCGAAGTTTATCGGACAAATATTCAATCTGGTTTTTTAAATTAATTACGTTGTACAGTTTGCCATAAACTGTAAGGTTTTGTTTAACTGTAAGTTTTTTAGGTAACTCAATATAAGGTGAAATAAAATTAATTCTTTTTAGAATTTCAATTCTATTATTTTCAATTTTCATTCCATTCACTAATATTTCTCCTGAAGAGGGTTTTAAAAGTCCAAGTATCATTCCGATAGTTGTAGTTTTACCGGAACCATTAGGACCTAATAAACCTAATATTTCATTTTCTCTAATTGAAAAAGAAATATTGTTTACCACATCTCTTGCACCAAAATTTTTCTTTAAATTTTTTACTTCTACTAAATTTTTCATTTAAATTTGGACGCTTTCATAAGTCTATCATTTATGGCTTCACCAATTCCATCGTTTGGAATTTTTTCTACCGCTATAGATTTAAATTTTTTTTTTTTAATGATACGCAATGTACTATACAAGTTTTTTGCAACTTCTTTTAAATTACCATTTTTACTTAAATAAAAATTAAATTTATGAGAACTGTATTTTTTTTTAATTAGTAGTAAAGCTTCATGTGGTCTTGGTTTAGTTACGTTAAGTCTTAATGGAATTCCAGGCGAATAATGAAGTTTATCTTGACCCGGTACTAAGATTTTTATGTTTTTAGCAATTTTCTTCTTTTTAAATCTTAAAATTTTTTTTAATTGTTCACTTTGCAATGCTCCAAATCTTAGTATTTCAGGTTTTCCTACTAAATTTATTATAGTAGATTCCAAACCAATATTAGACCTACCGCCATCTAAAATATATTTTATTTTATTACCAAATTCATCTTTGACGTCCATCTTGGAAACTGCACTTATTTTATTTGAAACATTTGCACTAGGTGCTGCTAGAGGGTAATCTAGGTTGCTAAGAAGTTTTCGTAACACAGGATGCTTTGGAAATCTTACTGCTAAAGTATTTTTGTTGTTTGTTACATTATTTGAGATCAAACTGTTTTTTTTAAGTTTAAGTACAAATGAAATTGGTCCTGGACAAAACTTTTTATATAAATACAGAAATTTTTCATTTATGTGACAGTCTTTTTTTACATCACCAAGACAGTAATAATGAACTATTAATGGATTTCTTTTAGGTCTTTTTTTTAATTTAAATATTTTAGAAGTTGCTTTATTAGAATAAGCATTAGCTGCCAATCCATAAACTGTTTCAGTGGGCACACCTACACACTCATCATTATCTAAAAAATATTTAGCTTTTTTAATATTTGATAAATTAATTTTCATGTATTATCAAAGATTAATATATGAAAGATAAAAATTCACCAAATGAATATAGCTTGCTATCTCTTGATGAGCTTACCAATGAAGTGAATAAAATCATAGAATTTTTAGAAAATGAAAAAAATCTTGAAAAATATACAGATAGTTATCAAAATTTATTAAAACTTAATAACATTATAGAAAAAAAATTCCATAAAAATATTAAAGATATTAATCATCAAACCAAAGAAAAAATCTCAAAAATTATCTTAAAAAAAAATGCAAAATGAAATTTTAAAAATAGCTAATGATACAAATTTTTTTTTGAAAAAATTTATAAATAGCCAAAAAAAAACGGAACTTATAAATCCAATGAGATATGGGCTATTTTCAGGTGGAAAAAAAATCAGATCGAAAATATTAATAGATATTGGATATTTATTTAATATTAAATATTCAACACTGATAATTGTTGGTGCTGCAGTTGAATGCATTCATGCCTATTCGTTAATTCATGACGATTTGCCATGTATGGATAATGACAAGATAAGAAGAGGCAAAGCTTCTACGCATTTTAAGTACGGAGAGTCTACAGCAGTTTTGGCAGGTAATTCACTTTTAACAATGGCCTTTGAAATATTGAGTAGTAATTATTTAAAATTAAATGATAAAATTAAAAACAATTTAATTAATAAAATATCCGAGTGTTCAGGACATCTAGGTATTGCGGGTGGCCAATTTTTAGATTTAAGTTATGAGCACAAGATGGTTTCAAAAAAAAAAATTCTTGAAATGGAAATCAAAAAAACTGGTAAACTTTTTAGTTTTTGCTGTGTAGCTCCATTGATTATTAAAAATAAAATGTCAGAAGAAATCAGTTTTTTTGAAAAAATTGGTGAGGACATTGGATTATTATTTCAGGTAGCAGATGATGTAATCGATTATAAAGGAACATCTTTAATTGCTGGAAAAAAAACTAAAAAGGATAAGAAACTTGGTAAGGCTACTCTTATAAGTTTACTAGGCTATAAAAATACTATTAAATATGTACATAATAAAAATTTTGAAATTAAAAACCGTTTAAATAAATATGGTCCAAAATCAACACATATATCAAGTACACTTGATTATATTCTTAACAGAAGCAAATGAAAAAAAATTATAAATTTTTAGACTCTATTAATTTTCCTTCTGATCTAAAAAAAATTTCTGAATCAAATCTTCAAGATGTTGCAAACGAGGTAAGGGAAGAAATTATTGAAACAGTATCCGCTACAGGAGGGCACTTAGGTGCCAGTCTTGGTGTTGTAGAATTAACTGTAGCACTTCATTATGTATTTAATACTCCAAAAGATAAATTGGTTTGGGACGTTGGTCATCAAAGTTATCCACATAAAATTTTGACTGGAAGAAAAGATAGAATGAAGACTTTAAGACAAGGTGGAGGAATTTCAGGTTTTACCAAGCGATTAGAAAGTGAATATGATACTTTTGGTGCAGCACATAGCTCAACTTCTTTATCATCAGCTTTGGGAATTGCTGAAGCAAACAAACTTTCAAATAAAACTGACAATGTAATTGCCGTTATCGGAGATGGAGCTATTACTGCAGGAATGGCTTATGAAGCCATGAATAATGCTGGTGCTTCAAAAACAAAAATAATTGTTATCCTAAATGATAACGATATGTCAATTGCTAAACCGGTTGGTGCAATGGCAACTTACTTAGCTAAAATATTTTCTGGTAAAATCTATTTTAGTTTAAGAGAAACTATAAAATTAATTATTTCAGCCTTTTCAAAAAGATTTTCTGCAAAAGCAGGTAAAGCTGAAGATTTATTAAGAACAGCGGTAACCGGAGGTACTTTATTTAATTCTTTGGGTTTTTATTATATTGGCCCCATAGATGGTCATGATTTAAATTCTCTTGTTCCAATATTAAAAAATGTGAAGGAGACAAAATACCAAGGTCCAATTTTGATACACATTAAAACCAAGAAGGGCAAAGGCTACTCTTATGCTGAGAAAGCAAAAGATAATTATCATGGAGTTTCAAAGTTTAATATTAAAACTGGAGAGCAGACAAAAAGTACTAATAAATTGCCATCATATACTGAAGTTTTTGCTAACACACTTGTTCAGCACGCAAGAAAAGATAGCAAGATAGTTGCAATAACTGCAGCAATGCCAGGAGGCACTGGTTTAGATATATTTGCAAAAGAATTTCCGGATAGAACTTTTGATGTTGGCATAGCCGAACAACATGCCGTGACATTTGCTGCTGGTATGGCAACTGAAAATTATAAGCCTTTCGTTGCAATTTATTCTACTTTTTTACAAAGAGCATATGATCAAATTATTCATGATGTAGCAATCCAAAGTTTGCCAGTAAAATTTGCAATAGATAGAGCTGGATTAGTAGGTGCCGATGGCCCAACTCACGCAGGAAGTTTTGATATTACTTATTTATCAACGCTACCAAACTTTGTTGTAATGGCTGCTAGCAATGAAGCTGAATTAGTAAAAATGATAAACACTTCAATTGATATTAACGATAGGCCAAGCGCAATAAGATATCCAAGAGGAAATGGCATTGGATGCATTTTACCATCAATTTATGAAAAAATAGAGATTGGAAAAGGAAAAATTATTCAAGAGGGAAAAAAGCTTGCTTTGTTAAATTTTGGTGCAAGATTAAATGAAACCTTAATTGCTTCAGAAAATTTAAAGAAAAAAGGGATTAATATAACAATCATAGATGCAAGATTTGCTAAGCCTTTAGATGAAAATCTTATTTGGCAAATAGCTACAACTCACGAAGCAATTCTAACAATAGAGGAAGGGTCTATTGGTGGTTTTGGTTCTCACGTCGTTGATTTTTTATCTAAAAAAAATTTGTTAGACTCTAATTTAAAATTTAGATCAATGGTATTACCAGATTTATTTATTGATCAAGATACTCCTGAAAATATGTATAAAATTGCAGGTCTAGATGCTATTTCAATTGAAGAAAAAATTTTAGATTTATTAAATTCAAATTTAATTTTGCAAAAACATAAATAAATTTAATTACCTACATTGAGCTTTGTTCATTAGATAATGATCTAAAAGAACGCATGAAAGCATAGCCTCTCCAACAGGTACAGCTCTTATGCCAACACACGGATCATGTCTGCCCTTTGTTGATATTGATGTATTTTTTCCAAATTTATCGATTGTTTTTTTACTTTTTAAAATAGATGATGTTGGTTTAACTGCAAAAGAAACTATTATTTCTTGTCCAGAGGAAATTCCTCCCAGTATTCCACCAGCATTATTAGAATTAAATTTTAATTTTTTTTTTTTTACAGAAATTTCATCTGAATTTTCCTCACCTGATAATTGAGCTGAACTCATACCCGAACCAATATTTACTCCTTTAACAGCATTAATACTCATCATTGCAGAAGCTATATCCATATCAAGTTTTGAATAAATTGGCGCACCTAGTCCAGCAGGAACTCCATTTGCTCTTACTTCTATAATTGCTCCACATGATGAGCCTGATTTTCTAATATCTAATAGATATTTTTCCCATAATTTTATCATTGATTTATCAGGGCAAAAAAATGGATTAGTATTAATTATTTTTTTATCCCAATTACTTGTATCACATCCTAAAATTCCAAGTTGAGTTACTGCACCAGAAACACTAAATTTTTTTCCTAATTTTATCTCTAGTACTTTTTTAGCTATAGCTCCAGCAGCAACTCTTGATGCAGTTTCTCTTGCTGATGAACGTCCACCACCTCTATAATCTCTAATTCCATACTTTTTAAAGTAAGTAAAGTCCGCATGACCTGGCCTAAATTTATTTTTAATGTCAGTATAATCTTTAGGTCGCATATCTTGATTGTAAATTATAAGTGAGATAGGTGTTCCTGTTGTTTTTCCTTCAAATACCCCAGATAAAATTTGAACTTTATCATCTTCTTTTCTTTGAGTAGTAAATTTGGATTGGCCTGGTTTTCTTTTATCTAAATCTTTTTGAATATCATTTTCATCTAAATCTATTAATGGTGGGCACCCATCCACTATACACCCAATAGCAGGTCCATGAGATTCTCCCCATGTTGTGAAACGAAATAGCTTTCCAAAAGTATTAAATGACATTATTTATACTATATAGATTATTTTGTTTAAATTATGAATCAAAAAAACTCTCTAGGACTAGATAATTGCTTCTTAGATCTTGCGGACCCATTTGAATTATTTGAAAAATGGTATGATGCAGCAAAAAAAAAAGAATTAAATGACCCAAATGCTCTTGCGTTAGCTACTTGCAAAAATAATATTCCCTCTGTTAGGATGGTTCTTCTTAAAAACTTTAACAAAGATGGTTTTGTTTTTTATACAAATCTTAATAGTCAAAAGAGTAATGAAATAAAAGAAAACTCAAATGTATCCATGTGTTTTCATTGGAAAAGTCTTTTAAGACAAATTAGGATTACAGGTTCTGCAAAACAAGTAAATGATGAAATTGCAGATAAATATTATAATTCAAGAAGTTATGAGAGCAGAATTGGTGCATGGGCTTCAAAGCAAAGTTCAGTTTTAAATAATAGGGAAGAATTACTATCCTCTATTCAAAAATTTAAAAATCAATTTAAAGATAATGAAAATGTACCAAGACCAAAACATTGGTCTGGGTGGATTTTGAAACCTATTAATATTGAATTTTGGTTAGATGGTGAAAATAGAATTCATGAGAGATTAAAATATGAATTATCCTATAACGGATCTTGGAAAAAATCTTTAATAAGTCCCTAGAAATTTCTTGTTAAAATAAAAGAAGTTAAATTTTTAAGAATATTTTTTTCGTTTGAGTCTTTAAAAGCAGTCAGTGAGTTTGAGGCAAGGTTTATAAAATGTTGTGCTTTTTGATAACAATCATTAATAATGTTATTTTTTTTTATGAGAGCTAAAATATAATCTAAATCATTATTATTTTTGTCTTCTTTTTTAAACATATCATTAAGAATTTTTCTATCTGAATTTCCTATTTTTTGAAAGAGTAGAATTATGGGCAATGTAACTTTAGCTTCAAAAAAATCTTGACCAATTTTTTTACCAAAAAATTTAAGGTCAGAATTATAATCAAGAGTGTCGTCAGCTATTTGAAATGTCAATCCTAAGTTTTTTCCATAAAACTCGAGCGCATCTTTTTCTTTGGAATTAGTTTTTGACAAGATAGCGCCTACTTTAGTTGCAGCGCCAAACAATTCTGCAGTTTTTGCAGAAATAATTTTAAAATACGTTTCTTCAAGCATATCAACTTCACCCTTATGTTGTAGTTGTAGAATTTCCCCCTGAGCAATTTTAGCAGATGTTGATGATAATAGTTTTAAAATTTCAAGATTTCCATCCTCAACCATCATCTCAAAGCATCTACTTAACAGGTAGTCTCCTATCAAGACTGATGAGTGATTATTCCAAATTTGATTTAATGTTTCTTTTCCTCTTCTTACTTTTCCCTGATCTATTACATCGTCATGCATTAATGTTGCGGCATGGATGAGCTCAACACAAGCTGCTAAATTTATATCTCTTGATCCCTGAATATATCCACATAGTTTTGCAGATCCTAAAGTTAACAAACCTCTTAATCTTTTTCCGCCCGTTTTAAAATGATAATCAGTCATTTTTTGAACCAGCTCTACCTCACTTGCTAACTTCGATTTAATTTTTTCTTCAGTTAAAATTAATTTATCCTCAACAGACGTTTTAAGTTGTAAATAAGAGTCGTTTATTTGGTTTTTAAGCTTAACAACTGTTCCCATATTAAAATCAAATTAGTACAACTAAGTTTTTTTTATTACTTATCAATTGACGCACCTTATTCTTCAATTATAACTAGTTTTTATATTCAACTATAAATTTTATAAGAAATAATAATGATCTCTGTGTTTAAAAAGAAAAAAATTATTGCCCATATCAAGCTAAATGGAATTATAGGAAATGCTGGAAAATTCAATCAAGGAATTGATTTTGCTGGTCAAGAGGAGGTAATTGAAAAAGCTTTTTTGCTTAAAAAATCATCTTGTATTGCTGTTACGATTAATTCACCCGGCGGATCACCAGTACAATCACATCTAATTCATAATTTTATAAGGTATCTTGCTCAAAAAAATAAAAAGAAAGTGATTGTGTTTGCTGAGGATGTTGCTGCATCTGGAGGATATTTAATTGCATGTGCTGGAGATGAAATTTA
>SHWS01000004.1 GCA_009693705.1 Pelagibacteraceae bacterium
ACTCATAAGCCTGAGGTCAGTGGTTCGATCCCACTTCCCGCTACCATTTTTTGCTTCAGTTAACTTCCTATAATTAAAATAATTTTATTAATGTCCTGAAAAATTTATTAAGCTTTCAACTTTATAGCCTTTTTGTAATAATTTATCAGATCCACCTAGATCAAACAAATTAATTACAAATAAAAATGCTACAACTTTTCCTTTTGATATTTCAACAAGCTTTGCAGCAGCTTCTGCAGTACCACCCGTTGCAATTAAATCATCAATAATTAACACTGACTCGTTTTCATTAATGGAGTCTTTATGTACTTCGATAGTTGCAGTACCATATTCTAGTTCAAAATCGATTGAATGAACTTCTGCAGGTAATTTATTTTTTTTTCTAAGCATTATAAAAGGTTTTTTAAGAATATAAGCAACAGCAGACGCAAACACAAAGCCTCTAGACTCTACAGCTGTAATTTTATCAAAACTAAATTTTTTTGATCTTTCTACAAATTGATCAATTGTTTCGGCAAAAGCTTTTTCATTTTTAATTAAGGTGCTAATATCTCTAAATAAAATACCTTTTTTTGGATAATTGGGTATTGACCTAATATAATCTTTTAAATTCATGATGTTTGAATTATTAAACTTTAAATAAATTGTTTTTAGAACATAACAATCAATTAATCAGCAATTATTCATTAATTTCTTAAACCAAAAAGTGTAATTATTGAATAAGTAGAAAGTTTTCATAAAAAATCATAACTAATTGAATTATTTTTAATGAAATAATCATTAATTTTCTTTTAAATTATTAGAATTATGAAATAATTATTAATAAAGGAGATAATAATGAATATATTTAAAAAAACAATAATATCAGTTCTAGCTTCTTTATTGATTGCAGGAAATATTAATGCAGATCAAATAAAAATTGGAACTGAGGGCGCTTACCCTCCGTGGAACTCCAAAGATGCTGCGGGAAACTTAATTGGCTTTGAAGTTGATTTAGCAAAAGAATTATGTGCAATCATGAAACGTGAGTGTACAATTGTTGAACAAGACTGGGACGGAATGATTCCCGCATTAGTAGGTAGAAAATTTGATGCAATCATGGCCGGCATGTCAATTACTGATGAAAGAAAACAAACAATTACTTTTTCGCAAGGTTATGCTGATGAAGTAGCTTCATTTGCTGTGGTAAAAGGTTCGTCGCTTGAGGGCATGGATACACCTGAAGGAATTAATTTATCCCTAGGAGGTTCTGCCGCCACTAAAAGTCTTAAAACTCTAACACAAGCACTTGATGGAAAAACAGTTTGTACTCAAACAGGAACAATTCACCAAAATTTTCTAGATTCCGGTGATGTAGGTAAAATTAATCTTCAAACATACAAAACTCAAGATGAGGTTAACTTAGATTTAACGGCTGGAAGATGTGATGTAGCCTTAGCTGCCGCAGTAGCTTTTACTGATTATGCAGCAAAATCTGGTACACCCGTTGTTTTAGTCGGACCAACATTGTCTGGTGGTGCATTTGGTAATGGTGTTGGAGTTGGTATTAGACAGGCAGGAGATGACAAGGTTGGTAAAGGAGACGCTCAACTTTTAAAAGACTTCAATAAAGCAATTGATAAAGCTAGAAAACAAGGAATTATTAGAGAGCTTGCAATTAAACACTTTGGTTTCGACGCTTCCATGTAATTAATTTAAGATTTGGCGACTATAGATTATAGTCGCCAATCTATATGGAACTCTTAGCATTCGGTAAAACTGGTTGGGGTGATGAGTTGTTTTATGCAACTCTAATGACAATAGCTGTGTCTATTACCGCAATGTTAATTGGTTTTTTATTCGCATTAATTTTTACACCGTTAAAGTTATCTAAATATAAATTCTTAAACATTTTTGGTAATTTTTATACTACTCTTATAAGAGGGGTTCCTGAACTTTTGGTAATTTATCTTTTGTTTTTTGGGGGTAGTGGTGCCGTTATGTATGTTGCATCTATCTTTGGTTATTTTGAATATATAGAAATTAATGCTTTTTTAATAGGTTCATTAGCTATTGGAATTATATCTGGAGCTTATTCAACAGAAGTATTTAGGGGCGCAATAAAATCAATTGATAAGGGTCAGTTTGAAGCTGCTAAGGTTTTAGGACTTAGTAAATTTACAAGGTTTTATAAAATTATTTTTCCTCAAATGTTACGGTTTGCTATTCCAAACTTAAGCAATGTTTGGCAAATAACTTTAAAAGACACTTCTTTAATCTCTGTTACAGGTTTAGTTGAAATTATGAGACAGTCTCGTATTGCCTCAGCTTTTACCAGAGATCCACTATTTTTCTACTCTATTGCTGGATTAATTTTTTTAATACTTACTTTTTTAAGCATGAAGTTAATAAATAAATTTGAAGCTAAATACATGAATAAATTTTAATGGATATTGATTTAATAATAACCAGTTTACCTAAATTACTTAGTGCCAGTCTAATTACCCTAAAGCTTTTATTAATTTCGTTAATAATTGGTATGTTTTTAGGATTATTTTTTGCAATTTGCAGAATGAGTAAAAATATTTTTATTAAACAGTTTGCCTATGGGTATTCGTATATTTTTAGAGGAACTCCTCTTTTGGTTCAAATATTTATAATCTATTTTGGATTAGCACAATTAGAATGGCTAAAAAATAGTTTTTTGTGGATAATTTTAAAAGACCCTTATTGGTGTGCGATCATTGCTTTTTCATTAAACAGTGGAGCCTATACTTCTGAAATTTTAAGATCCGCATTTCAAACTATCAAACCGGGGATGATTGAGGCTGGAAAAAGTTTAGGAATATCAAATAAAATAATTTTTTATAAAATTCAAATTCCAATTGCGATTAGACAATCTTTGCCCGCATATGGAAACGAAATGATATTGATGATGAAAGGTACATCATTAGCAAGTACGGTAACTTTGATGGATATAACTGGGGTTGCTCAAAAGATAATATCAACAACATTTAAACCTATAGAGGTTTTTATTATTGCAGGTAGTATTTATTTATTTATGACATTTTGTATCAATAACCTGATTAAGTTATTAGAAAAAAAATATAATTTCTAGCATGAAGGTAGCCTGTATCCAATTATCGTCAGGAGAGAACTATAAAAAAAATATCATAGATATTTTAAAATTTGTTAATCAAGCAATTAAGCAAAAATCCGATTTAATAATTACTCCAGAAACATCTTCTATAATTACAGTAAATAAAACTAAACTTTTAAAGTATTCGTATGAAATGCAAACAGACCCTTTAATAAATTCACTAAAAAAAATTTCAAAAATAAAAAAAAAGTGGATATTAATAGGTTCTTTATCTATTAAAGTAAAAAATAAATTAAGAAATCGTTCAATTTTAATTGGCCCGAATGGAAAAATAGTTGGCTACTACGACAAAATTAATATGTTTGATGTCAGAGTTTCAAAAAAAGAATATTACCATGAGAGTAAAACGTATCAAGCGGGCGAAAAATTAGTTACAGCAAAATTACCTTGGGGCAGATTAGGATTAACTATTTGTTATGATTTAAGATTTCCAGAAATATTTAGAAATTTATCAAAGAAAAAATTAAATTTTATTGCTGTGCCATCTGCATTTACTAAAATTACAGGAAAAAGACATTGGTTAGAACTTCTTAAAGCTAGAGCAATAGAAAATTTTTGTTTTATTTTTGCACCAAATCAAACTGGAAAAAATACATCTAAAAGAGAAACATTTGGTCATTCTGTGATTATCTCACCGGATGGAAAAATTCTTAAATTAAAAAAAAGAGGAAAAGGTGTGATTTATGCGAAAATTAATCCAGAACAATCAATGAAACTAAGAAAGATTATTCCTAGTTTAATTTGATATTATATTTTCTCAATTTTTTAATAACTTGTATATTTCTTAATTTCTCTAATTTTTGATCCAGTAAGATTGTTTATCTTTAATTTTATTGTAGCTCTAATGTCATTTAAAAAATGAACATTTCTTGAAAGTTTAATAAATTTTTTTCCAAAATTTTTATCTTTTTCACATTGCCTTTTATTATCTTCAATTATCCATAGTTTGCTGTTTATTTTTTTTAAAGTATTAAACAATTTTTTAATTTTATTATTTGACTTTATATTTTGATTTAGCTGATTTTTTAAGATCGAATGTTCATCTCTAATAAACTTGAGTTTTTTGGGGTCCTTAATTTTTTTCTTTTTAATTTCTAAGATAGAAATTTTATCAAAAAGTTCTCCAACTGATACCTCAACTAATATCTTATTCATAAAATAAAATAGTATGATAAGTTGTTAAAAATATGTCTAATATTTTGATTATCAAGCACGGTTCATTGGGAGATATAGCTCAAGCAAGTGGCGCTATTCAAGATATTTATCAAAATCATCCAAACGATCAAATACATATATTAACCACACAGCCCTATGTACAATTATTTGAAAAAAACCCAATGATTCATAATGTTCTTCTGGATAAACGATCATCAAGATTAAATTTAATTTATCTATATCATTTAACAAAAAATATTAAAAAATTTAGTTTTATTAAAATTTTCGATCTACAAAATTCATCAAGATCAATATTTTATAAAAATATTTTTTTTCCAAAAGCAAATTATCAAGTTTGGTCAAGTTCAAGCACAACATTACCAAAAAATACTGACAAAAATGAGTTTGATAAAAAACCAGTTTTAGATCGCTTTGATCATCAACTGAAAACTTCAGGGTTAAAAACTTTAAATACTTTAAAACCAGATTTCAGTTGGGCTTGTGAAGATATTACTGAGATTAAAAAAAAATTTAATTTAAAAAAATATATTATTCTTTTTCCTTTTTGTTCAGAACATTTGACAATTAAGAAATGGCCTTTTTTTAATGATTTAATCAAATTAATTTCTGATAAATTTAATGATCAATATCAAATTCTCACCGCTCCAGGACCAACCGAGATTAAAGAAGCAAATAACTTTAACGCAAAACCAATATTAATTGATAATAAAGCATTAAATATTTCACAATTGGCATCACTAATTAAGGATAGCTCCTTTGTTGTGGCTAACGATACAGGACCTGCTCATATGGCAGCTCATTTAGGCGTAAAAGGACTAACTTTATTTGGAAAGCATACAAGTGCTTATAAAGTAAGCATAGAAAGAGAAAACTTTAAAGCAATTCAAGTGGCAGATCTTTATAATTTAAGTGCTGAAAAAGTATTTGAACAATTAATCGTAAACATTAATTAATTAAAAATTTTTTATATTCCTCGATAATATTGGGCCAGAGAAATTTAACTGCATAGTCTTTGGCATTTTTTCCATATTCAATATATTTTTTATTTATCAGCATTGAATTAATGGATGTGTAGACATCATCTAAACTATTGCCATCACAAATTAATCCTGTTTGTTCATGCTTTATTGCATCGGCCGCGCCACCATTCTTACCACCAAGAGAGGGAACCCCATACTGAGCAGCTTCAACATAGGCAATACCAAATCCTTCCACAGATTTTTTGTGAATAATAGAGGGCATTACAAATATGTTAGATTTAGCAACTAATGCATTTTTTAAATTATCGCTGATATCTTTGAAAAACATAACTTGTTTTTCCAAATTTAATTCTTCGACTAGTTTTTTAATATTTTTTTCTTCATCACCGTAACCTACGCAGATATAGACAATATCAGGATACAATTGCTTTAGATTTCTTAAAGCCATTATTATTTTTTCGTGATTTTTTCTTTTATCAAATCTTGAAACAGTTATTAATCTAGGAGTTTTAATTTTTAACAAACTTTCAACTTTATCTAATAATTTTTCATCAAGGTTTTCCACTAGATCAATTCCAGGATTGATGACAATAATTTTGCCTTGATTAACCCCATTATTAATCGCTAAATTTTTAGTAAATTCAGAGTTTGCTATGACTTTCTCAGTGGCGTTTAATACACTTATTAATCGCCTATTTAGATCTGAGCCTTTCGAATGATTAATTTCTTTGCTGTGAATTAGACAATATTTTTTTTTATTTGTTTTTAATAATTCTAAACTTTTCCAATGATCTGCAATTATTCCTTGAACTTTATTGTCTTTAATAAATTCATTAATTAATTGGGCTTTTCGATATTTTCTTAATAATTTTATTCCCGCAACTCTTTCAATTGAAAATGAAGCTTGTTCATCAAATTTTTTATGATCTTCGTGATAATCAGCAAAAACTTTTATCATAAAGTTTTTTGCTAATTCTTTTGAAAGACCCCACATCAGATTTTGCATACCGCCCAACTCAGGAGGAAAACTTCGGCTAACAATTAAATACATTAATTATTTTTCCATTTAATACCGCAGCCAGCACTAGGAATTTGGTTTTTAGGACCTTGTCCAGTTTTTACAATCTCTTGCATGGCTATTAGCAAATCACTATCTCCATTTCTAACTGGAATTAAATTTTTAATTTCTCTAAGTCTGCCTCGATATTGTAATTCTAAGTTTTTATTATATCCAAAAAAATCCGGTGTACATACTGCGTCATAATTTTTAGCAATTTCTTGGGTTTCATCAATTAAATAGGGGAAATTAAATTGATTATTTTTTGCAAACTTGATCATATTTTCAAATGAGTCCTCCGGATAGTTCTCTGCATCATTAGCGGATATTGCAACAGAGTTAATTCCAATTTTTTTTAATTTATTACAATCTTCAACTATGTCTTTAGTTATAGCCTTTACATAAGGACAATGATTACAAATAAACATTATTAACGTCCCATTTACACCTTTGATATCTTCTAAAGATAAAATTTTATTTTCAGTAGATTTTAACTTGAATGGTAAAGCTTTTTTACCAAAATCGCATATTGGAGTTTGAATGGGCATGTTATAAGAATATATAAATTATGTTTTATGATTTAAAAGATAAAAAACCAAAAAACTCTGGCGAAAATTGGGTCGCACCTAATGCGACGGTCATTGGTAATGTTACTTTAGAAAAAAATTCAAGCATTTGGTTTAATGCTGTTTTAAGAGGAGATATTGAAAATATCTATATTGGCGAAGGTTCCAATATACAAGATGGTTCTGTTCTTCACACAGATCCAGGGTGTCCTTTAAAAATTGGAAAAAATGTAACTGTTGGACACCTTGTTATGCTCCACGGATGTACCATTGATGACAATAGTTTAATTGGTATTGGGGCAGTCATTCTTAACAATGCTAAAATTGGAAAAAATTGCATTATAGGTGCTAAAGCTTTAATTACAGAAAATAAAGAAATTCCAGATAATTCATTAGTGGTTGGATCTCCAGGAAAAATAATCAGAAATGTTACAGACATAGAAATTAAGCATATAAGTGAAAACGCCAAGCACTACCAAGATAATTGGAAAAAATATTCTAAATCTATCTTTTAAATTTAAGGAGTTAGCCAAGTTTCTTGGTTAAGCACCAAATCAAATCTAGCCCTTCGGTGTCCTTTGGCTGCTAAATAAAGCCATTCCATACTTTTTATATTACATTGAATTACGGTAAAGTTTTTATAACCTTGTTCACTTTGTTCTAAAGTAAATTCAAAGTTATCTAATTCAGGTTTTAATCCAGAGGTGGGTGTATCAGATTTTGTTCCAGGTCCTTCTCCAACTAAATAACATTTTCTACTGATATGTTGAGTTTTTGACCAAGATTCTTTGGTGATTTTATTATTATAATTTATAACACACTCAACTTTTAATCTAACCTGAATTTTTTCTTCCTTATCATAAAAAATCATCGCCGCATTTTTATTTAATTTTAATTTAGCTATTTTATCTGAGCGAATATCAGTGTGATATTGTAAAAGATTGTTAGTTTGATCTGATTTTCTAAGAACGATAATTCTTCCATCAAAATCAGATTGATCTCCGCAAATAAAAACAGGTACTCTAAATGAGGAACTTCTATTAGTTACTGAATCATTTAGCATAGACCAAATTTTTTTTTTTATTTCATCTAAATTTTCATAGTAAGGTGGTTGCATAAAGTTACTTTCTCAATCTTTTTATTAAACTAGAAGTATCCCAACGGTTGCCACCCATTGATTGTAATTCACCGTAAAACTTATCAACTATTTCAGTTATAGGTAAAATTGAACCATTATTTTTTGCTTCATCAATAGCAATTTTTAAATCTTTTCTCATCCAATCAACTGCAAACCCGAATTCAAATTTATTATCAATCATGTTTTTGTATCTATTTTCCATCTGCCATGATTGGGCAGCTCCTTTTGATATAACTTCTATAACATCTTCCATTTTTAGACCGGCTTTAATTCCAAAGTTAATTCCCTCAGATAAACCTTGAACCAATCCAGCTATACAAATTTGATTTACCATTTTAGCAAGCTGTCCGTTACCAGCTGGACCAAGTAGCTTCATTTTTTTGCTATAACATTTAATGATATCTTTTGCTTTTTCGTAATTTTCTTGGTCTCCACCGATCATTACGGTTAAAATTCCGTTTTCGGCACCCGCTTGACCACCTGAAACAGGAGCATCTAAAAATCCAAAACCATTTTTTTTTGAATGCTGATATATTTCTCGAGCTATAGTTGCTGAGGCAGTTGTGTTGTCGATGTAGATCGCGTCTTTTTTAATTTTTTTAAAAATTCCATTATTGCCAAAAGTTACTTCTCTAAGATCATTATCGTTTCCAACACAAGTAAATATAAAATCAGCGCCCTCAGTAGCTTTTGCTGGAGTATCGGCTTTAGAACCTTTAAATTCACTAATCCATTTATCAGCTTTGATAGCCGTTCGGTTATAAACGGTTACATTATGTCCAGCTTTTGATATATAGCCTGCCATTGGATAACCCATGACACCTAAACCTATAAAGCATACACTGCTCATATTTTCTTTTTATGATTTTTAAAAGTTTGAATTTTAAATTAATTTTATTTGGATTTATCTTTACATTTTTTTCAAGTTTTGGACAGAGTTTTTTTCTTGGATTATTTAATTCCAACATAAGAGATACTCTCTCTATTAGTCAGGGACAATTTGGTACAATTTATGCGTCTGCAACATTATTAAGTAGCTTTATTCTTATATGGATTGGAAAAAAAATTGATGATGTGAATATTTTAAAGTTTTCATTCTTTGTCATCATTTTGTTAGCAGCCTCAAGTTTTGTTTTTTCCAAAATTTCTTCATTAATTTTTTTATTTTTTTCAATTTTCTTAATGAGACTTTCTGGTCAAGGATTAATGTCTCATACAGCCTCGACAACAATTTCAAGATATTTCGATAAAAGTCGAGGTAAAGCACTAAGTGCATCCTGGTTGGGATTATCTTTGGCAGAATTTACTTTACCACTGTTAATAGTTTTTTTATTAAATTTATTTGAATGGCGAAATATTTGGATTTCTATTTCAATTTTAATAATTTTGATTTTACCTTTAGCTTCTTTTTTTTTAGTTAAGGATATTAATTTTGAGTCTAGAGAAATTTCAAATAAAGAAAATTTAATTGAAAAAGAAATTAAACAGTGGCAAAGAATTGAAATTATTAAAGATTATAGGTTTTATATCATTTGCTTAAATATGATAGCAATGCCGTGGATAGCAACTGGTACTTTTGTTTATCAGTCATTTATCTCCGCTTCAAAAGATTGGGGACCTTATATAATTGCTCAATCATTTATGTTCTATTCAGTATTTTCCGTTATTAGTTTATTTTTTTCAGGCTTTTTAGTAGACAAATTTAGTAGTAGAAAATTATTAATCTATACGAATGTTCCTTTATTTTTTTCCACATTGGTACTTTTTTATTTTGATAACCCAATCTCATCATTTTTCTTCTTTGGCTTACTTGGTCTATCCAATGGTTTAGCGAATGTTCTAGGCTCTTCAACTTGGGCTGAAATATATGGTGTTAAATATATTGGATCAATAAAAGCTTTAACAACTTCATTGATGGTGTTTTCTACCGCCTTTGGTACAGCGCTTTTTGGTATTCTTATCGATAAAGGGTTAACTATTGAACAAGTTTCTATTATCTCAGGAGTCTATGTTTTAGGTACAATAGTATTATTATTTTTGATTAAGAATAAGCTAAATCCTCAATATTTATAAATTCTCCTTGATTTTTTAAACTTCGCTGTATAAATACTGCGCATGGCAAGAGTAACCGTAGAAGACTGCATCGATAAAGTAGAAAGTCCATATGAATTGGTATTGGTTGCTAAAGAAAGAGCGGCTCAACTAAACTCAGGCATCGAACCAAACTTAGACAGAGATAACGATAAAAACACAGTTATTTCTCTAAGAGAAATTGCAGAAGAAAAAATTAAAGTATCTGATTTAAGAGAAAATGCAATTTACAAACTTAGAAAACATGTTGAACAAATAGACGATGGTTCACTGGATGACGAAGAAGTGGGTGATGATTTTGAAAGCATGTACAAAGGTGAAATTTCAAAAAGCGGAACACCAATTTTACCATCAAAAAGGGCTAGAAAAACTCCAGAAAAATTTCAGATATTTAAAAATGATGTAGCTGAATTATCAAAAAAAGCTGAACCAGAAATTGATATTCAGGGCAGTGAAGAAACTATCAGTGAAGATGGTGAAGTTTCTTTAGATAAAATAGCAGAAAAAGAAATTAATTCAGAAGATTAATTAATTCTGATTTAATGTTTCAGAATAAATCTATTCAAGAAACAACTTTATCAATAAAGTCAAAAAAAATTTTTAACTTTTTAAAAATAAAACTAACTTTTTTAATTAAATTATGAGACACCCTCATTATTTTAAAATTGCCATAGCATTAACTATTTCTGCAGGAGTGTGGGGTATTTATTGGTTACCTCAAAGAATATTCGAGGATGGAGGTTTAACAGGGGGCTGGGGCTCAGTAGCTCAAATGTTAATTGCAATTATATTTTTATTACCAATTACCGTTTGGAGATTGATTAAAGGCAAAAGTAGCGGTCTAGAATTACCACTTACTGGTTTATTACTTGGGGGCGGTTTTATTCTTTATGCGCTCAGTTTTCTTTTAACCGATGTGGTTCGGGCATTAATATTATTTTATATGTCGCCTGTTTGGACAACTATCTTTGAGATCTTATTTTTAAAAAAAAAACCTGGGTGGCAAAGAGTAATTAGCTTAGCTTTAGCAATTGGAGGTTTGTGGGTTGTTTTTAGTGAAAATAAAATTATACCATTGCCTCAAAACTCGGGAGATTGGATTGCCTTTGCGGGAGGTGCTATATTTGCAGCAGGGATGATCCGACTTGAAGTTATTAAAACAGAAGGTATTTTTCCGTTGGTCATGTCATTTTTTTTCTACGGGGCTTTGTTTAATATTGTTATAGGATTTTTGCTGTCAGATCATTTAGGCCCAATTCCATCAATTAATTCGTTTATTTCTATGTCAATTTTATTAATTCTTTTTGGTCTATTTTTTTATATTCCAACAATAATAATAATACTTTGGGCTCCGACACAAATAGGTGCAGGAATATGTTCTATTCTTTTTCTTAGCGAAGTACTGGTTGGTGCAGTCACGTCTAGCATTCTTACAGACGAGCCATTTGGTTGGCGTCAAATCGTAGGGAGTTCTCTAATTATTACTGGAGGTATTCTTGCGGTAGTCCTTTCACCTAAAGAAAATATAAGTTTAAATAAATAAATTTTTATAACAATAACTAAATGCAAAAAATTAATAGAAAAGTATCAGTAGCGCCTATGATGGATTGTACAGATAGGCACGATCGCTACTTTTTGAGATTGATGAGTAAAAACGTCATGCTTTATTCGGAAATGGTTGCAACTAAATCTGCAATTCATGGAGATAGAAAAAAGATACTTTCTTTTAGCCCTGAGGAAAAACCACTAGCTCTCCAAGTTGGAGGATCTAATAAATTAGAGTTAGCAGAAGTCTCTAAAATAGCTGAAGATTTGGGATACGATGAAATTAATATTAATCTTGGATGTCCAAGTAAAAAAGTTCAAAAGAATATGTTTGGTGCTTGCTTAATGAAAGAACCTAACCTTGTTGCTGAATGTATTAATGCAATGGTTAATTCTTGCAATATACCTGTTACCGCTAAAACCAGAATAGGTTTTGATAATACTGAAGATTTTGAATATTTAAATAGTTTTATTCATAAAATGAATGGTGCGGGATGTAAAACTTTTATTTTACACGCAAGGAAAGCAATTCTAACTGGTCTTTCACCAAAGCAAAATCTAAATATTCCAAAATTAAATTATAATATGGTTTACAAAATAAAGGAGCAAAATCCTGATTTAGAAATTATTATTAATGGTGGAATTTCTAAGATTGATGAAATAAATAATCACTTAAATTTTTGCGATGGAGTTATGATTGGTAGATCAATTTATCAAAATCCATATTCATTAGTAGAAATTGAAAAAGAGATTTTTGGTACCAAAGAAAATCCAACACGAGAAGAAGTTGCTGCAAAACTTCTAGAGTATTTAGAAAAAGAAGTGAAGCTAGGTACCAAAGTTAATCATATCATGAGACATACAGTTGGTTTATATCATGGCCAGGTAGGTTCAAAAGATTGGAAGAGATACTTAAGCGATAATATGATGGCAAGAGATTCAGACTTTCAAAAAGCAAAACACATAATGACCATTGTCCAAAATAACGAAAAAGCTAACTTAGCTAGTGCTTAATGGACATTCTAAATTCTAATGAAATAATTAATTTATTATTAGTTTTAGTTTTATCCGCGTCTGTAGCTGGTTTTATGGCTGGGTTGCTAGGTGTTGGGGGCGGAATTATTATGGTGCCAGCACTGTATTATGCATTTACCGTTTTAGGTTTTGATATTGCAACTAGAATGCACTTATCGGTTGGAACATCTTTAGCTATTATTATTCCAACCTCTATTATCTCAACCAAAACTCACATGGAACACGATGCGGTTGATATTAAAATGGTCAAGCAATTTGGAGTTTTTATTCTTATCGGCGTTATCGCTGGAGGCTTTTTAGCAGTAAATTTAAAAACTTCAGAATTAGTTTTATTTTTTTCAATATTTGCTTTTTTGGTCGGGATGTTTTTTATTTTTTTAAGAGAAAAAATTGTTGAAAATCCAAAAAAAATATCAGACTTAGTTAAAAAAATCTCAGGAATTATAATTGGTTTTATCTCTATTCCCTTAGGAATTGGGGGTGGTTCTTTAATGGTGCCTTTGATGAGAGCTTTTGGATATGATATTAGAAAATCGATTGGTACCGCTGCTGCGATTGGTTTTTTGATTGCAGTTTCTGGTACTATTACGATGATAGCCGGAGGCAAAATTATTGATAATATCAATAACCCATTTAGCTTGGGTTATATTAATTTATTAGGCTTTATCGTCTTTGTTCCTGTGACTGTGCTTATGGCAAGACTTGGCGCCAAAGCTGTTTATAAAATTAATAAAAGTTTATTAAGTAAAATATTTGGATTATTTTTAATTATTGTTTCAATAAGATCTTTTGTTGAGTATTTATCTCTAAATTAAAATAATGATTTTAAATTTTTTCTCAAAAATATTTGTAATTTAACCTATGTAAACAATTGAATAAAATAAATAAAAATTTCTTAAAATCATCTCATTATGTTGGGGATTTGAAGCTGTGTAAAGTAAGACTTATTGATAATGAAAAATTTCCTTGGATAATATTAATTCCTAAAAGAAAAGGGGTTACCGATATCACTAACTTAAACTCAAAAGATCAAGCACTGTTAATGAAAGAAATAGTTCATGGGAGCAAAATAATGAAAAAAGTTTTTAAAACAACAAAGCTAAATGTTGAAAAAATAGGTAATATTGTCCCGCAATTGCATATTCATATTATTGCAAGATATCAAAATGATTATACCTGGCCACTTTCAGTATGGGTTAAAAAGGGCAAAAATTATCCAAAGGATAAATTAAATTTAGTACTAAATAAATTACAGAAAGTTTTTTAAAGCAGAGGTGGTTTCAGTCTCCCTACACCACCTCATGTATAATATTTAAATGATTCGCAGGTATTTTTAAAACACTTAATAGTAGAAACTTTGATTTGTTATTTTTAGTTATTAAAATAATAATGAGAAATATAGTTGTTAGGCGTTTACTTAAGAATAATAAAAAACTGTTTTTAATCTTCGCTAAATAGTTGCTTAAAATATTAAAATTAAGGCTTAGAAGTAATGCCACCATCAACAATAATTTCTGTGCCAGTTATGTAATTTGTTTGATCACTCAATAAAAACATCGATGTATTTGCAATATCTTCTGGTTTTCCAACTCTTTGAAGAGGTATAAATTTTTCTAAATTTTTCTTCGCTAAAGGATTTTTTTTCCATCTTTTTTGCATACCAGTATCAATTGGTTCAGGTAATATAATATTTGATCTAATATTTTTTGAAGCAAATTGAATTGCTAGAGATTTTGATAACCTAATCATAGCAGCTTTTGATGAACCATATGCATCTTGTGGTTTATCGTCACCCGATAAAGCATCTATTGAAGAAATATGAACCATCGAACCAAAACTATTTTTAATCATTTTTGGAATTACAATTTTCGACAGATACATCATCGATTTAAGGTTTATTGCAAAAACTTGATCCCATATTTTAGGCTCAATATCTACTGAAGATACGTCCATATTAAACCATAATACTCCAGTGGTATTAACTAAATAATCAATTTTTTTATTTTTTTTATAAAATGCCTCAATTATTGACTTTAACTTGGTGTAATTATAGTAGTGTCTACTTTTTGAAATGAACAATTTATATTATTAATTAAAAAATCTTTCGAAGGGCTTCGAAGATCTAACATTAAAACTTGGATATTGTTTTGAGAAAGCTTAGATGAGATTTCTAAGCCCATCCCGCCAGCAGCACCAGTAACAATTGCAGATTTACCATTAAAAGTAAGTTTTATATTATTGTTGCTTTCTAAGATGAAAACTTTTTGGAGCCGTAAGGGTTTCATAAGCCATTTCAGACAAAGAACATCCTTTTCCAGTCTCCTTAACTCCAGTCCAAGCTAATGCTGGATCAAGATAATCGCAACGGTTCATAAAAAAAGTTCCTGTTTGAACTTGATCGCCAACTTTTTTAGCAATTTCAATATCATTGGTCCAAATCGAAGCAGTTAAGCCATAAGGACTATCATTCATTAATTTTATCGCCTCATGCTCGTCTTTGACCTTCATAATCCCAACACAAGGTCCAAAAGTTTCCTCCATCATAAAATCCATATCATGATTTACATTAGTTAAAACTTGCGGTACTAAATAATTTTTATGTTGTTTTGGAAAACTAAATTTATTTTCATCAATCATTTTTTTCGCACCTTTTTTTACTGCAGCATCCATTTGGTTTTGAATAAATTCAGCCGCTGATATTTTTACTACAGGGCCAAGGTTAGTTTCTGTATCTAAGGGGTTACCCAGTTTATAATTATACGTATTGGCTATAAATAGTTCTAAAAAATTATTATAAATTTTTTCATCAACGTATATTCTTTCAACTCCACAACAAGATTGTCCAGAATTATAAAAAGAACCATCGACTAAATTTGCAACAGTTTTTTCTAAATCGCAATCGTATCTTGCGTAAGCTGGATCTTTGCCACCTAATTCTAGGGTTGCATTGATGAATTTGGTATGCGTTGCTTTTTGTACTTCGTAGCCCGCTTTAACGGAACCAGTAAAAGAGATAAAATTAATTCTTTTATCTGAGACTATTTTTAAACTATCTTGATGAGTGAGGTGTAGATAATTAAACACATCTTTAGGCAGAGTATTTTTAGCAGACTGATATAATTGTTCAGCGCATAAAGGAGTTTGTGCTGAGTGTTTTAAAATTACTGAGTTTCCGGCAGCTAGAGCTGGAATAAGAGAATTTACTGCTGTTAAAAGAGGGTAATTCCAAGGTGCAATAATAAAAACTAATCCTAAGGGTCGTCTTTTTATATAATTAGTAAAATTGCTATCTTTTGAGACATTAATTTCAGCTAATTTTTTTTCAGCTATTGCTAGCATGTAGTCTGCACGTTCTTTAAAACCTCTAAGTTCTCCAGCAGCTTGTGAAATCGGCCGACCGATTTGTCGGGTGAGTTCTTCTATGATAATTTTATCACGTTTTAAAAAATCACTGACAAAATTTGAAATTAAAACAACTCTTTCTTTAACACTTAAACTAGCCCACGCTTTTTGGGCTTTTATTGAGTTGTTTAGAGTATCTTCAATTTTAGCTGTGTCATACTCTCTTTCAATATAAACGGTGTTATCAACCGGTGTAATAGTTTTAAACATAAAAATTTTTATTAAATTTAATTGATAAATTGATATATTATAATAATTTTTATACAAACCCAAAATTATAATATGCAAAAATATAATTGGAATTATCCAACCACAATTTGGGCTGGTGAAAATCGAATTAACGATTTAAGTTTAGCTTGTAAAAAATTAAATATTAAAAAACCATTACTCGTAACAGACAGTGGTTTAGCAAAAACTAAAATTATTTTAAATAGTTTGCAGAGCTTAAAAAGTGATAATATTCCTGTTGAAATTTATTCTAATGTTGTCGGCAATCCCACTGGCACCAATGTCAACGAAGGTGTTGAATTTTATAAAAAAAATAAATGTGACGGTGTAATAGCTTTAGGTGGTGGCAGTGGTTTAGATGTCGGTAAAGCAATTGCTTTTATGTCAGGACAATCATTGCCGATATGGGATTTTGAAGATGTTGGCGATAATTGGACTAAAGCTAATTCAGATAAAATTGCACCAATTATTGCAGTACCAACAACAGCAGGAACTGGTTCAGAAGCTGGAAGAGCTTCGGTTATTTTAAATGAAGCAACAGGTGTTAAGAATATTATTTTCCATCCAAAATTTTTACCATCAGTAGTAATCCTTGATCCAATTCTCACAATTAGTCTACCAGCTAACATTACCGCTGCAACAGGGATGGATGCTCTTGCACATAACTTAGAAGCTTATTGCGCCCCAGGATTTCATCCGATGGCTGATGGTATTGCTTTAGAAGGAATGCGATTAATAAATCAATGGTTACTGATAGTGTTTAAAAATGGATCTAATATTGAAGCAAGAATGAATATGTTAACCGCTGCAAGTATGGGCGCAACTGCATTTCAAAAAGGACTTGGCGCCATTCATTCTCTAAGTCACCCAGTAAATGCCGTAAATAATATTCATCATGGATTATCGAATGCTATATTTATGCCTTACGTTTTAACTTTTAATAAAGATGTAATTGAGCAAAAAATTATAAAAATCTGCCATTATCTAGAATTGAAAGATCGTTCATTTAATGGCTTTATCAATTGGGTTTTAGATTTAAGAAAACAACTGGAAATGCCTCATAAATTATCTGAAGTAATAATGGAAAAAGATTTTGATATAAATCGATTATCAAAAATGGCACTTGAAGACCCATCAACCGGTGGCAACCCAAAGAAATTAGTTTTAGCAGACATGAAAACTATGTACGAACATAGTATGTCAGGAACTTTATTCTAAAAAATTGATTAACAATTTAAATATTTTAATTGTTGAAGGAAACATCAGAAAAGATAGTGAAATTTTTATTAAAGCAGCAGGTTCAACTGCTTCAGAAAATTTAAAAAAACTATTACTTAAATTAGAGCCAGGGAGCAATATTGAAATTATTAATCCTGGTAACGACATCATGACCAGTCAAGCATTAAACAATATCAATAAATTTGATGGTGTAGCTTTTACTGGAGGTGCATTAAGAATTAATGACATGACCGATGAAATTAAAAAACATATTAATTTTGCATCAAATTGTTTTAACAAAAATAAAAAAATTCTAGCCATTTGTTGGGGTTTACAAGTTTGTTCAACCGCTGCTGGTGGTAAGGTTGGTAGGGGAATTAATGGCGCTCATATTGGAATTGCATCTAATGTACAGATTAACCAAGAGGGTAAAACTAATTTAGTTTATAAAAATAAAAAAAATATTTTTAATACACCAGCATTTAATTATGATGAGGTTTGTGAAATTCCAAAAAATGCTGAAATTTTATCAAGTAATGATGTTAATAAAGTTATGGGATTATATTTTAAATCAGGTAAATCTGAAATATGGGGTTTTCAATATCATCCAGACTATGAATATTATCAAATGATTAATCTATCGAATGCAAGAAAAGAAAGAATTCTTCAAAATAAATATTTTAAAAGTGAAGAAGATTTTCAAAAACATCTTTCTTATATAGAAGCCGAAGATAAAAAATTAGATTTTGATAATCGAACTTGTGAAATTAAAAATTGGATAGACATTATTAAAAATTAATTATTTTGATTGTGAAAACATTAAACTTATGTGTGGTAGATACGTTATAACTAACCCGGTGTCGAAAACTGAAAAGCTTGTTAAGTCAGCTATTCAAGTGGAAGATAAAGAAAATTATAATGCGCACCCATATCAAAAACTTCCGGTTATTAAAAAATACAAAAATGGCAATACTTTAGAGAATTTAACGTGGGGCTTAGTGCCCAGTTGGGCAAAAAAAAAAGATTATAAAGCGTTAATTAATGCAAGATTAGAAACTATTGATGACAAAATTTCTTTTAAAAAATTAATTAAACTTCATCGATGTGTTGTGGTTGCTGACGGTTTTTATGAATGGAAAAGGGTAGAACAAGAAAAAACTCCTCACTATTTTTTAAGAAAAGATAAAAAACTTCTCTATATCGCAGGTATTTATGAAGAAGATCAATTTTGTTTAATTACCGAAGCTGCTAAAGCAAATATAAAAGATATTCATGACCGACAACCAGCTATTCTCAATCAAGCAGATGTTAATCGATATTTAAACTTAGAATTACAAGGGTCTAGTTTTTTAAAAGAATGTAAAAAACCAGATCTTATTTTTTATCAAGTTTCAAAAGACGTTAATAAACCAACCAATAACAGCATATCTCTTATTCAGGGTTTAACTAATTAATAATATTTTATATATATATATTTTATTTAAATAAAAAATAATTAAAATTATAAGAAATTTATATATAATTTATATAAATGATTATAAATAACAAATTTTTAACTATAATAGTTTTTTTGATATTTGTTACTAGCGAAGCATTTGCGGTACAACGTAATTTCGATGGAAGCAAAATAGATGTAAATGGAAAACTAATCAAAAGACCAAGTTATCTGGATTTTCAAAAAGCTTTGAATGACTATTGGAATTCACTTTATCCCACTTTAGCTCCAGAAGGTGAAGAGGTTCCTGAAGACTCACAGGAGAAGCAGCCTGAAGATTCAAATGTGCAGACAACTGAGAACTTGGACCAGGACTCTCTTGAGCCTTGGCCTACTGTAAAATTAGATCAAAGCGGCAATCCTATAAAAGTACCAGGTTATTTTGGTCATAATATTTTTAAAGAAGGCGCTCCATTACTCGAATTACCAGTAACTGTTAGCAAAACAAATCCAGAAGAAGATATAGCATTTCATAATGGTCTTGCACCTGAAGATTTTATTAAAGTGCTGATAGCTTTTTCAAATCCAGAATGGCAAAATGAAAAAAATATTAGCGAAGCAGTTGTAAATATGTCGGTAGAATATATAGACAGTTTAGCAGATACTGAATTTGAAACTTATGAAATAGCCAAAATAACAGATCTCATTTCTGATTCCGGTGATAAAGCTTTTAAAGACGGTTCAAAGCAAAATGAAGCCATAAAAGATAAAATGGAAGAATTTTTTAGTTTAGAAAGTGATGATGAGAACGATGAGACAACCGAAGGGTCAGATGAGCAGCAAACACAAGATTTAAATAAGAAGATAACTTCTGATGATGTTTTAAAAGATATTCTAGCCGAAAAAAAAGAAATAAGTAATTTAGATTTAAGTAAAGCAGAAGAAGATGTTTTATTGCAAGCTCAATTAAAAACAGAAATCGAAATAGCAACCAATGATCCAATTGAAGATCTTGGATTAACCATGTCTAATTTAAATAATATAATTAAAGATCAAGATTCAAAAAATGGAAATGTAGACGAGGGGGTGACAAGAGCCTGGGCTTATACCACACAAGCAAAAAGAGATTTAACAGTTAATCAAATAGCATTAAATATTGGACAATTTAAAAATATTATGGAAAAATCAGGTGCTAAAACTCAAGGATTTGGTGGAGATGCGGTTTCAACAGAGTTAATGGTAAAAGCTATAGCTTCTTATGATGAAAATCCTGGCTCAATTATGGCTAAATTTATAGAATTTAGTCAATTTCTTGATGCAGATGCTGTTGCTGATCTAGCGGAAGATTTTAATGCCTCGGTTAGAAATTCAATAGCATTGGTAGGAAACGGTGACTATGATCTTGGTGTAAAAGTTATGGGATTGAGGGACTTAGAAACAAGACAATTTCAAATGAACCAGGATGTCTTCGCAGGTCTTGAGGTAGATGTGCCTCAAAAAGAGGCTCTTGATCAACAAGTCAAACAGCTGCAACAAGAATTGGGTCTTGGAAGTGAGACAACAAGCTTAGGTAATTCATGGTTTGATAGTTGTCAGTGTGAGCGTGAAGTAACACAAGAAGATGTAAACAACGCAGATCCTGTTACAGGTCAATACCAGTAACTAAGAAATAATTTTAATTTTTTTGTTTAATAACTAAAATTGCTCCAATTAATAAAAAAGGCAATCCTATAATTAAATCTAATTGCCATTCTAAATTTTCAAAATAAGTAGAAATTAATAAAGCAATTGGTGGCATGACCACGGAAACGTAGGCTGATCTTCCTGAGCCAACTTTGTCTATCAACTTTAAAAAAAAGATAAAAGCAAATATGGTGCTAAATATCGAGAGATAAATTAAAGAGGTAATATAACTAAAGCTATATTCAAATAATATGGGTGTATGATTTATTTGAGAAAACAACAAAGTAATTATAGCACCATAGAACGTAGCATACGCAATCGTTTCAATAAGTGGAAAATTATTATTGGTGTTTCTTTGATGTATTATATTACCAGCAGATGCAGCTAAAGTTCCAACAAAAGCAAAAAATAAACCAAGGTGAGCCCTGTTATCTAAAGTGAAATTAAAAATTTCATTGTTAAATATTATAATAATACCCAACATACCAATGCTAGCGCCAATTAAAGTTTTACCAGTTGGTTTTCTTTTAAATATTAACCATTCACCCATGATGGTCATGATGATAGAAGCTGAATAAATAACTGCTGGAAAAGCACTGATGACATAAATATTTGCAATATAAAAGAAAACGTAATTGATCGAGTAAATACACGTTCCAAAAATAAAAAACCAAATATGATGATTTACAGAAAATTTTAAATTTTTTCTTTTTAAGATTAAATAGCCAAAAATAAGTAAGGACGCTAATAAAAATCGATAAAACACTGAAATTAATGGATCTACGTAACCTAATTGAAATTTAATGATGTACCAGGCAGGTGTCCAGCATAAAATGGTTAAAAAGAATAGAGCTAAATTATTCATTTGATCGTTATATTTAATTACCTGTAAATTAGTATAAAATCAAAAAAAAAGTTAATTATATAAAATGAAAAATTTATCTCTTGAAGGAAGTTGCTTATGTGGAAGTATTAAATTTCGCACCGAAGGTAATCATAGAAATATAATAAATTGTCATTGCAGTCATTGCATGAAAACACACGGGCATTATGGAGCTTATACTAAAATTGAGGAACAAAATATCAAGTTTATCAAAAAAAATAATCTGAAATGGTTTAGGTCATCAAAAAGAGCTAAAAGAGGTTTTTGTGGGAAATGTGGCGCGAGTATATTTTTTAAAGTTTTAAAGACTAAAAAAATTTCCATTGCCGCAGGGATGTTTGATAAACCACTAAAACTTAAGACGATAATGAATATATTTACTAAAAATAAATTAGATTATTATCAAATACCAAATAACGGTCTAAAGTTTAATCGTTATCCAACAAATACTTTAAAAAATGCCAAACGTTAAAATATATGTTTAGTAAGTGACTTATTAAAATTAAAAAAATGAAAAATCTTTATCACTCCGATATGTACCAATTTAATTCCCCGGTTAAGAGTTATTGGGAAGATACAACCAAAGTTAATTTAAATTTAGAAAAATTAACTAAAGATATTAATTGTGAAATTGTAATTATTGGTGGTGGTTACACAGGTCTATCTTGTGCAATTAACTTAATTAAAAATTATCAGTTAGATGTCATTTTAGTTGAAGCTGGAAAAATAGGTTGGGGTGCATCATCGAGAAATGCAGGCTTTTGTAGTTTCCCACCGAGCAAATTACCATTTGATAAAATGGTTAAAAAATACGGCAAAGAAGAAACAAAAAATTTTTATTTAGATTCAATTGAGTCTGCAAAATATACTAGAAGTATAATTTCTGAATATAATATTGATTGTGATATCACCGGTGATGCTAATTTAGTAGTAGCGCACCATCCTAAAAAATTTAATGACTTAAAAGAGCAAGCAGAACTTTATAAAAATGAGTTTGGTCTTGAAACAGAAATTTATTCAAAAGATGAGTTTGAAGCTATTGGCCATGGTGGCACTGAGCAATTTGGTGCTTTTTCTTATAAGCCTGGTTTTGCTCTTAATCCTATAAAATTTGTAAACGGTATGGCACAATTTGCTTTATCTAAAAAATTAAAAATATTTCAAAATACTTTTATTAATAAAATTGAAAAGAACTCGGGTAAGTATATTCTAAAAACTAAAGAAGGTTCAATTAATGCTAAGAAAATTGTTGTTGCAACTAATGGGTTCTATCAAGAAGGTTTAATTCCTCAATTAAATTCAAGAATTTTGCCAGTGATTTCAAATATTATTTTAACTAGAAAATTAACCGAACAAGAACTTGATCAGCACAATTTTAAAACATTGAACCCAATTGTTAATACCAAGAACCTTTTGGCTTATTATCGAAAACTCAAAGATAATCGTATTCTCTTTGGAATGCGAGGTGACTTAACTGGTAGCGATCAGTCTAGTAAAGAAAAATCAAAAGATATGGAAAAGCAATTTAAAGCAATATTTCCTAAATGGGCTAATGTTTCTATTGAATATAGCTGGCGAGGTTTTATTGCCTTATCACAAAAACTTGCACCTTCTATTGGTAAGATTGATCAAGAGGAAATTTATTATGGTTTTGGCTATAATGGTGTTGGAGTTGGCTCGGCGCCTTGGTTTGGCAAGCAATTATCTAAACTAGTTTTTTCATCAAACAGTAAAGATCTTGATATATCTAAAATTTATCAAGGTTTACCTAAAAAATTTATTTTTCCAAGTTTACGATTATTCTACTTTAAATTAGCAATTTGGTATTACACTCTTCGCGATAAATTAAATATATAATACAATTTATTTAATTTTTAGATAAATCCAAAGTGTTTAGCAATTTCTAAATTATAAACTGTGTAGCTTTCAAGAGTTTCGTCCATAATAGGCTTTGTTATTTTATTGCCTCTTAAGAAGCCATGTAAAGCTTCTTCGTCGTGAATAAACATTTTAAAAAAAGCGTATCTTTTATCAGATGCGGAACCAGAAATACTTTTCTCAACTGTTGCAAATTTTCTTCTTTCTTCCAAGCCCTCGTTTGAATTCACAAAATTTATAAATTTATTAAACATATTGTCTTTGAATTTTACGACTACTAGCATTTCTTTTTCCATTTTTAGTCCTTTAGTTTTTAATAAGATATATTTTACTATTAAAACTATCTACTAAAAGAATTAATATTTATAACAAATTATCTGATAAATTTAACGCAATAACACCTATTACGAATGCAGGATTAATATTTTATTTAATTGGGTTTATTAAACTTTATAAATAACTAGCATTAAGTTGTAGTTTTTTGTAATGTTGGGTGACTCAATTAAATAAAATATTAATTATGATCAAAAAAATTGGCGTAATCAAAAATATTGAGAAAAAACTAGAGTCTTCTATGTTTGCCAGTCGTTGGTTTATGGCACCTGTGTACGTAGTGCTCTCAATTTCATTAGCGATCATTATGCTTAAAGTTGTTCAAGAATTTATTCATAATATTCCGGCATTTGTTTCGATGGATATGAGAAACTTATTATTATTTGTTCTACATATAATTGACATGGCTTTAATTGGTAATTTAGTTTTGATGATTTTGTTTTCAGGTTATGAAAATTTTGTATCAAAAATTGAATCTGCCAAAAATAATACAGATAAACCATCGTGGATGGGTAAGATTGATTTTAGCGGATTAAAATTAAAATTAATCGCTTCAATAGTTGCGATTTCTGGAATTAATTTATTGGAGTCTTTTATGGATTTAGGAACCCAGTCCGATCGAGATTTAAAATGGCAAATAATTATTCATGTAGTCTTTTTAGTTTCTGGAGTTTTATTAGCGCTAATGGATTATATTGCTGGCAAAACACCAAATAGTTATTAGATTTTTTATCAATAAAACTTCAAAGAAAATTTATGCAATCGATTCTTTTGCAATTTCCATAAATTCATTCATTTTAGTTCTAATCTCATCGTCGATATTATTAATGCCAGCTTCAGCTAAGTCTTTTTTAACTTTTCTAAAAACATCTTCATCACCAGGCTCGGCCATATCTGATTTTATTACTTGTAAAACATAATCTTCTTTAGCTTGATTAGTTTTATTTAATTTATCAGCAGCCCATTGCCCTAAAAGTTTGTTACGTCTTGCATTAATTTTAAATAACTTTTCCTCATCTAGAGCAAACTTGCTTTCAAAACCTTTTTTTCTATCATCAAATGTATTCATAATTTTTTTTATTTTACTTTAGTATAAAATTATCTAATTAAAAGAATTAATTTACCATTATGCTTTAATACTTTTATTTTTATCTTTTGTAAAATAAGATATGATTGTATTATGAATTTAGAAAAATCCTTTAAAAGAACAATTCTTTGGTATTTTTTTCTTTTATTTTTATATTTTATTTCAACATTTTATTACGAGTCCAGTGAGGTCCAGGAATTTAATAATATCAATTTTCCTCAGTGGTGGAATAATGAGTCTAGTTTATATGCTGCTTCAATTTTTATGTTGATTGTTTCCCTAGTTAATTTGTTTAGTCTTTATCTCTTGTATAACTTTAAAAAAAATGGAAAAAAAATTTATATTATCACCTTTGTTATTTTAATTTTAATGGGCTTTTTAACTGGACCATTAGCAGCAGATCCGCTGACTTATGTGATTGAAGGCTTGTCAGCTACTTTAAATGGCGCCTTAATCGTCTTTTTGTATTTTACTCCGATAAGTAAAAAATTTAATCAATTTTAATATTAGTTTAAAAAGATAATTTAAATGTTCGTAAAAGTTTTTCATAATATTAAATAATCAATTTAAACATTATGGATCAATTACTTCATTTGGTATATGTGTTAGGAGTTCTTTTATTAGTTCTTCCTGCTTTTTTAGCAACTAACTCTAAACTAAAACAATTTTTAACCAATCTAACGGTGGATTGTTATAGTTTTGATTATTTTAACGATTATTTATTTATCTAATTTCAAATAAATTTGACTTATTAAAGACTAATAATTAGAGTTATAACAATGAATATGGGTCAATCAATCTCCGCTTGTTTTGCAAATTACTTTAATTTTAATGGCAGGGCCTCAAGGTCAGAATATTGGTGGTTTTATCTGTTTTGTCTTTTGTTAGGCGTTTTAGGAAATGTTGCAGACGCAGCAACTGGATATGCTGGTGGTTATGGAACCATGTATTGGTTAATCGTTGCTGCAACTTTTTTTCCATCGCTTGCTGTAGCCGCAAGACGTCTTCACGATGTCGGAAAATCTGGTTGGTGGTTATTAATTGCAATTACTATAATTGGTATAATACCTCTGATTATTTGGTTAGCAAGTCAAGGAACTAAGCAAAATAATTCATATGGCAAACCGATAAAGTTAAAAAATAATTAAAATTTTAAATTTTTTTCATATTCTCTCAAAATAGAATAAATAAAAAACTGAAAAAAATGTCACTATTACTGATAATCTATGTTGAGATTAATTTAAAACTCTATAAAATTAAACTATGTTAACTTATATTATTCCATTTATCATTTTAATCTTAGTAGTTGTATTTATTCACGAGTACGGACATTATTATTTTGCAAGAAAATATGGAGTAGGGGTTACTGATTTTTCAATTGGTTTTGGTAAAGAAATTATTGGTTGGAATGACAAATTTGGTACACGCTGGAAAATATGTTGGATCCCGCTTGGGGGCTACGTTAAATTTTTTGGCGATCGAAATGTATTTTCACAAGCTGATCAAGAGAAAATTTTAAAACAATATAATAAAGAAGATCAAGATAAGTTATTTGTTTTAAAACCTTTATATCAAAGAGCTTTAATTGTGTTTGGCGGTCCGTTGGCTAATTTTTTATTAGCAATTTTGATCTTTTTTTCAATTTATACCTTTATCGGTAAAGATTTTACACCTGCAGTGATCAATGAAATAGACAAAGATAGTCCGGCCATGGTCGGTGGACTTAAGCAAAATGATATAATTTTAGAAATTGATAATAATGAAGTTAAATCAATTATGGATGTTTCAAAATTTATCACATTATCCACGGGTGATTTTATTGATTTTAAAGTTAAACGAACCGATGGCGACTATCTATTAAAAATAAAACCTAATATGGTCTTAAGTGATGATGAATTAGGTAATAAAATTAATAAAAGAATGGTCGGGATTAAACTTGGCGCTTATAATAATGAGATTAACCATGTAAAATTAGGCCCAGCTCAAGCTTTAATTTATTCTATCAAAGAAGTTTATTTTGTTTGTAGTTCTTCACTTAAATATATTTGGACGATGATCAAAGGTACTGGTGATACTTCTCAATTAGGTGGACCAATTAGAATTGCAAAGATTACAGGACAAGTTGCAGAAATCGGTATTTTACCTTTTATTTCGATAATGGCTTATATTTCAATAAGTTTAGGTTTAGTAAATTTATTTCCTATTCCTATGTTAGATGGTGGACATTTAATGTTTTATGGAATTGAAAAAGTTTTAGGTCGCCCTTTATCGCAAAAAACTCAAGAAGGTTTTTTTCGAATCGGTATGTTTTTATTGGGATCATTGATGTTTTTTACGACATTTAATGATCTAAAAGACCTTGGTTTATTCAATTAATTGAAATCATTTTAATTATCAAAAATAAGTAAAATCAACGTTTATTTGATAAATACAACATATTGTGTGTTTTATTTTTTAGAACACTAAAAAAAAGCTTGATATTTCAACATTAATGACAAATAAGGTCAATTATCAACAACCGGAGCTAAAATGAATAAAAAACAATTAATTGCAAAGCTTTCTGGCAAATTAAATATGAGCAAAGCTGATGCAGAACGTACTTTTGACACCATTACCTCAACAATTTTAGATGCATTAAAAGGTGATGATAATGTAAAAATTGCTGGGTTTGGTACATATAAAGTAGCTAAACGTAAGGCTAGAGTTGGAAGAAACCCTAGAACAGGTGAGCAAATTCAAATCGGCGCATCACAAAAAGTTAAATTCTTGCCTGCTAAAGCTTTAAAAGAAGTATTCAATAAATAAGTAATTTTTTAACAACCTTAATGCGATTAAACATTAAGGTTGTTAAAATGCAGATTCTGCATACCAATTTTTCTATATCAACATTAGTTATTTCGTAATTTAAAAAATAGGGTCTTTTTTACTTATTGATAATATTTTCGAGTGTTTCTAAAACTTCCTTTGCGTGATCTTTTACTTTAACATTTTCCCAGATTTTTATAATTTTACGATTTTGATCAATTAGGAATGTAGTTCTAAGAATACCCAAAAACTCTCGACCCATAAATTTTTTCATGGCCCAAACTTTATATTGTTTAAGAACTTTTATTTCTTCGTCTGCTAATAAATTAAATTTTATTTTATATTTATCTCTAAATTTATTGTGAGAATTTATGGTATCTTTTGAAATACCGTAGATTTCACAATTTAGTTTTTGAAATTTTGGTAGCAATTTATTAAAATCAACAGTTTCAATAGTGCATCCAGGTGTATCATCTTTTGGATAAAAATATAACACAACATATTTACCAATCGTATCTTTTAATGTGAAATTTTTTTCATCGGTTGAAGATAATGAAAAGCTAGGTGCTTTGGAATTTATTTTTAACATTATAATTTATTTTCCTTCCATAATTTTTTGTAATCTATAAAGGGTGCTAAACCATAATCTGAATTTACATTTGTTAAATGTAAAGATAAACTTTTAAGTGGTGAAATACAAATTTCATTTTTATACATTTTATTTAAATATTTTTCAAAAGGATCATGTCGATCGAGACAGGTTTGATAAAAATTTTTCCAGTATTTTTTTAATAATTCTTTACTTGTTAAAAAAGTACAAAGTGTTCTATCAATTGTTTGCCAATGACGCTTACTTCCTATTAAAATATTAGTTTTTTTATTATTCGTATAAAGGTAAGGATAGTCTGATGGACACATGAAAATATCTCTTTCTAGTTGAGAGGCAATTCTTTCATAAGTAGCAATCATTTCCTCCATCATTGACTCAAAATGTAGATAATCGTCTTCAACAAAGAATAATAAATCTGAATCTTCAGTTTTACCCATCTCAAAGGATTGTAATAAACTTGCAAGATTTGAGAATGTTTCTTTTGTTTTTTGTTTTTTGATAATGGATATATATTTATTGTGATTTAATTTAACAATATCAATATTGTTATCTTTTGATAATTTTTTTATTTTTATAAGATTTTTATCTTTAGAGCTGTCATCTATAACAATTATTTTAAATTTTATCTTTGGATATTTGCTTTTACAAAATTTAGTTGATTTGATTAATGAATTTAAAGATCTAATTGAGTATTCTACTTTGGGCTGTTCAAATAATCTCTTTTTATTTTGATCCCAAATTTGAACCTCTGTATTCATTCTTAAAATAACTAGAACGGATTTAACTTTTTTGATAATTTTTACTTCTCCTAATGGTAAAACAATAGATTTTTTATTAATGATCGAAAGATTTTCATTCAACTCTTTATTGAGTGTAGGTGATGTAAAGTTATTTTGATCTATAATTTCATATCCTAGCAATCGTGCAATTTTTATAAAAATTTTTTTCATAAATAATAAAATTTTATGTTATAAACAATTATATTAATATGAACATTAAATCATCACAAACTCTAGTTTCTGAAGCTCTCAAAGAGATTAAGACAATAAACGTTAACGAAGCGTTTCAAATGATGAGTGATGCTCAGTGTAATATTATTGACATTAGAGATGTTCGTGAATTAGAAAATGAAGGGCGTGTTGAAAACTCTCATCATATTCCACGGGGCATGCTTGAATTTTGGTTGGATCCTAGTAGTCCGTATTTTAGAGAAGGTAAATTAGACATTAATAAAGAAATGGTTTTATTTTGTGCTGGAGGTTTAAGATCAGCCTTAGCAGCTAAATCATTAAAAGACATGGGTTTTAAAAAAGTATCTCATATTGAAGGTGGATTTAGTGCAATGAGTCGTAGTAAATTTAAAATAATTTAAGATAAAAACTTTTCTATTGAGCAATTTAAACTATCTTACATTTTAAACATTTTTAAATACACTAGTTAAGAATATAAAACGAGGATTAAAAAAATTTATATATTTAATCATATAGATTTATTCTTCTTGCGTAGAATATTCTAATAAACCAATAAAAAAATAAACCAACAGGTCCAATTAAATACGTTACAACCAGAGGTATGATTAAATGAATTTTATTGATTTGAAATTTTTGTGCATCTGTGACAATCCAGCTACCAACAAATAAATTAATCGCTAAAAAATGGATCCAAAACATTATTAAAAATGAACTATTTGAAAATAAACTAGTTAAATTATTAAAGCTTAGATAAAGACTAAAATTATTACTAAAATCATATAGGTTCGTATAAGATTTATAGAACATTAAAATATAAGAAGCGCCCAAAAGAAAAATAGGAAATATTGAAGTTACAAAGTACTTACATAGATATGATTGTGGAAAAAAAATTAACAATAACCAAAAGGGCAATACCCCTAAATTTATCCAGTAATAAAGAGTTTCTATTGTTAAATAGTTATAAATTTGTTCGTACATAGGATTATATTATATTAAATTCACTAATGATTCCTATAAGAAATAGAAAAAAAACGTTAACCGCTACCGTCGAGGAAATGCGTAATTTTGCATTCAGTTATACCGAAAAATACGCTCCGTCCAAACAACAACTTAAAACTTATTTATTAAAAAAATATCTTAAAACTTCAATTACCAATGTTAAAAAACAAGACATAGTTGCTCTAATAGACGTAGTTTTATCCGATCTAGAGAAAAATAAATTTATTAATGATAAATTTTATTCAGAAAGCAAAGCAAAAAGTATGATTCAAAGAGGTAGCTCAATCAATAAGATTAGAAATTATTTGTTAGGAAAAGGAATTCAAAACCAATTTATTAAAGATACAGTAAATAAAATTAAAGAAGAAAATTTAGATCAAGATTTTTTTTCAGCAATAAAACTTTGTAAAAAAAAAAGGATTGGACCAGCACGAAATGAAGATAATAGACCTTTGTTTTATAAAAAAGATATATCCTTACTTGCTAGAAATGGTTTTGATTTTGAAACCTCAAAAAAAATAATGGACATTAACAAGGACGAATATCTTAAAATAATTAATTTACTTTAAGTTTTATTTTTTTCTTTTTTAACTAAATTATTAGTTTTACTTCTGATAAAATTTCTTACAAAAACAAATACTAATAAACCAAAAATTGATACCGATACAATAATTATTAATATTATTCTTAATTGTTCATTCATTATAAAATATTCTTACTTTTTAAAATTAAGCTTGGATTTTTAAAATCTTTTTTGCCATATAAAATTTCATTCCCATCAAAATCTGTAACCTGACCTCCAGAATGTTCTAATATTGCATGACCTGCAGCAATATCCCATTCAGAGGCTCTTGGTTCTGCGGCATACAAATCAAATTCCCCTGCTGCTACAACGCAAAATTTATAAGAACTTTTCATTTTCTGGAAGTAGGTAATATTATTAGATTTATGGATTTCCAAAATATCATTTCTTAATTTATTAGCGTAACTTACTGCTTTAATTTCAGTTGATATCTTTTTTTTTTTATTACTTAAATTAATTTCATTATTATTTACGAGTTCATAACTATTTGACTTACTATATGCATAGAAAATTCTTTTTTTGCCAGGAGCCGTGACAATACCTATTAAAGGTCGGTTGTTAATAATTAAACCAGCATTTAAAGTAAATTCATCTCTGTTATCTATATAGTCTTTTGTTCCATCTATGGGATCAATTAACCAAAAATTTTTAAGTTCTTTTATATTTTTGTTCTTGGAGTTTTCTTCTGAAATTATCGGTATATTTGGAGTTAATAGTGAAATTCTTTCAGTTAGAATTTTGTTAACTTCAAGATCTGCATCGGTTACTGGAGTTTTGTCAGCTTTGATTTGAATTTTAAGTCCATTTCTTCTTAATTCTAAAGCGGCATTTCCAGCTATTTTAAAAGTTTGTATTAAATTTAAAGTTATCTTTTTTGACTCATTAATATTCATTTATAAAATTTCTCAATTCTAACTTCTTTAACATTAATGACTTTTTTTCCAACATTTTCAAAATTAATTGTCGCTTTATAGTTAATTATTGACTGAACTTGTCCAATACCCCAATCTTTACGAGCTGGATTAATTACTCTGTCACCTGGATCAAAATCTAAAATCATATAATTTAACTTATATTGTAAATAAGTATAAATACTATCAAATGAATAAAGTTTTAAACACAATTGGATTAGATAAAAAGCCCTCAGAGACAAAAGTAGTGGTTGCCATGTCTGGTGGAGTTGACTCTTCTACAGTTGCGGCAATGATGAAGAAAGAAGGTTATGATGTCATTGGAATAACTTTAAAGCTTTATGATGAGGGCAAAGAAGTAGCTAAATCTAAACAGTGTTGCTCAGGTCAAGATATTATGGATGCCAAAAGAGTTTCTAATAAATTGGATATCGAACATAAAATTTTATATTATCAAAATAAATTCAAGCAAGGAGTAATAGATAATTTTGTTGAAAGTTATTTAAAAGGAGAAACGCCAATTCCTTGCGTGCAATGTAATCAAACTGTAAAATTTAGAGACCTTTTTGAAGTATCTAAAGATCTTAAAGCAGATGCTTTGGTGACTGGTCATTATGTAAAAACTATAACATCGAATAATAGAACTGATATGTATAGAGCTATAGATGAAAATAGAGATCAAAGTTATTTTTTATTCAACACCACTAGAGAACAACTAAATTATTTAAGATTTCCATTAGGTGGAATGTTAAAAAATGAAACTAGAGAAATTGCAAAAAAATTAGAATTAAATGTTGCAGATAAACCTGATAGCCAAGACATCTGTTTTGTTCCTAATGGAGATTATGCGTCTGTTATTCAAAAACTTAGACCTGACTCTTTCCGAAAAGGAAATATTAAAAATTTAAATGGAGATGTGGTTGGTGTGCATGATGGAATAATCAATTTTACAATAGGTCAAAGAAAAGGAATTAAAGTTTCAGATAAAGAAGCTTTATATGTTCTTAAAATTAATTCTGATAAAAACGAAATTATTGTTGGTCCAAAAGAAAAATTAGCAAAAAAAAAAATATCTTTAAAACAATTAAATTTATTAGCTGATATAAAAGAATTTGATCAAAATATTTTTGTTAAAGTTAGATCAACAGGCAGTTTATTAAAAGCTAAAATTATTCTTAAGGAAAATAACACAGCAGAGGTAAATTTAACAAATTCAGAGGATGGTATTTCACCTGGACAAGCCTGTGTTTTCTATACAATTGACCAGTTTGGTCATAAAGTTTTAGGTGGTGGCTGGATCGAAGAGTAAAAAATACTATTTCTTTTTATTTTTTCTTTTAGCTCTTCTTTTTTTAGAACCCTGTTTTCTTCGGCCTCTATGTTTTTTTGGGTAACTCATTTAATCCTATTTTTTAATTGATTGACGTATTAAAGGGGATATAGCATTGTCTTAAATATTTTTCAAATTTTTTATGTCAAAATCTTTTAAAACATTTTTAAAACATACCGCTAAAGATTATCATAACCACTCAATTAACCCGCCCGTAGTAAGAGCATCGACAATAATCTTTAAGTCAATGCAAGAAATAAGAAAAATGCAAAGGAAAGCTATAAAAGATCCAACAGGAGGTCATTTTGATTATGCAAGAGCCGGAACATCTACCACATATGTTCTACAAAAAATATTAACAGAACTTGAAGAATGTTATCACGTATTTGTTGCCCCTTCGGGAATGGCTTCAATTTTTTTAGCTATTATTAGTGTAGTTCGACCTGGTGATGAAATAATTATTTCAGATCCAGTTTATAGTCCAACAAGAATTTTAACTCAAGATTTTTTAAAAGAATTTAATATAAAAACAAATATTTATAATCCTTACGATTTAAAAACTTTAGAAGAAAATATAACTAATAAAACAAAATTAATTTATGTTGAAAATCCAGGTAGTAATTCATTTGAATTTCAAGATTTAGGAAAAATTATTTCAATAGCAAAAAAAAATAAAATCTTGACAGCAATGGATAATACTTGGGCTACACCATACTATTTTAAACCTATCAAGTTTGGTTTTGATATGGCAATCGTTTCCGCAACAAAATATTACTCTGGTCATTCAGATGTTATGGGGGGCAGCTTAGCAGTTAATAAAAAAGTTTTTGATCGAGTTAAAATTTCTGAAAAGATTATAGGTTTAAGATTAGGACCGGATGATGCATATTTAATAACCAGAGGTTTAAGAACACTAGATGTTCGATTAGATAGGCACTCAGAAAACGCACAAAAAATAGCAAAATTCTTATCTACTTATAAAAATATTGAACTTTTGTATCCATACAAAAAAAATTCTTTGAACTATAAAATGTGGAAAAAATATTATTCTGGTGCATCAGGATTAATTGGTCTTAAAATTAAATCTAATAATGTTAACTCGGTAAGAAAATTTGTTAATTCACTTAAGCTATTTGGTTATGGCTATAGTTGGGGAGGATTTGAAAGTTTAGTTTTACATCAAGAGCTCAGAGAAACGGGTAAAAGAAAATTTATGAATGTAACTAAAAATCAACATTTAGTTAGATTACATATAGGCTTGGAAGACCCAAAAGATTTGATTGATGATTTAAAACAAGCCTTAAATAAATTAAAATGAGTGGTGAAAAATTTATTACTAATAAAGGAGCATTAGTCACTTTATTGGCTGCTTGTACCATTGTAATTATTTCACTTGGAATAAGACAAACATTTGGAATGTTTTATTTTGATTTTTCACTTGATTTAAATGTAACTCTGTCACAATTTGGATTTGCAATGGGTCTTCAGCTATTTATGTGGGGACTTTTTGGACCAGTTTTTGGTTTTATAACAGATCGTTATGGTGGAAACATCGCTGTATTTATCGGTTTTATTTTTTATCTTTTAGGCATCACGCTTCTTCACTCAAGTTATAATACTGGAATTTATTTTGTAACCTCAATGGGTATTTTAATTGGCATTGGGTTAGGCTCTACTGCTATTTCTATCCCAGTTTCAATTGTTGCAAAACATTTTCCAGCCTCAAATCGAACTATAGCTATTAGTCTTGTGACTGCCGCTGGATCCTTCGGTTATTTTGTATCTCCAATATTTGTAAGTTTCACGTTAAATGAATATGGTTGGGAAAATACGTTATTAATTTTTTTTGGATTTCTGGTTATTGGTTTATTCGTAGCATTGTTATTAATAACTCCAAAAAATGTTGTTGGTGGAAAAATTAATGATAAACAAACATCTTCTGAAGCTATTTGGGAAGCACTAAGAAATAATAGTTTTTTATATTTAACAACAGGTTTTTTTGTGTGTGGATGGCATATTGCTTTAGTTGCAACTCATATACCAATGTATGTTGCAGAAAGAGGTTTGCCAGATTGGACTGCAACGACCATCTTAGCCATGATAGGTTTATTTAATATTCTAGGAACATTAACTTCAGGATATCTCTCATCCAAATATCCAAAAAAAATAATCTTAAGTTTTATCTATTTTTTAAGAGGATTGGTAATCGCAGCATTTATTTTTTTACCAACTGATCCGATTATCGCCGTGTTATTTGGAATTATGTTTGGTTTTTTATGGCTTGCTACAGTTCCTCCGACTAATGGTTTAGTTGGAGTTATGTTTGGAACAAAACATATAGGACTACTTTACGGAATTGTTTTTTTTAGTCATCAGCTTGGATCTTTCTTGGGCGCATACCTTGGTGGTAAAATCCACGATTTATTTGGTAATTATGATTATGCTTGGTACATTTCTATCGCATTATCTATTTTTGCTGGTCTGATACATTTACCTATAAAAGAAACACCAGTTTCGAGATTACAATTGGCTTAAATATTGAATAAAAAAAATTATTTAGAAGAAATATCAAGATCAAAAAAACCATTCATAATTTATAAATCAATCAAAGGTTTTGATTTATATACTGATTTTTCAAGAAAAATTGTTTTAACTAATAAAAATATTAAAGACTTTGTTAAAAAAATAAATTTTATTAAGTCAAAAATTAAAGAAACAGATTTGTTTATTGGTTTCTTTGGATATGAGATTTTGAACAATCTAATAGGTGTTAAAATAAAAAAACAAAGAAGTCTAAATTTTCCAAAAGGAATTTTTTATAAACCCGAAACTATAATAAAATTATCTAATAATTTAAATTACAAACCTGAAAAGGTTATAAAATATAATAAGTCTTTCAAAATTAATTTAAATAAAAATTCCTACTCAAATATTTTTGCTAAGTTTAAAAAAAAGATTAAATCTGGCGAAACGTATCAGATTAAAATATGTACAAAATATAAAAATAATTCAAAAATAGACCCTCTAGACTTTTTTTGTAGATTATCCAAAACTAATCTTGCGCCCGAAGCATTTATGATCAAAGATAAAAATTATTCAATTATTAGTTGTTCACCAGAAAATTTGATTAATAAGAAAGGTCTAAAAATTACCACAAAACCAATAGCTGGAACCCTTAAAAAAAATAAAAATATTACTAAAAAAAAAGCATTATCTTTTTTCCAAAAAAATATTAAAGAAACAAAAGAACATAATATGATAGTCGACATGGAAAGAAGCGATCTATCAAAAATTTGTATTCCAGGCTCTGTAAAAATTTTGAGAATGAAAATAGTTGAAGAATATAAAGACCTTTACCACTATGTTAGTTTAATAGGTGGTATTGTTAAGAAAAATATAAAAACAATTGATATAATTAAAGCGATGATGCCGGGGGGGTCTGTTATTGGTTGTCCAAAAATAAGCACTTTAAATCTTTTAAATAATCAAGAGAGAGAAAATAGAAATATTTATACAGGCAGTTTTGGTTATATTAAATTTAATGGTGATATGAAATTTAATATAATTATAAGATCGCTACTCAATTATAAAAATAATTCTGAAATTGCAGTTGCGTCAGGTGTTGTGGTCGATAGTAATCCAACAAATGAGTTCAATGAAAATTACATTAAAGCAAAAGCCATAATTGATCTTTTTCAATGATTTATATTATTGATCACAAAGACTCATTTACACACAATGTAGTTCATCAGTTTTCAAGCTTTGATGACGTACAATTTGATGATTATAATGAAATCAATCGATCATTATTGAATAAAGCAAGTGTAATTGTTTTGTCTCCAGGACCAGGAAGTCCAAAAGATTATCCAAAAACTTCGAATATTTATAATAATTACAAAGGTAAAAAAAAAATTATTGGAATTTGTTTGGGTTTTCAACAAATTTTACACTGCGAGAAAGGCAAAATTATTCAGCAAAATAAAATTTATCATGGATATCAATCAAATATTAAAGTTATTACCAATAATTCATTGTTTAAAAAAGGTAAAATTTTTAAGGTTGGTAGATATCACTCATTAAAATTAAAAGAACCATTCCGAGCAAAAAATTTTGAAATAACTATGAGATGTGCTGAAACTAATGTTGCAATGACCATTGAAAATAATATAGATAAAATTTATGGTTTTCAATTTCACCCTGAATCTTTTTTAACTATCAATGGTAACTTACTTATTAAAAAAATCTTATCAACTTAAAGATCTCAAAGAAATTGAGTTTCAGGATCTCTGGGGTGATCATGGTGTTTTTACAACAATGAGGATTTTAGGTAAGCCTGCAAAAATTTTATTTTTTAAAGATCATATTAATAACTTAGTAAAGTCAGCTAAAGAATATAATATTATAAAGCTCTCAATAAGAAATAATATTTTAAAACTTATTAATAAATTGGTTAATAAAAAAAGAACTTATAATCATTTACTTCGTGTGGCAATGACAAGAACTATAATATCTATTTCTCTAAGAAAAAGAATAAAACCTAAAATTAATTTCAATTTAAAATTAGTTAATTTAAAACGAGATAGACCAGAATATAAAAATTTAAAATATAAAGAAATTTTAAAACATTTGTCAAAATTAGATAACTCAAGATCGGATATCGGTTTATGTTCCAACAATAAAATTTATGAAACGGGAACCTCAAATATTTTGTTTATTAAAAATAATAAAGTATATTCACCTGTTAATAGATTTTACTTAGGAATTACTTATAAATTTTTTCAATCTAAAATTAAACAAATTTTTAAAAAAAATATATTTCTAAATTCATTAAAAGAATTTGACGAGATTATTTTAATAGGGTCTGGCAAAGGTGTTGCTTCAGTTAAAACTATTGATCAAATTAATTGGAAAAGAAAAAATTTAAAGTTCTTTAAAAAATTATCTAAGTATTATTTATTAGCTACTAAACAATGTGCTATTTATCAGTAAATAATTCCTGATAAATCCATATAATCCTTGTTTATTTTCTTTAAGTTCTTGATTGCATGATTATGTGATAACTTTGGCAATCAGAAGTTGTTGTAAAATGAGCAATATCTTAAAAAAATACTATAACCATAAAATAAAAGTTGTCGTTAATGACTAGTTGACTAGTAGTTGTTGTTTGAATAATAATAAACTATACGTAAGTTCAATTTTTTTTATTTCTATTAATTTATTATGATCGGCATTAATCCTTTTTCATTTTTATCTGAAACAGTTTCACCTATGGTAATGCAAGGTTTTATATTGGCAATGGTATTTTTGATTGCAAGTGGAACAATCATCCAAATGATAATTCATAAAAATATTACTTATTTTTTTAATAATGCTAAAAAAGCTAAACTTAGCGCTACTAGAGAAATTAGTGCTACTGAAAAAATATCTATAATATCCAAAACGATTGTTTATGACATTGGCACAACTGCCGAACTAGGTTTTGGCAAAAGACGACTAGCACACGTTCTTGGCATGTATGGAACAATTTTATTCTGGATTTCTTCAGTTGTTCTTGTGTTTTCTTATACAGGAGCAGAAAAGATGTCATCACCAACATGGTCTATGTTATGGCATGTTGGAGCTATACTAACTTGCATAGGTGGTTATTGGTTTTGGTTATTTTTAAGAGTCGATGTTTCAGCCGAAGCTCATCCCTGGTATAGAATTATAAAAGCTGATTTATTTGTTTTGGCATTATTAGCCTGCGCGACATTCGGTCTTGCTTGGTCATACACTCAATATAATGGACTAACAACACTATCTTTTTTATTTTTAACTTTATTTATGCTTTCAAATTTAATTTTGTTTGGCGGAGTTTATTGGTCAAAATTTGCTCATATGATTTATAAACCTGGTGCGGCAATTCAAAAGAATTTAGCAGAGGCAGATGGTTCAAGAGATAATCTTCCAGCACCTTCAGATGCACCCAAACAATTTGGTTTAGGTATTAAAAGAGAACAGCCAAAACATTATTAATATGATAAATTTAAAAAAGGAGATAAAATAAAATATGTCAACATTTGTATACATGACTAGATGCGATGGATGTGGTCATTGTGTGGATATTTGTCCATCAGATATTATGCACATTGATGAAAATATTAGACGAGCAGTAAATATTGAACCTAATTTTTGTTGGGAATGTTATTCATGCGTTAAAGCGTGTCCAAACCATGCAATTGATGTTAGAGGTTATGCTGATTTTGCTCCAATGGGGCATAGTGTTAGAGTTAGAAGAGAAGAAGAAAAGGGAACAATTTCATGGAAAATAAAATTTAGAAATGGAACGGAGAAAAACTTTGTTTCACCCATTACAACAAAACCTTGGGGTAAATTTATTCCTAAACTTTCAGAATTACCTAAGCCAAATGAAGGTGAGATAAACTCTCAAACATTATACTCAGAGCCGCAAGGTTTAAATATTAATGGTGAATTACCCTCAATACCTAAAGAGTCTTTTAAAAAAGGAGTTTATTATTAATGGCAAAACATAAAACTCATTACGAGGATTGTGATATTTTGATTGTTGGTGGGGGTATGGCAGGAAGTGGTGCTACTTTTGAAGCTAGACACTGGGGTAGAGATATGAAAATTGTTTGCGTTGAAAAAGCTAACATTGATAGAAGTGGAGCAGTTGCCCAAGGTCTTTATGCCATTAATTGTTACATGGGAATGCAGTGGGGTGAAAATCAACCTGAAGACCACGTAAGGTATGCTCGTAACGATTTGATGGGTTTAGTTAGGGAAGATTTAGGATTCGATATGGCTAGACATGTAGATTCCACAGTTCACATGTTTGATGAGTGGGGCTTGCCAATGATGAAAAATGAAAAAACCGGCAGATACTTAAGAGAAGGCAAATGGCAAATCATGATTCACGGTGAAAGTTACAAACCGATAGTTGCTGAGGCAGCAAAAAAATCTGCAGATAAAATTTATAATAGAATAATGGTTACTCATCTACTAATGGATGAGGCTCAAGAAAATAGAGTGGCTGGTGCGGTTGGTTTTAATATGCGTACTGGTGATTTTTATGTGTTTAAAGCTAAAGCAGTAATAGTTGCTGCTGGTGGAGCATCACATATCTTTAAACCAAGAGCTGTTGGAGAAGGTATGGGCAGAACTTGGTATGCACCTTGGAGCAATGGTTCAGCTTATGCATTACCGATAGCTGTTGGAGCTAAAATGACTCAAATGGAAAATAGAATTGTATTATGTAGATTTAAAGATGGCTATGGTCCTGTTGGTGCTTATTTTCTGCATCTTAAAACTTACACACAAAATGCTAATGGAGAAAACTACGAAAAAAAATGGTATAATCAAACAAAAGAATTAGTGGGTGAATATATTGATCACCACCCAACTCCTACTTGTTTAAGAAATCATGCATTTATTCAAGAAACAATGGCTGGTGGAGGCCCTATTCACATGGTTACTGTTGAAGCTTTTCAGGATCCACATTTAGAAACGATAGGATGGGAAAACTTTTTAGGAATGACGGTAGGCCAAGCTGTAGTTTGGGCTTCCCAAAATATTGATCCAAAATATACTAATCCAGAATTAACTACATCTGAGCCTTATGTTATGGGTAGTCACGCGACCTGTTCTGGTGCTTGGGTTTCAGGACCTGAAGATTTATCTCCCCCAGAATATTTCTGGGGCTATAATAGAATGTTGACTGTAGATGGTTTATTTGGCGCTGGGGATACAGTTGGCGGAAGTGCTCATAAATTTTCATCAGGCTCTTTTACTGAAGGTAGATTAGCTGCAAAAGCTGCTGTAAAATACGTCCAGGACAAAAAAGCAGAGGGCATTAAAGTTTCTGAAAAACAATGTGAGGATTTTAAGACTAAAGTTTACAAACCTCTAGAAACTTATACGGTTGCGCAAAATGAGATTACAGGTGGTACAGTTTCTCCAAGCTATATATCCCCAATTCAAGGACTACAACGCCTTCAACGAATTATGGATGAATATGTGGGTGGTATCGCAACTAATTATATGACCAATGCTAATATGCTTAAAAAAGGTTTAGAACTTTTAGCTTGGCTTGAAGAAGATTTGGAAAAAGTTGGAGCAGAAGATTATCATCAATTAATGAGAGCTTGGGAGCTAAAACACCGAGCTTTAACCTCTCAATGTGTAACAGAACACACTATGTTTAGAGAGGAAACTCGTTGGCCAGGTTATTACTATAGAGGTGATTATAAAAAACTAGACGATCAAAATTGGCATTGCCTTACTGTTTCTAGAAGAGACCCTAAAACTGGAAAATTTACTCTTGAAAAAGTTCCTGTCTACCACATTGTAGATGAAAAAGAGAAAAAAAAAGCTTCCTAAAATTAAGTTCACATTTTAATTGATATGGATCTTTTGACTAAATCAAATGAAGATATCTTTAAGATAGCAAAGCCTATGTGGGATAATTTAGTTAGATCTTCAAATCTCAAAGATTATGGCGGATTTACAAGAGATTTTTCAACTCAAATGTTATTTGGTGCAAACGAAGTAGAGCTTGGAAAGCAATGGGCCAATAATAAATTAATTACAAATTTAAAAGAAACTTTTGAGCCATTTGGCTGCCTTAGAAGAGGAGATTATGTTACGGTTCTTATTAAACAAACAAACAAGGAAATACCAGGCGAATTTCTTGGAAGATTGGTTCTTGGAGTTGAAGACTCTTTAATTAAAGTTTTTGGTGCAACTATCTATTAATTTAAAAAAAATTACTTAAAATATAGTATTTATTTGACAAATTTTAGTCTTGGTATATCTCCCTGTGAATGCAATTTTCCGATAAATCAATTATTAAGAGAATATTTAAGTTTAAAAGCAACTTATTTAAAACAGGTATTTTTTTAACACTTGCTACTTATTGGGTTCTTATTTTAGTTGGAACTTTTATCAGTTTTAACTAAGTTGTTTTTAAAAAGCATTTTAAATTAATTATGGAAGTTTATTTACCAATAGCACAAGTTTATATTAATGCTGTTGAAATACTTTTATTAAGTGCAATTGTTGGAGTTTTATCTGGTTTATTTGGTGTAGGAGGCGGATTTTTAATGACTCCTTTTTTAATTTTTTTAGGAGTACCACCAACTTATGCTGTTGCAAACGAAGCTAATAATATTTTAGCAACCTCCGTATCTGGATCTACAACACATTATTTAAAAAATACTTTAGATTATAAAATGGGTTTGATGATTGTGGCTGGGGGTAGTATTGGAACCTTATTAGGGATTTATACTTTTTCATACTTTAAGGAAATTGGAAAAATAGATACAGTTATTTCATTGGCTTATATGTACATATTAGCAATTATTGGAACCTTGATGTTAGTTGAAAGCCTTAGTGAAATTGACAGAGCCAAAAGAAATTTTCAAGGAAAAAAAAAATTGCATGTTCATTATTGGATACATGGTCTTCCTTTAAGAATGCGATTTCCACATTCTAAATTATATGAAAGTATATTTACACCTATTATAATTGGTTTAATCGTCGGGTATATCGCTGCAATTATGGGTATAGGAGGTGCTTTCATTTTAGTGCCTGCGATGATTTATATTATTAAGATGCCGACTAAATTAGTTCCGGGCACTTCTTTATTTGTGACAATTTTTGTTAGTGTCATAGTAACATTTTTACATTCAATTAATTATGGATCTATTGATCTAGTGTTAGTATTTCTGTTGGTTGTTGGATCAATTATTGGTGTTCAAACAGGACAAAAATTAGGTGAAAAAATAAATAGCAGTGGTCTTAGAGCTTTACTTGCAATTCTTTTGTTAATAGTTGGAATAGCAATTGCGTATGATACATTTTTTGCTTACCATGTTGAAACAAAAATAATTAAATTACCAATTTCTGAGCTTAATTTTTTCTCAAAATTAGTTTATAAATTTTCAAAAGAATCAGCGTTATCTTATGGTTTACTTTCAATAATATTTGCAATCTTTTTAGGTGCTGCAGGCGCTTTAATTAGAAAATTTTTTTCTAAGTTTATAAAAAAAATGTTATTTAAATCTAATACAAAAAATTTATAAAAATCTCCAAACACAATACACATACAATCCCCGCAGTTACCATGGCGATAAATCCAACGATAAAAGGTTTAAAACCCATAATTTTTAAATCTTTTAGGTTAGTTGAAAGACCAATAGCGGTCATTGCCATGGATAAAAAAATTTTAGAGAACGTTTCTATTGAATTAACAGCATATACCCAGTGATCATTAAATGTAGAAATAAAAATTTGGTCTCCAATGTTTCTAATAATAATCATCCCAATAAAACCTAAGATAAAATATGGAAAAATACCTAAGATTGAGTAATTTTTTTTTTTTGTCATTCCTCTGTTATAGACGAAAGCGAAAAGAGGTATCATAATCACTAAAAAAGCATTCCTAATTAACTTTGTAACCGTTGCGAAATTCAAAGTTTCAGGACTATTGAATTGTTGATCGTATATTAATCCTGCAGCTGCAACTTGTGAAGTTTCATGAATTGATGTACCTAAAAATAATCCAATTAACATTGGATCGTTATCAAAATATATGTTTGCAAAATATGGATAAATTAACATCGAGAGTATTCCAAATAAAGTGATGTTAGCTATCGCGTAAGATACTTCATTTTTATTTGCTTTAATCACAGGAGCTGTGGCCATAATTGCTGTTGATCCACAAACTGTGCTACCAATTGATATTAGGTAAGCCATTCTAGTTGAGACTTTAAGTTTTTTGATTAATAGTTTGATAACTATTAAAACACAAATAATACAAATTGTTATGAGTGGAATAGCTATTTTTCCAAATTCTAAAAATTCAAATGGTTTTAATTGTATTCCAAGGCAAATAATTCCAAATTTAAGAATATACTTTTGAGTAAAATCTAAACCTATAATAAAAAATTTTTTTATTTTAAAAATATTTCCAATAAAAATTCCAATTAGTATTGCTATCATTGCTGTTGAAATTGGACTTTTATTATAGCCTAAAAGCTCAATACCAATAATATTATTAAAACCTTGGGATAATGAGTAAAGAATGAATGTAAAAATAATACCTGGTAAAAATATCAAATAATTTTTTAATAACATTAAAAATTATTTTTTGATTAAGCGCTTCGATAAAGCTTAGTCATAACAAATTCCTTATGACCCAAAGCTTCAGCACAAGTTAATCTACCGTTGGCAACTCTAAGAGTTATCTTTATTAATTCATCTCCTGCTTCTGATAGATTCATTTCTCTTGAGAGTATTTTTGAAACATCACAATCAATATGTTCGCCCATTGTCTTTACAGTTAATGGGTTGGCAGTTAATTTTATTACTGGTTCAATAGGATTTCCTACAATATTTCCTTGCCCTGTAGGGAATAAATGAATATTAAATCCAGCTGCAGCTTGAAGGGTTACGCATTCCGCCGCCGCTGATGATGTATCCATAAAATATAAACCTTTACCTTTTTTGGGTTCTTCTGCAGGTTCTAATACATCTATAAATTTGCATGATCCAATTTTTTGAAAGTTTCCAAACGCTTTTTCTTCAATTGTTGTAAGGCCACCAGCAATATTACCTGCTGTTGGTTGACTTTCTGAAAGATCATCAGTTGCTTCTTTAAGTATAAAATTATTATATGAATTCCAAGTTTTCATAAACTTTTCTGATGCTTCTGGGGTTGCACCTCTTTTTGCACATACAGTTTCAGCGCCTGTAAGTTCTGAAGTTTCACCAAAACATAAATGAACTCCTAATGGTTCCAACTTATCCATCAAATTACCAACAGTTGGGTTAGATGCTAATCCAGATGTGGTATCTGACTCTCCACATTTAACTGATATCCATAAGTCACTTATCGGACATTCTTCTCTTTGTTTTTCTGAGGCCCACATTACAAACTCTTGAGCTTTTTTTGAGGCTTTCATCACCGTACCAATATCACCAGTTCGTTCAATATGAAATCCTTCTACTGGTTTTCCAGTTTTTGCAATACCATCTACTATTTTTTTTGTCCATTTTGGCTCAATTCCAATAACTATTACTGCAGCTACATTAGGATTGCTTCCCGTTCCAATCATAGTCCTAAAATGTAATTCTAGATCGGCACCAAATTGAAGTCTACCGTATGAATGAGGCAGAGCCATAGTTCCTTTAATATTGTTAGCAACTGCCTCGGCACATGCGTTAGAAATATCATCTACAGGTAGAATAATTACGTGATTTCTAGTACCTGTTCTGCCGTTTTCTCTTTTATACCCTAAAAAACTTTTTGGAATTTTCATATTTTACCACTTCTTAGTTTTTACATTATGAACATGAACATGCTCACCTTTTTTAATTGATTTAACAACTTTGCCTATGTCGTGACCATATTTTAAAATAGTATCACCCTCATTTAGGTCAATCATTGCAATTTTGTGTCCTAGCTGAATTTCATTGATAGATTGGATTTTTATAGTCTTGTCGTTTTCCATAATCCAACAAGAACATTGTTGTTTAGGAGTTATTTTTTCAACCACTACAACTCCGACATTATCTCTTTCGTCGTGAATTATAATATCTGTAGTCATTATATGTGTCGATTTTTTATTTGAAATAAATTTAATCTTATATATTAATTAACAAAATTAACAATTTTTTATCAAGAAAGTTCTTTTTAATGACTAAAATGACAACTGAAGAAGCCTTTGTAAAAGTTCTTCAAATGCATGGTATCGAACATGCTTTTGGAATTATTGGTTCTGCATTTATGCCTATTTCAGATATATTTGCTGATGCGGGTATCACTTTTTGGGATGTTGCTCATGAATCTAACGGAGGTTTAATAGCTGATGGTTACACGCGTGCAACTGGAAAAATGTCAATGGTTATTGCACAAAATGGACCAGGCATAACTGGTTTAGTAACACCAATTAAAACCGCTTATTGGAATCATACTCCTCTTTTATTAGTAACTCCTCAAGCTGCAAATAGAACTATGGGCCAAGGAGGTTTTCAAGAAGTTGAACAAATGAATTTGTTTAGAGATATGGTTTGTTATCAAGAAGAGGTTAGAGACCCCTCTAGAATGGCAGAGGTATTAAATAGAGTTATAGAAAAAGCGATTAGAGGTTCGGCCCCTGCACAAATTAATGTTCCAAGAGATTATTGGTGCCAAGTTATAGATATAGAGTTACCAGCAATTGTTAGGCTCGAAAGACAAGCGGGTGGAACTGAAGCTATTAAAAAAGCAGCAAAACTTTTATCAGATGCAAAATTTCCAGTGATTTTAGCTGGAGCAGGAGTTGTTATAGGAGGAGCAATTGAAGAAACAAAAAAACTTGCTGAAAAATTAGACTCACCTGTTTGTTCAGGCTATCAACACAACGATAGTTTTCCAGGAAGTCATCCTTTGGCTTGTGGTCCTTTGGGTTATAATGGATCAAAAGCAGCTATGGAATTAATTGCAAAAGCAGATGTAGTATTAGCTCTGGGCACTAGATTAAATCCTTTTTCAACATTACCAGGATATGGAATTGATTATTGGCCAAAAAATGCCAGTATTATTCAGGTAGATATTAATTCAGATAGAATTGGTCTTACGAAGAAAGTATCGGTTGGAATTTGTGGTGATGCAAAATTAGTTGCAAAACAAATTTTGTCTAATTTGTCTTCAGATGCTGGTAATAAAGATCGCCAATCAAGAAAAGATTTAATTCATCAAACAAAATCAGCTTGGTTACAAAAGTTATCTAGTTTAGATCATGAGGATGACGATCAAGGTACCAGTTGGAATAAAGATGCAAGAGAAAGAGACTCAGATCGAATGTCACCAAGACAAGCCTGGCGAGCAATACAAGCGGGTATGCCAGATGATGTAATTATATCTAGTGACATTGGAAACAATTGTGCAATAGGAAATGCCTACCCTACATTTGAAAAACCAAGAAAATATTTAGCTCCAGGTTTATTTGGTCCTTGTGGCTATGGTTTTCCTTCAATCTTAGGCGCTAAAATTGGCTGCCCTGATACACCGGTTATAGGTTTTGCGGGTGATGGTGCTTTTGGAATAAGCATGAACGAAATGAGCTCCTGCGCTAGGGAAGAATGGCCAGCAATAACAATGGTTATATTTAGAAACTATCAATGGGGTGCGGAAAAAAGAAACACTACTCTTTGGTTTGATAATAATTTTGTTGGTACAGAACTTGATCCTAAATTAAGTTATGCAAAAGTCGCTGATGCATGTGGTTTAAAAGGTATAACTGTTAGAACTATGCAAGAAACAACTAACGCTATCAAAAAATCATGTGAAGACCAAAAGAAAGGAATTACTACATTTATAGAAGTAATTTTAAACCAAGAATTAGGCGAACCTTTTAGAAGAGATGCTATGAAAAAACCAGTTAGAATTGCTGGAATTAAAAAAGAAGACATGAGGAAGCAAGCTTCGTTAATTTCTTAAAACCTTTAAAAAAATAAAAAAAAATCGTAATCTCTCTAGATGCAAGTGGTAAATGACAATGGTTGTAGCTGGATAAATGATCTTACTAACAGGACAAATATTAAGACTTTGGGATCCAATGAAGAATGTGATTGGCTAATTATAGGAGCGGGATACACAGGATTATCAGCAGCAAGGAAATTAGGACAATTATATCCTGGTCAAAAAATAATATTAGCAGATTCTCAATTAGCGGGTGAGGGTGCGAGTGCAAGAAATTCTGGATACTTAGTTGATACAACACTTAATGATGGGTTTACATCCAATAAGGAATTAGAAAATTATAAAAAAAAATCAGATATTTATAAATTAGGAGTTGATTCTGTTAAAAAATTTATCAAAGAATATCAAGTTGATTGTGAATGGAATGAGTGCGGAAAATATTTTGCTTCATCTAAAATTGAAGATCAAAAAATTTTAATTAGGTTTTCAGACACACTTAAAAAATTAGGATTTGAACATAATTTATTATCATCTGTAGAGTTAAAAAAAAAATTAGGTACAGATTTTTATAATATTGCTCTTTATACTAAAGGAGGAATTTTATTGCATCCAGGTAAATTAGTTAGAGCGATGATTGATACTTTGCCTGTCAACGTTAAATTATTTGAAAATTCAACTTTATTAAAATGGTCGAAAAAAAATGATACTATTTCTTGTAATTTTAAAAATGGAACAATAATTACAAAAAAAATTATATTTGCTACTAATGGGTTTTTAAGATCACTTGGAATTAAATCTAATTACAATTTTCCCATTACTTTAACAGCTAGTATGACAAGACCTCTAACTGATGAAGAATTTAATTCTATCGGAAGACCAAAAGAATGGGGTGTCTTATCAGTACGTCCTATGGGTGCAACTATTAGAATGACCAGAGATAGAAGAATTTTAATAAGAAATACTGCAGAAGTTCATAATCCATTTAAAATGTCCCAATTAGAATTAGACAATAGAGCCATTAAACAAAAGATCGGTATAAAAAAAAGATTTCCTCAATTATCTAGTGATATTATTCAATCTTCATGGTCTGGAATTGTATCTAGATCAAGAAATGGCTCACAAATTTTTGAAAAAATTGATAATAATATTTTTGTTGCAGGCTGTTATAACGGGTCTGGTATTGGAGTTGGTACTTTATTTGGAGAGCAAATCGCCCTTAAAGCAAGCAATGAAAACACTTTTGAGATTAAAGTTATCGAGTCAAGAAATAACCCTACTTGGTTACCACCTCAACCGTTTTTAAACTTAGGTGTAAAAACAAGATTATTTTATGAACGTTTTAAGGCAAGATCAGAAATATAATAAAAAAATTTAGTTTTACTTATACATTGCTGAGGGACAATTAGACACACATTTGATTAATTTTTCTTTAATAATTAAAAATGTGCTATAAAATATTTTTATGTATAAAATTTTATTAAGTATTTTTATTTTATTCTTTACAAACAATTTTGCATTATCATCTTCGCACGATGATCCTCATAAAAATCATGTCAATATGCCATTTCAAGAAGCAATGAAAAAGATGCATGAAGACATGATGATTATATCTTCAGGAAATATTGATATAGATTTTTTAAATAGCATGATTCCGCATCATCAAGGTGCAATTGATATGTCCGAAGAATTAATAAAAAAATCAAATAACTCTGAACTAAAAGCATTAGCTTTAAAAATTATTGGTGCGCAAATTAATGAAATTAAGCAAATGCAAGATTTAATCAAAAAGATAGAGAAAGAATAAAAGATAACTTAATTCATTTCATAAAGTAACTCTATAAAACAACTAAATCTATTTTTTGTTTACCAAGTCTTTCATTGCCGTTTTTAGTTACAAGGTAAGTTTCACCCAAATTCATAGCTAACTGATTATCTGAATCCATCAAGATCATGTGCATAAAAAAGACATTGCCTGGTTTGATGATGTAAGGATTTCCAGTGTAAAGCATTGGCCAATCCATCCAATTTGGAGAAAACGTTGAACCAAGTGAATATCCACAAGCATTCATTCTTGATTTATTGTAACCTAAATCATCAAAAGTTTTTGCATGAGTATCGAAAACTTCTCCAACAGTGTTATTTGGAATTAATTTTTTTTGACAATTTGTTAAAGCTTCAACACAAGCTTCGTGCATTTTAATATGTTTTGGATTTGATTTTCCAATCAAAATAGTTCTAAACATTGCTGAATGATAATGTTTATAAGTTCCTGCCCATTCAATACTTAGTTGATCATCGGCAGATAAGTTTCTTTTTTCAGATTGGTATCTACAAAGTAGAGCGTTATGTCCAGATCCTATAATATAATCATTAGCAGGATAATCACCACCGCCTTCCAAAACAACTTTTTGCATTTCTGCTAAAATCTTTGATTCACTTGCTCCATTTTTTGCGTACTTCCAAGCTTGATCAAGAGCATTATCCGCTAGTTCAGCCGCTTTTTTTACATAAACTATTTCTTCTTGAGATTTTATTACTCTATGTTTTGTAATTAATTCTGATTGATCTTCAATTTCACAATATTCTTTTAAAGACTTATTTAGTCTCAAAGCGTTACGACCGGTCATTCCATAAGCTTCATATTCTATACCAATTTTTTTTCCTTTTAGATTAAGTTCATTTAAAATTACCTTAAGATCGTCCGTAGGATTAGATCCATCTTTATCAATCCAAATTCTTATGTCTTGAATATTGGATGTGTTTTGTGCTTGTCTTAAATCAGGAGCTCTAGTTAAAAGAATTATGTTTCCTTTTTGATCAAGAACTAAAGTTTGAAAAAAAACATAACCAAAAGTGTCGTAGCCAGTAAGCCAATACATAGACTCCTGCCTAAACATTAGCAAGGCATCAAGATTTTGATCTTCCATTGACTTTAAGACAAGAGATTTTCTTTTTTTAAATTCTTCTTTACTAAAATGTAATGCCATTAATTAAATTTTATTATATTTTAAACTCTTAGTCTAGTTGCAAACGAGCAAATCTAATTTTTATAGGTCTGATTAATAACATAAATTCCAGATAAAGAAATTATTAATGCCCCAACAATTGTAAATATATCTGGAATATCATCATAAAAAAAATATCCAAAAATAATAGCCCAAAAAATTAGAGTATAATGAAACGGTTGTATTATACTCGCTCTAGCTTTGCTTAAAGCAATTATTTGCAAATAAACCCCTAATGAAAAAAAAGTTCCTATCCCAAAAAACATAAAATATGAATTTAAATTCACTGGTTTCCAAAATATAAATGCTAAAAAAGACATAATTGAAATACCAACTATTGAAGTGAAGAACAAAGTTACTTCTGATGAGTCGTACTCAGATACTTTTTTAGTAATAATTTGATATAATCCTAAAAAAAATGCCGCTAACAATGGTAGCATTGATTTTGGATCAAAGATTGATGAAGCTGGACGCAAAATAATTAGAACCCCGATAAAGCCAATAAAAATTGCTGCCCATGTTTTAGCTGATACTTTTTCTTTCAATATCATGGCCGATAAAGCCACTATTATAATAGGTGCTGTTGCACCAATACTATGTGCGTCTGCTAATGATAAATATTTGAAAGCTAAAACAAAACAACCAGACTCAATTAAAGAAAGTACACTTCTAATAAGTTGTAATTTAATATTTTTCGAATGATAAAATTTTGGATTTTTTTTTCTCTTTGACTCAGAAATACTTAAAAATAAAATAAAAAAATACTTAACTAACAATAATTGAAAAATTGAATGATTGATTACGGCAGTTTTTTGCAAAACATCGAGTAAAGAGAAGGAAAAATATGCGGTAATACCATATAAAATACCTATAGTTTCAGTAGATTTAACTTTTAACATATAATTATTATTTTAGTACAGACATTGGATCAAGTCTTGTTTGAAACCAGTTAATTCTAAAGTCAAGATGAGGACCCGTCGAACGTCCGGTAGATCCTACGGTTCCAATTATACCTCCCTGTTTAATTTGATCTCCAACCTCAACCAGTACTTTTTGAAGATGTGAATATATTGTTGAAATTCCATGTCCATGATCCATAATAATTGTACCACCGGTGTAATAAAGATCTGATTCTGCCATAGTAACAACACCAGTACCGGATGATTTTATTTTAGTTCCCTCATTTGCGGCAATATCAATGCCATAATGAGGTACTTTAGGAACACCATTTAAAATTCTTTGACTACCATAAACTCCGCTAACTATACCTTCTACAGGCATAATAAATTTCTCACTAAAAAAAGTAAAATTAGAATTTATCCCTCGAGCTTCACCGATTCGATTGTTTTCCTCTTTTATTCTTTGAAAAACAGAATCAGGTGGGGTCACTTTACTTTCGGGTAGACCATCTATTTTTTGAATGGCATAATTTCTTTTTTGAACTTTTTTTATAATTTTTTCTTTTTTATCATTAAAAGTTTTAGTGAATATCAAATCATTTTGATGATCACGGTCAATGCCAAATACAAAATATCCATCTTTGGATACTTTAAGTTCTTTTTTATCAATCGTAATTTTAGAATTCGGATCAGTTTTTCCTAATATGTAATGTCCTTGAATGAACTCTCCTTGAAATTCTAAAGCCATGACTTGAAAAGAAGTAAAAATTAGAAAAAATAGAGTTATTCTAAAAACTATTGTGCTGTCCATCCACCGTCTATTAAAATTGATGTACCAGTTATCATTGAGGATGCTGACGAAGCTAAGAAACAAACAGTTGTGGCTATATCACTTTCGGTTGCTGTTTTACCCATAGGAATTTTATCAATTACCATTTTTTTAAATTTTTTATTTTTAAAAAATCTTTTAATCATTGGTGTTTCAACAAAAGTTGGTGCAACTGAGTTTACTCTGATGTTTTTTTTTGCAAATTCTATACTCATGCCTTTGGTTAAACCTTCTATACCAAACTTTGTCATTATATAAATATTTCTTCCACTCATTCCAACATGACCTAGTTGAGAAGACATATTTATTATTGAACCAGGTCTTTTTTTATTTTTTAGCATTTTTTTAACCACCAACTGTGCTACGTTAAATGCAGCTTTTAGATTTAGATCAATCAAATAATTCATATTTTGTTGTTTAATTTTTTCAAATGGCTCAGGAATATTAGTTCCAGCGTTATTAACAAGAATATCAATAATTTTAATCTTGCTTAATTTTTGTTGAAGATCTTCATAATTCATTACATCACATTGAATTTTGATCATTTTACCTTTAATTTTTTTAATTTCTTTTTCCAATTTTTCAAGATCTGAGATTGTTCTACTTAATGCGATTACCGTTGCACCTCCCTCTGATAAAGCAAGACAACAAGCCCTACCAATTCCTTTGCCAGCACCAGTTACCAATGCATATTTATTTTTTAAATTTATTTTTTGTAAATACATTATAAAATTAATATTTTAATATCTGTGTAGATTAAATCAATAGCAACTACCAAGATAGCAACCAATCCAACCCAAGCTATCCATTTATATTCTTTAATCCATTTCGATATAAGATTGGCTGCTGTTGCCATCAAAATTACTGATAAAGCCAAGCCGAATACTAAAAGGCCATAATGATCACCCGCTGCACCGGCCACTCCTAGAACGTTATCTAAACTCATTGTAAAATCCGCTAACAAAATCGTCCAAAGCGCTTTTAAAAAATTTAAATTATCAACTTTAATATCTTCTTTGTTTTCCAAATTTTCATTTTTTTTAATTACATCAATAAAAAGTTTATAAACTATATAAAGAAGTAATAACCCCCCGATTAATCTTAAACCTTTTATTTGAAGTAAATACGATGTTAGTAATGTTAAAATAATTCTTAAAATTACTGCACCGCCAATCCCAATGAAAATTATCTTTTTTCTTTGTTCGATAGGAAATTTTGAAGCAACCATGCCAATTATAATTGCATTATCACCCGCAAGAATAAGATCTATAAAAATAATCTGACCAAGAATTGTTAATTCTTGAGGTGAAAGTAATTCAAAAAACATCGAACTAGACATAGCATATACTTATCTTTTTAAGCAATCACAATCTTTGCTAAATCAGTTTAATATTATTAAAGAATGTAATTTTGATTATTGATGCTAATTCTTATTTATTTTTAATATTTTGTTATTTACAATATATCTCTAGCAATTAGGTTGTTTCTAAAAATTCATCTTTAATGGACAGGAGAAATTAAAAGTTTAATATAATTTAAAGTGAATCAAGATAAAGTTATATATTCGCAATCAAATTGGGAACTTGCTTCTGTAAATCCAAATTTTAAAAATTGGGATTGGAAAGATTTATTTTGCTTTTGGGGTGTTAATATACAGAGTATTGTTGGTTTTTCATTGATCACATCTTTTTATACAGCTTATAGTTTAAATGCTTTTGTAATTTTGTTTGGTACTATTTTTGGAAGTTTATTGGTATATTTTTTTTCAAACCTGATTGGCAAGCCATCTCAAAAATATGGATTACCTTTTTCAGTCATTTTAAGATCATCGTTAGGATATAATGCCGCAAGATACCTTGGGCTATTAAGAAGTCTACTTGGTATTTTTTTGTTCGGAATACAAACATATTTTCTGACACAAGTTTTTACTTACCTTATAAGAATAGCATTATTTACTTTTAATAATCTGATTTTAGAAAATGAAATATTATTAATTTATTACTTAGGATTAAATATTATTGATTGGGTTTCGTTATTCATTGTCATTTTTTTGCAGGTTTTTTTGTTTAGTCAAGGTATAAATTTTAATAGAAAAATAATTAATATTTCAGCAGTTACAGTTTATTTGGGCATAATCATATTTTCTTTTATGATTTTTTTTACAAATCCAAAACTTATTATCCAAGCATTTGTAGATATATTTAATTTTAATAATTTTTTTCAAATAAATAATTTAATTGCATTATTTACAATAGCAGGATTTATCTTTGCATACTTTTCAAATGTAATTTTAAATTTTGGTGATTTTTCGCGTTATGTAAAAAATGATAAAGAATTAAAAAAAGGTAATTTTAGTTTAATCTTAAATTTAATCTTATTTTCATTTTTTACAGTTTTTTTAGTTTTAGGTGCTGATGTTTTTTTAAATCAAAAATTTCAAGATCTTGATAAAATTTTAACTAATCCAAGAGATATAATTGCTAAATTTGATAATCTGCAAATTACACTCATAGGTATTTTTTTCATAATTATTGCTGTTTCTTCAAGCAGTTTAATTGCAAACTTTATTCCATCTCAATATTCGCTAATTAATTTCATTCCAAATAAATTAAGTTTGAAAAGCTCAAGTTACATTATTGCTGTTTTTAGTTTTCTAGTGGCACTTTTTTGGCCAACTATTTTACAGCCTAGTAGAATCTTTTCACTTTTTAATACTTTGTCGACTTTATTTGGACCTATTTTTGGAGTTATGATTGCTGATTATTACTTTATTAAAAAAGAAAATTTGAGCAATAAAGATATTAATTCTACTCAATCCGATAGTGCATATCATTTTTCTAACGGATGGCATCTTAAAGGAATTTATAGTTTGTTTTTAGGTTTTATCTTTTCGGCGGCAACAATATGGAATAGTAATTTAATTTTTATAGAATCATATTCTTGGCTAATGGGGATGTTTATTTCTTTTATAACTTACTATCTTTTAGCAAAAAAATAATTATTGTTAATTTTTTTTAATTAAAAAAATTTAACTTAAACACTTTTTCAATTTAATTTTATTAAAATTCTTTATGTATATTATTTTAAGGTAAGTTGACTACTTTATCATATTGATTCATATTGTTTTTTTTAGATGCATATGGCATTGAAATCATTATGGACCAATAAATTAATAATATAAAAATGGAAATTAGTTTCATTCCTTAAAATTAGCCATAAATATAGATTTTATCTTGTTTAAATCTTGTCTAAAAAGTGTATTTAAAAAATTAAAAATATAATGACAAATTTTTTTAAACTAATATTAGCAGCGATATTTTGTATTCAATCAGCATCAGCTGATGTTGTTAAGGTTTTTGATTTTACCAAAGAGGAATTTGAGACATTAAAAGTAAAGAAAATAAAGGGCGAAACCTTATGGTCTTTAGGATCAAACGAAAATGGTAATTTCATTAGATCGGAAGCAGAAGGAGTAGGCTCTTTTCTTGCCAAGGAAACTTTCGTCGACTTAAATAAAACGCCTTTTTTAAACATCACTTGGAAAGTAGAAAAAAATTTGCCAGGTATTGTTGAAAATTCCAAAAAAAGTCACGATTACGCAGCAAGAGTCTTGGTTGCTATAAAAACTGGTTCAACAGCACTCTCTAATAGGGCTATGAATTACGTATTTTCTAGTAACAATAATATAAATGATAGTTGGCAAAGCCCTTTCACCAAAAAATCAGTAGATTACATTTTGTCGACCACTAAACTGAATTTTAATGAATGGGTCACAGTTAAAGTCAATGTGAAGCAACATTTTAAAAAATTTTATAATTTGGATATTGATAAAATAGATGCTATCGCCCTTATGACAGACACAGATAACACTGGATTAAAAGCAATTGCTTATTTTCAAAATATATACTTTTCCAAAGAATAATTAAATCTTCAAATATTTTTTTAAACCAATGGTCATAAAAGATAAAAGTATAGATAAAATAACGTCTTGAAATGGCGAAGCATTCGGAAAACCAAAATTCCACAACACAACTCCTAATAACCAAATAATATAAATTTTCATTTAATAAATTATAACTTAGTTTCTGTTAAATAATTAGTTTTTTTGATAAAAGAATTTATGCATAAAAATTTTTACTACAAGCTAAAAGTATACTACGAGGATACCGACGCTGGAGGTATTGTTTACTATGCAAATTATTTAAAATTTCTTGAAAGAGCAAGAACAGAGGCTTTACTAACATTTGGATTTAGTAATACTAAAATAAAAAATGAATTTGATTGTCATATAATCGTTAAATCTTGCAACATTGAATATAAAAAATCGGCAGTATTAGAGGATCAATTAAACATCAGAACTTTTGTTAAATCAGTAACAAATACCTCTTTTATTATGAATCAAATTATTACTAGAGATGAAGTTCTTATTGTTGAGGCTAAAATTCATTTAGTTTTTGTTAATAAAAAAGGTAAGCCAATTAAAGTTCCTGATTCAATTTTTAAAAACTTTAAACCTTATTTTTGTGAAAGTATTAAAATCTAGCTAATTTTTTAGCTTTTTTTAATAAAGCAATCATCATTGATGACGTAATAATTTTTCTATTAAAATTTCTAGGACTAGGATGATAGCAACATATTAAAAATATATTATCAGGTAATAAATAAGTATTTCCATGTTTAAAAATTATTTTTTTATCTTTTTTATATATTTTGTTATAAAATTTAAGGCAATTATCAAAAGCTACTTTACCCAGTGTAATAATAACTTTTAATTTTTTTAAATTTTTTATTTCATTATCAAAATATATTGAGCAATTATTTAGCTCTTCTTTAAGTGGTTTATCTCCTGGAGGTACACATTTTAAAATATTTGTTATGTAGGCATAATTTAACTTTAAATCATCATAAATATGATTAGAAAATAATTGATTAGAAAGATTTACTTTATGTAAACATTTAAATAAAAATTCACCAGATTTATCACCTGTGAAGGCTCGACCAGTTCTATTTCCTCCATGTGCGGCCGGAGCTAATCCTAATATCATAATTTTTGCATTATTATCACCAAATCCGGGAACTGGTTTTGACCAATAAGTTTCTTTAATATTTTTTTTTCTTTTTTTTATAGATATTTCTTTTATAAAATTAATTAATCTCGGACATTTATTGCATTTAATAATTTTTTTATTTAAGTTTTCAAAGTTCATTCTCGCAAATAAAAAGTTTTCATTTTAATGATTATATGTATTATTAATACAGTTAAAGTTATTTTATAAAAATTTATAAAGAAAATTAAAAATTGTTTAAAAGATTTTTAAGATCTTTAAAAAAAATTTTTAAATAGTAAGATTAATAAAAATTAAAATAGTAAGTTTTAGTATCTAAAAAAAAATAAAGTAATTATGTCCTCAAAAAAAGCCATGAAGCAAGCTCAAAAGTTGGGTTATGCAAAACATAGAAGTAATTTTAATAATACTAAGAATTTACTTCATAAGCCAGATCTTAATAAGATGTCAAAAGATAAAAAAGACCAAATGAAAGATAAAAGAATTAAAAATTTAAATATACAAAAAAACAAATTTTTTACTTAAAAAATTTTTGATTAATAAGTTATTGAAGTATTAAAATATTTATTTTTTTTCTGTTAAAAATAATCCTACCAGAAATAAAATTGTCCAAACAATTCCTATTAATGCTTTTGGACTTGTTTCAGCACTCCATAAATCTAGAATTAAAGCTCCAAAAATTAAACCAACTATGTATACTATAATTAAAATATTTGATTTATTCATTTTTTAAACTTTCTTTATATAGAGATATTCCATTTTTTATTTTGTGATTATATGATTCATTAAAACTGTCTAATTGCCAGCCGGTTAATCTTTTTCTAATAATTTCAAGGTTAGTTTTTTTCCATTCTTCAGTAGTACCTTCTAGTTTCCACATTTTTTTCTCATCATTGTTTCGACCACATCCATAACAATATCCAGTTCGAGGGTCTGTTTTGCAAATACTGACACAGGGTGAAATAATCATTTTTGAATTTCTATATTATTTATATTGCAAAACATATTAATTTAACAATATTTGTCATTGGACAAATACTTTCAATAATATATAAAAACACGTAATTCATGGGCTGGTGGCGAAACTGGCAGACGCACCTGCCTTAGGAGCAGGCTCCGAAAGGAATGAGAGTTCAAATCTCTCTCAGCCCACCAAAATTAATAATTAATTTATGAAACTTTAATTTGATGAATTACAAAAAAAGTATAATATTTTATACATAATTAATTTTTTGTGCGTTTATTAATCATTAGACCTACCAATAAAATTTATGAAAGTTACAATAGAGAATAAAAAGGGCCTTTATAAAGATCTTAAAGTTTTTATAGAAAAAGAAACGATGAACTCATACATGGATGAGAAGTATGAAGAAATAAAAGGAACAGTTGCTTTAAAAGGTTTTAGACCAGGCAAAGTTCCTAAAGAAATTTTAAAAAGACAATTTGGTAAAGCAATTTTTGGTGAAGTGCTGGATAAAGTGCTAAAAGATACCACCAACAAAGTGCTTGAAGAGAATAAAATTAAACCAGCTGGCCAACCTAAACTGGATCTTAAAACTTTTGGTGAGGATAAAGATTTAGAATATGTAATTTCTGTAACAGAACTACCTAAGGTAGAAATAAAATCATTAGATGATATTAAGGTTGATCAATATATTGTTAAAATTGATTCAACTGAGACCGATAAGAGAATTAATCAAATTGCAAAAAATCAACCAAATTTTAAAGATGTCACTGCTGAAACTAAAGCTACAGAAGGAGATTTAGTTATATTCGATTATAAAGCTACTGTAGATAATAAAGATTTTAAAGGCAATGAAGGTAAAAATGTTCAATTAACTTTAGGCACAGATCTATTTTTAAAAGGATTTGATAAACAATTAATAGGTGCTAAAAAAGATGATGAAAAAATTGTTGATGCAACATTGCCAGAAAATTTTCCTGTAAAAGAGTTGGCTAATAAAAAAGCTAAATTTACTTGTAAAGTTATAAATATTAAAAATCGAGAAGACGTAATAGTTAATGATGAATTTGCAAAAAATTTAGGAGCAAAAGATTTAAATGATCTAAAATTTTTAATTTCAAAACAAATAAATGACGAATATAAAAACGCACTCAATCAATTATCTAAAAATAAAATTCTTGCAGAAATTGAAAAATTTAAAGTAGATGAAATTCCTGAAAATTTAATTGAAGAAGAGGTAAAAATTCTCTCCGAGGGTATGACGGATGATGAGATAAAAAAAGATAAAATAAAATTTCAAGAAACTGCAAAAAAAAGAATTAAAGTTGGTTTAATTTTAAATGAATTTGGTGAACAAAATAACATAAAAGTAACAGAACAAGAAATTCAAGCAGAAATACAAAAACAATTAAGAATGATGCCTGGACAAGAAAAAATGGTAATTGATTTTTATCAAAAAAATCCATCTGCTGTTGCAAGTTTAAGAGGAACTGTTTATGAGGAAAAAATTATCGAAAAAATTATAGAAAAAGCTAAAGTTAACAAAAAAGAGATATCTCAAGATCAGGCTGAAAAAATTTTAAAAGAATCTCATAATCATGATCACAACCATGATCATGACCATAGCCATAATCATGAACATGATAATAAAAAAAATATAGAGGTAGAAAAAAATATTAAGACAACAGCTCTAACAGAAAAAAAACCATCAGAAAAAACCACAAAAATTAAGTCTTCATCTGATAAAATAAAAAAAGTTAGCAAAAAGTAATCTCTGGTTGTATAAGTAACTCGAATCATTTTATGACAGCTAAAATTTACGAACATATGAATAACTTAATCCCTATGGTTGTGGAGCAATCTAGTAGGGGTGAAAGAGCGTATGATATTTATTCACGACTTTTAAAAGAAAGAATTATTTTTTTAACAGGCCAGATTAATGATAATATTTCATCTTTAGTCACAGCTCAGCTTTTATTTTTAGAAGCTGAAGATCCAAAAAAAGAAATTTATTTATATATAAATAGTCCTGGCGGCTTAGTTACAGCGGGACTTGGTATTTATGATACTATGCAATATGTCAAACCAGACATTTCAACTTTATGCATTGGTCAAGCCGCATCAATGGGTTCATTTTTGCTTGCTGCTGGCGCTAAAGGAAAAAGATTTTCCTTACCGAATTCTAGAATAATGGTTCATCAACCTTCAGCGGGTTTTCAAGGACAAGCAACTGATATCGAAATTCACGCAAAAGAAGTTTTAGCTTTAAAAAAAAGACTCAATGAAATTTATTCTAAACATACCGGAAAATCTGTTGAGGAAATAAAATCTGCCTTGGAAAGAGATAACTTTATGACAGCAGATGTTGCAAAATTGTTTGGACTTGTAGACGAAGTAGTAGAAAAAAGATCTTAGTATACCATATATAGAATTCTTCATAATAGCATCTTGATTAGTATCAGTCTTTTATAATAATGTATTAAAATTGATTCGTTTTAAAAATTATGAACACTACAAATAAAAATATTCTATATTGCTCTTTCTGCGGTAAAAGTCAGCACGAAGTAAGAAAGCTTATAGCTGGTCCAACAGTATTTATATGTGATGAGTGTGTTGAATTGTGTATGGATATTATTAAGGAAGAAAGCAAAGATACTTTTATTAAACACCAGGATGGTCTTCCATCTCCAAAAGAAATTTGTGCAGTATTAGATGACTATGTAATAGGACAAGAGCATGCAAAAAAAGTTTTATCTGTTGCGGTTCATAATCATTACAAAAGATTAAACTATGAGAGCAAAACTAGTAAAACAGTTGAACTCTCTAAATCAAACATTCTTTTAGTTGGACCAACTGGTTGTGGTAAAACATTACTAGCTCAAACGCTCGCTAGAATTTTAGATGTACCATTTACCATGGCTGATGCAACTACATTAACTGAAGCAGGCTATGTTGGTGAAGATGTTGAAAATATAATTTTGAAATTATTACAAGCTGCTGATTACAACGTTGAAAAAGCGCAAAGAGGAATTGTTTATATTGATGAAGTGGACAAGATAAGTAGAAAATCTGAAAATCCTTCTATTACCAGAGATGTTTCTGGAGAGGGTGTTCAACAAGCATTATTAAAAATTATGGAAGGAACTGTTGCGAGTGTGCCACCTCAGGGTGGCAGAAAACATCCTCAACAAGAATTCCTACAAGTTGATACTACTAATATATTGTTTATATGTGGAGGTGCATTTGCTGGGTTAGAAAAAATCATATCTCAAAGAGACAAAGGGACTTCAATTGGCTTTGGAGCAGATGTTAAAAATACACAGGATAAAACCACTGGAGAGTGGATGAAAAGTTTAGAGCCTGAAGATTTACTTAAATATGGCTTAATACCAGAATTTATAGGAAGATTGCCAATGATAGCCTCATTAGAAGATTTAGATGAAAAATCTTTAATTAAAATATTGCAGGAACCTAAAAATTCACTTGTTAAACAATATCAGGAATTGTTTAAGCTCGATGGTGCAAAACTTACTTTTAAAGAAAATGCTTTAAAAGAAATAGCGTTTAGAGCAATAAAGAAAAAAACAGGCGCCAGAGGTTTACGATCAATATTAGAAAATATTTTATTAAAAACCATGTACAATTTACCGAGTGAAGAGAATATTGAAGAGGTTATTGTTGACGTTGCCGCAGCAAAAGGGCAGTCTCAACCTATTATTGTTCATTCAAAAAATGACAATAAATCTAAATCAACTAAGGTATCAGCGGCTTAATAGCCTTAATAACTTACAAAAACCTATTGCAAAATTAAATATAATAACCATATTTGTAATATGGATGTTAAAATTTCATTACCATTATTACCTTTAAGAGACATAGTTGTATTTCCTAGTATGGTAGTTCCACTTTTTGTTGGAAGAGATAAATCTATCTCAGCTTTGCATGAGGTAATGAAAAAAGATAAAAAAATCATTTTAGTCACACAAAAAAATTCAGAAATTGATGACCCAAAAAAAACTGATGTTTTTATGTACGGTTGTGAAGGAAGTGTTTTACAGCTATTAAAATTACCAGATGGAACCGTTAAAGTTTTAGTTGAAGGAATTAGAAGAGTAAAAATATTAGATTTTCAAGAAAAGGATAATTTTATTATATGCGAATTCAGTCATTATAATGATATTAATGAAAAAAATGAGGATTTATTTCCATTAGCAACTAATGCTATAAGAAGATTAGAAAAATTAACTTCAATAAATCGAAAAATTTCGAACGAAACTATTAATACCATAAAAGAAATCAAAGATCCTTCAAAATTAGCTGATAATATTGCATCTCATATCTCAGCAACAATTTCTGAAAAACAGCAAATATTTGAAACTGCTGACGTAAAAAAAAGATTAAATTTTCTTATTAAAATAATAGAAAATGAAACAAGCATAATAGGGGTTGAAAAAAGAATTAGAGGAAGAGTTAAAACTCAAATGGAGAAAACGCAAAGAGAATATTATTTAAATGAACAGTTAAAAGCAATTCAAAAAGAATTGGGTGAAATAGAAGACGGCAAAGATGAAAGCAGCAATTTGAATAAATTAATTCTTAAAGCCAAAATGCCAAAAGATGTTGAAAATAAATGTATGCAAGAGCTTAAAAAATTAAAAAATATGAGCCCAATGTCTGCTGAAGCAACAGTTGTTAGAAATTATTTAGACTGGATGGTTGAATTGCCTTGGTATAAAAAAAGTGAGACTGACATAGATTTAACTAAAGCTTTAAGTGTTTTAGATGGTGATCATTTTGGCTTAGAAAAAGTTAAAGAGCGAATAATAGAGTTTCTTGCAGTACAGAAAAGAATGGGAAAAATTAAAGGACCTATTTTATGTTTAGTTGGACCTCCTGGAGTAGGCAAAACCTCTTTAGGCAAATCAATTGCAAAAGCAACCAACAGAGAATTTGTTAGAATGTCTGTAGGCGGAATGAGAGATGAAGCAGAAATTAGAGGACATAGAAGAACTTATATAGGTTCTTTGCCAGGAAAAATTATTCAAATGATGAAAAAAGCTGGAACTAAAAACCCTTTAATTTTATTAGATGAAATTGATAAAATTGGAAATGATTATAGAGGTGATCCATCTTCAGCCCTTTTAGAAGCTTTAGATCCTGAACAAAACTCAACTTTCAATGATCATTATCTGGAAGTAGATTATGATTTATCAGATGTAATGTTTGTAACAACTGCAAATACTTTGAACATCTTACCGCCATTATTAGATAGAATGGAAGTAATTAGATTAGCAGGTTATACAGAAGACGAAAAAATTAGTATTGCAAACAAGTTTCTTCTTCCAAAACAAATAAAAGACAATGGCGTTAAAGAAAATGAGATGAAAATAGAAGAAGATATTATTAAAGAAATTATTAGAAGCTACACTAAAGAGTCTGGAGTAAGAAATTTAGAGAGAGAAATCTCAAAGATAGCAAGAAAAGTTGTTAAAAAAGTAGTAGCAGCCGAAGAAAAAGAGGTTAATGTTAATAATAAAAATTTGCATGATTTTCTTGGTATACCTAAATTTAAATTTGGTGAATTAGAAACAGAGGACAAGATTGGTATCGTAACAGGTCTAGCTTGGACTGAGTATGGTGGTGAAATTTTAAAAATTGAAACAGTAACTATGCCAGGCAAAGGACGTATGCAGATTACTGGTAAATTAGGCGAAGTTATGCAAGAATCTGTTAAAGCAGCAAAATCATTTGTTAGATCTAAATGCTTAACCTACGGAATCATTCCACCATTATTTGAAAAAAGTGATTTTCATATTCATGTTCCTGAAGGCGCAACACCAAAAGATGGTCCATCCGCTGGTATTGGAATGGTTACTTCAATAGTATCATCAATAACAAATATCCCAGTGAGAAGAGATATTGCAATGACTGGCGAGGTTACTTTAACAGGACAAGTATTGCCAATTGGTGGATTAAAAGAAAAATTATTAGCAGCACATAGAGCTGGAATTAAGGAAGTAATAATTCCAAAAGATAATGAAAAAGATCTTTTTGATATGCCTAAAAAAATATTGGATGACATAAAAATCACCACAGTTGAAAACGCAGATCAAGTTTTAAAAATTGCCTTAACAAAAGAGCTTAAAAAAATAGAGTGGGTGGATGTTGATCTTTCAAAAAATCAAGATAAATCTCAAGCTAGTATTCAATAATAACTAATTTACTTTATTCTTTCCTTAATGTAATAGTAGCCCTTATTTTATGGGCGGTTAGCTCAGTTGGTAGAGCATCTCGTTTACACCGAGAGGGTCAAAGGTTCGAGTCCTTTACTGCCCACCAATATAAAAATAAAAGTGGGGGTGTAGCTCAGTTGGTTAGAGCGATCGCCTGTCACGCGATAGGTCGAGGGTTCGAGTCCCTTCACTCCCGCCACTTTAGACTTTTGTCTAATTTTTGAGTTAATATCACTTAAAATGTGACTAATCTGTCATTCAACATAGAATAAAAAATGATATATAGACTTGAATGTTAAATGAATTTTTAAAAGATTATTTATCAATTATTATATTTTTAATAATGGCTTTAGGCCTAAGCTGCCTATTTATATTGATAAATTTTATTCTTTCACCAAAAAAACCTGATCCAGAAAAACTTTCTGCTTATGAATGTGGTTTTGAACCATTTGAAGATTCAAGAATAGAATTTGACGTAAGATTCTACTTGGTAGCAATATTATTTATTATTTTTGATTTAGAAATTGCATTTCTATTTCCATGGGCAATATCATTAGGCAATATTGGACTGCTTGGATTTTGTTCTATGATGATTTTTTTATTCATTTTAACAGTAGGTTTTATTTATGAATGGAAAAAAGGCGCTTTAGACTGGGTATAAATAAAATTAAATGAACAATAAAATTGATCAGGTTCCAAATGAATTTAAACAGTTAGCTGAAGATTTTAGTAAAAATGGTTTTATAACAACATCTTTAGATAACTTAATTAATTGGTCCAGAGCAGGGTCTTTGCATTGGATGACTTTTGGATTAGCTTGCTGTGCGGTAGAGATGATGCAAGCCGCTATGCCAAGATATGACCTTGAAAGATTTGGTGCAGCGCCAAGAGGATCTCCAAGGCAATCTGATGTAATGATAGTTGCTGGTACTTTAACTAATAAAATGGCTCCAGCATTAAGAAAAGTTTATGATCAAATGCCAGAACCAAGATATGTTATTTCAATGGGTAGTTGCGCTAATGGCGGTGGCTATTATCATTACTCATATTCAGTAGTAAGAGGTTGCGATAGGATTGTACCAGTTGATATTTATGTTCCTGGATGCCCACCTTCAGCAGAAGCTCTGTTGTATGGTATATTGCAACTTCAAAAAAAAATTAGAAACAAAGGTTCTTCCATTAGATAAATATGAATACTTTACAAGATTTAGAAAAAAAAATTAATTCTGAATTAAACACAAAAATAAAAAGTACTTTAATCAAACATAATCAACTTTATATTCAAATCGAGAAAGAGGATTTAATTGATGTTACTTTGTTTATAAAAACAAATAAAGGTACCAAATTTAGACAAATAATAGATATCACTGCTGTAGACTATCCTGAAAATACTAAAAGATTCAAAATTGTTTATTTATTTTTGAGCCACGAATATAATCAAAGAATTATCCTAAGTTATTTAATTGGAGAACATGAGGTTATTCCCTCTTTAACAAGCATATATCCCGGTGCAAATTGGATGGAACGTGAAGTTTTTGATATGTATGGTGTTAATTTTAAAGATCACCCCGATTTAAGAAGAATATTAACTGATTATAATTTTGAAGGTCATCCATTAAGAAAAGATTTTCCACTAACTGGGTATACAGAAGTTAGATATAGCGAAGATCAAAAAAAAGTTATTAGTGAACCAGTTAAATTAGAACAAAATTACAGAAATTTTGATTACGAAAGTCCTTGGGAAGGAACAAAGTACATTAAAGAAGAATTGGAAAATAATGACAAAAAAAACTAAAAATCTTAACTTAAATTTTGGACCACAACATCCTGCTGCACATGGCGTTTTACGTTTAATATTGGAGTTGGACGGTGAGGTAGTTGAAAAAGCTGATCCTCATATAGGATTTTTACATCGTGGTACTGAAAAATTAATTGAAAATAAAACTTATATGCAGGCTGTTCCTTATTTTGATCGTTTGGATTATGTAGCTCCAATGAATCAAGAACATGCGTTTGCTCTCGCAATTGAAAGAATTCTTAATATTGAGGTACCAATTAGAGCCAAATACATAAGAGTAATGTTTTGCGAAATAGGAAGAATTCTTAGTCACTTATTAAATATTACCACACAAGCTTTAGATGTTGGTGCATTAACTCCATCTTTATGGGGTTTTGAAGAAAGAGAAACTCTAATGACTTTTTATGAAAGAGTCTCAGGATCAAGATTACATGCTAATTACTTTAGAGCAGGTGGAGTTCATCAAGATTTACCCCTAGGTTTAGCTGAAGATATTTATAAATTTTGTGAAAAATTTCCAAAAATTATAAATGATTTAGAAAGTTTATTAACTGACAATAGAATATTCAAACAACGAAACGTAGATATAGGAATTGTTACTAAAGACGACGCGTTAGATTATTCTTTTTCAGGAGTAATGATTAGAGGATCTGGAGTTCCGTGGGATTTAAGAAAATCCCAACCGTATGACTGTTATGAAGAGTTGGAATTTAAAATTCCAGTTGGTAAAAATGGTGATTGTTATGATCGATATTTATGTAGAATTGAAGAAATGAAAGAAAGTACTCAAATTATTAAACAATGTTTAGCTAAAATGACGAGTGGTCCAATTAAATCATTGAATGGAAAAATCAGCCCACCTTCAAAAAAAGATATCAAACAATCAATGGAAGCACTTATTCACCATTTTAAGCTTTTTACAGAAGGTTATCGTGTTATTAGCGATGAAATATACACATCGGTCGAAGCTCCAAAAGGTGAGTTCGGTGTTTATTTGATTTCTGATGGATCAAGCAAACCCTACAAATGTAAGATCAGAGCACCTGGTTTTTCCCACTTACAATCTATAGATTATTTAATTAAAGGTCATATGCTAGCTGATGTTCCCGCTGTGCTTGGTTCTTTAGATATAGTTTTTGGAGAGGTTGATAGATGACTTTAAGGAAAATTTCAAAGGACCAACCTGAAAATTTTGAATTTAGCAAAGAAAATTTAGAAGAAGCCAAGATGGTTATAGAAAAATATCCAAAAGGTAAGCAACAAAGTGCTGTAATGTCTCTACTTTATATAGCGCAAAAACAAAATAATAATTGGATTCCATTATCAGCAATGAAATATATCGGTAAACTTTTAGAAATGTCTTATATGAAAGTTTACGAAGTAGCAACTTTCTATTCAATGTATAATTTAGCACCGGTTGGGAAATACTTTGTTCAGGTATGCACAACAACACCTTGCATGATTAGAGGTGCTTATAAAATCGTAGAAGCTTGTAAGGAGAAAATTTCTGAAAATGAAAATGAGTTAATTCAGGAAAAAAATTCTTCATGGATGGAAGTTGAATGCTTGGGCGCTTGTATTAATGCACCAATGATGCAAATAAATGATAGTTATTATGAGGATTTAGATAAAGAGAAAGCATTAAAAATATTAGATCAAGTCATTTCTGATAAAATGCCAAAAGTTGGATCTTATAGAGGTCGATTAAATTCAGAACCAGAAAATAATAGAAAAACTTTATTGGATATAAAAAATGCTTAAGGACGAAGATAGAATATTTAAAAATTTATATAATGATAACGGTATTGATTTAATATCAGCTAAGAAAAGAGGTGATTGGACTAATACAAAAGATTTAATTGCAAAAGGAAAACAGTGGATAATAGATGAAATTAAACTTTCAGAATTAAGAGGTAGAGGTGGAGCTGGTTTTCCTACGGGTTTAAAATGGTCTTTTGCTCCAAAAGAAGTAGGCTCAAGACCCCATTATTTAGTTATTAACGCAGATGAGTCTGAACCTGGCACTTGCAAGGATAGAGATATTTTAAGATTTGAACCTCACAAATTAATAGAAGGATGTTTGATTGCTTCTTATGCGGTGAATGCTCATGTTTGTTATATTTATGTTAGAGGAGAATATTATAACGAAGGACAAAAATTACAAAGTTCAATTAATGAAGCTTATGAAAATAATTTAATTGGAAAAAATTCATGTGGAACTGGGTGGGATTTTGATATTTACATACATTATGGTGCTGGTGCATATATTTGTGGTGAGGAGACTGCTCTTTTAGAAAGTTTAGAAGGTAAAAAAGGACAACCAAGATTAAAGCCACCATTTCCTGCTCTAATAGGACTTTACGGTTGTCCAACAATTATCAACAATGTTGAAACGATAGCAATTGTTCCCACTATTTTGAGAAGAGGAGGTAATTGGTTTTCTAAAATAGGAAGGTCAAAAAATACTGGAACTAAAATTTTTTGTATTTCAGGAAATGTTAATTACCCATGTAATGTTGAGGAAGAAATGGGAATTTCATTGAAACAATTAATTGAAACACATGCTGGAGGAGTTGTGGGTGGATGGGATAATTTACAAGCAGTTATTCCTGGAGGCTCTTCGATGCCTTTATTGCCAAAAAAAATTTGTGATACAATTACTATGGATTTTGACTCACTCGTGGCTGAAAAAAGTGGCTTAGGAACAGCAGGCATAGTAGTTATCAACAAAGATCAGGATATTATTAAGTGCATGGCAAGAATTGCAAGATTTTATAAACACGAGAGTTGTGGACAGTGTACACCTTGTAGAGAAGGATCTGGCTGGATGTGGAGAATGCTTGAGAGAATGGCAAAAGGCGAGGCATCAAGAGATGAGTTTACAATGCTGATGGATGTAACAAAACAAATTGAAGGCCATACAATTTGTGCGTTTGGTGAGGGATGTTCTTGGCCAGTTCAAGGATTATTAAAACACTTTAAAAAAGAAATTGAAGAGAGAAATAACTTTAATCCACCTTTTAAAAAAGAAAGAAAAATTCCTTATTTAGTAGATCAACACTTATTAGATAAATAAATGCTAAAATTAAAAGTTAACGATATTGATTTAGAAGTAGAAGAAGGTTTAACAGTTCTTCAGGCTTGCGAAAAAGCTGGAGTAGAAATTCCACGATTTTGTTATCATGAAAAATTATCTATAGCAGGTAATTGCCGAATGTGTTTAGTTGAAATTGAAAAATCTCCTAAACCCATAGCTTCATGTGCAATGCCAGCTGCTAATGGAATGAATATTAAAACAAACACGCAAAAAGTAGAAAAGGCCAGAGCCGGTGTCATGGAATTTTTGCTTGCTAATCATCCGTTGGATTGTCCGGTTTGTGATCAAGGTGGTGAATGTGATCTTCAAGATCAATCTATGTTTTATGGGGTAGATAAATCTAGATTTAAGGAAAATAAGAGAGTTGTTCCGGATAAAAATATGGGACCACTAATAAAAACTCAAATGACAAGATGCATTCATTGTACAAGGTGCATAAGATTTGCAACGGAGATTGCTGGTGCTCCAGAATTAGGAACGATAGGCAGGGGTGAAGATATGCAGATTACAACCTATTTAGAACAATCAATACAATCTGAACTATCTGGAAATCTAGTAGATCTTTGTCCAGTAGGAGCATTAACATCTAAACCTTACGTTTTTGAAGCCAGACCATGGGAATTAAAAAAAACAGAAACAATTGATGTTATGGATGCTGTTGGATCAAATATTAGAGTTGACACTTACGGTTGGGAAGTAAAAAGGATTTTGCCAATCATAAACGAAGATGTAAATGAAGAATGGATATCTGATAAAACAAGATATGCTTGTGACGGTCTTCTAAATCAGAGGTTAGATGCAACATTTATTAAATATAACAATAAATTCGAAAAAGCTTCGTGGAATGAAGTTTTTAAGATTATTAAATCAAGAATAGAAAACACATCGAAAGATAAAATATGTGGATTTGTCGGAGATCTAACAAATATGGAAACATCTTACATATTCAAAGAATTTTTCAATCGTATTATAGAAAATAACAATTATGAGTCTAGATCAACAAATAAGTTTTTAGATTTTAGTAGTAGAAAAAATTATTTATTTAATTCAACTATTAGCGGTATTGAACAAGCTGATTTAATATTTTTGATTGGAGTAAATCCACGATATGAAGCAACAATTTTAAATGCAAGAATTAGAAAAGCTTATTCAAATAAGCGCACCAAAATTATTTCTTTGAATGATGTAGGTGATTTAACATATCCTTACAAAGCCTTAAATGGTGAAATTCAAACAATAAAAGATTTAATTGAGGGTAAAAATAATATTTCACAAGAATTAATTGATGCTCAAAAACCTCTAGTTATTTTAGGAGAGTCTTTAATGATTTCTAATTCTGCAAGTTATGTATTTTATTCAATAAGAGAATTTTTGATAAAAAATAATAAAATTTCTGATGATTGGAATTCATTTAATATTTTAAGCAATGATGCATCTACAGTAGGAAATTATGATCTAAATATTTTTAAAGAAGATATTAATTTAATTGAAGATTTAAAAAATCATAAGTTCGATATAGTATATCTTGTAGGTCAAGATAATTTAAATTTTGAAAAAAAGAGTGAATTTATAATTTACCAAGGTAGTCACGGTGATAAAGGCGCAGAAATAGCTGATGTTATTTTACCTGGTTCTGCTTACACAGAGCAAAATGGATATTTTACAAATTTGGAAGGTAGAATTCAAAAAGCTTACAAAGCATCTTATCCACCAGGAGAAGCAAAAGAAGATTGGCAAATTATTAATGAACTAGGTGAATTTATTAGCAATAAGAAGCTTTTTAAAGATAAAAATGAATTAGACAATAGCATGTTAAATTTTCTAAATCTTAAAAATGAAAATTTTAAAGATAAAAAATTTACAGCACCAGTTACTTTTGTAAATGAAAATTTGAAAATTCTAACTAAAAATTATTATTTCTCAAATGTAATTGCTAGAGCTTCAAAGACGATGCTTGATTGTAATAATTCAAAAATTAAGTTTGAATCAACTGGAACTGACGGTTAAATATGGGACATTGGAGTATTATTTTTCAAGAAATATATAGGATTTTATTCCTTTTAATTCCTGTTTTGGTATCTGTTGCTTTAATTGTTTGGTTGGATAGGAGGGTTTGGGCATTTGTTCAAAAAAGACAAGGACCTAATGTGGTCGGGCCATTTGGTTTGCTTCAAACTTTAGCCGATGCATTAAAATATATTTTTAAAGAAATTATTATACCCTCAAGCTCAAACAAAGTAATTTTTATCTTAGCACCTATAATTACTATGACTTTGGCGTTAATCGGTTGGGCAGTAATACCATTTAGTGCTACGCAAGTATTAGCAGATATTAATGTTGGTATACTTTATATATTTGCTATTTCTTCATTAGGTGTTTATGGAATTATAATGGGAGGGTGGGCTTCAAATTCCAAATATCCTTTTCTAGGAGCAATAAGATCTGCTGCTCAAATGGTATCCTATGAAGTCTCAATTGGTGTAATAATAATTAATGTATTGTTATGTGTTGGTTCACTTAATTTAAATGATATAGTTATATCACAGAAAAACTTGTGGTATATAGTACCATTATTTCCGATGTTCGTAATTTTTTTTATTTCAGCGTTAGCTGAAACGAATAGACCTCCATTTGATTTACCTGAAGCTGAAGCTGAATTAGTTGCTGGTTATCAAACAGAATATTCTGGAATGATGTATGCAATGTTTTGGTTAGGAGAATATGCAAATATTTTACTAATGTGTGCTTTAGGTTCAATTTTATTTTTGGGTGGATGGTTATCACCAATAGATCTTTATCCGTTTAACTTGATACCAGGCGCTGTATGGCTGATATTAAAAATTTTGTTATTATTTATTTTATTTGCTTTAACTAAAGCAACTGTTCCAAGATATAGGTATGACCAATTAATGAGACTTGGATGGAAATTATTTTTACCACTGTCTCTAATATGGGTTGTTTTAACAGCGAGCTATCTGTTTTATTTTAACCTTTTACCGGTCAATTAATTATGAAGATATCTAGATTTTTTAAAACTATATTTATGTCTGATTTTATTGGAGGTTTATTTATTGCTATTAAAGAAATTTTTAAAACCAAAAAAACAATAAATTATCCATTTGAAAAAGGTCAGATTAGCTCAAGATTTAGGGGCGAACATGCTCTTCGTAGATATCCTAATGGTGAAGAAAGATGCATTGCTTGTAAATTATGTGAAGCTGTTTGTCCTGCTCAGGCTATAACAATTGAGTCAACTGAAAGAGAGGACGGAAGTAGAAAAACAACTAGATATGATATTGATATGATGAAATGCATTTATTGTGGATTATGTGAAGAGTCATGTCCTGTTGACGCGATAGTTCAAGGCCCTAATTTTGAATTTTCAAAAGAGACTAGAGAAGAGCTTTATTATACTAAAGAAAAACTTCTCGACAACGGCGATAGGTGGGAAAATATTTTATCAGCAAATATTAAAGTAAATAATCCTTATAGATAATAATGATCGCTCATTCAGTATTCTTTTATTTATTTGCAACTATTGCAATTTTTTCTGCAATTCTTGTAACAGTTTCCAGAAATACAATTCACTCAGTCTTTTTTTTAATTTTAGATTTTATAAGCATTTCTTGCTTGTTTATAATGATTGGTGCTGAATTTTTGGGTATGATTATGCTAATAGTTTATGTTGGTGCAGTTGCTGTATTATTTTTATTTGTAGTAATGATGTTAAATGTTACTGAACAAAGAAACCAATGGTTTACATCTGTAAAAAATTCAGCTCATATACCTATAGGCTTAATTGTTAGTACAATAATTTTTTTTGAATTAATTATTGTAATCGGCGGCTGGAAATATAAACCTGATTTATTTAATGTAAGTAATTTAATAATCAGTGAAACCACAACCAATACTCATTCATTAGGACAAATTATTTACACCGATTATATTCACGTTTTTCAGATAAGCGGTATGATTTTATTAGTATCAATGATTGGTGCAATTGTTCTTACTTTTAGGCAAAGAACTGGAGTTAAAAAACAAAGTTATATAAAACAAATCTCAAGAGAAAGAAATGAAGGTGTTCAACTTTTAGAAGTTGAATCAAATAAGGGAGTTAAAATTGATGACTGATATTGGCCTAGGACATTATTTAACTTTGGGTGCAATAATTTTTTCAATTGGTATTGCCGGAATTTTTTTAAATAGAAAAAGTATTATTGTTATTTTAATGAGCATTGAGCTTATTTTACTTGCTGTTAATATTAATTTAGTTTCATTTTCAATTTTCTTAGGAGATATTGTTGGACAAGTTTTTACATTATTTATTTTAACGGTGGCAGCAGCTGAATCTGCAATAGGATTGGCAATAATTGTAGTTTATTATAGAAATTCTGGGACTATTCGAGTTGAAGAAATAGATCAGTTGAAAGGTTAAAATGGAAATATCCATTCTAATTCTACCTTTAGTAGCTTCTATAATATCAGGTTTATTTGGAAAATATATTGGAGATAAATATTCTGGGTATATAACCAGTATTCTAATTTCAATTTCAGCAATATTATCCATTGTTGTTTTTTACCAAGTGATTTTTAATCAGTATGAAAATAACATCGTAATTGCTACTTGGATAAATTCTGGATCATTAGCGGTGAATTGGTCAATGAAAATTGATCCTTTATCTGCAGTGATGTTGGTTGTTGTTAGTTTGGTATCTTCATTAGTTCATGTTTATTCAATTGGATATATGCATCATGATCCTCATAAACCAAGATTTATGTCTTATCTTTCATTGTTTACTTTTTCAATGTTGACGCTGGTAACATCAGATAATTTAATTCAATTATTTTTTGGCTGGGAGGGAGTAGGAGTATGTTCATATTTTTTAATTGGCTTTTGGTTTAAAAGAGAATCTGCAAATTCTGCGGCAATTAAAGCATTTATAGTTAATAGAGTAGGCGATTTTGGCCTAGCTATCGGAATATTTTTAATTTTTTATTTTTTTGGTACAGTAAACTATTCAGAAGTATTTGCATTAATTCCAACAATTGTTGATCAAGAATTTTCATTTTTAGGTCTCGAAGTAAAAAAAATTGATTTAATTTGTCTGCTTCTATTTATCGGTGCAATGGGTAAGTCAGCTCAAATTTTTTTACATACTTGGTTACCAGATGCAATGGAAGGCCCAACGCCAGTCTCAGCTTTAATTCATGCTGCAACAATGGTTACTGCTGGAGTTTTTTTAGTTGTTAGATGTTCACCAATTTATGAATATTCACCAGTAATACTAAATTTTATTACCATAGTAGGCATGACTACAGCTTTTTTTGCTGCAACAGTTGCTTTGGTTCAAACAGATATTAAAAAAATAATCGCCTATTCAACTTGTAGCCAATTAGGTTATATGTTTTTTGCTGCAGGAGTTGGTGCTTATAATGTTGCTATGTTCCATTTATTTACTCATGCTTTTTTTAAAGCTTTATTATTTTTAGGTTCTGGATCTGTTATTCATGCATTTAAAGATGAACAAAATATAAATAATATGGGAGGTGTATTAAAAAAATTACCTTACACATATATCTTAATGATAATAGGAACATTGGCTTTAACTGGATTTCCTTTTTTATCAGGATTCTACTCAAAAGATGCAATCATTGAATTTGCTTATTTAAAAGGAAATACGGTTGGTTATTATGCAGCGGGCATAGGTATATTTACTGCTTTTTTAACATCTATTTATTCCTGGAGATTAATATTTAAAACTTTCCATGGTGACTATAACAACAAGAAGATCAAAATAGAAGAAACACACGAGTCTCCTATAATAATGCTGTTGCCCTTAGCTTTGCTAGCCATAGGAGCTATTTTTGCTGGAATTTCTTTTAAAGAGTTATTTATGGGTCAGGGAAGTGAAAATCTTTTTTGGGGAAATTCAATTAAATTTTTAAATCCACTTAGTGCTGATCATCCTCCATTTTGGTTTATTGTTTTAACACCAACATTGATACTTTTAGCTATTCCAATAGCTTATTATTTATTTGTTAGGAACAAACAAATACCAATTAAAATAGCAGATATTAATAAACCTTTGCATAATTTTTTAGTTAATAAATGGTATTTCGATGAACTTTATGAAGTTTTATTTGTTAAGCCATCAAAAATAGTTGGCTTATTTTTATGGAAATTTTGTGATGTTAAAATAATTGATGGATTTGGTCCTGATGGAATTTCATTATTTATTAAAAAATGCTCAATTAAAGCAAATAAATTTCAAAGTGGATTTATTTACCAGTATGCATTTGTAATGTTGCTTGGTTTTTCAGTTTTGCTAACCTTTTTAATAATTAAATAATGAATTTTCCTATTCTTTCATCATTAATTTTATTACCATCTATTGGATCTATATTTTTATTTTTTTCAAAAAGTAATGACAGTAAAAATTTAGCAATTAAGTATATTGCTTTATTCACATCTATAGTAAATTTTTTAATATCAATCTATTTATTGATAGTATTTGATTCATCAACACCTGCGTTCCAATTTGTTGAGGATAAAATTTGGCTTGAAGGATTTATAAATTATAAAGTTGGAATTGATGGTATTTCTATTCTTTTTATCATTTTAACAACTTTCATATCATTGTTATGTATCATTTCTGTTAATAATTCAGTCAAAACAAGATTAAGAGAATTTTTAATTGCGATATTAATTATGGAAAGTTTTATGATAGGTGTTTTTTGTTCACTAGATCTTTTAATTTTTTATTTATTTTTTGAAGCAGGTTTAATTCCAATGTTTTTAATAATTGGAATTTGGGGAGGTCCTAAAAGAGTTTATTCAGCATTTAAGTTTTTTTTATATACTCTATTAGGGTCGGTTTTAATGCTTGTAGCAATTATATCCATCTATTGGATTTCTGGTACAACAGATATAGTAAAACTATATGAAGAAGGTATCGATCCTAAATATCAAAATCTTTTATGGTTAGCTTTTTTTAGTTCTTTTGCAGTTAAAACACCTATGTGGCCTGTTCATACCTGGTTGCCAGATGCCCATGTTGAAGCTCCAACGGTTGGTTCTGTTTTGTTAGCAGCTATATTATTAAAAATGGCTGGTTATGGATTTATAAGATTTTCTCTAGGACTTTTTCCTATTGCTTCAGAAATTTTTACACCTCTAATATATATATTAAGTCTTGTCGCGATAATATTTACTTCTTTAATTGCTTTAATGCAGGAAGATATGAAAAAGTTAATTGCTTATTCATCAGTAGCTCATATGGGCTATGTTACTCTTGGAATTTTTACACTCCAGCAGCAAGGAATTGAGGGAAGCATACTGCAGATGATTAGTCATGGCTTAGTTTCTGCAGCACTTTTTTTGTGTGTTGGTGTTATTTATGACCGTATGCACTCTAGAATGATTAGTTCATACGGTGGTATTGTAAGTATTATTCCAAAATATTCAGTATTTTTTATGATTTTTACATTAGCAGCCCTCGGTCTTCCAGGAACATTGGGATTTGTAAGTGAATTTTTGATTTTAATGGGTGCGTTTATTGATAATTTTTTAGTTGCTGTTATTGCAAGCATAGGAGTGATACTGGGTGCTGCTTATATGCTTTGGTTGTATAAAAGAGTAGTTTTTGGAGAGTTAACCAATAGTGATTTAGCTAAAATGAACGATTTGAATAGTTCTGAATATTTTATTTTAATTTCTTTAGCTATTCCAATTTTATTCTTTGGTTTTTATCCCGATCCTATAATTAATATAATTGAAGTTTCTGTAAAAAATTTAATTGAAACATATAATTTAAATTTAATTAGCAAATAGTGATGGATAATTTAAATTTTATACTACCAGAAATTTTTATTTCATTAGCAATAATGTTTTTATTAATGCTTGGTGTATTTAAAAAAAATAGCACAGAACTTGTTTTTAATATTTCATTGATTGTGTTATTTGTCACTGCAGTAATTGTTTTTAATGAGGCTTTAGCTATAAATGAAATTACTTTATTTAATCAAAGCGTAATTATTGATTATTTGGCTTCTTTTATGAAAATTGTTACTTTAATTTCAGCATTTTTAGTTTTAATAATTTCATCAAGCTATTTGAAAACAATTAAAATTTTTAAGATTGAATATCCAATTTTATTGTTATGTTCTGTTCTAGGAATGATGATAATGATGAGTTCAAATGATTTAATAGTTTTTTATATGGGCTTAGAACTTCAATCTTTAGCTTTATATGTTCTTGCAACATTTGACAGAGATCAAAAAAAATCTTCTGAAGCTGGCTTAAAATATTTTGTTTTAAGTGCTCTTTCCTCTGGACTTTTATTGTATGGATGTTCATTGATATATGGTTTTTCTGGATCAACCAATTTTGATATTATAGCCAATCAATTAAATTCAAATTCATATGTACTAACTTTTGGCATAGTTTTTATTTTGGTTGGTTTAGCTTTTAAAATATCAGCGGTTCCGTTTCACATGTGGGCACCTGATGTCTATGAAGGATCACCAACCTCAGTAACTTTAATATTTACAATGGTACCTAAAATTGCAGCTCTAACAGTATTTATAAGATTTTTGTATACTCCATTTTTCAATTTAATTGACCAGTGGCAAATTATAATAATTTTTTTATCAATAGCATCCATGTTGTTTGGAGCAATTGCCGCTATAGGACAAACCAATATTAAGAGACTTGTTGCTTACAGTTCGATTGGTCATATGGGATATGTTTTAGCTGGATTAGCAACAGGTTCTAATGAAGGTATCCAAAGTTCTATTATATATATGTCAATATATATAATAATGAATTTAGGATTTTTTTCGGTTTTATTAATGTTAAGAAGAAATAATCAGTACTATGAGGATATTAGAGATTTATCTGGATTGTCTAAACATCATCCATTATTATCATTATCGTTATTATTAATTTTATTCTCTTTAGCTGGAATACCACCATTAGCTGGTTTTTTTGCTAAATTTTATGTTTTTAAATCTGTTATAGAACAATCAATGTATTTTCTAGCTATTGTAGGTTTAGTAACAACAGTTATAGCTGCTTTTTTTTACCTAAGAATTATAAAAATAATTTATTTTGATAAAGAAATAGAAAAATATGACAAAG
>SHWS01000005.1 GCA_009693705.1 Pelagibacteraceae bacterium
CTGGAGAGTATTATATGCAAACAACAGGTGAAAGAGGAGGTTTATGGAGAAGTAGAGGAAGAGCCCCTCAAAAATTAACAGGAGTTGGATTTATTGCAGAAGGTTTTGATACTGCAGAAAAATATAGAAGAATGCCAGATAGTTGGCATAGAACCGTTTCATGGATAACTGAGGGAGTTGAAGGCGAGATAATTGGAGATCATGGCTTAGCATATGGAGGCGCAGCTGGAGTGGAGTTAGACAGATACGATCTTTCTCTTGGTACACCACCACATACTAAAATTATTGCCTCTTCAGGAGGTCATAGCGATAATTATGTCCTTGTAACCGAAGAATTACTTTATGCATACTCTGGTTTAGTTGGTTCACTAGATTATCGGATTAGAGGGGATATGACCTATTTTACCTCTCCAAATGAAGGTGCTGTTTTTTGCACAGGATCTATCGCCTATGGTCAAGCATTACCAAGCAACAATTTTGAAAATAGTGCTTCAAGAGTTTTAAAAAACGTAGTTAGTGCATTTAGCAAAAAAGGAAAATTACCAGGAGGTTCTTGGACATTGGAAGAAAAACAATGGAAATAAAATGACAACAAAACTTATAATTTGGGTAACCATAATAATCATTATTGCAGTTATTCTTATTTTTTTATATGCTTAATTATGTGTGGAATAGTTGGAATTTATCTTAAAACTAAAAAATATGAAAAAAAACTAGGTGAGTTTCTATCTGGGATGCTTGATGGTATGGCAGCCAGAGGTCCTGATAGTGCAGGGTTTGCAATTTATTCAAAAGAAAATAAAAATATTTACAAATATTCAATTTGTTTAAACCAAATGTCTTTTAGTGAATTTAAAGTAAAAATTTCAAAGATATTAAAAAAAATAAAGTTAACTAATTATTCAGACCATGTGGTTATTGAAACAAAAGATAAGCCTAATAAAGTAATTGAGATTTTAGAAAATCAATTAAAATCAGTTTCGCTAGTTGGTTATGGAAAGAGTATTAGTATATTTAAACAAACCGGCAATCCAAAGGATGTAGTAAAAAAATTTAAATTATCATCTTTTTCAGGAACGCATGGAATTGGTCATACAAGAATGGCTACCGAAAGTGCAATTACCACTCAAGGCTCACACCCTTATTCAACTGCTGAAGATGAGTGTTTGGTGCATAATGGATCATTATCTAACCACAACAATATTCGAAGGTTTTTAATTAAAGATGGACAAAAATTTAATTCTGAAAATGATACCGAGGTCGCTGCTGGATATATATCTAATCAAATATCAAAAGGTAAAAATCTAGAAAGTACATTGAAAAAAAGTTTAAAGGATTTAGATGGATTTTATACATTTATAGCTGGAACCAAAAATGGTTTTGCTCTCTTAAGAGACGAGATTGCTTGTAAGCCGGCTGTGGTTGCTGAAACGAAAGATTATGTAGCAGTGGCGTCTGAGTTTCAGGCTATGGCACATCTTCCAGACGTAAATTCTGCAAAAATTTTTGAACCTAAGCCAGGTATCGTCTACCATTGGTAATTTATGAATTTTGACTTAAATAAAAAAAAATTAAGAGAAGTAAATAACTACCTCCAGAATATAGATAGAAAAGATAATAAAAGAAAATTTGAACTTTCTAATCCACAAGGTCAACATGCAATTTGTGCTGGTTTAAAAGATGAAATAGATGTTACGATAAAAGGACATACAGGGTACTACTGTGCAGGAATGAATCAAAAAGCTAACATTGTAGTTCATGGCAATGTTGGAACTGGGGTTGCAGAAAATATGATGTCAGGAAAAGTAATTGTTAAAGGTAACGCTTCACAATCGGCTGGTGCAACTGGTAATGGTGGAACTTTAATCATCGAGGGAGATGCTAGTTCTAGATGTGGTATTTCAATGAAAGGAATTAATATTTTAGTTAAAGGATCTGTGGGTCATATGTCAGCATTTATGGCTCAAAAAGGAAATCTAATCGTTTTTGGTGATGCCGACTCTGATTTAGGGGACTCAATTTATGAGGCAAAAATTTTTGTAAAAGGAAAAGTGAAAAGTCTTGGTGCAGATTGTGTGGAAAAAAAGATGGATGAAAAAAATATTAATGAATTAAATAAGATCTTTAAAGAACTAAATATTCCTGAAGAGGCAAAAAAATTTAAAAGATATGGTTCAGCAAGAAAATTATATCATTTTAAAATTGATAATTTAAGCTCTTACTAATTATGAAAAAAGATTTAAAAGAATTTAGAACCTTTCCATCATCTGTAATTAGAGAAATTCATAGAGCTGCGAACGAGGGCATTTATAAAATAAGAGGTTTGGGAGCGAAAAGAAAAGTTCCCGATTTTGATGATCTTGTTTTTTTAGGAGCATCAATGTCCAGGTATCCCTTAGAAGGATATAGAGAAAAATGTAACACATCAGTTATTCTAGGAGATCGTTTTGCAAAAAAACCAATTAAATTAGATATCCCAATAACAATTGCTGGAATGAGTTTTGGTGCTCTTGGTGCTAATGCTAAAGAAGCTTTAGGAAGAGGAGCGTCTGCAATGGGTACTTCAACAACTACTGGTGATGGTGGAATGACAAAAGAAGAAAGAGGCTCATCTAAATATTTAGTTTATCAATTATTACCATCAAGATATGGAATGAATCCTGACGATTTAAGAAAGGCAGATGCAATTGAAATTGTTGTTGGACAAGGAGCAAAACCTGGTGGTGGAGGAATGTTGTTGGGTCAAAAAATTAACAAAAGAGTTGCTGCTATGAGAGCTCTACCTGAAGGAATAGACCAAAGAAGTGCTTGTAGACATCCAGATTGGACAGGACCTGATGATTTAGAAATTAAAATTCAAGAATTAAGAGAAATTACTAATTGGGAAAAACCAATTTACGTTAAAGTTGGTGCAGCAAGACCTTATTATGATACTACTTTAGCAGTCAAAGCCGGAGCCGATGTAGTAGTTTTAGATGGAATGCAAGGTGGAACTGCGGCTACTCAAGATGTTTTTATTGAACATGTTGGTATTCCAACTTTAGGAGCGCTAAGAGAGTCGGTTGATGCTTTAAAAGAATTAAACATGCATAGAAAAGTTCAATTAATTATTTCAGGCGGAATTAGATCTGGAGCCGATGTTGCAAAAGCTTTAGCTATGGGAGCTGACGCTGTCTCAATAGGATCTGCTGCGATGATGGCTTTGAATTGTAATGCTGATTTGTATAGAGAGGATTATGAAAAACTAGGAACGGAACCAGGTTTTTGTCATCATTGCCATACAGGAAAATGTCCAGTGGGTGTTGCCACTCAAGACCCAGTATTAGAAAAAAGACTTAATCCCATTGATGGTGGAAAAAGATTAAAAAATTATTTATCAACATTAACTTTAGAACTGCAAACTTTAGCAAGAGCCAATGGTAAATCTGACGTTAGAAACTTAGAGCCAGAAGATTTAGCGGCTTTAACTATCGAAGCTGCTGCTATGGCAAGAGTTCCATTAGCTGGAACCGATTGGATACCAGGATTTAAAAATAATTGATAATTAATTTTAAAACAAGTAAAATAGTTTATGCCTAAAAACCTTTCTCAAATAGCAAAACAAAAAAAAATTAAATATTTTTTAATTAGTTTTGTAGATTTATTTGGAGTACTAAGATCCAAACTTGTACCAACTCAAGCAATTAGTGAAATGCAAAAAAATGGCGCTGGATTTGCTGGTTTTTCAACCTGGCTAGACATGAGCCCGGCGGATGGTGACATGTTTGGAATACCTGATCCAGACAGCTTAATTCAATTACCTTGGAATAAAGAAATTGGATGGTTGGCCTCTGATTTACACATGTATGGTAAACCAGTTAAAGCTTCTCCAAGAGTGATGTTAAAGGATCAAATTAAAAAATTATCTGAAAAAAAACTTCAAATGAAATCTGGTGTTGAGTGTGAATATTTTTTAATTTCTCAAGATGGTTTATCGATAGCAGATAAAAAAGATATCCAAACTAAACCATGTTATGACCAATCAGCTTTAATGAGAAGATATGATCTGATTAAAGAAATTTGCGACTGTATGATTGAGCTAGGATGGAATCCTTATCAAAATGATCATGAAGATGCGAATGGTCAATTTGAAATGAACTGGGATTATACAGATTCTCTCGTGACCGCAGATAGACATGTTTTTTTTAAATTTATGGTTAAAAGTTTGGCAGAAAAATATGGTTTAAGAGCTACCTTCATGCCCAAACCTTTTCAGAACTTAACTGGTAACGGTTGCCATGCCCATGTTTCAGTGTGGAATGGAAAAGAAAATAAGTTTTTAGACAAAAAAGATACATTGGGCTTAAGCAAGTTAGCGTACAATTTTTTAGGAGGCGTAATAAATAATACCCAAGCTTTATCAGCTTTTTTTAATCCAACTGTTAACAGTTATCGAAGAATAAACGCTCCACCAACTCAATCAGGTGCTACCTGGTCACCAAGTAGCATTTCTTACACGGGAAATAATAGAACTCACATGGTTAGAATTCCTGATCAGGGTAGATTTGAACTAAGATTAATGGACGGTGCTGCAAATCCCTATTTGCTACAAGCCGGAATTATAGCGGCAGGTTTAGATGGTATTAATAAAAAATCAAATCCTGGAGATCCACTTCATTGCAACATGTATACTGATTATAAAAAATATCCAAACCTTAAGAAACTACCATATGATATTGAACAAGCTATTAAAATGCTTGAAAATAGCAAAACATTACAAGAAGCTTTTGGTAAAGATGTTATTAAAAGTTATATCAAACTTAAAAATTCAGAAATTAATGAATTCAAAAAGAAAGAAAAATTTAATAAGAAAAAACCAGTCACAAATTGGGAAAGAATAAACACTCTAGATTGTTAATTGTAATCGCCATTAGTAAAAATTATTGTAAAATTTAACCAACTATTCTTTTAGTTTTATGAGGCAATTTAAAATCTTTAAAATAAAATACAGTTTATATGCAAAAAGATGCACTTTGTCCTTTAAAAATATTAAATCAAAAGGATTGAAAGTGGTAATTAATTAAACTTTAGCATAATTTTAAATATGAAAAAAATTTTAATTATGGGAGCTGGGGCAATGGGTTCAGCTTTTGCATTTCCATGCGTCGAAAATAAGAACAATGTTACAATTGTAGGTTCCTTGTTAGAAAATGATTTTATTAATTCAATAAAAAAAAATAACTACTACCATCCAAGTTTAAATTTAAATTTACCAAATAGAATTAAATTAGAGAAATTTGAAAATATTAATTCTATTCTTAAGACAAAGTTAGATTTAATTGTGGTTGCAGTAAGTTCAGTTGGAATTGATTGGGTGGGGAATGAAATTTCAAAATTTTACAAAAATAATATTCCAATCATTCTACTTACAAAAGGTCTTTCAATTGTTAATGATCAATTAACAATCTTATCAAAAAAATTAGAAATTATTTTGAAAAATAACGGTCATAAAAATATTAATATTTCATCCGTAAAAGGTCCTTGCTTAGCAACAGGACTTGCTAATAAAATGAGGACGGGCACAATTATTGCCAATAAAAATATCGTAGAAGCAAAAAAAATTCAAAAAATTATTCAAACAGATTATTATAAATGCGAAATATCAGAAGACATAGTAGGAGTAGAAATTACTTCAGCAATAAAAAATCTTTATTCAATGTTAATCGGTGGTTCCCAGGGATTAAGCAACCCAGCTGCTTCTAAAGAAATTCAAGAAAAATATTATTCAAATACAGCCGCAACTTTAATTCATAGATCTATTTCTGAGATGGTAGAAATTGTTAATTCTTATTCAGGCAAAGCTGACACTGTTTATGGTTTAGCAGGTTTAGGGGATTTGTACGTAAGTGTATCTGGAGGAAGAAATAGCCAGATGGGAAAATACTTAGGGCAAGGTTATTTATATAAAAAAGCAAAAGAGAAATTTATGAAAAATACTACAGTTGAGGGCGCTCAATTAGCTCTAGAAATAGGTAAAAAGTTGATGATAAAATTTAATAAAAAAAAATTTCCGCTTTTAATCAGTATTCTTGAATGTATTTGTGACAATAAAAAATTACAAATTAATTGGTAAATTTATTTATTTTGTTGGCTGATCTAAAAAAGTTTTTAAAGAGTCGTCCATAGCTGTTTCCCACGGAGTATGATGAATTGGAGCCTCAGAGCCTGTCACTGGAGATGAAAAAGATTTATTTCTATATGTCAAAATATTTTCTACTTTGTGGTGTTCCCATTCTTTAAAAATATTTCTAATTAATTCAAAGTCAATTTTTGGATAATCTGAAAATTTATGAAGTTCTTTGTTGTATTCAGTTTGAAAATCTATCATTTCGCTTTGATTTTTAATATTTTCTTCCAGAGCGACCCATTTATTTATATCTTTTTCTATTTCTGACTTATCAGGAAGCTTTATTTTGTCCATTATCACATCCCTTACAAACCATGCCTGACAATCAAACATGTTAAAGGTATGAAATTGGTCTTGCATACCTAAATAAAATAACTTGTGATTATCTTGCCAAACAACTCCTTTATACAATTTTGGTGGATACAATCTATTTCTAGTTTTAAGTTTTAAATCTTCATATAAAAAAGGAAAATGATGAAGATAACCAGTGCATAATATAATTGCATCAGCCTCTTGCACATGTCCATCTTTGAAAATAGCTTTATGACCTTCTAGTCTATCAAGATGAAAAACTTCTTTTACTCCTTTGGGCCATTTAAATCCCAGCGGATTGTGTCTGTAACCTATTGTTACTGATTTAGCCCCATACTTATAGCATTGTAAGGCAATATCTTCAGCAGAATAGCTGCTACCCAATACGACAACATTTTTTCCTCTAAATTCTTCTGCATCTCTAAAGTCATGGGAATGAAGTATTCTTCCAGGAAATGAATTCATTCCAGAATACTCAGGTATATAGGGTACAGAAAAGTGACCAGAAGACACAACAACGTAGTCAAAGAAATCTTTAGAAATTTTTTTATTTTTTTTATCGAGAGATGTAACTTCAAATTTTGTTCCATCATATGTGACGCTGGTTACAAGAGTATCAAATCTTACTTTATTTTTTGAATTTCCTTTATTTATTCTCCCAAGTATATAATCAAATAAAACTGCTCTAGGGGGAAATGATGGAATTGGTTTTCCAAAGTGTTCATCGAAAGAATAATCTGCAAACTCCAAACATTCTTTTGGACCATTAGACCATAGATATCTATACATGCTGTTAGGAACAGAGTCGCCATATTCATCAGAACCTGTTCTCCACGTGTAATTCCAAAGTCCACCCCAATCACTTTGTTTTTCAAATGCAACTATTTCTGGGATTTTATGACCTTTTTTCTCAGCTTGTTCGAACGATCTCAACATTGACAAACCACATGGTCCAGTTCCAATTAAAGCTACTTTTTTCATAAAAAAATTTAGAACTTTAATTTATAACTAAAATTTTGAGAATTAAAAGGATTTTTTCTTATAAAATAAATATATAAAATTTATAATTATTTGAATACAATATTAAATAACAAAGAGGCTTTCATTGAAAAAAATTTTACTAGTAGAGGGAAACTTAAGAGAGGAAAATGAAGAATATAAAAATGTGGGAATATTAACCCATACCGAGAGTATAAAAGAAAGTATAGATTACTTTAATACCAATTTACAAATTGACATTGTAAATCCATCTTCTGACCATGATATCGATCAAAGAGTTAAAGATCTTAATAAATATGATGGACTTATTTGGGGTGGTAGCAGTCTTAATGTTTATAACGATACTCCTGAAATAAGAAGACAAACAGAATTTATGAAAGAGTGTCAAAAAAAAATCAAAAAAATTTTGGCAATTTGTTGGGGTATGCAAGTCGCAGTAACAGCTGCTGGTGGAGAGGTCAGAAAGGCTATAAAAGGAATACATAAAGGAATAGCACATGATATTGAAATTAATAAAAAGGGATTAAAACATCTTATTTATCAAAATAAAAAAAAAAAATTTAATACTCCTGCATTTAATTATGACGAGATAAGCACATTCCCTAAAAATGGAGTTCTCTTAGCTTCAAATTCGATTAATAAAGTTATGGGTTTATATTTTAAGTGTGGAATTGCTGATATTTGGGGAATTCAATACCATCCTGAAATTACTTATGAAAAAATGATTCAGTTAATAAAATTTAGAAAGACAAAACTTATTAAAAATAAAACTTTTAAAGACGAGAGTGAAATAAAATCTCACATAAATGTTATTCAAAAAGAAAATGCAATTTCTGATAAAGCTTCTAGAATGATGGAATTAAAAAATTGGCTAAACTGGATAAGTTAGTTTTCTAAAATAATCCTTCGATTTCACCATCTTCATTTAATTTAATAGTTTCTGCTGCTGGAACGCTTGGAAGTCCTGGCATTGTCATGATTTCTCCACAAACAACTACAATAAACTCTGCCCCAGATGAGAGTCTAATTTCTCTAATTGGTAAAGAATGTCCAGTAGGTGCTCCTTTTAGTTTAGGATCAGTTGAAAAACTATATTGAGTTTTTGCAATACAAATTGGTAAATCTCCATACCCCGCTTGTTCGAAGCTTCTAAGTTGATCTCTAATTTTTGTATCAGCGATTACTTCATCAGCTCTGTAAATTTCTTTTGCAATTGTTTCAATTTTTTTAAATAGTGGAGTGTTACTTTCGTACAAAAATCTAAAATTAGCTTGATTTTCCTCACATAGTTCAACAACATGATTAGCTAATTCTTTTATACCTTCACCACCATTTTCCCAATGTTTACACAAACTAGCTTTTACTCCCAATCCTTTACAAAATTCAATTAACACTTTTATTTCATTTTCTGTATCTTTAATAAAATGATTAATAGCTACCGCTACAGGTAATCCAAATTTTTTAATATTTTCTATATGTCTTTGAATGTTAACAAAACCTTTTTTTAAGGCATCAACATTTTCTAATTTTAAATCTTCTTTAGCAACGCCTCCATGCATTTTTAATGCTCTGATAGTTGCTACAATTACAACACAACTTGGTTTTAAATTTGATTTTCTACATTTAATATCTAAAAATTTTTCTGCACCTAAGTCAGCACCAAATCCTGCTTCTGTCACAACGTAGTCAGCAAGTTTTAATCCAGCTTTTGTTGCAATAACAGAATTACATCCATGAGCAATATTAGCAAACGGACCTCCGTGAATAATTGCTGGATTATTTTCTAATGTTTGTGTTAAATTTGGTCTGATTGCGTCTTTTAATAATACTGTCATTGGACCTTGAGCTTTAAGATCTCTAGCGTAAATTGGTTTTCTATCTCTAGAATATGCAATTGTAATATTTCCAATTCTTTTTTCTAAATCTTTTAAATCATTAGATAAGCAGAATATTGCCATGATTTCAGAAGCAACCGTAATATCAAAACCATCTTCTCTTGGAAAGCCGTTGGCAATCCCACCTAAGTTAATATTAATTGATCTTAAAGAACGATCGTTCATATCCATTACTCTTCTCCAAACTATTCTTCTAACATCAAAATCTAATTTATTTCCCCAGTAGATATGGTTATCGATTAAAGCAGATAATAAATTATGTGCAGAAGTGATTGCATGAAAATCTCCTGTAAAATGAAGATTAATTTGTTCCATTGGCACAACTTGAGCATAACCACCACCTGCAGCACCACCTTTCATTCCAAAAGATGGACCAAGACTTGGTTCTCTTAAACAAACTATTGATTTTTTTCCAATTTTATTTAGTCCATCACTTAAGCCAACTGAAGTTGTTGTTTTTCCTTCCCCAGCAGGAGTTGGAGTAATAGCTGTAACTAAAACCAGTTTTCCATCTGGCTTGTTTTTTAAAGTATCCAAATATTCTAAATTTATTTTAGCGATAAATCTGCCTATAGGATCGAAAGCAAAGGTTTCGTCTGGCACCTTTATTTTAGCCAATATTTCATTTATTGGGCGCATTTTTGCTTCCCGAGCTATTTGAATATCTGATTTGACTTTTTTCATTAAGTTTTTTTAATAAATTATTTAAACTGCACGATTAGTACCTCTTTTTTGATTTTTGAAACTTCTAAAAATTATATATAAAAAATAATAATAACTATTTGTATAGTATATTATAAAATTATCTTATGCAAAAATACTCTATTTTCAGTTTAATTAAAAATGCATTTTCCAATCATCAAAATTGGGATTTAGCATGGAAAGATCCTACACCAAAAAAAGAATATGATGTTGTTATCATTGGAGGTGGAGGACATGGTTTAGCCACAGCTTATTATCTTGCAAAAGAACATAAAATTACCAATGTTGCAATCATCGAAAAAGGTTGGATCGGTGGAGGTAATATTGGTCGTAATACTACAATCATAAGATCTAATTTTATGTTTGATGAAAATGCTGCGTTTAATGAATTTGGAATGAATTTGTGGAGAAACATGTCTCAAGAGTTAAACTTTAATGTCATGTTCTCTCCAAGAGGAATTATAAATTTAGCACACTCAGATGCCCAAATGAATACTTATGCTCGTAGAGGAAATTCTATGAGATTAAATGGAATTGATGCGGTTTTATTAAACAGAGAAGAAGTTAAAAAAATGATTCCTATGGCTGATTTCTCAGACGATGTTAGATATCCAATTTTTGGAGGACTAGTGCAACCAAGTGCAGGAACCGCTAGACATGATGCGGTAGCATGGGGATACGCACGTCAAGCTGACTCAATGGGTGTAGATATAATTCAAAATTGTGAAGTAACAGGATTTGATGTATCTGCTGGAAAAATTAATGGTGTAAGAACATCAAGAGGAGACATTAAAACTAAAAAAATTGGATTATGTGTTGCTGGAAGCACAAATATTTTAGCAGAAAAACTTAATATGACATTGCCTATAGAGGCACACGTTCTTCAGGCTTGTGTTTCAGAACCTGTGAAACCAATTTTAGATGGTGTGGTTACTTTTGGCGCTGGACACTTTTACATAAGTCAGTCTGATAAAGGTGAAATGGTTATGGGTGGAGATTTAGACGGCTATAATAGTTACGCTCAAAAAGGTAATCTACCAACTATTCAACATGTTTTAACCGGAGGTGTTGCTTTGTTTCCTTTTCTAAGCAGATTAAAAATGCTTAGAACTTGGGGTGGAATTATGGACATGTCTATGGATGGATCTCCAATTATTGACAAAACACATATTGATGGATTGTATTTAAATTGTGGATGGTGTTACGGTGGATTTAAGTCAGTCCCGTCATCAGGTTGGACTTTTGCTCATACCATTGCTCAAAATAGAGTTCATGAACTTAATTCTGGATATAGTCTTAGCAGATTTTCTAATGGATATCTAATAGACGAAAAGGGACTTGGAACAAAAACCTGGATTTCTTAAATGTTAAATATTAAATGCCCCTATTGTGGTGATAGAGCGCAAAAAGAATTTGCTTACGGTGGAGATGGAACGGTCAAAAGGCCTGAATTAAATAAAGAAGTTTCAAATAAAGAATGGGATGATTTTGTTTATATGAGAAAAAGTTTAAGAGGTAAACATATTGAGTTATGGCATCATATTTCTGGCTGCAGACAATGGTTTAGAGCGCAAAGAGATACAGCTACACATGAAATTTTCAAAACAGCAAAAATAAGTGAAGAAATTTAATGTCTCAAGAATTTAGATTAAACAACGAAGGTCTTATTAATAGAAAAAAAGAAATAATTTTTTCTTTTAATGGAAAAAAATACACAGGTTACGAAGGAGATACACTAGCGTCAGCTTTGCTTGCAAATGGGGTTCATTTAGTTAGTAGAAGTTTTAAATATCATAGACCAAGAGGTTTTTTTGGAGCAGGTGTGGACGAGCCAAATGCAAAATTGCAAGTAACTATGAATGGATATTCTGAACCTAACGTTAATGCTACAGAGATTGAACTAGTCAAAGGTTTGTCAGCAAATAGCCAAAATTGCTGGCCATCAGTTAATTTCGATGTTGGAGCAATAAATAACTTTTTAAATAGATTTTTTCCAGCTGGATTTTATTACAAAACTTTTATGTGGCCGAAAAGTTTTTGGTATAAAATTTACGAACCATTTATTAGAAAAGCTGCTGGATTAGGAGTGGCTTCCGTTGAAAAAGATAATGAGAGGTATGAACACAAATATGAATATTGTGATTTATTAGTTGCAGGATCTGGTCCAGCAGGACTTTCAAGTGCCTTTGCAGCTGCAAAAAACGGTGCGAAGGTAATATTAGCTGAAGATAAACCTAGATTTGGAGGCACTCTTCTAACTGACGATGTGACCATAGACAATCTCTCAGGTAAAGATTGGGCAGACAAAATTATATCTGAACTTAAAGAAATGCCAAATGTTGTCGTAAAGAATAGATCTCAAGTTTTTGGATATTACGATCATAACATGACAGTTATGTTTGAAAGAATAGGAGATCATTTAGAACAAAAATCTAAATTCACTCCAAGACAGAGACTTTGGTATATTAGAGCAAAAGAAGTTTTATTATCTACAGGTTCAATTGAAAGACCTATAGTTTTTGGTAACAATGATACACCAGGTATATTTTTATCAGCAGCAGCAAAAGAATATATTAAAGTATATGGAGTACTGGTTGGAAAAAAACCTGTTATTTTTACAAATAACGATAGTGCTTACGAGACAGCTTTGGAGTTTAAAAAAAATGGTATCAATCCAATTGTTTTAGATACTAGAGAAGAACAAAATTCCCAATTAGTTCAAGATGTTAAAAACCAAAATATAACGATTAAATTTTCTCATGCAATTATAGTTGCAAATGGTTATAAAAAAGTAAATTCAGTTTTAGTGGGTAAGCTTAATAAAAATAAAACAGATTATGAAAAAACTGAAATAATCGAATGTGATTGTGTATGCGTATCAGGTTTCTGGACACCTACGGTTCATTTAGCTTCTCAATCCGGTAATAAATTAAGCTACAATGACAAAATCGATGCTTTTGTGCCAGATAAATCCAAACAAAGTGAAAAATCAATTGGAGCTGCAAATGGAACTTTTACCTTAAAAGAGACAATAGAGAACGGTTTTAAAATTGGTTCAGAAGCTTCAAGCAGAATAACTAAAAAAAATAATCCAATAACAATTCCAAAATCAAATGAATTAAATCATAATCCACATGACAAATTCTGGTGTTCTCCATTGCCTAAAGGTAAAAATTATAAAAGATTTGTCGATTTTCAAAATGACGTTGCAGTTTCAGATATAGAGATTGCCTTAAAAGAAGGATACAGATCAATTGAACATGTTAAGAGATATACCACTTTAGGTATGGCAACTGATCAAGGACGGACTAGTAATTTAAATGGTTTGCAATTGGTAGCTAATATAGAAAAAAAAATTGTCCCTCAAGTAGGTCATACAACTTTTAGACCACCTTTTACTCCAATAACTATAGGAGCAATAGTCGGAAGAGAAATAGGAAAAGAATTTATGCCTACTAGAAAAACACCAATGCATGACTGGCATGAAAAAAATAATGCAGTTTTCGTTGATGCCGGAGCCTGGAAGAGACCAAGATATTACAAACAAGGAAATGAAACATTATCTGAAGCTTCAAGAAGAGAAGCTAAAAACGTAAGAGACTATGTTGGGATATGCGATGTAACTACATTGGGTAAGATAGACATCAAAGGCCCTGATGCCGCTGAATTGTTAAATAGAGTTTATACTAATGCTTGGTTAAAACTTCCAGTAGGCAAAGCTAGATATGGTGTCATGTTGAGAGAAGATGGAATTGTAATGGATGACGGTACAACAACAAGAATTTCAGAAAACCATTTTCACATGACCACTACCACTCTTCAGGCAGCAAACGTTTTATCTCACTTAGAATATTATCTACAAGTTGTTTGGCCAGAGCTGAATGTAAATGTATTATCAACCACAGAGCAATGGGCAGGATTATCATTAGCAGGACCTAAGTCTAGAGATGTCTTAGCTAAATTATTTCCGAACCTTAATGTTAGTAACGAAGCATTACCATTTATGGGATATGTTGAAGGAAGTTTATTTGGCGTAGAAGCAAGAATCTTTAGAATTTCATTTTCTGGTGAACTTGCTTTCGAGATTAACGTTAAATCAGATCATGGAATTTTCATGTGGGAAAAAACTATGGAAATTGGCAAAGAATTCAATATTCAGCCTTATGGTACTGAAGCATTATCGACTTTAAGAATTGAAATGGGTCATGTAGCAGGTCCGGAGTTAGATGGCAGAACCATTCCTTACGATTTGTCTTTAGAAGGCCTTATTTCAAATAATAAAGATTTTATTGGAAAAAGATCTTTAGGAAGAGAAGCTTTTAAAAGCGACAGTAGACAAAAAATTGTTGGGTTAATTCCTGTGGATAAAAAATCCAGTATTCCAGAAGGATCGCATTTAGTTGAAAATAAAGATGCAAAACTTCCAAACCCGAAAATTGGATATGTTTCATCTTCATGCTGGAGTGTTGAAAATAATAATCCATTTTCTTTAGGCATATTGAAAAATGGAAAAAATATGATTGGCAAAAAACTTTTTGCCCTATCTCCATTAAAAAATACAGTAATAGAGGTTGAGGTAATTTCGTCTCATTACGTTGATCATGAAGGAAAAAGAGTTAGATCATGAAAACTTTTTCTTCATTATTTAATATTCATAAAAAAGGGAAATTTGGTGATTTTGAGAACAAAAATGAAAAAAACCTTTTAAAAATTGAAGAGTTATCAAATCTTTTAATTTTTCAGTTGGTAAAATTTAAGAGCTCAAATTTTGAGGTTAAAAAAATTAAAATTGATAATCTTAATTTACCTGACCCACTAAAATCTTCATCAAACTCATCAACAAGAATTTTGTGGATGGGGCCAGATAATTGGCTTGTTATTTCATCAGACTTAAATTTATTAAAACAAGAAGAAAAAAAATTTGATGACAAAAATTTTGCATTAACAGATATTTCACATTCACGAACAATCATTGAAATCGAGGGAAATTTAACTGACGAAGTTATTAAAAAAGGATGTCCGTTAGATATTAATGATCTAAAACAAGGAGATTGTGCTAATTCAGTTTACAATGGAATGTCAATCGTTATCGATTTTATTTCAGACGATCCAAAAAAAGTAAGAATTTTTAGTTTACGAAGTTTTGGTGAGTCTTTGCATCATTCAATTACTGACGCTTGTTTAGAATATGGTTATATTGGTAATTAAATTTTAATCACGAGTTGTAATATAAACTCCAATTGTAGCAATCAAAAATCCTACAATATCTAAGTTGGTTAATTTTTCATCAAGAAAAATCCAAGCCATTAATGCTGAAGTAGGAGGTATTAAAAAAAAAAACGATACAGTTTTGCTTAAAGAATTTTTTTTAATTAAAAGCATCAAAATAGTAAATGCACCAAATGAAACAATGAAAATCTGATAGCTCATTGAAATTAAAAATGTTTTACTAAAGTTTATGTGTGGTTTTATAAAAATACTTATTATTAAAAGATGAAATATAAATCCTCCTAGAGCTTGGTACATATTACTAACCGAAAGAGGCAAATTATTACTAAGTTTTTTTTGCCATATAGTAGAGGTGGTAATTGAAACTAGGGCAATTATAGATGTAATTACACCTAAAGCTGGAATATTTGAACCAACATCTAGCCCTAGCACTAGTGCCGTTCCAATAAAACCAAGTAAGATGCCAAACCACCGATTAATAGAAACTTTTTCTTTTAATATGGGCCCACTTAAAGCACCAGTAAGAACAGGTTGAAGAGTAACAATCAAAGCCGAGATTGCCGTCGGCATGCCTATTGAAATAGCAAAATAAACCCCCCCAAGATAAATACCGTGAAACAATATTCCACTTAATATCGACTCTAATAAATGTTTTTTACTTATGAGGATATCTTTTTTGGTCAGTAGAGAAAATAAAAAAAAAATAAAAGTTACAATTAAAAATCTAAAAGCTAAAGCTGAAAACGGATCACTATTATCTATAATAGGTTTTGTTGTAATAAATGCGGACGACCAAAGAATAATAAATAAAATTGGAAGAACTTTAATCACTATTAATCAGTCATATTAAGTTTTATTAAATTTTTCTGCTTACTTTCTTTGCACCATAATTCATAACTTTCACACATCCGCCATAAAAAGTTTGATGCTTTATTTGACAATTCAATTAATTGATTATTTTTAGTTTCATATAGTTTTGGAATCTTTATAAGCTGCTTAATCATCGTATCACGTTGAATTTCTAAAAGCTTAATTATTTGATCAGGTATTTTTTGATTTGATTCTAAATCAATATAATTATTTTTTTTTAAATCTGAAAACCATTTTTCATGAAATTTTCCCAAACTTAATTCATTATATTGATTTGTTTCAGTAAATTTTTGGATAGCTTCTTTCACCTCTAAATTAAATTCTTTTTTTTTTATTTTACAAATCTCTAAATATATGAATTCGGCTACTCTTAATATGTAGGGTTTGTCAATCCTGGTCTCCATTTAATCATTTATATTTAGCCATTGAGCTAATGGCTAATATTAAATTTGGATCGATAAATAAATTTGATGATTTTGATTCATTATAAGATTTAAATGCAAAAATTGCGATTGGTAATTCTGTGCAGCCTAAAATAATTTTTGAGCATTTTTTTTGAATTAAGTAATCTATTGCTCTCTGGATGTTTTTTGCAGCAGCTCTAACATCTCCCTTTTTTACATTTAATATTGCTTTATTAACATTTTCTTTTTGAAGTTTGTCTGTTGGTGTAATTACATTGTAGTCTTTATCAAAAAAATTATTATAGATACGTGTTTTTAAAGTACCTTCAGTTGCTAACAAGCCAATCGTAGATTTTTTTTTTATTTTTTTTTTCATAAATTTAAATACTTCTTTAGGCATGTTTATAATGGGAATATTGATTTTCTTTTGTAAATCATCATACCAATAATGAGCTGTGTTGCATGGAATGACGATAAATTTACAATTATTTTTTTCAAGCAATCTGCACCCCTTTAGTAAACTTTTTAAAACTTTGTTATATTTTTTATAGCTTTTACTGTTATTAGATTTATTCGATAGATGTGCTGTTTGAATTCCAATTGATTCAGGTCTGCCGGGTATGTTTGATTTATTGTAAAGAATAAACAAAGGATAATCTTGATCAAGTTTTCCTCTATTCAAATAAGCTAACTTGCTGCAGAAATCTAGTCCTGCCTGCGTACCCATGCCTCCAAGAATGCCTATCATAACGAATGTAATATTTATAAATTAGATTGACTTGTTGATACCTCTCATAAAAACTAGAATCAGACAACCTTTTTTTGAATAAGAAAAGTGTTTTGTTCCTGGTTTAAAGGTAACGAAATCACCTTTTTTAAAAACTTTTCCATCTTGATCATGAAGCTGACCTTTGAGCATATAAAATTCTTCATATCCAGTATGTCTATGTCGAAGACTTCTAGTGCCAGGTTCCATTTTTAAAACATAAGTTCCAAATCCACCATTTTTTTTATTATAACTAATTTTATGCCAGCTCATGCCGGGTATTTTTATGTTATAATTATCGAAAGGTCTAAATTTGAGTTCATTGATATTTATAATTTTTCTGTTTGGCATATAAATAAAATATTTTAAATATTAATTAAGGACTATTAAAAGATTATTATTAAATGCCAACCTAAAAAAATTGAAGATTTAAAAATTGTCTGCTGAGTTTCTAGCAATGGGTATGTTGGCTATAAATATTGAAATTCTTAAACAAGAACTACTTTTATAGCCAACAAATATTTTTATGAAAATTATGCAGTTTTTAAGTTAACCGCAGAAGGACCTTTTGGACCATCTTCAACATCGAAAGTCAACGTTTGACCTTCGTCTAAACCATTCATACCCGCGTCTCTTACTGCTGACACATGTACGAACACATCTTTTTGTTTATCTTCTCTTTCAATAAATCCAAAACCTTTGGTTGGATTAAACCATTTTACTTTTCCTTGTAGACTCATATTTATTTTCTTACTTTTTGTTATATTAATTTATTACTTATAATTAAGTAATTTCGGTGTTGTTTAGATATTTATTAGATTTGTCAACTAAATTGATCAATGATGTTAATTTAACTAATTATAGCGATCGATAAGCTTTGATAAATATACTGAATTGACATCTTCCTTATAATGGGCAAATGGCTCGCATGGTTCAAAACCAAATTGATTAAATAATTTACGCGCAGGTTTAAAAAAATCACTGGCCCCAGTTTCAATGCTAAGTCTTTTAATTCCAAGTTTTTTTGCTTCAGAAATTAGATGGTTAATGACTTCTGTACCATTGCCTTGTTTTCTAAATTTGTCACGAACTCTTATAGACTTAAATTCACCATGGCCATCCTCTAAAAACTTTAAGGCTCCACAACCAATTAATTCGTCGTTTTTCCATAAACTCCAAAATTTAATTGAAGGTATTTTTAACCCAGGAACATCTAGTACATGAGCACTTCCTTCTGGTGAAGCGGCCCTTAATTCAATGAAATGTTTTTTAAGAAGCTCATAAACCTCTGGGTGATCAAAATTACCCTCAATAGATTTTAGCATTTAAAGAAGTGTTGTAAGATGACCCATTTTTCTTTTTTCTTTAACTTCTTTTTTCAGATAGTCAAATAAAAATTGATTTTTATCAAGTTTAATTTCTTTTCGGTAAGGAAGAATTTGACTGCCAATAAGATTAATCATTTTTGCATTTGATAATTTTTTAATCGGAATTTGATCTAATCCACATACTGCTCTTACATGATTTTCAAATTGACTTACATTATAAGCATTTATTGTTAAGTGACCCGAGTTATGGACCCTTGGTGCTACTTCATTAACATATAAGTTTTCATTTCTATCAATAAAAAATTCAACACACATTGTTCCAATATAATTAAGTTCTTCAGCAATTGTCATCGCCCATTCTCTAGATTGATCGAATATTTTATTACTAATTTCTGCAGGTATTTTAGAATATTTTAAAATTTGATTTTCGTGTGTATTTTCAATCGGTTCATAAATTTCATAATTGTTGTTACCAAATCTAGTTATAATTATAGAAATTTCTTTTTTTAATTTTACTAATTTTTCCAAAATATATTCTCGAGAAAAATCTAAATTAAGTGAATTTATTTCATCAATAGATTTTATTGGATGTTGACCTTTTCCGTCGTAACCTAAAGTTGTCGTTTTTAAAATTCCAGGTAAAAAATCCTGAAGATGTGCAAAGTTTGATTGCTTTTCTATAGATGTATATCTAGTAGTTCTGATATTTAAATTATTAATAAAATCTTTTTCAGCTAATCTATGTTGTATTATTCTATTTACAGATGGTTTAGGTAAAACTGGCTTTAATTTATTCATCTCTTTAAGAGTTTCATAAGGAATATTTTCAAATTCAAAAGTTATAAAATCAACTTTTTTAGCAAATTCAATAATCTTTTCTTTGTTATTATAAGCAGCGTAAACGAATTCATCACAAAAGTTTTGTGCCGGTGCATCGTTGTCATCAGAAAATATAACTGTTTTAATTTTAATTTTCTTTGCAGCAACAGCGAGCATACTACCTAGCTGACCTCCACCAATGATACCTAGGGTGATTTCTGACATTGTTTATTTAGGATTTGTTTTAACAGATTTAGTCTGGGCCAATCTCCATTTTTGTAAATTTCTTTTAACTAAACTGTTATTATTTCCAATGATTGCGGCCGCGAGTAGTGCTGCATTTATTGCACCATCTTCGCCAATTGCTAAAGTTCCTACTGGAATTCCTTTGGGCATTTGAGCAATAGACAATAAGCTATCTAAACCTTTTAATTTTTTAGTCTCTATCGGCACACCTAAAACTGGTACACTCGTAATAGCAGAAATCATACCAGGCAAATGAGCAGAACCTCCAGCTCCAGCGATAATAACTCCAATATTATTTTTTTCAGCAGCAGAAGCATATTCATACATTCTTTTTGGAGTGCGGTGAGCCGATATGATTTTGGTCTCAAAGCCTACGCCAATTTTTTTTAAGGTTCTTTCTGCCAAAACCATAGTTTTATAGTCAGATTGACTGCCCATCACTATTGAAACTTTTAAATGTTTATTTTTTTTCATCAAAAAATTTAAGTTAATTCTTTATTTCAAAATTGTTATAAGATTTCAATATAATTAATACAACAAAAGTTTTTAAAATTTGTAAATTTTAGCAAATATCTAAAATTATTTTTTAGCTTAGCTTACAACTCCATTACTAATTTTTAGAGCTAGACTAAAAAAATATATCAGTAAAATAATTTGTGGGGCTAAAGTGATGATGGTAGTTTTAATATAATTATTATACTTAAGAACTTCATTAACTCCTATTATTAAAGCTATGCTGTACCACAGGTATGGAACAAATGTAAAATATATTAATTTTATATTAAAAATAAATATATAAAATATAAATGGTGCATTGGCATAAGCAACTACGATTAATAGTTTTCTAAAATTACATTTAGTTGATTTATTTGGAAAAACTACCACTCCAATAAAATACAAGTAAGCAGTTTTGATAAGCCAACCAATAATGCTCATAATAATGTAAAATCTTATTGAAGGACCTTTCGTGTCATTTATTCCGAAAACACTGCTCATATATTTAAGTAAAATTGAACCAGGAACTAAACTTATTATTGAAATCAATAAAATTAAAATTATCGCAAAGTATATAGAGGCTTCTTCAAAATTTTTATTATCTTTATAAAGAGATTTGTCTAATTTTAAAGATTTTAAAATGATACTTAAAAATTCTTTGAACATTTAATTTTTATTTTTTTTATTTTTTTGCTCTTTATATGAAACAAATAATGGAAAAACTATTAAAGCAATTCCTATAATAATACAAACAACTATAATAAATATTTTGGTCATAAATTTTTACTTTACAACCATTCTTTTAAGGTCATTTGTTTTTTTCCTAAATCAGATAAATCATTAATTAAGGTTTTATTTTTATAGCTGACTTCGTAATCTTCTAGAGCAAAATCGGATAGACTTTCACCTTTTAAGAATTTTTTAGCCTGTTTTTTTGCATAACTTAAGTTTTTTTCTTTAAATTTTTTTATTTCAATAACCTCAGACTTAATAAAGTCAGAAATTCTTTCAAATTTTTTTTTATAGTCATTTGATTTGTTTCTTAAAATTTTTTTGCTTTTAATTATTTCAGTTTCCAAATTATTCATTTTTTTATAAGGGAGATTTAATTCTCCCCTAAAATTTAATTTAGTCTTTTATAATTTCTCTGGTATTTGCGTTGTGTGAAGCAGTAAATGGAATATCTACTATTACTGCATCAACCGGTTTACCAACTTTATTAGAATATTTTGCTGGTAAGTGAACTTTAAATTTAGTTCCGATTTTTCCTTCAGGAAAACCATTTTTGTTTCTGGTTCCATCATAAGGCACAAATCCCATGGCAATATTCATTTCTTTTTCAGGATGATACCAAGGAGAAGTAAGGAAACCAACAGGTTTGCCACCGCTAACTTTTGATACTAACCAAAAATCAGGCGCATATTCTGTTATTGGTTTTCCACCCAATTCAAAACCAACTAGCTGAAGTTTATATGGTTTCTTTCCGGCTCTAAGTTGAGCTCCCATTTTTTCAAGAGCGGCTTTACCCACATAATTACCTTTTTTCTTCCATTCACCTTTACCAGATAATGAAACCTGGTATCCTAAGTTACATTGAAAAGGATTGTGTTCATTATCCATATCTTGACCCCAAGAAAGAATTCCAGCTTGAACTCTTCTATGATGGGCTGGTGCTATAACTTTTAAATTATGTTTTTTTCCAGCTTTTAGAACTGCATTCCACATATCATCGGCATAAAGAGTTGCATTTTTTAAGTAAATTTCATAACCAGCTTCTCCAGAGAAACCGGATTGTGAAATCATACAATCTCTACCACCAACCTTAGCTTTTGCTAAACCGTAGAAAGGCATATTATCCACATCAACTTGTTTACCAATTAAGTCTTTCATTAATGCTTTAGATTTAGGTCCTTGAATTTGCACGGGACAAGCATCTATTTCATCAATTTCAACTTTGTATTTCATATTAGAATTTACACCTTGCAAGTAAAGACCTATGTCACTATCTGAAAGACTAAACCAAAATTCATCTTTTGAAATTCTTAGAAGAATAGGATCATTAAGAATTCCACCTTTATAATTACAAAGAATTACATATCTTGCTCTCATAGGGGAAATTTTAGTAGCATCTCTTGTTATGACGTAGTCTACGAATTTTTCTGCATCTGGACCTTTTACTCTAATCTGTCTTTCAACAGCAACATTCCACATCGTAACATCATTTTTGATTGACTTGTATTCAGCCATTGCTCCACCTTTTTCAGGCTTGATATAACCTCTTGGATGATAAACACGATTGTAAACTTCTGCTCTCCAACAGCCACTTTTCATAGACAAATGCCAATAAGGTGATTTTCTTATTCTGGTAGAAATTAGAAGCTCTACTTTCGTAGGACCACTTTGTCTTAAATTATAAGGTACATGTCGATCTGATTGATCAACTGATGTGTCATGCTTTGTTTTACTATAATCAAACTCATTAGGCATAATTATTCTCCTTTAACCATTTGTTAGTTTCCTTTAATCCACCAAATGTATAAATATGAAAATTAGATGTATAATCTCTAATTTTTCTAATTAGATCATTTGGATCTCTAGGTTTCAATAAATCCAACGTTTTATTAAAATTAGATTTAAGAAAATTTATAGAATTTTTGGCCCCAACTATATTAGCGAATTTAATTAAACTAGATATTTTTAAGGGACCAGTAATTCCAACATGAACTGGTACTGATTGTTTAGAAATAAAATCTATAATAGGTTGACTGTCTAACAACCATTGAGTGACAATATAATCAGCATAAGGTTTTTTATCCATCATAGCTTTTACCAATCTTGCCTCGGATATATCAGGACTGCCTTCAGGATGTCCAGCAATACCTATTTTAATTTTATCAAAAAAACCTGTTTCTAAAATTTGGATCGAACTATCAAATTTGCCTATTGGCTCAAGACTACCTCCTATAACAAGTGCTTGCTTGGTACCACCATCTTTGCATCTAGAGATATAATCTTTAAGTTGTATTTCATCAGCTATTGATCTTGCAGGAAAATGAGGCACTGGATTGAAGCCTTTTTTAACTAGGTCTTCAGATTTTTTAGCAGTCTCCTTGTAGTCGCCTCCTGGTAACATTGTTATATAGACGTCTTTTACAGGTGGTAGGCTATCAAGATCTGTATGTGGCCCTATTTCTATTGAAAAATGCATAAGTTCCGATCATTATCTTTTTTAAAAAAGCTGTCAAAGAAATTCATAATTGGCACAACTAAAATTCTTGCCAAAAGTTTTACCAGTGATATTTTTTTTATAATGGATAAAGCATCTAAAACTTTAAATATTTCAGATATTCTTGATGTTGAAAAAATAAAGTCAGTTAATCATCCAATTGAAAAAGCACATGGCTTACCAAATGAATGCTACACAAAATCTGAATATTTAAATTTTGAAAGAGAAAAAATATTTTGTGATAATTGGACTGTGATTGGTACAGCAAGCTCTATCCCTGAAATTGGAGACGTTAAAACATATAGTTTGCTAGGAATTCCTATAATTTTTATTCGAGATAAATCGAAAAATATTAAAGTATTTCATAACGTATGTAGTCATAGAGGAGCTAAGCTTGTTAGTGAGTCTTGTAAATTAAAAAATATTATAAGATGTCCTTACCACTCATGGTCTTACGATTTTTCGGGAAAATTAATTGCAACACCGCATATAGGTGGAATGAATATACATGAAGCGACAGGCTTTGATAGGGAAAAAAGTAATCTTAAAGAAATAAGATCTCATGTATGGATGGATTTAATATTTATCAATATTAATAAAAATGCAAAAAATTTTAATGAAAGTATAAAGTCTTTAAATGATAGATGGTCTAAATTTATTAGTGAAGAAGATAAAAAATTAGTAAGGCATGCAAAAGATTTTGGATATTTTAATATGGAAGTAAATACTAATTGGAAGCTTGCTATAGAAAATTTTTGTGAAAGTTATCATTTACCCTGGATTCATCCTGAATTAAATAAAGTTTCAAATATTAAAGATCATTATCATATTGAGGATTCTTCTGGAGCATACTCTGGACAAGGAAGTTATAAATATGTTCAACAATTTTATCAAAATAAAAAATTTGCAACTTTTTCGAATTGGCCAAGTAATTTAATTAATAATGCTGAGTACGTATCTTTGTTTCCTAATGTAATGCTTGGAATTCACATTGATCATTTTTATGCATTTTGGTTAGAGCCATTAGCCAATAATAAAACAAGAGAACATTTTGAGATGTATTATGTTGGTAATGAAAGTGCTGAGAGTGATGATTTTAAAAATATGAGAGAAAAAAATTTTAAATTTTGGCAAAACGTTATGAACGAAGATGTATTTGCAATAGAAAGTATGCAGAACGGAAGAAGTTCACCAGCATACAATGGAGGAAATTTTTCTCCTGTAATGGATACTCCAACTTTAATGTTTCATAGGTGGATAGCAAATAGCTTAACTAAATAAGACTAGTAAATACTTACATTATGAGAATGATAAAGTTAAAAAATATTAATAGAAAAAATAATTATCAAGATGAATAATTCTATTAAAGAAATTAAATAATGCCGAATGTCCATATAGTAAAACGATTGCCAAAAGATCCTGGACCTCCAGCGTGGAGAAGTATACTTCCAGATCAACCAAGATATCCAAAATTAGAAAATAAAATTATCACCGACTGGTTAGTTATTGGAGCTGGTTTTGCTGGCTTATCTGCTTCAAGAAGATTATGTCAAATTACAAATACTGAAAAAATTACTTTAATAGAAGCTAGCGAAGTGGCAGCAGGCCCAGCGGGACGAAACTCTGGCTTTATGATTGATTTACCACATGAATTAGGTACTGGAACTTATAAAGATACCATTGAAAAAGATAAGCTTCATATAAAATTGAATAGATATGCCATTGATTTTGCTCAAGACTCTGCAAAAGAATATTCAATGCCAGATGAGGCTGCAGAACTATCAGGTCGTATAAATGGAGTAGTAAATGAAAATGGCGAAAAACATAATTTAGAATTTGCTAATCATCTAGATAATCTTGGAGAAAAATACCAACATCTCACATCAAGTGACATGAAAGATATTACAGGATCAACATTTTATAAAAGTGGATTATTTTTACCAGGATGTTTGATGATACAGCCAGCACTTTATATAAGTAAACTTGCTGCTGGTATTTTTTTAAATTTTAATAATAGATTTAAAATTTATGAGCATTCACCAGCTATTAAATTAGAAAAAAATGGTGATACTTGGATAGTAAGTACTCCTAAAGGATCAATTGTTACTAAAAAAATTATTATGGGAGTAAATGGCCATGTTGAGTCGTTCGGTTTTTATGAAAAACGTTTGATGCATGTTTTTACATATGCTTCAATGACTAAGAAACTTACAGCTAAGCAACAAAAAACTTTAGGAGGTAAATCTAGTTGGGGAATTATTCCTTCTAATCCAATGGGTTCAACATTAAGAAGAATAACAGGAATAAGTGGGGATAGAATTTTAATACGTAATCGATGGACTTTTAATCCCTCAATTGAAGTCCCAGATAGTAATGTTGAAAAATTTGGTAAAGATCAAGATTTAAGTTTTAGAAAGAGGTTTCCAATGCTTAATGATGTAGAAATGGAATATAGATGGGGTGGTAGATTGTGTTTATCTTTAAATTCAGTCCCTGCTTTTGGCGAGGTTGAAAAAAATCTATACTCTGCTTGTTGTCAGAATGGTATTGGAGCAGCAAAAGGAACATTGGCTGGAATTGGTGCTGCTGAATTAGCTAGCAACATTCAATCAGTCATTGTTAAAGATATGCAGTCTTATGAACAACCAAAAAAATTACCACCAAAGCCAATTTTAATTATAGGTGCGAATGCAATTATAAGTTGGAGAGAAATGATGGCAAAAGATGAATTATAAAAATAAAAAAAACTTCAGGCAAATATATCAAAAAATTAAATTTTTTATGATAAATTATTTTCTAAATAAAAACATAAATGTTTAGTTAGTTATTTATAAGGTTATAAAATGAAAATAATATTAATTATGGGATTGCCAGGATCTGGTAAAACTACTTTAGCCAATGAGTTGGCACCGATGTTAAATGCAAAGAGATTAAATGCAGATGAGGTTAGAAAAGAGGCAAAAGATTGGGATTTTTCTGAAGAGGGAAGAAAAAGACAAGCTAAAAGAATGGCAGAATTTGCAAAAAATTTAAAAGACAAAGGGAGTTATGTTGTGGCTGATTTTATTTGCCCAACACCGGAAGCAAGGAAGTTATTTTCAGCTGACTATGTAATTTGGGTAGATACCATTAAAAAAGGAAGATTTGATGACACTAACAAGATGTTTGTTAAACCAGATAAGTTTGACTTTCATGTAACAACACAAGATGCTAAAAATTGGGCACCAAAAATATTAAAGGAAATTAAGTAATGGCTTATCAATGGAACAATAAAAAGCCAACAGCACAAATGTTAGGTAGATGGCAACCATTTCACGATGGCCATTATGCGTTGTTTAAAGAAATTATAAAAAAAACTGGGCAAGTTTGTATTCAAATTAGAGATGTTCAAGGAGTTGATGATAATCCTTTTGATTTTGAGACAGTTAAGAAGAATATTGAAGAAAGATTAAATCCTGAGTTTAAAGGTCAATTTAAAGTTATTTTGGTTCCTAATATTACTAATATTTGTTATGGCAGAGGGGTTGGATATAAAATTGAAGAGATTGAATTATCAAAAAAAATTCAAAAAATTTCAGCTACGAAAATTAGAGCTATAATGAGAAAAGAAGGTAAGTTAAAGTAATTTTAGGCAATAAGTAACTTAAATTTAAAATGATTAAAATAAAAAATTTTTTTTTTATAACAATATTTATAGGAATTGCGATGTTGATAATTTTTAATTTTAAAGATTACAATGTGAAAAAAGCCATAGATGCCTGCCTGATGGGAGCTATAAAGTTAAATAAACTTTCTAATTTAGATGAAGCAAAAAAGTTTTGTGAAGATAAAATTAAAAAAAATAAGAATATTAAATAATAGTAAAATTAAAAAATAGATGAACATAATTAATTTTACACCCATCTCAGCTCTTACAGGTGGTGTTATAATTGGTTTTTCTGTTATAGTATTTTTTCTATTAAATGGCCGATTGATTGGTGTAAGTGGAATTGCAAATAAATTTGTAATTGAAAAAAATAATAGATTTGACAATTTTCTATTTTTAATTGGATTAATTATTGGGCCAATTTTATATAAATTTTTTACAAAGCAAGAAATTAATATAGTAATTTCCGACTCATTTATTTTACTTGCATTTGCAGGCTTATTAGTCGGAATTGGAACTAAAATTAGTGGTGGTTGTACGAGTGGTCACGGAATTAGCGGTGTTGGAAGATTTTCTTTAAGATCAATTGTAGCAACTATAACTTTTATGACCGTAGGTGTTTTAACTGTTTTTTTAAAAAGTTTTTTATGGGTCGATTAGCTTCATTAATTTCTGGTATTATATTTGGTGTAGGGTTGGTTATATCCGAAATGATTAATCCAGAAAAAGTATTAGCATTCTTAGATTTATTCGGTAATTGGGACCCGTCTTTAGCTTTTGTCATGATTGGTGCCTTAATAGTATCTTCACCATTATTTCATATTATTAAAAATAGAAGAAAACCTTTATTTGCAGAAAAGTTTGACTACTCAAACAATAAAAACATAAATAAAAAGTTAATTTTTGGATCAGCACTATTTGGAATTGGTTGGGGATTAGGTGGCTTATGTCCTGGACCAGCAATTTCATCAATTGCTTTATTGAATTTTCAGTCAATAATATTTGTAGTTTCAATGTTTGTAGGATTTTATTTAGTCAAATCTTTTAATCCCAGTAATTAAATTTATTAAAATTTATAGTTTTTTTAAATTAAAAGATTAAACCTTTTACTATGAGTAAAATTTTTTTAATATTTGGTCATTATGATCAAAATTCTTTTAATGCAGCGATTAGGGAAACTTTTGTGAAAACAGCCCAAGAAAAAGGACATAAAATTGATGTTGTTGATCTCTATAAAGAAAAATTCAATCCAGTCTTTGCTGGTGAAAAACCTGACGAAATAGTTCTGGATCATAGAAGAAGAATTGAAGAATGTGATACAATAGTTCTTATTGCTCCAATTTGGAACTTTAGAATGCCAGCGATAGTTGAAGGATGGATAGACAAGGTTCTAGCTCCACCCTGGGCATTTAGATTTAAACAATTGTGGGGCAACTATGGATATCCAATTGGAAATTTAAAGAAAAAAAAAGCTATAATCTTTTGCACTTATGGTTCACCAAGATTGGCAATTACCACTTTTTTTTTAAATTTACCAATTAGAAGGTTAAAAAGAGGAGTGTTTCACATGTGTGGCATATATAACATTGTCTACAGAAGATATTTTGCAGTACCTTTCGTAAACGATGCTAAAAGAAAAAAATTTTTAGAAGATGTTAAAAATACAGCTAATAATATTTAAATTTTTTATTTTATTTTTTATTAGTTCATCGATTTTAAAAGCAGAATTAATAAATCCTAATAACAATATAGAACCAATTGAAGTTGTAAAAATTCAATTAGCTGGTCTTCAAAATAACGATTTAAATTATAATGATTTTGGAATTAAACAAACTTGGAATTTTGCCCACCCAAATAATAAAAAAAATACAGGTCCTTTAGAAAATTTTACTCAGATGATTAAAGGTAATGCTTATGGAGTGTTGATTAATCACCTTGAAAGCACAGTAAGCCTTCTTAAAAAAAATAATGACCAGGTAGAATTCGAGGTGATAATTTTAGATCAGAATAAAATTTATCATAAACTTTTGTGGCAAGTTGAAAAATACATTGAAGAAGGCCCTTTAAAAGATTGCTGGTTAACAACTGTCGTCACAAGCCCTATATCTCTGGGTAGTTCAATTTAATTTGTCAAAGATGCAATTTTGTTTCTGTTCTTATAAAAATTTAGTAGAAATCATTTTATGAAATCTAGAGCAAAAGTAGTAGTGATAGGAGGTGGGGTTGTCGGAGTTAGCGCTCTTTATCATTTAGCAAAAAAAGGTTGGTCAGATGTAGTCCTCATAGAGAGAAAAGAATTAACTTCGGGATCCACATGGCATGCTGCTGGATTATTGCCATTGTTCAATATGAGTTATTCAGTAGGACAATTGCATAAATATGCGGTCAATCTTTATAAAAAATTAGAAGAAGAAACAGGAAAAAATGTTGGTTTTAGTGTTGTATCAAACATTCGATTAGCAAGCACAAGAGATCGTATGGATGAATATCATCAATACGCGGGTGTGGCAAAAACTATTGGTGTAGATGTAAAATTTTTAACTCCTCAACAAGTAAAAGAAATTTGGCCATTGTGTCGTGTAGATGATTTAGTGGGTGCAATACAGCATCCTGAAGATGGTTATATTCAGCCAGCTGATTTAACACAAGCACTTGCAACTGGTGCAAGAAACATGGGTGCTGAGATTTATAGAAATACTATCGTCTTAGCAATGAAACAAAAAAAAGATGGCTGGATAGTTGAAACAGATAAAGGTTCGATTGAAAGCGAACACGTTATTTCCTGTTCAGGAAATTTTGCTAGACAAACTGGAAAAATGGTTGGCTTAGATATTCCAGTTATTCCAGTTGAACATCAATATATCGTAACTGAACCACATCCAGAAATTTTAAAAAGAAAAAAAGCAGGCTTACCAGAAATGGGTGTTTTAAGAGACAGTGATAGCAGATGGTACATGAGGGAGGAAGCTGGTGGATTAATTTTAGGGCCATATGAAGATGGTGCTCCAGCTTGTTATCTTAATGGACCTTCAAAAGATTCAGAGTATGAATTGTTTCAAGAAGATCTAGATAGATTGGCACCGCACATTGAAGGAGCAATTCATCGAGTACCAGCGTTTGGAGAGGTTGGAGTTAAAAAAGTTTATAATGGAGCAATTTGTTACACACCAGATGGTAATCCAATTGTTGGTCCCGCTTGGGGACTTAAAAATTTCTGGATTAATGAAGGACACAGTTTTGGAATTACAGCCGCAGGAGGCGCTGGTTGGCAATTAGCCGAATGGATCATAGATGGTGAACCAACTATTGATATGCTTGGAGTTGAACCCAGACGTTATGGAGATTATGTGACTAAAAGTTATTTAAAAGCTAAAAATGAAGAGGCGTATAGTCATGTATTTATTGTTCATTATCCAGACGAAGAAAGACCAGCTGCACGGCCATTAAGAACAGCGCCATGTTATGACCGAATGAAAAATTTAGGAGCAGTTTTTGGACAAAAATTTGGTTGGGAAAGACCCAATTTTTTTGCAACAGATGGTATGGAACAGAAAGATGATTGGTCCTTTAGAAGGTCAAAATGGTTTGAAGCTATAAAAAAAGAGTGTCAAAACGTAAAAAATAACGTCGGATTATTAGATATGACAGCATTTGCTAAATCTAGAATTAAAGGACCAAAAGCTGAAGAATTTTTAGATTATTTAGTTGCAAATAAACTTCCTAAAAAAATTGGAAGAATTAATTTATGTCATGCACTTAATGCTAAAGGAGGTGTTCATTCAGAATTTACAATTATGCGTGAAGCAGAAGATAGTTTTTATTTAGTTTCTGCTGGTGGGAATTTAAGACTAGATCATGATTGGATAAAAAAATGGATGCCAACTGATGGTTCGGTAATATTTGAGGACCTAACAAATAGAATAGGTGTCCTGGTAGTAGCTGGACCAAAATCTAGAGAATTGATGCAAAAAGTTTCAACTGATGATTTTTCTAACGAAAACTTTAAATGGCTAACTGCCCAAAATATTAATGTTGGTTATGCACCCGTTAATGCAATGAGAGTTAACTTTGTAGGTGAATTAGGATGGGAACTTCACCACCCAATCGAATATCAAAATCATATTTTTGATAAACTAATGGAAGCTGGAAAAAATTTAGACCTAAAGCCTTTTGGAATTAGAGCTATGAATAGCTTAAGATTAGAAAAATCTTATAAGCTTATTGGCACCGAAATGTCGATTGAATATTCACCTTATGAGTCTGGTTTAGAAAGATTTATACATCCTAATAAAGGTAGTTTCATAGGTTTAGAAGCTTTAAACAAATGGAGAGAAAAAGGATTTGAAAATAAATTAGTAACACTTGAAGTGCACAACACAACGAATGCGGATGTTTTGGGAAACAACCCTATTTATCATAATGATAAGATTGTAGGTAGAGCAACTGGAGGCGAATTTGGATTTAGATTAAATAAATCAATGGCCCTTGCAATGATTAAACCGGATATTGCTCATGTAGGTCAAAAATTAAAAGTTGATATTTTAGGTATGATGTATGACGTAACGATAATGGATGAAAGTCCTTACGATCCAGAAAATAAACTTTTAAGAGCATAATGAAAATTTTAGTCGCTATAAAAAGAGTAATCGATTACAATGTTCAAGTTAGGGTAAAAGAAGATGGCTCTGGAGTTGTTACTGATAACGTTAAAATGTCAACCAATCCCCCAGATGATAATGCTATTGAAGAGGCTGTAAAAATTAAAGAGTCAGGTAAAGCAACCGAAGTCATAGCAGTTACCGTCGGAGAAGAAAAAGCCCAAGAAACTCTAAGAAAAGCATTAGCAGTAGGAGCGGATAGAGGAATTCATGTTAAAGTAGATGGTATAATTGAACCTTTAGCAGTATCAAAAATTTTACAAAAAATAGTAGATAAAGAAAAACCAGATTTAGTTTTCATGGGCAAACAAGCAATTGATGACGATTGTAATCAAACCGGTCAAATGTTAAGTGCGTTATTAAATTGGCCTCAAGCTACTTTTGCTTCGAAGATTTATTTTAAAGATGGTAAATTAGAGGTGGTTAGAGAAATTGATGAAGGTTTAGAAACAATTGAAGTCAACTTGCCAGCAATAGTTACATGTGATTTAAGATTAAATGAACCAAGATATGCATCTTTGCCAAACATTATGAAAGCAAAAAAGAAATCTATTGAACAATTAAATGCAAGCGATTTAGGAGTTGATATAACACCTAGAATACAACAAATTAAAGTTGAAGAACCACCAAAGAGAAAAGCAGGCATCAAAGTTGCAAACGTTGCAGAACTTGTTCAAAAATTAAAAAATGAGGCAAAGGTAATTTAAATGGCAGTTTTATTAATAGCCGAACACAACAATAAAGAACTTAGGCCTTTTACTTTAAATTCTGTTACTGCCGCTTCTCAAATTGACTCAGAAGTACATGCTTTAATTATAGGTTATAATTTTGAAGAAGCTAAGAAAGCATTAGCAGCATTACCTTTGGTTAAAAAAGTAATTTGTGTTGAAGCTGCTTATTATGAAAATTTTATAGCTGAAAACTTTGCTCCAGTAATTGTTAAATTAGCTGAAAAATACTCTCATATTATTTGTTCAGCTAATACATTTGGTAAAAATTTAATGCCAAGAGTTGCTGCTTTATTAGATATTTCTCAAATCAGCGATATTACAAAGGTTATTTCAACAGATACATTTATAAGACCAATTTATGCAGGAAATGCACTTGCAACAGTAAAAAGCAAAGATAATAAAAAATGTATAACTATTAGACCAACTTCATTTGATCCATGTGAAACATCAGGTGGTACAGCTTCAATTGAAACCTACGAAAGTAGTAAAGAATTTACTTCAACAAAATTTATTAAACGAGAACAAGTTAAATCAGATAGACCAGAACTTGGAACAGCAAGAATCGTTGTTTCAGGCGGAAGAGGAATGCAAAGTGGAGATAATTTTAAATTAATCACCGCAATTGCAGATAAATTAAATGCAGCAATCGGCGCATCAAGAGCAGCGGTTGACGCGGGTTACATTAGTAATGATCATCAAGTAGGCCAAACTGGAAAAGTCGTTGTTCCAGATTTATATATAGCAGTTGGAATTTCGGGAGCCATTCAACACCTGGCTGGAATGAAAGAAAGTAAAGTAATTGTTGCAATTAATAAAGATGGCGAAGCCCCAATATTTAGTGTTGCAGATTATGGATTAGAAGCAGATCTTTTCGACGCACTTCCAAAGTTTTTAGAAGAGCTGAACAAATTAAACACTATACAAAAATAATCCTTACAGTTAAAAACTAACATATGTCCAGAGAGTCTATGAAATATGATGTTGTAATTGTTGGAGGAGGTCCATCTGGTTTGTCAACCGCTATTAAACTTAAACAACTTGATCCAAACTTAAATGTTTGTTTACTAGAAAAAGCATCTGAGATAGGTGCTCATATTTTAAGTGGAAATGTATTTGAAACACGTGCATTGGATGAATTGCTTCCAAATTGGAGAGAATTAAATGCGCCGATTAAAACTAAAGTAAATAAAGAAAAATTTTTATTTTTAAGTAAGACAAAATCCCTAAGTTGGCCAACTTGGTTATTGCCCGCTGTTCAACAAAATCATAAAAATTATATAATTAGTTTAGCAAATTTATGCAGATGGTTAGCAGAACACGCCGAAAGCTTGGGAGTTGAAATTTTTCCAGGTTTTGCTGCTTCAGAGATTTTGTACAATGAGGACGGATCTGTTAAAGGCATTGCAACCCAAGATATGGGCATTGATAAAGAGAGAAATAAAAAAAATAGTTATGAACCCGGTATAGATTTAATAGGTAAAGTAACTGTTTTTGCAGAGGGTTGTAGAGGTCATTTAGGAAAACAATTAATTCAAAAATTTAATCTTAATCAAGGAAAAGATCCCCAACAATACGGAATTGGATTTAAAGAAATTTGGGAAATTAGTGAAAAAAATCACGAGGAGGGTTTAGTAATGCATACAGCGGGCTGGCCGTTAGATAACAATACATATGGTGGAAGCTTTATTTATCATGCAGAAAATAAACAATTATTTTTAGGTTACGTTATTGGTTTAGACTACAAGAACCCACATTTATCTCCATTTGATGAATTTCAAAGATTTAAAACTCACCCAGCGATTAAAAGAATTATTGAAGGTGGCAAAAGAATTTCTTATGGAGCAAGAGCTTTAATCGAAGGAGGAATTCAAAGTTTACCAAAAATGTACATGCCAGGAGCTTTATTGATTGGTTGTGACGCAGGAACTTTAAATATGCCCAAGATTAAAGGATCACATACTGCCATGAAAAGTGGAATATTAGCAGCTGAAACAATTTTTGAAAAAATAAAACAAAATAAGGATTTATCTATATATGAAGAAAAATTTAAAAATAGTTGGATTTATGAAGAGCTTTATAGAGCCAGAAATGTTAAGCCGAGCTTTAGATGGGGATTAATTCTAGGAATAATTTTTACTGGAATAGATCAGATTTTGTTCAAAGGAAAACTACCTTTTACTTTAAGGCACAAGCACGCAGATCATGAAACACTAAAGCCTGCAAATCAAATGCCTAAAATTGAGTACCTAAAACCTGATAATGTAATTACTTTTGATAAAACTAGTTCCGTATATTTAACAGGCACTAATCATACCGATAATCAGCCTGTCCATTTGCAGCTTAAGGACCCTAATTTACCAATTAATTACACATTAGAAAAATTTGATGAACCCGCACAAAGATATTGTCCTGCAGGGGTTTATGAGGTTCAAAAGCAAAATGAACAAAATAAATTTGTTATTAATTCACAAAATTGTATTCACTGTAAAACTTGTGATATTAAAGAACCATCTCAAAATATTACATGGGTTACGCCAGAGGGTGGCGGTGGTCCAAGGTACGGAAATATGTAATTTAAGACAAATCTATTGCTAATTTTTTCAAAGTTGTAATTGGAAGAATTTTTAAAGTGTTCATATGTGTTCTTCTTAAATAAATTGGACAACCTTTTCCCGCCTCCACAGCTTTTGCGTACCAACTGGCACATACGCACCAACTATCTCCATCTTTTAAACCAGGAAAACCATATTCTGGATGAGGAGTAATTAGATCATTACCTGCTTCCTTGCACCATTCTAAAAATTCACTAGTAACTTTTGCACAAACTGTATGAACTCCATAATCATTTTCATCGGTATTACAACAACCGTCTCTGTACCAACCAGTTAAAGGATCTAAAGAACATTCTTCCAAATTTTCACCTAGAACATTTTTTTGTTTTTTATCCATTTATATTTTTGTTGGATTAGGTTGACCTTTGTAAACTTTTTTCGGATCAAATTTCTTTTTTTTTTCTAAAAATTTCATTTTAATTTTTCTTCCATTATCAATAGTTCCTAAAGGGATAGATCTATAAAAACAAGATCTGTAACCAACATGACAACTTGATCCCTTTCCAATATCAACAGTTAACCAAATTGAATCTTGATCGTCATCAATTCTGATTTCTGTTACTTTTTGGATAAAGCCACTTGTTTTGCCTTTGTGCCAAATTGCTTTTCTAGATCTGCTAAAGTAGTGTGCTTCCTTAGTTTCAATTGTTTTTTTTAACGCGTCAACATTCATGTAACCATGCATTAAGATATCTTTGGTTTTTGAGCACATGGTAATTACAGGAATTAGACCATCGTTATCAAATTTAGGCGAAAGAAGATTTCCTTCTTCAATTTCAACAACATTTTCTCTTTTCTTATACATTTTATGCCATTATGTAGCATATATATCGATAGATTAAATATTTTAAAAACATCAATTTATAGGTATAAAACTCTTCATGAAATTAGTTAAAGATACAAAAAATTCAGAAATAAAACACGTTTCTGATAATGAAGCAGAAGAAGCTTTTAGGACAATTTTATTTTGGATTGGTGAAGATCCTACAAGAGAAGGCTTAGTAGAAACTCCAAAAAGAGTAATCAAAGCTTTTAAAGAATATTTTAAAGGGTACGGAGAGGATCCGTCAAAAATTTTAGAAAAAACTTTTGGTGATGTTGAGGGATACGATGATATGGTTGTTCAAAAAAATATATCCTTACAAAGTCATTGTGAACATCATATGGCACCAATTATTGGCGTAGCTCATGTGGCTTATATACCAAAAGAAAGAGTTGTAGGATTAAGCAAACTAGCACGAGTAGTTGAAGTATTCTCAAAAAGATTACAAACACAAGAAAGATTAACAATGCAAATTGCTAAAGCATTAATGGACTCGTTAGATGCAAAAGGGGTTGCGGTAACTATCGACTCAACACATCAGTGTATGACAATGAGGGGAATTAAAAAAGAACAAGCAACCACTGTTACCAACTATTATCTAGGACAATTTAAAGAAGATCTAAGCATTCAAAACAGATATCTAAAATTTATTAGTAAATAAATTTGTGTCATATCAATTTAAAGCAATAATTCTCAATAAAGAAGGTGAGAATTTTTCGAGAGAAATCAAATCTGTAGATAAATCATTTTTAAAACATGGGGATGTTACTGTAAAAGTAGATTATTCAGATCTAAATTTTAAAGATGGAATGATTTTAAAAAATGGAGGAAATTTAGTTAAAGAATTTCCACATATTCCAGGCATTGATTTTTCAGGAACTGTCATAGAAAGTAAAAACAATACTTTTAAAGTAGGTGATGAAGTTATTTTGACTGGTTTTAGAGTAGGTGAAATTTTTTATGGAGGATATTCTCAAATAGCCAGGGTTAATGGAGAATTTTTAGTAAAAAAACCACTTAACTTAACTAGTAAGCAAGCCATGATCATAGGTACAGCAGGACTAACATCGTTGATGAGTGCTTTTGCTATCCAAGCTAGAGAAGCAATTTTATTAGGAGAAAAAGTTAATGATGTATTGGTTACTGGAGCGACCGGTGGAGTTGGAAGTTTAGCTGTGATTGCTCTAAATAAATTAGGATATAATGTTACTGCAGTTAGCGGGAAATTATCTCAAGCAAATTATCTAAAATCATTAGGTGCAAAAAACATTATAAATAGAGCAGAATTTGATAAAGATCCTAAAATAATTGATAAAGGATTATGGGATGGAGTTGTTGATACTGTTGGAGGAAGAATTTTAGCCAATGCAATTGCTCAAACAAAACCAAATGGAATTATTACTGTTTGTGGAAATGTAAATAATAATGAACTTAAAACAAGTGTTATTCCATTTATGTTAAGGGGGATTAAACTCTGGGGGATAGATTCTGCAAACTGCAGCATAAAAAGAAGACAATTTATTTGGAATGAAGCAGCAAATTTAATTGATTTTAGTTTATTAGAAAATTATATTTTAACTGTAAGTTTAGAAGAGCTTTTAGAAATATATCCAAAAATATTAAATGGAGAAATTTCTGGTAGAGTTTTAGTTGATTTAAATAAATAATGGATTGGGATAAATTAAAAATTTTTCATGCTGTAGCTGAAGCGGGTAGTTTTACTAATGCTACCATTAATCTAAATCTTAGTCAGTCGGCAATTAGCCGTCAAATTCAATCATTAGAACAAGATTTAAAAGTTCAATTATTTGAAAGACACGCAAGAGGTTTGACGCTTACTCAAAATGGTGAGTATGTTTTTAAAACTGCGCATGAAGTTATTAGTAAATTAAAAGAAGTTGAAACCTCTCTAGGCGATCAAAAAAATAAACCTACTGGAAAATTAACTATTACCACAGTAAGAAGTTTTGGTACTCATTGGCTAACTCCAAGAATTGAAGAATTTATGAGATTGAATCCTGAAATTGAAATTGAACTAATTTTTGATGATAAAGAATTAGATTTGAGCACGCGTGAAGCCGATATTGGAATTTTTATGAGGAAACCCAAACAATTAAATTATATACAAAAAAAATTAGTTGATATTAAGTATTTTATTTATGGTTCAATAAAATATTTAGAAAAACATGGAATGCCCAAAACAATACCCGATTTAAATAAACACAGGTTTATTTCATTTGGCAAAGGAGCACCTTCTCCAGTTTTTAATCCTGATTGGGCTTTAAAACTTGGAATGTATGATGGTAAAAAAAGAAAATCTGTTATGAAAGTAAATAGTGTGATGGGACTTTTGCTAGCAGTTGAATCTGGTGTTGGTTTAGCGGCTTTACCAGAATATTTGGTTGTAAATTCCAATAAAGTTGTCAAAGTCTTACCTAAGTCAGAAGGCCCAATTACAGAAGCTCATTTCGTTTATCCTCAGTCATTAAAAAATACAGCGAGAGTTCAAGCTTTTAGAAATTTTTTGTTTAGTAAAATAGGCGACTGGAAGAATATCTAGTTTTAAATTTAATAATCGTATTGACATTTAATATGCGAATGATAATCATTCGCAATAATAAAATAAATTATTTATCACAAAAAAATATGAAAAAATTGCTTGTTATATATTGTTTTTTATACTTTTTTGCTAATTCAATTTTTGCAAATGAAGTAAATGTTTTTACATCAAGGCATTACGATTCAGATGTTCAGCTTTATGAAAAATTTACATCAATAACGGGAATTAAGGTTAACGTTATTTCCGGGGAAGATGCGGCCCTTGAAAAAAGAATGATAGAAGAAGGAAACGACTCAAAAGCAGATTTATACATCACAGCGGACGCTGGAAGACTAGGTTTATTCGATAAAAAAGACATGTTTCAAAATTCAATTTCAACAATTATTAAATCTAAAGTACCCGAAAATTTTAGAAGTGAAAACTGGACAGCAATTGCAAAAAGGGCAAGAATTATTTTTTATGCAAAAGAGAGAGTGTCAAAAGATGAAATTAAAAATTTAAGATATGAAGATTTATCAAAACCTAATTGGAAAAATAGAATAACTATTCGACAATCTAACAGCGTTTATAATCAATCATTAGTTGCTTCACTAATTAGTAATAACGGAATAGTAAAAACAGAAGAATGGGTTAAAGGATTTGTAAATAATTTTGCACGAGATCCTCAAGATAATGATCGAGCACAAATATTAGCGGTCGCTTCAGGAGAAGCTGACATTACAATTGCTAATACTTATTATTATGCCTTAATGTTATCAGGTCAAAAAGGTAAAGACCAACAAGAAGCGGCAAAAAAAGTTACGCCGTTTTTTCCAAATCAAAATGACAGGGGAACTCACATGAATGTTAGTGGTGCAGGAGTATTAAAAACTTCAAAAAATTCAGAAAATGCAATTAAGTTGATAGAATTTTTACTAACAAAAGAATCACAAGAACATATTATTAATAATACATTTGAATATCCAATCATAGAAAATATAGAACCTAATGAATTAATTAAAAATTCGAATTTAGGAAATAATTTTAGGCAAGATTTAGAAACGCCAGTGAAAGAATATTCTATATATCAAGCTGAGGCGTTGAAGTTAATGTTAAAAGCAGGTTGGAAATAGAGCTCTTGGAAAAAAGAATAAATATTTGGTATCTAAGTTCATTGATTATTTCAATTATTGTAGCAATACCTGTGGTAGTAATTTCTAGTAGTTTTTTCGAAAATACTTCAGAATATAGTATAATTTTGAGAGAAACATTTCTCTTAGACTATATTTTCAATTCTTTAATACTTTTAATAGGTGTACTGTCTTTGACTTCTGTGATTGGAATTGGTTGTGCTTATTTAATTTCATTTTATGATTTTACAGGAGCTAATTTTTTTAAATGGGCTTTAATTTTATCTTTTGCTATTCCTGCTTATATTTATTCGTATTCTTTATCAGCTTTTTTTGAAAATTATGGAACAGCTTATTCAATATTAAGGGGTATTTTTGGAGAGGGAAACCACAATCTATATATCCCTAAACTTGATGGTATGTTAGGCGCAATAATTGCAATATCATTTTCGATATTTGGATATGTTTATGTCCTAACTAGAGTATCGTTTCACTATCAATCCCAAAATTTAATAGATCTTGGAAAAAACCTTGGTTTTTCAAAGAAAAAAACATTCTTAAAGATAATTTTACCAGCCGCAAGACCATCAATTGTTGCTGGATTATCATTAGTTGCCATGGAAACTTTATCTGATTTCGGATCAGTTTCTTTTTTTGGAGTTTCTACTTTAACAACAGGAATTTATAATGCTTGGATTGCATTTGATGATTTAACACTAGCTAATAGATTGTCTTTTTATCTACTAATTTTCATTTTTGGATTACTTATTTTAGAAAATATTTCAAGACAGAAAGCACAATATCATTCTCCTTCAAAAGATAGCCTTAAAACTAAAAATAAAATTAAATTATATGGTTACAAATCAGCTTTTGCATTTATATTTTGTTTTTTAGTTTTTTTCATAAGCTTCATATTCCCAGTGGTGCAAATGGGATATTGGACCTATTTGTTTCCAAAATATTTATTTGAATTAAATTTAATTAATCTTTTAAGCAATACATTAATATTAGTATTTTTTTCATGTAGTTTATTAATTGCTTTTGGTATTTTATCAAATTATGGAAATCGAATTACAAAAAGTAAATTTTTACAAATTTTAACTACTTTTTCGATTTCAGGTTATGCAATGCCAGGAATTATACTGGCTGTAGCTTACATTACCTTTATTTCTTATTTAGATGAAAATTTATTACAATTAAAAAATTATAATATTAAATCATTATTCATAGGTTCTATATTTGGTTTAATATTGGTTTATTTTATTAGATTTTATTCTTTAGCCAACAATGGAATTAAAGCAGGATATTTAAAAATTAATTACTCAATAGATGAAAGCGCATACTTATTGGGATATTCTAAGATTAAAACTTTTAATAAGATACACTTGCCATATTTAAAAAATTCAATTTTTTTAGTAATAATTCTACTTTCAATTGAAATTGTAAAAGAATTACCGATTACTTTAATTATGAGACCATTTAATTTTGATACATTTGCAACTACCGCTTATGCTTATGCGTCCCAAGATTTATTAGAGGCTGCAGCAGCCCCAGCTATTATGCTGATATTAATTTCGAGTGCATTTATTTTAATAACGTCTAAATTAATTCTAAAAGATCAACAATGAAAAATTATTTTGAAATTAATAATGTTACTTTCGCAGCTAGTAAAAAAAATAAAGTCGATAATGTATCTTTAAAGATTGAAAATGAAGGTGATACAATTTGTTTACTAGGACCATCTGGAATTGGAAAAACAACAATTCTTAGAACTATCGCAGGTCTCGAAAAGATTAAATCAGGAAGTATTATTCTTAATGGTAAAACAATTTCTTCAGAAACTATTCATGTAGAACCTGAAAATAGAAATATTTCGCTATCATTTCAGGATAACTCACTATTCCCTCATTATAATGTAATAGATAATATTAAATTTGGTGTTGATAGAAACAAAAGAAAAACAAAAAAAATTCATCTAGATGATGTTATTGAATTTCTTCATTTAGAGAATATTAAGTTTAAATACCCTCACCAAATTAGCTCTGGTGAAGGCCAAAGAGCCTCATTGGCACGATCTCTATTATCTATGCCAAATTTATTACTGTTGGATGAGCCTTTATCCAATATTGATCAAAATTTTAAGGAGGAAATTCAGGTAAAATTAAAGCAAATTTTAAGAGAGTATAAAATTACAACTATTATAGTTACTCATGACTCTTATGAAGCGTTTTATTTAGGTAATAAGTGTGGGATAATTTTAAATAGTCAACTTAAACAATATGATGATCCTTATAATCTTCATCATTTTCCTAACTCTATTGAAGTAGTAAATTTTTTAAATAAAGGAACATTAATTCCCGCAACGGTGATTGACGAAAAATCATTAGAGAATAAAGATTTGGGATTAATTAAGGGAGATTTTATTAAACATTACCCAAAAGGATCTAAAGTTAAGTTATTACTGCAACCAGAAGATTTAGAACATGATGACAAAAGTAATTTAAAGCTCGATGTTGTTGATCGAAAATTTAGAGGGACTAATTTTATTTATACTCTTAAAACCCAAAGTGACTTACTTATTCAGGTATTTGTTCACTCTCATCATATCCATCAGCATGATATAGATGAAAAATTTGGTATCAAAAAACCTATTCATATTGATCATATTGTTTGTTTTGATTAATTAAAACTTTTAATGAATAAAAAAATAATTTTATTTTTAAAAGGCGTGGTTGATATTGTTCCATTGTTAATTCCAGTCATTCCATTTGGTATTATCCTAGGTGCTATTGGCGTTGAATTAGGTTTTAGTCCTTTAGAAACATTTGCAACCTCATTGATTATTTTTGGGGGAGCATCACAAATCGTTTTTCTACAAATTATTTCGGGGGGCGCATCCTTATTAATTACAATAACTTCTACTTTTGTGGTTAATTCTAGACATTTATTGTACGGAGCAAGTTTTAGTGAATACTTAAAAAATCTCTCACTAGGATGGAAAATTTTATTGTCTTATTTTTTAACTGATCAAGCCTTTGCGGTTTCAAATATTTATTTTGAAAAAAATAAAGATGAAAAACTTAAACATTATTATTTATTAGGATCTGGATTTTTTTTATGGTTTATTTGGCAAATAGCTACATTAATTGGAATATTTTTAGGCTCAATTGTACCAGAAAAATTGGGATTAGCTTATGCAGTTCCTTTAACCTTTATTGCATTATTGGTAAATTATTTTAGAAAAATTGATCATTTAATAATAATTTTAATTTCAGGTTGTCTTTCGATATTATTATTTAATGCACCATTAAAGTCTTATATTATTTTATCTTCTTTAATATCACTATCGTTAGCTTTTTTAATAATTTCTCTAAAAAAAAAAGAAGATAAAAAATGATCTGGTATGGAATTTTTATTTCTGGTATTTTGAATTTTTTTACAAAATTTTTGTCTTTATCTTTTTTTGATGCAATTAAAATTAGCCCTAAGGTAAAACAATTATTGATATACGTCCCATCTGCAGTTTTTCCAGCAATTATATTTCCTGGAATTTTACTTGATATTAACGGGAGTTTTGATTTAGAAAATAATCCAAAGATATTAGCCTCAATAATTGCTATAATTACTGCAATTATAAGTAAAAATATTGTAAGTACTATTTTTGCAGGTTTAGCGGTGTATTGGTTAATAATTTTTATTTAAGTTTATTAATATTTGTTCATGAAAAAAATTCAAATTAATAATGAGCTTCTAGGCATCTTCTATATGCTTTTAGCTCAGTTCTCTTTTGCAACAAACGATGCAATCGTAAAAGTTATTTATTTAAATTACAGTAATATTTTAGTTCTTAATCAGGTAATTTTTTTAAGAGGAATATTCGCATTGATTTTAATAGGAACTTTTTTAATCTTAAGTAAAAAATTTGATTTAAAATTAATTTTTTCTTCAACTAAATTAAAATTGAGGGGTTTACTAGAGTCGGTTGCTACAATTTGTTTTTTTATTGGAGTTGCAAAATTGCCATTTGCTATGGTTTATGTATTAATAAGTTTAGCACCAATTTTTTTAACTGCATTTGGTGCTTTATTTTTAAATGAAAAAGTAAGATGGAAACGTTGGTCAGCTGTATTTTTAGGTTTCGTAGGTTTAGTCATTGTGGTTGAACCTAATGAATTAAAATTTGGATATTATTTCATTTTTCCACTACTTACAGCTGTTTTTATCACAATAAGAGAAATAGTAACAAAACAAATCGAAGATAATTTTCACAGTGAGCAGATTGCATTTATAACATGTTTTGTTGTTACAATTTTTTTTGGAACTTTAAGTCTATTTCAATTTTTTATTTTTGATTTAAAAGAATTCGTGCTTTTGTTGATTTCCTCTTTGTTTCTTTCTTTTGGATATTTTTTTTCTGTCGCAACAATTAAAGTTGCTTTAGTATCAGCGACATCAACATTTAGATATTCAGTAATATTATGGGGTATTGTATATGGATATTTTTTATTTAATGAGGTGCCCAAAGCCAATACCTATATTGGTGGTTTAATAATAGTAATTAGTGGTTTAATTATTATCACTCGGCAAAAGCAACTGGGTAAAATTAAATAATTTTTAATATTTTATTTAATATTTTTTAATCTATTCAATAATTAATATTTAATTAAATTGCTTACCAAGCTTAATATTTCTACTAACATTAAATTGTATATCTTGAGGCTCTGCTAGTTTTAAATTGCTCATTATTTCAATATATTGATCTTCACTACTAACTTGTAATCTAGGATTAAATTTTTTTTCTTTTCCTAACGTGCTAACTTTTTTTCCGTTATAATCATGTCCTGGATAAAGAAGGGTTTCTTCAGGCAATTTTAATAATTTATTAAATATAGAATTATAAGCATCTTTCGAGCTACCATTTTGAAAATCTGTTCTTCCAGTTCCGTTAATTAAAAGTGCATCACCTGAAAATAGTTGGTTATTTAATAAAAAACTATAGCTATCAGAGGTATGGCCCGGGGTATATATAGCTTTAATTTTTAATTGATCAATTTTAATTTCTTCACCGTCCTTTACTTTAAAATCAACTACATCAGCCGGAGTATATTCTCCCATAATTGTTTGACAGTTTGTTTCATTTTTGAGCTTTGATGCGCCAGTTACATGATCTGCATGAATGTGCGTATCAATTACTTTAACCAACCTAAGGTCCAATTGATTTAGTAATTCAATATATTCATGAACATTTTCTAATACTGGATCTATAATTATTGCCTCGCGACCTTTTGAAGATGCTATTAAATACGTAAATGTGTATGATTTATTATCAAAGACCTGTTTTAAAATCATGAATAATTATTATATAAATTAATGAATTTTTCTTCCACACACATAGTATTTATAAAATATAAATTATGACAGCAACAACTTTTAATTGGTCATGCAAACATACTTGGAAAAGAAGCGCTAAAAACACCGCCTGGTGTGTTATTGGTTGTTCAATCGGTGATTTTGGGACAATTTTGTTTTTCCAATTAACTCAAATCCCTTTCCCATTAATGGGCATAATGATTTTAGCAATTATTAATGGTTTAATTACTAGTATAATTCTTGAAACTTTTATTTTAATAAGGCAAAATTTTACTTTTATCGGTGCATTAAAAACAGCCTCGGGTATGAGTTTAATTTCCATGTTAAGTATGGAAATTACAATGAACGTGACAGATTATTTATTAACCGAAGGAGCTATTTTAACTTGGTGGGTCATTCCAATAATGCTGATGGTTGGATTTTTAACACCTTGGCCTTACAATTATTGGAGACTAAAAAAATTTGGTATGGCATGTCACTAAGCCATTTTTAAATATTAAAAATATTTAATTATTTTAAAAATTGAATGTCGGGATTAAAAAATTGGGATAATAAAACATGGGTTTCCTCAGCAAATTATATTAAATCTTTTACACGCTTCATACTTAAACAAAATAAATTAAATAGAGATTCCAAAATATTAGATATTGGTTGTGGCAGAGGTAAAATAATAGCCAATATATCAACTAAAATAAGATTAAAAAATAAACCAATTGGAATAGATTTAGAAAATAACTCTAACATTGATAAAAGAATTATTTTTAAAAAAATAAATGCCTTGTATTTTTTAAAATATAATAAAAAAAATTTTGATTTAATTTTAATTAAACAGACAATCCATTTATTAAAAATTAAAGAAATTTTAAAATTATTAAATTTGTGTAAAAAGAGCTTAACCCCAAATGGGAAGATTTTTATATTAAGCTTAGACTCATATAAAAATGAATTACCTGTTTTTACAGAAATGAAAAAAAAATTAATTATTTCTTTAAATAGAAATAAAAAAATAATTGATTTAATATTAAAAGCTAATCCAAAAACCATCTTAAAGAAATATGTATTTAAAACTAAAATTTATAAAAAAAAATACATTAATATGATTAGAAAAAAATATATCTCAATTTTATTAAATTTAAACTCTAAGCAAATTGAAAAAGGGGTAAATGAAATAAATTTTAATTATAAAAAAGTAATTAAATTTAATGATAAACTAGTTTGTCTTATTATTAAAAAATAACTTTATATTTTTTCATTTATTTAGTTAATAATTATTAAAGCATTTTTTTTAAAATATTATCATTAAAAAAAATTTTATGTACAATGACAGCAAAAATATGCAATGAAATTAAAACAATTAATAAATAATTTGCATATATGTGTATATCGTAGAATTGGTCTGCTAATTTAAAATTATTTTCAAGTTTTATTTCTTTAAAAAAAATAACTAATTGTTCACCATTAAATAACTTTTTTAAAAACCCTGAAACCGTGACCAATATAAGGGTTATATAAAGTAATAAATGGTTTAATCTTGCTATAAATTTCTGTCCAATAAAACTATTTGATCTTAATTGTGGAACAGGATTTAAAATATTATTTAGTAGTCTAAATATTGTTAAATAAAAAATTGTTAAACCAAATACAATATGAATATTTTCTATAGAAATTCTTTGACTTCCGTAATCTAAATTCACCAAATAAAAGCCCAGAGGTATTTGTAAAATCAATATGAGTGCAATTGTCCAATGAAATAATTTTGCAATTAAACCGTACTCTGATATAGAATTTGTAATATGCATTTTTTAATTAAACATTTTAAAAAGTGTATTGGCAATAGTTTATTACTAATATTTTTTGTGCTATTTTCATTCGAAGTTTATTCGGAACAGTCAGCTGAAGAAATTGTTAAAGCTAGAAAAGCCCTATTTAGCAAAAATTATAGTACCGCAAAAAAAATAACATCACTCACAACTGATGGAGAATTTGATCAAGCGAAACAATTAATTTTAGAAATGAGTGAAAATTATAAAACTTTATTAAACTTATTTCCTGACAATACGAGAGATGTATTTAAAACCGAAGCATTACCTGCAATATGGGAAAATAAAGATGATTTTAATGTTCTAATGAATAAAGCCTCGAGCGACATGATTGAACTATCATCTTTGATCGAAACAACGGACGATATGAGTATTATGCTAGAAAAATTTATGTGGGGAAATTGTAAAAGCTGTCATAGTAAATTTCGTATTCCACAATAGCCCATCTAAATAACAAGGATAGTTATTATAAAATGCTAAAAAAAAAATTAAGAAGCCAAGAGTGGTTTAACAACCCTAAAAATCCAGAAATGACAGCTTTATATTTGGAACGATATTTAAATTATGGTTTAACTAGAAATGAGTTGCAGTCGGGAAACCCTATTATTGGAATAGCTCAAACGGGAAGTGATCTCTCACCTTGTAATAGGCATTTTTTGTCCTTAAGTCAGAGAATAAAAGATGGAATTAGAAGAGCAGGTGGAATTCCAATGGAGTTTCCTACTCATCCGATTCAAGAAACTGGTAAAAGACCAACTGCTATGTTGGACCGAAATCTCTCTTATTTATCTTTGGTAGAAATTTTATATGGATATCCACTAGATGGAGTAATTTTAACAACTGGTTGTGATAAAACAACTCCAGCTGCGTTAATGGCTGCTGCTACTGTTAATATTCCTGCAATTGTTTTGTCCGGTGGACCAATGTTAGATGGGATTTACAAAGGTAAATTAGCTGGCTCAGGAAGAGTGGTTTGGGAAGCAAGAAAACTTTTAGCCAAAGGTGAGATAAATTATGAAGAGTTTATGGATATGGTGGCTTCTTCTGCACCAAGTATTGGTCATTGTAACACAATGGGCACTGCTTCATCTATGAATTCAGTAGCTGAAGCCTTAGGAATGTCTTTGACTGGTTGTGCAATTATTCCAGCACCTTATAAAGAAAGAGAACAAATTTCTTTTGAAACAGGAAAAAGAATTGTTGGGATGGTTCATGAAGATTTAACTCCTTCTAAGATTTTAAATCGAAAAGCATTTGAAAATGCAGTGGTAGTTGTAAGTGCTATTGGCGGCTCTAGTAATTGCACAACTCATTTAAGTGCAATTGCAAAACATATGGGAATAAAATTTGATTTATCTGATTGGCAAAAAATAGGACATGATATTCCTCTTTTAGTAAATTGTCAGCCTGCAGGCGAATATTTAATGGAGAGTTTTTATAGAGCTGGAGGGGTTCCTGCTGTAATGCAAGAACTTATAAAACACAAAAAACTTCATAAAAATATTTTGACGGTTTCAGGTAAAACTGTTGGTCAGAATTTAAAAAAAAAAATTAAAACTGATTCAAATGTAATTAAATCTTTTGAAAATTGTTTAAGTGAAAAAGCTGGTTTTTTAGTTATGAAAAGTAATTTTTTTTCAACAGCAATCATGAAAACTTCAGTGATTAGTAAAGAATTTAGAGAAAGATATCTATCAAGCCCCAAAAATCCAAATGTTTTTAATGTTAATGCGGTTGTTTTTGAGGGACCTGAGGATTATCACAAAAGAATTAATAATAAAAATTTAAATATAAATGAAGATTCTATTTTAATTATAAGAGGCTGTGGACCAGTAGGATATCCGGGTTCTGCCGAAGTAGTTAATATGCAACCACCAGATAGATTATTAAAAAAGGGTATTAATGCTCTACCAACACTTGGAGACGGAAGACAAAGTGGAACCTCTGAAAGTCCATCAATTCTCCATGTTTCTCCTGAATCTGCCGTAGGGGGCGATTTAGCTATAGTCAAAACAGGTGATAAAATTAAAATAGATTTAAATAATAGACGAGTTGATCTTCTAATTACTAAGACAGAATTTAAAAAAAGAAGAAAGAATAAGAAAGTATTTAAAATTAATAACCAAACACCATGGCAAGAAATATTTAGAAACACTGTTGGACAATTAGATGATGGTGCGTGTATTAATTCAAGAGATGTTTATTTAGACGTTGTTAATAAAAAAGGTTTACCTAGAAATTCACACTAAAGCTCAATATGAATTTTAAATTAATCAATTAGTGAAATATAATTTAAAAAAAAAGAAAAAATTTAACTTTATCAGTATAGTTTTAATAAGTTTTTAAATTGTAAAAATTTATTGAGGTTAAACTACTAAGTTAAGGCTTTTGATTGAACTATTATTTATTTTAAATTTATTAAAGAGATGTATAAACATTGTTGAAAATGGATTTAGTATTAATACTTTGGTTCAATTTATAAAGAAATTGAAAGGATAAATGAAAATGAGTGCTCGTCTTAGAGGTAAAAAAATTATTGTAACAGCAGCAGGTCAAGGAATTGGCAAAGCAACTGCAATTGCCTTTTATAACGAAGGTGCTCAGGTTATTGCAACAGATATAAATCCAAAAACTCTAACAGAGCTAAATAGTGAATATCCAAACATTAAAGTCCAAAAATTAGACTCAACAAGCAAAAATGCTATTTCAGAATTTATAAAAGAAATAGATAAAGTTGATGTTTTATTTAATGCGGTTGGTTTTGTTCATCATGGCACGATATTAGATTGTGAAGAGAAAGATTGGAATTTTTCTTTTGATGTAAATGTAAAGTCTATGTATCTTATGTGTAAAGCGATTATACCATTAATGATTAAACAAAATGGCGGTAGTATCATCAATGTTTCGTCTATTGCTTCGAGTCTTAAAGGTTTGCCTAACCGATTTGTTTATGGAGCAACCAAAGCGGCAACTATTGGTTTGACAAAATCTATAGCAGCTGATTTTGTAAAAAAAAATATCAGATGTAATACTATTGCTCCTGGAACAGTTTTTTCTCCTTCCTGGCAAGAACGAGTAAACAACAGTCCTGATCCTGTTCAAGCAAAAAAAGATTTTATAGCAAGACAACCAATGGGAAGAATAGGAACAGCTGAAGAAATAGCTGCAATGGCTATTTATCTAGCTGGTGATGAATCTACATTTACGACAGGAAATACATTTTCTGTAGATGGTGGAATGACAATATAAATTTAAATTAGGAGAAATATGAAGTTATTAAGAGTAGGTCCAAAGGGTAAAGAAAAGCCAGCAATATTAGATAATACGGGGAAAATAAGAGATATCAGTTCTCATATAACTGATTTAAATCCAGATTATTTAAATTTTGAAACAATAGCTAAACTAGAAAAAATAAATTTATTAGCGCTTCCAGAACTTTCGTTAAGTGAAAGAATAGGTTCATGCATTACAAAGCCTGGTAAGTTTATAGCGATTGGTCTAAATTACTCTGATCATGCAGCCGAAACTGGATTTCAAGTTCCAACTGAGCCAATTGTTTTTATGAAAGCTACAAGCTCAATCAATGGACCTAACGATGATATAGAAATTGTTTCAGGATCAAAAAAATTAGACTGGGAAGTTGAACTTGGAATTATAATTGGAAAAGGAGCTAAGCATATTTCAGAAAATCAAGCACAAGATCATATACTTGGTTACTGTGTGGTTAATGATATTAGTGAAAGAGAATGGCAAATCGAAAAAATGGGTCAGTGGGTTAAAGGTAAATCTCACGATACTTATGGACCAATCGGACCTTATTTGGTTACTAAAGATGAGATTAAAGATGTCAATAATCTTAAAATGAGTTTAGATGTAAACGGCAATCGAATGCAAACAGGAAATACAAGTACGATGGTTTTTAATGTAAATATAATTGTTTCTTATTTAAGTAAATTTATGTCCTTACAACCAGGTGATATCATTACCACAGGAACACCTCCTGGTGTTGGTATGGCCATGAAACCCCAAAAGTTTTTAAAAGCTAAAGATACTATGAGATTATCTATAGAAAATTTAGGAGAACAAAACTCTAAAGTGGCAGAGCTATAAAAAATTTGATATTAAAATTATTTAAATAAATAGAGAATGAGGCCTTATCTTAGCTAATAAAAATTTAGAAATTTAAATTGCATGGATAATATTAGAACTTCAAATCCCAAAGTTCTCTGGAGAACAAATTGTCAACTTGGAGAGGGAACATTATGGGTAAAAGAGCATAACTCAATATATTTCGTAGACATTAAAAACAAAAAAATTTTTTCATTAAATATAAAAAATAGTAAAAAAAAAATTTTTAAAACAAATAAAGAAATAGGATTTATAGCTCATATCAAAGAAAATATTTTTGTCCTTGGTCTTCAAGGAGAGCTAAGAATTCAAAATTTAAAAACTAATAGAATAATTAAGTCAATTTTTATTGAACCTGAAATAAAATTAAATCGAGTTAATGATGGTAAAACTGATCCAGCGGGTAATCTTTGGTTTGGTACTATGGATAATTTAGAAAGAAAAATAGAAAATGGATCTTTATATAAATTAGACAAATATTTGTCACTTACTAAGGTTGACACTAACTATATGATTACTAATGGTCCTGCTTTTATAGATCAATATAACTTTTACCATACAGACAGTAGAAAAAGAACAATTTATAAAATTAAAGTAAACGAAAAAAATAAGATTATAAATAAAAAAATATTTAAAAAGTTTTCTATAAAAGAAGGGGTTCCTGATGGAATGACTTTAGATAGAAATAAAAATCTTTGGGTTGCGCATTACCATGGTGGGTGTCTTTCAGTGTTTAATAAGAAAAGTAATTTAATTCACAGAATTCAATTGCCTGCAAAAAATATAACTAATTGTACATTCGGTGGGGACAACAATTCTGAACTTTTTATTACGAGCGCTAAAAAAGGAATGAATAAAGCTGATCTTAAAAAAAATAAATACTCTGGTTCACTTTTTAGTGTTAAAACAAACACAAGAGGTTTTGTGCAAAAGAAGTTTATTTTAAAATGATAAAAAAAAGAGATTTATATTACGAAAGAATACCCACAAAACTTTTAAGAGAAGATGTTAGATTATTAGGAACATTTCTTGGCAAAGTCATAAAAGATCAAGAAGGTGATATTTTTTTTAAGTTAGTTGAGAGGTTAAGAATACTCTCAAAGACATCGTTATACGATAAAAATAAAAGTAAGGTTTTTTTAAAAATCTCGAAAGAAATTATAAAATTATCACCTCATCAAATATTTAAATTGACAAGGTCTTTCTCACATATTTTAAATTTAATGAATTTAGCAGAGTCATTGGATGCTTCAAGAAAACTTAATGAGCATGAAAATGCTCCTCAAAAAAATAAAGATCAAACTTTATTCATCGAGGATATAATTGAAAATTTTGTTAAGAACAAAAATATTTCAGCTGATGAAATTTATGAAGAGGTAAAAAATTTAGACATCGGTGTTGTTTTGACCGCTCACCCAACAGAAGTAAAAAGAAGAACTCTTATCAAAAAATATGCAGATTTGATTGAATTATTGGAGCAACGACATCTTTATAAAAAATATCCTTCAAAAATTATTGATATTGATAGAAAACTTTATACTGAAATTTCAGTTATCTGGAAAACCGATGATTTAAAAAGAGTAAAACCGACACCTTTGGATGAAGCTAAATGGGGACTTGCGGTTATAGAGGATAGTTTATGGGACACTATTCCCAAGGTTCATAAAAGGTTAAACGATATTTTTAAAAAAAATCTAGGAAAAGATCTCCCTAACAATTTTAATCCTATCACATTTGGATCTTGGATGGGAGGTGACAGAGACGGTAATCCATATGTAACTGCTGAAGTAACAAAACAAGTTATTCTACATTCAAGATGGCAAGCAGCAAAATTATATGAAAAAGAATTCTCGCAATTAATTCAAGATCTATCCATAAAAGAATGTTCAGCTAAAATAAAAAAATTTACAGGTAAAACATTTGAACCATACAGAGTTTATTTAAGACCAATTAGAGACAAGTTAAGATTAACCCATTTATTAATTGAGAGACATTTAAATCAGAAAAAACCTTTAGATGAAAGTAAGTTATTACAAGATAAAAATGAAATTTTAAAACCACTTAGAACAGTAAGAGAATCTTTGGTTTTAAATAAAGGTCAACATATTGCAGATTTTAATTTATTAGATTTAATCAGAAGAACTAAATGTTTTGGTATAAGTCTTGTAAAATTAGATATAAGACAAGAGACAGCCAGACATCAAAAATTACTAAATGAAATTATTAAAAAAAGACATAAAATAGATTATTTAAATTTATCTGAGGCTAAAAAAATAAATTTACTTTCTTCTTTAATAAAACAAAAAAAATTTTTTGTAGGTAAAATAAATATAACAGGCTCTGAAAATAAGGAAGTCTGGAATACATTTGAAGAACTAACGCGACATCCAAGTGATTGTCTTGGAGCCTATGTAATATCAATGACATCTAAAGCTTCTAATATTTTAGAAGTTTATTTTTTGCAAAAGCAATCGAAAATAAAAAATTTATTAAGAGTTGTTCCACTTTTTGAAACCTTAGAAGACTTAAAAAATGCAAGAGAAGTTATGGAAAATCTTTTTAAACTATCTTGGTATCGAAAATTAATTAACAACACTCAAGAGGTTATGATTGGTTATTCGGACTCAAGTAAAGATGCCGGCAAACTGTCTGCTACATGGTATGTATATAAACTCCAGGAAGAACTAAGAAATTTAGCTAAAAAATTTAAAATTAAATTGACTTTCTTCCATGGCAGAGGAGGGTCACCCGGTAGAGGAGGTGGACCAATACAAGCAACCTTAAAATCACAACCGTCAGGAACAGTTAATGGAAGAATACGTATTACTGATCAAGGTGAGGTTATTCAGCAAAAATATGGCTATAAGCCTTTAGCTGAATACAATCTTTGTAGTTATGTTGGCGCAGTTATGGAAGCAACTTTAAATCCGCCTCCAAAATCCAAAGAAAATTGGCGTAGTTTGATTGAAAAAATGTCAGAAATTTCAACTTTAGTTTACCGAAAAAATATTAACCAAAGTGAGGATTTTATTAGATATTTTAAAACAGTAACACCGCATAAATCATTAAGTAAACTTTCTATTGGTTCAAGACCTTCCAAAAGAAAAAATATTGATAATATTCAAAGTTTAAGAGCAATCCCATGGGTTTTTGCATGGACGCAAATTCGTTTAATGCTTCCAGCTTGGTTAGGAACTACAGAAGCATTAAAATATGCCTCAAGAAAAGAATTTTCTAAAACACTATATGATATGGAAAAAAATTGGCCCTATTTTAATTCAACCATGGATATTTTAGATATGGTAATTACAAAAGTAGATCCAGAAATTTCAGTCATATATGAAAATAATTTAGCAGATGAGTCATTAAAAAAAATAGGAAATAAATTACGTCATCAATTTGATACGTTAGTTAAATTGCACAATAAAATTACACCCAATGAAGTAGTTAAAGAAAGAAAGCAATTCAGAAAATCGTTATTTGTAAGAAACAATTACACAGAAATGCTAAATTTGTTACAAGCAAATATCATGAAAAAAATTAATGATAAAAAATTTAAAACATACAAAAAATCTGACCAAAAATTTCTTGACGATGCCTTATTGACTTCGATTGCTGGTATTTCGGCTGCTATGAAGAATACAGGTTAAATGTTAGAATTATTAATTGCTTTTGGAGCAGGCCTAGTGAGTTTTTTATCTCCCTGCGTTCTTCCATTAATACCTGGTTATATATCATATATTTCTGGCCAATCATTAAAAGAAATTTTGGAAAATAAAAAAATAAATTTTCTTCCTCTCTTATTATTTTGTCTTGGATTTTCAACAGTTTTTATTATTTTAGGAGCAACAATTTCTTTTATAGGACAAATTTTTTTACAAAATTCAGAAACTTTAAGAATTGTGGCTGGAACAATAATTATAATTTTATCCTTACAATTAATTGGAATTATTAATATTAATTTTTTAAATTTAGAAAAAAGATTTGATACAAAAAAATCAAGAAATGTTTTATTTCCATATGTTATTGGTTTAGCTTTTGGGTTTGGATGGACCCCTTGCATTGGTCCTATTCTAGGATCTATTTTGGCTTTAGCTTCAGTGGAAGAAACATTATCGAGATCAATCATTTTATTAAGTTTTTATTCTTTGGGGTTAGCATTTCCATTTGTTTTATCTGGATATTTAACTCAAAGGTTTTTAATTTTTTCTAAAAATTTTAAAAAAAATATAAATTTAATTTCTAAGATTGGAGGAATAATCCTTCTAATTACAGGTTTTTTAATTTTAACTAATCAATTACAATCCATTGGTTTTTATATTCTTAATACATTTCCTTTTATGCAAAAATTCGGTTAAAAGGATTGCATGAAAATTTATCAAATAGACTCTAGTGCAAGAAAAAAAGGCTCAACCTCACGTGCTCTTGCAAAAAAATTATTAGATAAGATTAAAAAGCCAGGAGACGAAGTTGTTTACAGAGATTTAGATGATGAAATGTTTTTTGTATCAGGTTTAACTGAGTCAGGAATGAAAATTGACGATAAGGATAAAACTGAACATCATAAAAAAATGTTTGAATTATCTGATAAGCTCGTCAAAGAATTGAAAGAAAGTGATATTATTATAATTTCTGCTCCAATGTACAATTATGGTCCTCCCGCTACGTTAAAAGCTTGGTCAGATTTAGCAGCGAGAATAGGAGAAACTTTTAAATTTAAACCAAACGGTAGACGGGAAGGGTTGCTTAAAAATAAGCGAGCTTACTTAGTTGTCACTTCTGGAGGAACTAAGATAAATGGTGTAGAAGATTTTTTAACCCCATGGTTAAAATTTGTTTTAAATTTTTTTGGCATTGAAAAAGTTGATATAGTTAGCGCAGATCAGATGGCATTAGATTATGAAAAATCTATTAAGAATGCAGAAGCCCAAATTGACAAACTAAGTTAAAGATCACACTTTGTTTTGATAGAATTAATTTTATTTTTTTATAGAAAATTATTTGAAATTTAACTTTAATCAAACTTAATAAAATAGTATGAATAAAAAGTGTTAGAATTTAACTTAAAAAAATACTCTATTTATGCAAATTTCTTAAATAGTTTAGCCAAAGATCTTACAAAATTTTATTATTTGAAGTTAAACCGTACTTTTAAAATTTCTAATAAGCTCAAAAGTGCAGGTTATGATCCAGTAACTTCATCTGATCGTGCTTTTGAAAAATTTATTAGATTGAAAATAAAAAAAAGATTTCCTGATCACCAAATTATTGGCGAGGAATTTGGTCATAAAATATCAAAAAGTCAATATACCTGGGTAATCGACCCAATTGATGGTACTAGATCTTTTGTAATAGGCAATCCAACCTGGAGTAATTTAATTTCTTTGAATTATAAAGGTTACCCTGTTTTAGGTTTGGCAAATTTTCCAGTGCTTAAAAAATACTATTTAAATTATTCTGATAAAATTGCTTATGTTGTTGAAAATGGCAAAAGAAGAAAAATATCTGTAAATAAAAAAGCAACTTCAAAAAACATGAAAGTTGCAGGTGCTTTTCATGGCTGGTTGTCGTTTGATAAACAAAAAAAAATACCTGAAGTTTTAAAGCTAATTCAATTTCCTTGTAGCGATGCATTAAGTTATTCACACCTAGCAGAAGGAAAAATTGATATTGTTATTCAATGTTCAAATAAAATTTGGGATATTCATCCAGTAATCCCAATAATTAAAGCTGCTGGAGGTCATATCAATACTTGGGATAACCGCGACGCTGTGAATGCAGGAAATATTTTGGTTTCATCAAATAAAATGATACATAATAAATTTTTAAAATTATTAAAACCAGTTTCAAAATGATACCAGCCTCAGCACAAAAAATTATAGATTTTTGGTTTAAAGAAACACCATCAGAGTTACACTTTAAAAAAGACGAAAATCTTGATCAAAAAATTAAAGATAAATTTTTAAAAGATCACGAGTCTGCCAGTCAAAATAAATATGATGATTGGCAAGATAGTCCTATGAGTTGTTTAGCATTAGTTATTATTTTTGATCAATTTTCGAGAAATATTTTTAGGAATAACAAAAAAGCTTTTGCACAAGATTATAAAGCAAGATTAATAGTAAATGAAGCGGTTTATTCAGGATACCTTGAGACTATAAATGAAAGTCAGAGACTATTTATGATTTTACCATTAATACATAGTGAGGAGATTAATGATCATGACATGGCTTATTATCTTTTGAATAAATACTTAAAAGATTATCCTGATTATAATCAAATTAAAAAATCATGGAAAGACCACACAAATATTATTAAAAGATTTCATCGATATCCTCATCGAAATCAAATTTTAGAAAGATCATCAACGAATGAAGAAATTGAATTTTTAAAAATTTCAAATTCCTCTTGGTAATTATTAATTTTAAATATTATAGAAAAGATTTGATACTCACTTGTCTGTGATGATAATCCGAAAATATTATCAACATATAATTATTTTAATTTCTGAAATTCCTCATCAGCTCTAGCATCTTTTAATTTTTTATTTAACTCTTTACTTATGATTTGTTTTCCAAATGGAACGAAGGCAACAGGTACCATTTTGAAATGAGCAATAATATTTGGTATTGCTATAATCGTCCAAAAAAAGAAAATATTTAATATACCAGCCAATATATGTGCTGCTGCTATGATCCATCCAAACGTAAATACCCAAACAACATTACCCAAAACTCTCACAATAGGAGATGCCTTTTCAAAATTTGTTTCATCGCCTTTTTTTTCTTTGAATGATTTTAAATATTTTGTTGATACTATTTCTCTTCCGAAAGGTAAAAAACTATACTTAATCGCTGGCCATAAGAATGGCAAAAGAGGAAAAAAAATTATTCCTCCTAAAAAATATAGCAGGGGTACGTAAAATGATGTTACTAACCATAAAATATTTGCTAAAAATAACAGCATTTTTTCTTCTTTTAAATTATAAGTAGATATTCTTAAATAAACATTAAGATTACAACTTAATTATCTAATTTTATTCTTAAATTGCTCTTTAAAGTCGTAAAATAAATCAATGACATCCTTCATTTGTGAGTTAAGTTTTACTTTATCGATCTTTTCCTCATAATTGTGTTTTTTTTTACACGTATCTTTGATCTCTTTTATTACATCTTGATTTTGAACTTTCTTAATATTTTTAATAACACAATCTTCAAATGATGAATCTATCTTTTGAGTTCCTTTGGAATTGCTTTGTTAAAGTAATGACAAGTAATGACAATTATTAAAAAAACGAGAAGATACTAACTTATTTACAAAGTGAATTGGAATGTAATCTACTCTAACTTTTACTATTGAATAAGGTGTATTTAAGGTGGCTTAAATATTATAGATCAAAAACTTTTTTTCTTTAATTTACTCTTCCTAAATAATTTACCATAATTACACCAATGATAATAAATGCAATTCCAATTATTGCATATAAGTTTGGAATTTGATTATATTTTATCATTGCAAATATCAAAACACCTGTAACAGTTAATCCGCTATAAGTTGAATACGCAAAACCCACAGGAAGAACCGACATCGCTTTTGCAATTGAAAACATTGTAATACACATGCAAAGGATACACAAAATTGAGGGTGTTAATTTTGAAAAACCGTTGGATATTTTTGCAAAACTATTTGAAGCTATCCCAAATGAAATTCCAAGAGCTAAAAATAAATATCCAAATAATGGTTTCATAATTAATCTTTAGACGCAATTCTATCAACCAATGGTCTAATAATGGGTGATAACATCATTGCCGAAATTAGTGCAATTGGAAAAGCAAATGTCCAAGATTTAAACCATCTATCAAAATAATTATTTTCTAAGCCAGTATTTATTGCTGTAATGACGCCACTCATAATTATACTTAATCCAAAAGACATAAAGATCAGGAATAAAAGTTGAGCAAATTTTTTTGAAATCATATTTTAATTATTTGCTAATAAATTAACCATCAATACACCGATAACAATGAAGGCTAAGCCTATTATTGAATATAGATTTGGTACTTGGTTAAATCTAATTATACCAACTACAACAGTTGCAATAATAGTTAGACCAGCAAATGAAGCGTAAGTAATTCCCATTGGAATATTCTTCATGACTATTGAAAGCGCATACATGCACGCTACAATTGTAATAGCAGTAATCACACTTGGAAAAAGAATAGTAAAACCTTCGGCACTTTTTGCAAAACTATTCGAAGTAACTCCCAGGAGAACAGCTAGGGCAAGAAACATATACGATGAAGCAAGATTCACCAGAATACTATAAATTAAATCTTATTAAATTTATATAATTATTTTGTTATCTTTAAACGTTAGTTTCAAAAAAACAACTATTCTATCTTCAGATATATGATAAAGTTTTTTTATGATTGAAAATTTTAATGGAATTATTTATTTAGTAATTTTTTTAATTCATTTTTTAATTTACGCTGTTTTTGGTTTTAGATATTTGTTTGACACTAAATCATATCTTGATAAATACGGAATGGGCGATGGAGCAGCAATTACGTCGAGGTTTTTAGGAAGTATATATTTAGGTTCAGTTCTTATGGCGATCTGGGTAGGATTTATTCGAGCAGGAGGCTTAGAAAGCACTTGGGCTTTTTTTAATTTAATATTTCTTCAAAATGTCTGTACATTTATTTTTGCACTATGGTTTAATCAAAAAGGAAACTTGGGAGTTAATGAAAAAACTTCAACTTTTGGTATTTTTTCTCCTGGAATCTTAACAGTATTAAGTGCTATTCTTTGCTATGGATTAGCAGACAAGATTTATATTTAAAGCCAACGAGGATAAGGAAGTCGCTTCTCCTCTAGAAATTTTTTGTTAAACATTTTCGATGAATACTTATCGCTTCTATCACAAAGAATTGTAACAATTGTTTTTCCAGGTCCTAATTCTTTACCAAGCCTAATAGCACCAGCAATATTTATCCCACAGCTAGTTCCTAAGCTTAATCCCTCATTTTCAATTAAATCGTAAAGAATAGGTAGAGCCTCTTGATCATCAATGGAGTAGGCGTCATCAATTTTAGCATTGGCGAAGTTTTTGGTAATTCTGCTAGAGCCAATTCCTTCAGTAATTGAACTACCCTCTGATTTTAATTCGCCATTTTTTATATAATTATAAAGCCCAGAACCTTTTGGATCTGATAAATAAATTTTAATATTTTTATTTTTTTCTTTAAGAGCATTACTTACCCCAGAAATAGTTCCACCGGTGCCTGAGGAACATACAAAACCGTCTACTTTTCCGTTTGTTTGTTCCCAAATTTCTCTACCAGTTCCTTCATAATGACCTTTGGCATTTGCAACATTATCAAACTGGTTAGCCCAAACCACGCCGTTGTTATTTGTGGGTCTTAATTCATCAGCTAATCTTGATGCAACTTTTACATAATTATTTTCATCACTATAAGGTTTAGCGGGAACTAATCTAAGTTCTGCACCTAAATTTTTAAGCAAATCTTTTTTTTCTTGAGTTTGGTTATCATTCATAACGATAATTGTTTTATATCCTAATGAATTTCCTAAAAATCCTAGACCAATTCCAGTGTTTCCAGCAGTGCCTTCAACTATAATGCCCCCTTTGGCAATTAATTTTTTTTCTTGAGCATCTCTAATTAGTGCCAATGCTGCCCTGTCTTTAACAGAGCCACCTGGATTAAGAAATTCAGCTTTACCATAAATATTACAACCAGTTATTTCTGAGGCTGCTCTAAGTTTGATTAAAGGTGTATTACCAATACCTGAAATAAAGTCTTCTTGAATATTTTTCATTATTCAGATTGTTTAACTTCTTCAGTTACAGCATAAGGATTAAATTCCTCAGTTGCAGTTCCAATCTGCCTTGCGGGAATTCCAACCATTATTGCATTATCTGGGACATTTTTGGTTACGACAGCGTTCGAACCTATTCTTGAATTAGTTCCAATTGTAATTGGTCCTAATACTTGCGCTCCTGATCCAATCACCACGTTATCTTTTAAGGTTGGATGTCTTTTAACCAGTCTTTGTTGATTTGAATTTATACTAGGAGAAATTCCTCCTAAAGTTACATTCTGATAGATAGTAACATTGTTGCCAATCTCTGATGTTTCACCAATCACTACTCCCATACCATGATCAATAAATAAATTTTTACCAATTTGTGCTTTTGGATGTATTTCTATGCCTGTTAAAAATCTTGAAAATTGAGAAATCATTCTTGCAAATAAATCAAATTTTGCCTGACAAAAGAAATGTGCAATCCGGTGAAAAAAAATTGCTTTAACTCCCGGGTAAGTTAAGACTAAACTTAACTTAGATTTTGCCGCAGGATCTCTATTAATTATAGATTGTAAAAATTCATTCATTTTATTTTTGCTTACTTGATAAAATTATTGAAGGTTATATAATCATTAATAAAGGCAATTAAAGAGATATTTATGTATAAAAACACCAATTGTTTCCATTTAGCAATTCCATGTGGTGATATAGAAGTAGCTAAAAAATTTTATAATGAAATTCTTGGCTGCAAACTTGATAATTCAGGTCAAGAATGGGCAGATGTTGATTTTTGGGGCAATGAACTTACTCTTCACAAAAGTGATCATAAATTAGACAGCGAAAGACACGATGTTGATATGGGCAATGTTTCAGTGCCCCATTTTGGAGTTCATTTATCTAGAAAAGATTTTAATGCATTAAAAAATAGACTGATAGAAAAAGGTGTAAAATATTATGATGAACCTTATTTAAGATTTAAGGGCACGAAATATGAGCAAGAAACTTTTTTTGTTAAAGATCCAAATGAAAATATTTTAGAAATAAAGACTTTAACGTCAAATCCAGACTAGTTTTATAAAATTTAATCTCCAATATTTCAATCTTGATTTATATACTCAAAAATATTAGTGTACAAATTTTATGAGCATTAATTATAAATCAATTGCAAAAAAACTTAAATTTGAAGGAAGAGCTTTTATTAATGGAAAATATGTTAATGCAATTGATGGGAAAAAATTTCAAACAATTAATCCTGCAACCGAGGAAAAACTTTGTATGGTTGCACAATGTAATCATAAAGACGTAGATTTAGCCGTAAAGGTTTCCAGAAAAGTTTTTAATAGTGGTATTTGGTCAAGAAGCAAACCTGAGTATAGAAAAGAAGTTTTATTAAAATTTGCAGAATTATTAAGAAAACATGGTATTGAAAATTCTGTCTTAGAAAGTGTTAATACTGGAAAATTAATTGTAGATTGTATTAATGAAGTTGCAAATGATGCGCCTATGCATTTTCAGTGGTATGGAGAACTAATTGATAAAGTTTTTGGCAAAGTAAGTCCAACTGATCCTTCAATTACAAGTTTAATCGTTAAAGAGCCAATAGGAGTTGTTGCTGGGATTGTACCTTGGAATTTTCCTTTAATGATGGCTGTTTGGAAAATGGCACCTGCGCTTGCTGCGGGGTGTTCAATAATTATTAAACCTGCTGAAGATAGTCCGCTTACAGCAATAAAGGTTGCAGGAATTGCTCAAGAAGCAGGTTTACCTGATGGAGTATTAAATATTTTACCTGGTTATGGTGATGTCGGTGAAGCACTTGGAAGACACAATGATGTTGATGCCGTGTCATTTACAGGATCAACTGAAGTAGGCGGTTACTTCATGAAGTATTCAGGAGAAAGCAATTTAAAGACAATCGCCTTAGAGATGGGAGGAAAAAGTCCTTTTATAGTTTTAGAGGATGCAAAAATTAATGATACTTTAATTGATTGTGCAATTAACTCTGCCTTTTGGAATGGAGGTCAAAACTGCTCTGCTAACATGAGACAAATAGTTCACGCAAAGGTAAAAGATGAATTTTTAGACAAAGTTATTAAAAGAGTTAAAAAATTAAAAGTAGGGGATCCTTTAGATTTAAACTCTAATATGGGATCCATGATTTCAAAAGGACATTTAAAAAATGTTAATAATTATATTCAAAAAGGCATTGATGAAGGCGCTAAACTTCTTTTAGGAGGAGTATCAAACATTAAACAAAAAGGTTTTTACGCAAAACCAACTTTATTTGATGGTTTAAAAGAAAATATGACTATTGCGCAAGAAGAAATCTTTGGTCCTGTACTTGGAGTTTTAACAGTTAAAAATGATGAAGAAGCTTTAAAAGTTGCAAGTAATTCTAAATATGGATTACATGCCAGTGTCTTTACTCAAGATATTAATCGAGCATTTCATTTAGCAAAAAGTCTCCCTTGCGGAACTGTATCAGTAAATACTTTTTCAGAAGGAGATATTAAAACTCCATTTGGTGGTTATAAACAATCTGGTTCTTTATCTCGAGACCAGGGAACAGAAGCTTTAAACTCTTATCTACAAACAAAAACAATCTGGATTAGTCATTCATAATTAATAGATCGAAATAGATTTTAATTGAACTATTTAATTACTAAACTGAGCAAGTCATATCTTGTCCACAACATAATGGAGATTTTATTTTTCCATGATTATTTGGACACTTAGATATTTGAACTTGTTTGCCACCCCCTAAATCTAGCATATCATTTAATAAGGGTTCGTCACATTTTCCACAATTAGCGTTAACGGACATTCCACATTTTGGGCATTCATATGTAGCCATATTTATCCTTTCAGTTAATTAGAAAAACCATATTTTCTAAGTCTAGCATCTCCAGTCCTTGCGTGAGCTTCCATACCTTCGTATCGAGAAATCCTAGCTGCAGCAGCACCAACAGTTTTTGTAGATTCTTTAGTCATTCTTTGAAAACTTAATGTTTTTATAAATTTTCCAACAAAAAGTCCACCAGTATATCTTCCAGCACCTTTAGTTGGTAGAATATGATTAGTACCAGAACACTTATCTCCATAAGCCACAGTAGTTTCTTCTCCAATAAATAAAGATCCGTAATTTTTTAACCGTTTATGAAACCACTCTAAATTTTGTGTTTGAACCTCTAGGTGTTCAGGAGCATATTGATCACTTATCGATGCCATCTCTTCATCAGTATCACACAGAATTACTTCACCATAATCCTTCCATGCTGCACCTGCATTTTCTTTTGCTAGATTAGGTAATTCTTTAATTAATTCAGGTACTCTTTTAATTACATAATCAGCAATTTTTTTGCTAGTAGTGAATAACCAGGCAGGTGAATTGTAACCATGTTCAGCTTGACCGACTAAATCTATCGCAACTATCTCGGCATCCGCTTGGTCATCTGCAATAATGGCAATTTCTGTAGGTCCAGCAAATAAATCTATTCCTACTTTTCCAAATAAAATTCTTTTAGCTTCAGCTACAAACTGGTTACCAGGCCCAACTAATATATCTGCTGCAGCATTACCAAATAAACCATTAGTCATTGCTGCAATTGCTTGAACACCACCTAAATTTAATATTGAATTTGCTCCACAAAGATCAGCTGTATAAATAATTGAAGGATGAACACCAACATTAGGTTTTGGTGAGCTACAAACAATTATATTCTTAACACCAGCAACTTTAGCGGTAGTGACACTCATTACTGCTGATGCGATATGAGCATATCTTCCAGCTGGTACATAACATCCTGCAGTATTCACTGGAATTAATTTTTGTCCAGCAAACAATCCATCTGATAATTCTATTTCAAAATCTTGACCATAGTTTTTAAGTTGAGCTTCTGCAAATTTTCTAACTCTTTCATGTGAAAATTGAATGTCATCTTTAGTTTTTTGATCTAAATTTTTTTTTACTTCTAAAATTTTTTCTTTGGAAACAACTACATCTCCTAGATAATTATCAAATTTTTTAGAATATTCTATACAACCTTCTTCTCTAGAACTTTCGATATCTTTAAGAATATTCTCAACTACTTCTCTTGTTTTGGTGTCATCAGTCGAAGAAGTTTTTGGAGATTTTTTTAAATATATAATTGCCATTTTATTTTTTTATTTTCATTTATGTTTTTAATCTAAAGCAACAACAGCAGCTGCAATAGAAGCTAATCTTGCGCTAGCTTCATCTGATCTACTAGTTATTACAATTGGAACTTTTCCACCAACAATTACTCCTGCTGCACAAGCTCCACTAAAATAAACTAACATTTTAACTAGGGCATTTCCAGTTTCAACATTAGGCACTAATAATACATCAGCAATACCCGCAACATCATTCTTTATACCTTTAATTGCTACTGATTTTTTTGAAATAGCGTTATCAAATGCAAGGGGACCAAAAACGTCAGCATTTAAATTTTCTTGTTTAGCAAGTTTAGTTAATTCTGCTGCTTCAACCGAACTTGGCACGCTATCTAAAATTTCCTCAGTTGCAGATAAGATTGCAATTTTTGGTCTTTCAATACCAATGCGGTGTGAAAAACTAATTACATTTTTAAGGATTTGCATTTTAGTTTTAACATTAGGCATAACATTTAAAACGCCATCGGTAATAATTAAAGGTTTGTCGTTTTTTTCTATTGTCATATGCCAAATATGACTTAATCGAGTTTTATTAAGTAAGTTATACTCTCTTTTTAAAACTTCTTTCATAAGTATGTCGGTATGAATATGACCTTTAATGATAATTTTAATATGATCTTCTGCTGCAAGTTTTGCAGCAATAGCAGCAGTTTTATTCTCTATGATTTCATTAATGATTTGATAATTTGAAATATTCCATTTTAAGTTTTCAGCACATTTTAAAATTTCTTTCTGATCTCCAATAAAAATAGGTTCAATTAGTTTCTCTGCAACCGCATCCTGGATTGATAACATTGGCAAAGGTTTGCCAGCATTAACTATACATGCTTTCACTCCTTTTTTTTTATTAGCACGTTCTAATAAGTTATCGGGACAGACAATTTGTTTATTTGAGAGCATTAACTATGATTATAAATATTTATTAAAATGCATATAGTTCATTATATATCAATAATAGCCAATTGATTATAATCAAAGTATTTAAAATTGATTACTTTGACAGGGTTTATCAAATATTTACAAAAAGATTCCAAACTTACCTTGGCAATCAACGAGTAAATTAAATATTTTACTCATATAAAAAACTTAAACTTTTAATAGATGATATTAGAAATTTTTTTGATAAAGTGAATTTGTAGAAATGGAAATTGTAACTAAGTTCGCACAAATAGTCCTAATAATAATAATGTTGGGTTTAGGCCTTGGACTTACGTTAAAAGATTTTTTAAGAGTAATCAATACACTGAAAGATTTTATGCTGGGATTAATTTACAGTTAATTCTTCTTCCAATAGTTGCTTATATATTGATTTTAATACTTAAATTGCCAAATGAATTGGCATTAGGATTGATGATTATTGCAGCAGTTCCTGGTGGGGTTACATCGAATGTTTTAACTAAGTTTGCAGACGGAGATGTTGCTTTATCAATTTGCTTAACAGCAATTATAAGTCTAATTAGTATTTTATCAGTTCCATTTGTAGTTTTAACATCTGCAAATTTATTAGAAGCAAACATATCATCAGAAATTACTATGACAGTAATTGCGTTAAAAATGGCTTTAGTAGTTACTGCTCCAGTTATCATTGGCATGATTGTAAGAAAATTTTTTAACGACTTCATTTCAAAAAATATTTCTATTGTTGAAAAATTTACAGGAATTTTTTTTTAATTTTTTTTGCATCAATCTGGATAGTGGAAGGTAAAAATATCCTTAGCTATATAAAACAAGCCGGTGTTCCTGTTTTAATTTTAAATATTGTTATTATGATTTTAGCATATTTTATTGCAAAAACCTTTGCGACGGACATTAAACAAATGAAATGTATTGCATTAGAATGTGTTTTGCAAAATGGGTCTCTTGCAGTTTTTGTGGCTTCGCAAATGTTTAATGATATTGTTTACGTTGTGCCAACAACTGTTTATGCACTAGTAATGTATATTACTGCTTTTATTTTTATTTATTTTGTTAAAAGAATTAATTAAATTTACAGTCTGCTTAATAATCATAAATATATTTTTATTTGATTAAAGCCTTTAAATCTTTTTTTATACTTTCAGAGATAAATATTTGTTTTTTTAAATTTTTTTGGTAACGATTGAATTTATTTTGTCCTGGATACATTATTTCTTTAATTCCTTTAACTTTAGGTAGTTTTTTTATAGTTTTAATATTGTCTTTAATTCTTTGATTAAAATCGTTAACAAATAAATTTGTCTTAAATGTTAAAAATAAATGTCCAATATTTTGTGGTCCAGTAAAATCATCAAAAGGATCTTTAACTCTACCTGCGTGATTTCCACCTGTTAATACACCACTTAATATATCAACCATCCATGCTAAGCCTGAGCCTCTAAATCCAGCTATTGGTAACTGAACACCCTGCAAAGCTTTACTCGCATCTGTTGTTGGTTTGCCAAATTTATCCAAAGCAAGTCCTTCCGGAATTTTTTGATTATTTTTTGCAGCGACTCTTATTTTACCTCGGTTGATCATTGAAATTGAAGTATCTAAAATAAATGGAATTTTAGAAGCAGTAGGGCTAGCAAAACAAATAGGATTTGTTCCAAATAAACTTTTTAAAGCACCATGAGGGGCTACTGCTGGAGGACCATTAGTATAAATCATTGCTATCAAATTTTTCTTTATTGCTTGTTCGGCGTAATAACCTGAAAGACCGTAATGACCGCTATTTTTAACAGCAACTAGACCAATCCCAGTTTTTCTGGCATTTTTAATTGCGTGCTTGATAGCAATATCAGCCGCAACAAAACCAATACTATCATTGGCATCAATATGAGTAATTGATTGAGAAATTTTTTTGATTTTAATTTTAGGTTTAGGGTTAATTAGTTTGCTTTTAATTCGATCACAATACATTTTTAGTCTTGATAAACCATGGCTGTATGTACCAACTAATTCTGCATTAATTATTGCATTAGCTGAAATTAATGCATGGTTTTGACTTAGACCAAATTTTTTGAAAATATTTATTATTAGTTTTTTTAAAACTGATATCTTCAATTTAACCTTTTCCACGCCATGGAATTGTTTTGTCAATTATCCTACGTAAAGTAACATCAAATATAAGACCCAGTACTCCCATAAGAAAAATAGTAATCCAAATAACTTCGTATTGAAAATATTTTTTAGCAACATTTTCGACAAAGCCAATTCCAGTAGTTCCGGCTAAAAACTCGGCAGCAACTAGTGTTCCCCAACACATACCAATAGAAACTCTAACTCCAGTTAATATTTCTGGTAACGAATTTGGAAATATTACATATCTTAATATTTGCCAATTAGAAGCTCCCAAAGAGTGAGATGCATGTATTTTAGATAATTGTGTTCCAGAAGCACCAGCGCGAGCTGATATAATCATAATAGAAAACGATACCATGAAAAGTAAAAAAATTTTTCCAACGTTATCTATGCCAAGAACTGAGATGATTAAAGGAGCCCATGCTAATGGTGGCACAGGTCTATATAGTTCAATTAGTGGATCAAAAAATCCTTTGGCAAATCTATTAAGACCCATAAATAATCCAAGTGGTACACCAAATATTATTCCGAGCACTAATCCTAAAAAAACTCTTAAAAATGAATCCCATATGTGACCCATTGGAACTGGTATTTTAAAGAGACTAAATTCACCACTAACTATGTCTAAAGTTTTGCTTTTAAAGTTTGGTTCAACTGTTCCATTTTCGTTATGAACTGGATATTTGCCAGGGATAATGTCCGCTATCCAATCAGGCAAGATAAAGCCAATAATTTTACTGACATCCATCATCTCATACCAAAGTAGGGGAACACTTTTATATCCAACGCTTGGTTTTAATAGCAGAACAAATTTGTTCAAGGTATCTGAAAGTTTAGGTAACCATCTACCTGAGCCTTGTTCAGAACAATTTGGACCACTCGACACAATTGTCCCTGCGGGGAATAAAAAAATATCAATCAATCTTAAAGAACCTTGTTCATTTTTTTGAACTTTTTCAAAATTAATTATAGATTGTTCAAACTCTTTTAAACTATTAGGTGGAAAAATACTTGCATAGTCAATTCGACCTCCTATTTGAAGAATATCTTTAACATAAGTTGAAGTTATTTCTTGATCATTATTAATTTCATTTTCAAATTTTTTAATTTCATCATTAATTTCTTGAATAGTGGATTTGTATTGAAAATTGTGATTTTTTAATTTAAAGAATTCATCACTTATAATTTTTAATTCTTCTGCAGCTGAATGAAATTTTAATCCTTTATCAGTTTTAGGAATAGTTGGAATTTCAACTGTATTTTCTATGGCTGTACCTGATGCACCCCATTCGCCTTCTTCTTCAGCTTCTTTTAGCCTTTTATTTTTTTGCTCTTCTGTTTCGTAAGGATAATCATTTTTTTGAAACTCCATTGATAATTGATCAATCCTACTAGCAAGCTCTAATATTTTTATTTTTGTTTGATTGTCTAATAAACTTTCATTAGTTAATAATGAAATTGTTTTTTTTGTTTTTTCAATTAATCTTAATAAAATCTGCCTATTTTGATCACTGATTATATTTGATTTTTTTACTTCAATGGCAAATTTATCTAAATTTTTATTTTCAATTTTAATTATAGATGCAGTTTTTGATTCTCTTTCTTCAATCGGGAACATATATTTTAACGCAAGTAAAGAGTCGTTTACTTTACCAACCTGACATAATTCATTTGCAGATTTTGGGTAAAGAGATTTTGCAATATCCCAAGAATAATAGAGCCATATTAATAAAATAAAACTACTTCCAACTATAATCCAATGAGTGCCACCTTTAGCTCTTTCAGGGTTTCCAAAAACTGCATTAACTTTTTCAGTTCTGATAACTTTTCGGCCATACATAATGCAGCCTATAATTGCGACAAAAATTAAAAAAGTTAAAATTCTTGTGAACATATTAATTATCTTTGCCCATAATTTCTTCTTCCATATTCCAAATCATGGTTAAGATTTCTTCTCTTTTAGATGTAAAATCTTTTAAGTTTTTAATATTTCTTAAATCTTCTTTCAGTCCCATTGAAGCAAATGGAAGATTGTATTCTTTATGTATCCTTCCAGGTCTAGGAGCCATTACATAAAGTTTTTCTCCAAGTAATAGCGCCTCTTCAACTGAATGAGTAATGAGAACAATTGTTTTTCCTGTTTCTTTCCAAATTTTAAGAATTAAATACTGCATTTTTTCTCTAGTTAAAGCATCAAGTGCTCCTAGAGGTTCGTCCATTAAAATTAAATCTGGGTTATTGATTAAACATCTTGCAAGAGCCACTCGTTGTTGCATACCACCAGACAATTGATAAGTTGGAGTGTTATTAAGTCCTTGTAAGCCAACAATGTTTAACCATTCTTCCACTTTTTGTGCAGTTATAATAGGATCTTCTTTTTTCATTCGTAAGCCAAAATTTACATTTTCAGCAACGGTTAACCATTCAAATAAAGCGCCTTGTTGAAAAACCATTCCTCTTTCAACGCCTGGTCCATTAATTTCATTTCCATTTAAAGTTATTTGACCGGAGGTTGGTCGGATGAAACCTGCGATAATATTTAACAAAGTTGTTTTTCCGCATCCTGAAGGACCTAGTACAGTTAATAATTGACCTTTTTTTAGTGTAAATTTTATATCTTTGAGAGCATGAACAACTCCTCCATTTGGAGATTTAAATATCATATTTAAATCGTTAGAAATTAAATCGCTCATAAAAGACTCGTTATATTAGAATTTTTATTAAAAAAAAGGCACCAATTTATTAAATTGGCGCCTTTTTATTAAATCTTTGTTGCTCTATAATTATAGAGGTAAGAAACTAGTATCTACAGCTCCATTAGGAGTTCCCATGCCTTTTAGGAATTTAGAAAGATTTCCTTTTTCCATAGACTCTTTAGTTTCTTGAGGAGTTAGAAATTTAAATCCCTCAATAGTTTCTTTCGCATCTGGCAACTTCATTTCTGCATCTTTAGCTATTACATCCATGTCTGATTTACCAGCTTTGTATCTAACGTTTGCTTCATGACTAACTTTTATGAAAGCTTTTACCATTGCTGGATTTTCTTTCATAAATTTATCAGTAACAGATACAATATCGATACCCATGATCCCAGCAGCTCTAGCTTCCTCAACGGTTAAAAGTCTTGTTCCAACTTCAGTGGCTGCTTTAATTGAGTTACCACCAAACATACAAGCCATGACAACATCACCAGCAACTAATGCTGCAGCACCTTCTTCAGGATCCATTTGAACAATTTCCATCTTACTTCTGTCAGCACCAACAACCTTCATGCTTTCATCAAATACGTACTCAGCCATTGTTCCAAGTGGAACTGCAACTTTTTTACCTTCTAATTCTTTAGCGTTAGCTTTGGTAATTCCAGATTTATTAGATGTAACACAAGTTGTTCCACCCATTCCGTATTCCATAGCGATATCTACAAGCTTTACAGGCGCTTTAGCTTTAACTGCATTTATAAACGGAACTAAACCTTGGCTATAAGAGATATCAATGTCTCCTGCCAACATAGCATCAGTCATGGCACCACCATTTGCAAAGTTTGTCCATTTAACAGGAACTCCTAAAGCTTTTTCGTAATCTCCTTTTACTTTATCTTCTTGGTTTGGCGTTGGCCATTCTATAAAAAATGCAACTTTAACTTCTTTTGCAGCAGCGTTTGCAACTGAAACAGATAAGTTAAAAGCAAGAATGCTTCCAAGGACAAAACTAATTATTTTTTTCATTTATTTTCCTTTTAATTAATTTGACTTTAATCTGGCCTTATATAAAAAATTCTGGAAAAAGTAAAACAAATTAGAGTACAATCGCTAGTTGTATTTACTATTTAATTAATTAATCTTTGCTTCAAAATAACTCTAGCCAATAAGCTTTTTTAATCTTAGAGTTTAGCAATAATTAAATTTAAAATATGAGCTCAGAAAATAGAACCAATATACCAAATTCACTAAACGAACATTGGATGCCATTTACATCTAATAGAGAATTTAAAAATAATCCAAGATTAATTACTGAGGCCAAAGGAGTTTATTTAAAAACTCATCACGGCAAAACTCAAATCGATGCGAGCTCAGGTTTGTTTTGCAATCCACTAGGTCACGGTAGAAGAGAAATTACAGAAGCGGTTACTAAACAGCTAGAAACCTTAGACTATGCTCAACCTTTTCAACAAGGTTTTGGTGGTTCATTTGAACTTGCAACTAAAATTTCAAAACATACCCCCGCAGATTTAAATAAAATTTTTTTTACTATTTGTGGATCTACCGCAGTTGAAACTGCAATTAAAATTGCCGTTGCATATCATAGAGCAAAAGGACATGCAGAAAGATTTAGATTTGTTGGTAGAGAGCGTGGATATCATGGAATGAATATCGGCTGTATTTCGGTTGGAGGAATGGTTAATAATATTAAAACGTTTGCTAGTGTTTTGATGCCAGGAGTTAAACATATAAGGCACACTCATTTACCAGAACATAAATTTGTAAGTGGTCAACCAGAAACAGGAGATTATTTAGCAAATGATTTAGAAAATATTTGTGTAAACTTTGGCGGAGAAAATATCGCCGCTTGTATTGTTGAACCGATCGCAGGATCAACAGGAACTTTAGTTCCGCCAAAAGGATATTTACAAAAGTTAAGACAAATTTGTGATAAACACGGCATACTTTTAATTTTTGATGAAGTAATAACAGGATGGGGAAGAACAGGTTCTACTTTTGCAGCTCATGAATTTGGTGTTACTCCAGATATTATGACCATGGCTAAAGCGACTACGAATGGAGTTGTTCCGATGGGTGTTGTTGCTTGTAAAGATGAAATTTATGATGCGGTGATGGATGCTTCACCAACAGGTTCAATTGAATTATTTCATGGATACACTTATTCTGGAATTCCAGTAGCAGTTGCTGCAGCGTTAGCAGTTCAAGATATTTTTGAAAAAGACGATATCTTTAATAGAGCTAAAAATTTAGCACCCTATTTTCAAAAAGGATTATTTTCTCTAAAAGATTTAGACTCAGTAGACAACATTAGAGGCTATGGAATGATGGGTGGAATTGATATGAAGCTTAATACTAAACCTGGTAAAGCTGGATTTGAAACATTTAAATCATGTTATGAAGCGGGTGTTAATTTTAAAGCTACTGGAGATTGTTTGATTATTGCCCCACAATTTATTTGTGAAAAGAAACATATTGATGAAATTATTGATAAACTAAGAACGGGCATTACTAACTATCAAAAAAATCAAAAAAACTAGTTTATAGTTTTTTATCTATCGATACCATTTATGAAGATAGGCGTTCCAAAAGAAATAAAATCACAAGAACATCGTATTGGGTTAACACCTGAAAGTGTTAAAGCTTTAATTGGCGAAGGTCACCAGGTTTTAGTTGAAAATAACGGAGGTTTTGAAGCAGGTTTTGAGAATGATCAATATCAAAGAGTTGGGGCAACTATCGTTAATAAAGCAGAAGATATTTTTAATGATGCGGACATTATAGTTAAAGTAAAAGAGCCTCAAAAAGTTGAGATTGAGATGATTAGAGAAAATCAAATTATCTACACTTATCTTCATTTAGCAGCCGCTAAAGAATTAACCGAAGGTTTGATAAAATCAAAAAGTGTTTGCATAGCTTATGAAACGGTTACTGATAATAATGGGCGATTACCATTGTTAGCACCCATGAGTGCGGTTGCAGGTCGAATGTCAATTCAAGCAGGAGCACATTGTTTAGAAAAAAATCAAAAGGGTAGAGGACTTTTATTGGGTGGCGCGCCAGGAGTTGCTGGTGGAACGGTAGTTATTTTAGGTGGTGGAGTGGTAGGAGAAAATGCAGCGGTAATTGCAACTGGCATGCAGGCTAAAGTTCATATTGTTGATAAATCAGAAGCAAGATTAAAACAATTAGTTCAAATGTTTGGTAATAAAATTATTGCAGAACCAATTGATAAAATAGATTTAAAAAAACTAATAGCAGAAGCAGATTTGTTAATTGGTGGAGTATTAATTCCAGGCGCAGAAGCGCCAAAACTTATTACAAGAGATATGTTAAAATTAATGAAAAGAGGATCGGTAATTGTAGATGTTGCAATTGATCAAGGTGGCTGCGTTGAAACAAGTAGACCAACTACGCACAATGATCCAATTTATATCGTAGATAATGTTGTGCATTATTGTGTTGCAAATATGCCAGGAGCTGTTCCAAGAACTTCAACACTCGCTTTAAATAAAGCAACACTTCCCTTACTAATTAAACTTGCTAACAAAGGTTATCAAAAAGCTTTAGGTGAAGATAAAAATTTTTTAGCTGGTTTAAATGTTTATAAAGGTCATGTAACCTATAAAGCAGTTGCCAATGTTTTTGGCCAAAAATTTATTTCCCCAGAAGAAGCAATAAAAAATTAATTTGATGGAAAAATTGTTACCAAGTAGTGCTAAAGTTGTTGTAATTGGTGGAGGTATTGCCGGTTGTTCAGTTGCCTATCATCTAGCCAAATTTGGTTGGAAAGATACAATTTTACTTGAGCGTGATCAATTAACATCGGGTACGACTTGGCATGCCGCAGGTTTAGTTGGTCAATTAGGTGCAACAGCAACGATTACTAAGCTTAGAAAATATTCTCTAAATTTATATAAAGAGTTAGAAACTTTTACTGGTCTTTCAACTGGTTTAAAACAAAATGGATCAATTACTGTTGCAAGCACTAAAGAACGACTTCAAGAACTATTAAGGCAAGCAACTGCTGCTAACTTATTCAATATAAACGTTGAAGTTATAGATCAAAAAAAAGTAAAAGATTTATATCCAGTTATTAATAATGACGATATTTATGGTGGGATTCATATTCCAAATGACGGCCAAGCAGATCCTGTAGGCGTAACCAATGTTCTTGCAAAAGCAGCTAAGATGAATGGGGTGCAAATATTTGAAAAAACTCCTGTAACAAAAATTTTAGTTAAAAATAATAAAATTGTTGGAGTTGAAACTGCAAAAGGTAAAATTGATTGTGAGTATGTGGTGCTTGCAACAGGTATGTGGTCAAGACAAATTGGAGAAGAAATTGGGGTTAGCGTTCCACTTTACCCTAACGAACATTTTTATATCATCACTGAACCAATGAAAGATCTACCAAAAAATTTACCTGTTTTAAGAGATTATAATGCTTGTCTCTATTTAAAAGAGGATGCTGGAAAAATGTTAGTTGGAATATTTGAACCTAATTCTAAAAATGCTTTCAAAGATAAAGGCATTGTTCCAAATGATTTTTCATTTGGTGAATTTCCAGATGACTTTGATCATTTTGAACCTTATTTAGAGAAATCATTTCACCGATTGCCTATTTTAGAAACCGCTGGAATTAGAAAATTTTTTGCAGGTCCAGAGTCTTTTACCCCTGATACCCAATATCTTTTAGGAGAAACAGCTGAAGTAAAAAATCTATTCACTTGTTGTGGTTTTAATTCGATAGGTATAGTTAGCGCAGGAGGAGCGGGAAGAGTAACCGCTGAATGGATCATGAATGGTCATATGACTGAAGACTTGTATTCTTTAGATATCAAAAGATTTCAAAAATTTCATTCATCAAAAAAATTTATTATGGAAAGAGTTACAGAAACCTTAGGTGATTTATATGGCATGCATTGGCCTTATAAACAGCATTATACATCAAGAAACCAAAAGTTACTTCCTTATCATGATGAATTAAAAAACGCTGGCGCTTGTTTTGGTCAATCAGGCGAATATGAAAGACCTATGTGGTTTGCACTAAATGGAGAAAAACCTCAGTATCAATATAGTTTTAATTATCAAAATTGGTATCCAGCTGTTGAATTTGAAACTAAAAATACAATGACCAATGTCAGTCTTTATGAGTTGTCACCTTTTTCAAAATACGAAATCAAAGGAGAGTTAGCTCATAATGAATTACAAAAACTTTGTACCGCAAATATCAAAAATGAAATTGGTAAGTCAACCTATACACACATGCTTAACCAGGCTGGCGGCATAGAAACCGATTTAACAGTAATCTGCATTGATAAAAATCATTTTAGAATAGTTAGTTCTGCGGCCGTTAGAACCCATGATAAAGCACACATCTTAAAACATTTATCTAAAGAAGTTGAATTTAAAGATGTTACAGATGATTTAATTTGTTTAGGTTTATTTGGTCCAAAAAGTAGAGCCTTAATTTCAACTATTTCAAATGACGATCTTAGCAATGAAAATTTTAAATTTGGTACTGGACAATATATAAAAATTAATTCCAAAAAGATTTGGGCACAAAGATTATCTTTTGTAGGTGAGCTTGGATATGAACTTTATATTAGTCATGAGGATGGAAAATCAATTTACAATTTAATAGTAGAAAAAGGGAGAGAATTTAATCTTGCTCACGCAGGTATGCATGCTTTAGATACAATGAGAATGGAAAGTGGATTTTTACATTGGGGGCACGATATTTCACCTGAAGAAAACCAATATCAAGCAGGATTAGATTTTGCCATTAGTTATAAGAAAAATATTGATTTTATCGGTAAACAAGCACTTCAAAAAATTAAAGAGGAAAAAATATTAAGAAGATTTGTAATGCTTTGCTTAAAAGATAACGATCCTGGTAAGCCATTATTACTTCACGAAGAGCCCATTTTTTTAGATGACAAAATTATTGGTAAAACTACTTCGGGAAATTATTCTTTTAATTTTAATAAAAATTTATCCTTTGGCTATATTACAAGTGAATTTTCAAATGAAGAATTGTTAAATAAAAATTTATATATCGAAGTTGAAAAAAAACTTTATCAAGCTCAACTATTGCTTAAACCATTAAAAGAAACTAAATATAAAACTATTTAAATTATCAGCTACAAACTTCAGCCACAGTTAAATTATTTTTTTATCGAGTGAGCAGATTAGAAAAAGCTACATTCCTGTTTTAATCTGAGAATAATTTTGATAAATGCTTGATTGCACTAAAAATAAAATCTATTATAAATCAACAAGAATTTAAGCGGCGGGGTAGCTCAGTTGGTTAGAGCGCAGGACTCATAAGCCTGAGGTCAGTGGTTCGATCCCACTTCCCGCTACCATTTTTTGCTTCAGTTAACTTCCTATAATTAAAATAATTTTATTAATGTCCTGAAAAATTTATTAAGCTTTCAACTTTATAGCCTTTTTGTAAT
>SHWS01000018.1 GCA_009693705.1 Pelagibacteraceae bacterium
TAATACAACATAGTCTTGCTTTCTTTCATTAATGCGCTTAAATTGACTAAAAATTTGAATTGCGGGTATAGCTCAGTGGTAGAGCGTCTCGTTGCCAACGAGAAGGTCGAGGGTTCGACCCCCTTTGCCCGCTCCAAAATACTAAATTTTATTAATTTTAACTTTTCAGACTAGATATTCAAATATAAATAATGATTTTTCTAATAAAATTTTAAAATGTTAAAAAAATAGGATTTTAAAATTAATGATTATTAAAAATAAAACGTTAAGTTATAAAAATGATAATTTGGCTTGCTTCTTATCCTAAGAGTGGAAATACCTGGCTTAGATCACTCTTAGCAGCTTATTTTTTTTCAAAAAATGGAAAATTTAACTTTGAATTATTAAAAAGTATTGGTCAATTTCCAAGTCCTGGCCATTTTAAAGATTATAATGAACCATTTCTAGATCCAACAGATACGGCCAAATATTGGATTAAAGAACAGGAAAAAATTAATAGTGATAATAAAGTTAAATTAATTAAAACCCATAATGCCCTATGTAATATTAATGGAAATAGTTTTACAAACAACAAAAACACTCTAGGTGTGATTTATATTATAAGAGACCCCAGAAACATTATAACATCTTTAACAAATCATTATGAAATAAGTTTAGAAGTAGCATTTGAGTTTATGACTGAGAAAAAAAAAGCAATCTATGAAAAAGAAGGACAAAATTATATAGGATTTAATCCATTATTTTCTTGGCCATTACATTTAAAAAGTTGGGCAGATAATATTTTATATCCCACTCTAGTAGTAAGGTATGAAGATTTGGAAATGAAAACTTTTAATACTTTGAAAAGAGTTATAAATTTTATTTCTACAATATCAAAATCAAAGGAAAAATTTATTAGTGAAAAAGCATTATCTTCAGTTCGATCGTGTGAATTTGATAAATTAAAAAAATTAGAAAATCAAGCAGGTTTCCGCGAAGCGATGATAGGCAAGACCAATAATAAAAAAATAAATTTTTTTAACTTAGGTAAAAAAAATAATTATAAAAATTTACTAAATCAAGATTTGATTAATAAATTGAATTTAGAATTTCAAAATGAAATTAAAAAATATGATTATTAATTGTTGTTTTAAATAAAAATTCTCTTTATTTAAGTGGTTAATTAACTATAAATGACAATAATTGTATAAATTAAACCTAATAGACTTTTAAATGAAAGATGATTTAATAAATAAAAAATGTATTCCTTGTGAAGGAGGGGTAATCCCATTTGATGTATCTGAAATTCATAAATATCAAAAAAAAGTAGATGGTTGGGATATATTTGAAGATAAAGATAAAGTATTTTTTTTAGAAAAAAAATTTAGTTTTAAAAATTTTTTAGAAAGTCAGGATTTTGTAAATAAGGTTGGAAAAGTTTCTGAAGAAGAAGGTCATCATCCAGATATAAATTTTGGTTGGGGGTACGCCAAAATTAATATAACCACTCATGCTATTAAAGGTCTATCGGAAAATGACTTTATTTTAGCCGCAAAAATTGATCAAATAGCTAATGTCTAAAATGTCTTGTTTTAGAAAAGATTAAAATAGTATTTGTTTTGTTAGCAAAATTTATTATTTCTTTATCTCTTATAGAGCCCGATGGTTGTATTATTGCAGATACTCCAGATTGTACTAACTTTTCTATCCCATCAGTAAAAGGAAAAAATGCATCTGATGCGGCTACAATATCATGATTAGTATTCTTAAATTTTTCCATTTTATCAATTGCAATCTGGCAACTCTCCAATCTGCTAGGTTGACCAGAGCCAATACCAACTGTGGTTTCATTGCTCGCAAGAACTATTGCATTTGATTTGACAAATCGGCATATATTAAAAGCAAAAATTAAATTTTTTATTTGTTTATTATTAGGTTTTTTTTGTGAAACTATCTTAAAATCTTTTAAGTTAAATTTTATATCATCTTCGGATTGGACTAAAATTGTTTCATTAAAAGAATTAAATTTCAAATTATTGCTAATTGCAAAATGAGAAGCATCAATAATTCTTAGGTTTTTTTTTAATTTAAAAATTTTAAGTGCATTTGTATCAAAACCATTACCAATAATTACCTCGAAGAATAATTTATTTAATTCTAAAGCTAAATTTTTAGATATTTTATAATTACACGAAACAATGCCACCAAAAGCACTAACAGGATCGCATGCTAGAGCTGATTTATAACTTTCAAGATGATTTTTTATAATTGATACTCCGCACGGATTTGTATGTTTAACGATAACTGTTCCAATATTTTTAGGTAAAGATTTTGAAATGGATAATGCCGAAAAAATATCATTATAATTATTATAACTAAGTTGTTTTCCGTGTATTTGGTTTATATTAAGATTTGGATATTTTGAATAAATAGCACTTTGTTGATGGGGATTTTCTCCATATCTAAGTTTTTCAATTAAATTTCCATAAAAAATTTTTTTTTGAGGAAAATTTGTTTTAGAAACTTCATTAAAATAATTTGATATGACCGAGTCGTAGTAAGCTGTTTCGGTAAAAGCAAATTGAGACATTTTTTTTCTAAATTCTAATGAGGTAGATCCATTATATTTGTTCAATTCATCAATTAATTCCTCATATTGGTGAGGTGAAGTAATGACTGTTACATCATTATAGTTTTTAGCTGCGGCTCGAACCATGGCTGGACCACCGATATCAATATTTTCAATAATTTTATTATGATTTGTAGTTTTGTTTAGAGTTTCTTCAAATGGGTAAAAATTTACAATTACTAAATCAATATTCTGAAAATTATGATCTTTGACGTCTTTTAAATGAGATTTATTATTTCTTTTATTTAAAATTCCAGCATAGATTTTGGGATGAAGCGTTTTGACCCTCCCCTCCAATATTTCATTAAAACCAGTAAATTCTGAAATTTCAGTAGACTCAAACTTAAGATTTTTAATTTTTTTGAAAGTCCCACCTGAACTTATCAGTTCGACTTTATTTTTTTTTAATACATTTAATAGAGGTTTTAATTTTGTTTTATCAGAAACCGATATTAGTGCTCTTTTTATTTTTTGCATTATATTTTTGTTATTTCCCATTTAATCGATTCATTCTGATTATAAGAAATGCCCGAAATAAAAATATTTTGATTTGGCATATATGAATTTTTATTACCGAAATATAAGCCATTATCAATATTTATATCAAAATTGTTACAACTAAATTTCCAGCCTTCATTGTTAAGTTCTATAAGTATTGATTTATTATCTTGAGTTTTCATTAATTTTATATTTGGTTCAAGATGAAAGCGAATATCAAACTTTATATTATAATTAAAATTTTTTTTAATAATCTTATCAACACCGATGAATTTTGTCTGATCTGGATAAAATTCAATTTCTCTTTCATGGATAGAATTATATTTGTTTAAATAACCATCATGCGCAGCACTAATTTTCCAATAATTTTTTTCAAAGATAATATTTTTTTTAATAATTTTTAATCCTTCTTCAATAGTAGTATTAAATTTTTTTTTCTCTTCAAATTTACATGAGGAATGATCATCAATTATAAGTGTATTGTGTGAGGCTGACATTTTTGATAAAGCATTTAACTTATTTTTTTTTGGGAAATATCCTGAATTTGTTATCAATTTTTTTCCATTTGAAATTATCTCAAACGATAAAGCACCAGACTGGTAATCTTTAGAAAAATCTTTTTTTGGATTTATGCCGACATCCATTACAAGATTAAGCTTTTTATTTTTAAGATGAACATAGCCGCCTAATTCATTGCTTTCGTTTTTAAATTTATAACCCAATCTTATTAAATATTGGTCAAATTCAGAATTATTAGAAATTGTATTTCCATTAAATAAAATATCTTGATTAATATTTTGCCAAGTAAAAGAATAACCTTGGCCTAGATAATATATTGTTTCATCAATATATTCTGGAACTATAGTTTGAGACTCTTTAAACCATTCTCGAATTAAAATAAAATATTTAAGGTAAAAAACTAATTGTTTGATGCTCCGTGACTTTGGAAATCCCTCAGCATCTAAAGATGACTTGATAATATTTTTTAAAAGATCAAGCCCATTTGATAAATAATTTTTTTGATCTTGGTATGAAAGTCCTACTAAGATAATTGCAGCAGAGCCAATCATTTTATTTTCAAATAAATCAGATTTACCAGCTTCATTTATTAGATGATTAGTCTGTTTTTGCACAATAAGATTAAATTTGTCCTGGTATTCTTTGTTACTATCTTCATATGTTAATTGATGATTTGAAAGCCAGGCAATAATTCTTTTAGACGTAAGGTCAAAATCCCAACTTTTAGAATTGTATTTTTCATTATTTTTAATCCAATTTTCAATAACATTTTGAGTAGCTTTTTTTGATGATTTTAGATCTAAACTAAAAAACCAAAAAAAATTATTTAATTTTTCAAAGTCTTCTAAGGTTAAATTTTTTTGCGAAATACTTTCGATTGCAAAATCTTCAATTTTATATTTTTTTTTTTGATATTTGATTATAGATGATAATAAATAGGGACTAGGTTTATATCGAAAATCATCATAATAAATTTTAGAAATTTTTTTATCATAAAATTTAGAACTTAAGTATATTGTTTTAAATTTCTTTGAAATATTGGAAAAAAATTGGTTTATATAATTTAAAGGCTTTCTATAAATCATTAATTTATTGCGATTTTAATAAATCAATATTTTTTTTTATGTTTCCATTATTGCTTTTAAAAATTGTCGTTCCTGAAACAAGAATATTTGCACCGGCATCAATTGCCGACTTACAATTATCAAAGTTTATGCCTCCGTCAATTTCAATATCAAAATCAAGATTTTTTTCATTTTGAATTTTTTTAAGTTTCTTAATTTTATCTAAAACTTTAGGCATAAATTTTTGTCCACCAAAACCCGGGTTAACACTCATGATTAAGACAAGATCAACTTGATCTAAAAAATCTATAATTAAATCAATTTTTGAGCCTGGATTTAAGCAAACACCAACTTTTTTATTAAATTTTTTTATCTTTAAAATAGAAGCTTTTAAATTATCTGTTGTTTCTGGATGAATGGTAATAATGTCTGCACCAGCATCCGCGAAAGCTTCTATATATTTGTGTACTGGCGAAATCATTAAATGAACATCAAATTTTAATGAACAATTTTTTTTTAAAGATTTAATAACCGGTGGACCAATTGTCAGATTTGGAACAAAGTGACCATCCATGACATCGACATGGATCATATCAGCACCACCCTTTTCAAGACGTTTTATTTCATTGCCTAATTGGCTAAAATCAGCTGATAAAATTGATGGTGAAATCTGTATTTTTTTCATTATTAACTAGATTAGTACTATCAATTTTAAATATAAATTAAATTATTTTTTTAAATAACTTTAAAATAGGACAATACTAAAAAAGAACTCGAATATTTAATCAAATTTTAGATATTTTTTCTGTTATCAACTAAACTTTGAACTACACTCGGGTCAGCTAAAGTAGTGGTGTCACCTAATTGTTTATGCTCATTTGCTGCAATTTTTCTTAAAATTCTTCTCATTATTTTTCCTGATCTAGTTTTTGGAAGTGCTGGAGTGAAATGAATAATTTCTGGCCTATAGTGGGCTCCTAAAACTCTTGCTACATGATTTTTTAAATCTCTTTCAAGTTCTCCACTTTCTTTTTCACCCGACTTTAAAGTAACATAACAATAAAGAGCATTACCTTTAATGTCGTGAGGAAAGCCTACTACTGCAGCTTCAGCAACTTTTGGATAAGCTACAAAAGCACTTTCAATTTCTGCAGTACCAAGATTATGTCCAGAGACAATTATTACATCGTCAACTCGACCTGTAATCCAATAATATCCATCTTTATCTCTTCTACAACCGTCACCAGTAAAATATTTTCCATCAAATTGAGAAAAATAAGTATCAATAAATCTTTGATGATCTCCGTAAACAGTTCGCATTTGTCCTGGCCAAGATTGAGCAATACAAAGTTTACCCTCTCCCGCACCATTAATTTCTTTTCCATTTTTATCAACCAGAACTGGTTTTATTCCATAAAATGGCTTTGAGGCAGAACCAGGTTTTAAATCCATCGCACCTGTTTGAGGTGAAATCATTATTCCTCCAGTTTCAGTTTGCCACCACGTATCAACAATCGGACATTTTGAATTACCAACAGTTTCAAAATACCACATCCAAGCACCTGGATTAATCGGTTCTCCTACCGTGCCCAATAATTTAAGAGATTTTCTTGAAGTTTTTTTAACTGGTTCATCTCCATCTCGCATCAAGGCTCGAATAGCGGTTGGTGCAGTATAGAAAGTATTAACTTTATATTTATCAATAATTTCCCACCATCTTGAATTACTTGGATAGGTTGGAATACCTTCAAACATTATTGTTGTTGCTCCATTAGCGAGTGGTCCATAAATAATATAACTATGACCTGTGACCCAACCAATATCGGCTGTGCACCAATAAATATCTCTAGGTTTATAATTAAAAATATACTGATGAGTCATCGAGGCATAAACCATATATCCGCCAGTAGTATGTAAAACTCCTTTAGGTTTTCCAGTTGATCCCGAGGTATATAAAATAAACAAGGGGTCTTCGGCGTTCATTTCTTCTGGTTCACAATGATCCGAAACATCTTTAATTAGATTATGGTACCAAACATCTCTTCGATTATTCCAACTAACTTTATTTCCAGTTCGCTTAACCACAATACATTTTTTAACATTAGGACAACTCAATAATGCTTCATCGGTTGTTTCTTTTAGAGGAATAATTTTTCCACCTCTAACACCTTCATCTGCGGTAATAATATATTCTGACTTACAGTCATTTATTCTTCCAGAAATAGAATCTGCTGAAAAACCACCGAAAATAATAGAATGAATTGCTCCAATTCTAGCACAAGCCAACATCAAAATTGCTAGCTCAGGGATCATGGTTAAATAAATTGTCACTCTGTCCCCTTTTTTAATGCCAAGTTTTTTAAGACCATTGGCCGCTTTAGAGACTTTTTTATGGAGCTCCTTGTAGGTAATTTTTTGACTATCTTTAGGATCGTCGCCAACCCAAATAATTGCTATTTTATCTTTTTTGTTTTTTAAATGTCGGTCAATACAGTTGGCAGATGCATTTAAAGTACCATCTTGGTACCAATTTATTTTAACATCTGTTTTACTATATTTTACATCTTTAATTTTAGTATACGGTTTTATCCATTTTATTCTTTTGCCTTCTTTTTCCCAAAAATCATCATTATTTTTTAACGAGTCTGAATATTTTTTTTGGTATAAGGTTTTATTAACTAAACTTTTTTTGATCCACTCTGGTCTTGCTTTTATAATTAATTGTTTTGTTAAAGAATTTTCTTTTAATTTTCTCCTAATTCTTTTAATTTTTTTTAACGACATGAGGCATTTTTATATTTAATATATTTAAATATTGCATACTTTAATAAACTCCACAATGCTTTGTCAGAAAGTGTAATTAAGGTTTTAAAACTAACAATTTTTAATAGAGGCTGAAATATTTCTTATAAGCTTGAAGTATAAATCTTTACCACTATCTAAATTTGACCCCAACGGATCCATCACTGATATTTTAATGTTCGTATCTTGGGCAATAGCTTGTGGGATACTTGGATTAAATTGTGGTTCTGAAAAAATACAGTTAATTTTTTTTGTTTTTATTTCTTCTCTAATACTTGCTAATTGTTTTGCTCCTGGCAAAACTTCAGGGTTGATCATTAAGGCACCTGCAACTTTAACTTCAAATCTTTTTTCAAAATACTGGTATGCATCATGAAATACTATAAAACTTCCATTTTTATTGGTTTCTTTGTTGATCTCCTCAACCATAGTATCTAATTCAGCTAATATTTTTTCTCTATTCTTTTCATAAATAGGTTTATTTTTACTATCTACTTCAGATAAATGTTTTGTAATTAACTCAACCATTATTTTTGCATTCAGTGGATCTGTCCAAATATGAGGGTCAAACTCTCCATGTCCAGGATCATCATGTTCATCTGTTTTTTTACTATGAGCGTCTTCTTTCTTGCCGTGATCATCATGACTATCATGATCATCAAGTTCTAAATCTTGAAAAATATTATTTTCTCTATATTTTAGCTTTTCAATTTCCTTACTTTCTAAAAAAGAAATTATCTTTGCTTTTTGTCCAATTGTTTCAAGAGGTTTTTCTAAGAAAGTTTCTAAATCTCTGCCAATCCAAAAAATTATATCTGCTTCTTGGATCATTTTTGCATTTACTGGTTTAAATTGAAAAGTATGAGGGGAATCATTTCCATCCACGATGAGACCTGGGCTACCAACGCCATCCATTACATAACTAACTAACGAATGAAGTGGTTTAATAGAGGTGACGACTTTAATTTCACCTTGGGCTGTATTCAAAAATGAAAAAAACCCAATAAAGGAGATAAAAAGACCTAATTTTTTTAAAGTTTGCATAATTTTTATTAGAAATTTATTATTGTTATAATATAACATTTTATAAATATTAAATAATTTTTGTCAACTATAAATATGGAACCTCAAAAAAAAGAAATTCTTGTAAAAATAAAAAATGCTGGAATTTTTAAAAATAATAAATGGTTAGTGAGAGATGTTAGTTTTGAGATATACAAAGGTACAATCGTTTCTCTGATAGGCCCCAATGGGTCAGGCAAAACAACTACCGCTAAAATTTTATTAGGAATTTATCGAGATATTCATGGCAGCGTTGAAAGATTTACTAAAAAAATTTCCTATGTCCCGCAAAAAATTTTAATAGATTGGTCGTTACCTATTCGGGTTGTTGATTTTATGGTTCTCACACAAAAATTAGAAAATAATGAAATAGAAGAAGCTCTAAAATTGACTGGAGCTGAACATTTAAAGAATAATAGTTTAAGTAAATTATCAGGAGGAGAATTGCAAAGGGTGCTACTTGCAAGAGCTATTGCAAAAAAACCAGATCTTTTAGTGTTAGATGAGCCAGTTCAGGGCGTGGATTTTACCGGTGAAGCAGCTTTGTATGAATTAATAAAAAAAATATCTGAAACATTAAAATGTGGAATTTTACTAATTTCTCATGATTTGCATATGGTGATGTCCTCTACTGATTTTGTCATTTGCTTAAATGGACATATTTGTTGTTCAGGTACGCCGATTAGCGTCGCTCAAAACAAAGAGTATCAAAAATTATTTGGTGATCACGCATCGCAAATTTTATCTCTTTATAAACATAATCATGATCATGATCATTCAACAGATGGCAGCATTAAAGAGAAAATAAACTAAAATGTTAGACGATTTTTTTATTAGAGCACTGATTGCAGGTTTAGGAGTTGCTTTAGTTACAGGTCCACTAGGCTGTTTTGTAATTTGGCGACGTTTATCCTTTTTCGGTGATACCTTAGCACATGCTGCTTTACTAGGAGTGACGATTTCACTAGCGGTTGATATGAATATTTCTCTTGCTGTATTTATCGTTTCATCAATTGTAGCCTTAATATTATTAAGACTTCAAAAAACTACTAATTTAACAGGAGATGCCCTTTTAGGTTTATTGGCTCACTCATCATTGGCACTTGGCTTAGTGGTCTTGGGTTTTTTATCTTTCATAAGATTTGATATTATGGGTTTATTATTTGGCGATATACTCTCGGTAACCAAAATTGACTTAATAGTTATATGGGTTGGTGGCTTAGCGATCATTTTAATTTTAAAATTAATATGGAAACCACTATTTGCCTCTACAGTTAATTATGATTTGGCTGCAGCTGAAGGCATGAACCCTGAAAAAGCTGATATTATTTTTACAATATTAATGGCAGCAATCATTGCAATTTCTATTAAGATGGTTGGACTTTTATTAATTACAGGAATGTTAATTGTGCCAGCAGCCATGGCGAGAAATTTATCCAACGGCCCATTGCAAATGGTCTTTTTTTCAATTATTGGTGGACTTTTGTCGGTGTTAATTGGTTTATTTACTTCTCTTAAAATAAATTCTCCTTCTGGTCCGTCAATTATATCGGTGGCTTTAATATTATTTATGTTATCTTTAATAATGGCTAAAAAAAAATTATAAAATTCTAAACAAAATATGAAACAAAAAAACGAACTTTTATCTAAAAATCAGCAAGTAGTTTTTGAGTTAATTGAAAAAGCGAACGAACCTCTTAAAGCCTATTCGATATTATCGAATGTTCAAAAAAAAGGCATTAAAGCTCCTTTACAAGTTTATAGAGCTTTAAATAAGTTAATGGAAATAGGTAAAATTCATAAAATTGAGAGCAAAAATGCTTTTGTGGCTTGTACAAATAATAGCTGTAAAATTTCAAAAGCTAGCGCTTTTTATATTTGTGAAACTTGTGAGGATATATCGGAGGTCAATGACTCTAAATTAACTAAATATTTATCAAGTTTTAAAGGCAATAACGACATGAAAGTGAACAAATATAATTTAGAATTTTTTGGTTTGTGTAAAAATTGTCGAGTAAGGTAAATATTTTTAGACACTTTATCAGTCAAAGGTTATCAATTTTTTTTTAAAATTAAAAATTAATGAATAATTAAAATAAACACTTGAAGATTAAACTAATTATTTTTATTCTTTTATTTTCAATCAAACGTGTTTTTGCATTAATGTTATTTAAGTTGATGCAATCTGATCATATTGGTCATCTTGGATTTGCCAAAAGGCAGGCCGGCAGTGATAATTGCATAGCCGCCATGGGTCGTTAATTTTCTATTTTTAATAATTTTTTTTGAAATTTCCATCATCTGTTTCCAGTTTTTAGCATCTTTGTTGGTAATGGAGGTGATTCCCCAAAGTAACGATAATTGTCTCGAGGTATTAATATTTGGTGAGATGGTTATAATTTTTGCAGAAGGTCTAATAGCCGAAACTAATCTTGCGGTATTTCCCGATACTGAAAATGCAATGATCGCCTCAACTTTAATGTTGTAAGCAATATCTTTAATTGCAAGCGCTATGGCTTTTACAGGCTCATGATTAATTTGAGTCTTATTTTTAAATAAATTAATATTTTCTTTTTTATATTTTTCTGTTGAGAGGATAGTTTTTTTCATCGCCTGGATGACTTGTAAGGGATATTTGCCAACTGCTGTTTCAGCAGATAGCATGACCACATCCGTTCCTTGAAATACAGAAGTTCCAACGTCATTAATTTCAGCACGAGTAGGTTTATTGTTTTCAATCATACTCTCAAGCATTTGTGTAGCAATGATTACGGGTTTTCCAAGTTCAGAACATTTTTTAACAATATCTAATTGAACATGAGGAACTTCGTTAGCACCAATTTCAACTGCAAGGTCACCTCGTGCAACCATTATGGCATCTGAGTTTATAATAATATCTTTAATATTTCTTATGGCACTTTTATTTTCAATTTTTGCAATTATCCCAACATCCCTTGGAACAAGTTTTCTAGTTTGTTGAATAATTTTTGAATTTTTTACATATGACAAAGCAATCCAATTACAGTTTAACTTTTTTGCAATTTGAATATCACGCTTATCTTTTGTTGTTAAACTATCAAAATCAACTTCAAGTCCTGGAATATGAATACTTTTAAAGCTTCTAATTGTACAATCATTTTGACAAATAGTTTCAATAGAGTTTTTTGAAAGTTTTTTAATTTTAAAAACAAATTTTCCATCATCTATTAAAATTTTATTTTTTTTTCTAATTTTTCTAAAAATCTCCAGGTAGGGTAGATGTACTCTGCTTTGGCTACCGATTTTTTTATTTAAATCAAAACTAAAAATATCTTCTTTTTTTAAAGAAATTTGATTATCTTGAATTTTCCCAATTCTGAACTTAATTCCTTGCAGATCTGCAACAATTGCAACATGTTTGGTGTTTGTTTTTTCACAATCTCGGATAATTTTTACAATTTTTTCAATACCGGTTAAATTATGACCAAAATTAATTCTAAAGCCATCTACTCCTGCATGTATTAAATTATTAATAGTATTTTTCTCAAATATGGCGGGCCCTAAAGTGGCTAAGATTTTTACTTTTTTATCCATTGATTACATCGACTATAAGATATTTTTTTGAAAAATGTTAGATGAATGTATTTAAGCATATTTTTCATTTTTACTTTTTAGTTTTTTTAAAATGGGATTAATTCTTAAAAATAATAACTTCACATGTTATTTAGAATTTTCCAGCTTTTAGGATCAATCGGCATAACTGATAGCCTACTTTGTTTTATTAAGGCTAAATGAGCTAAATTCTTATATTCTTTAATATTGCTTAGAGTAATTGGTTTATCTAGTTTCTGTTTAAATCGAACATCAACTGCAAAAAATTTTTTACTTTTATCAGTTTTATCAAGATAAGCTTCTTTGATTACTTCTACAATTCCTACAATTTCTTTACCGATATTTGAATGATAAAAAAAACAAAGATCACCTTTTTTCATATTTTTTAAATTTTTAGCTGCCTGATAATTTCTTATCCCGTCCCAGGGCACTCCTTTTGCGCCAGCTTTTTCTTGTTGATCTATTGACCAAACATCGGGCTCTGATTTTATTAACCAATAATTCATATAATAATTATTAGCACTATAATCTAATTTTATATAAATTTCTTAAATATTTTATTATCTATTAAGGTTTATAAATAATAAAAAAAATGAAAAAAAATTTTTTTGATTTTAATATAGAAAGTTTAAAACATTTTCTCATTAATGATCTTAGCGTGGATGAGAAACAGGCATCTATGCGAAGTAAACAAATATGGGATTTCGTATATAAAAAAGGTTATTCAAAAATTTCTGATCTAACAACTCTACCCATTGAACTTAGAAACAAAATTGTAAGTTCAATATCTTTTGATAAGCCCAAAATTATAAATACTCAAGTTTCTACCGATGGTACTATTAAGTGGTTAATACAGCTTTTAGATAAAAATGAAGTTGAGTGTGTTTATATTCCAGAAAAAACTAGAGCTACACTTTGCATATCATCTCAAGTGGGCTGCACATTAAATTGTAGATTTTGTCATACAGGCACTCAACGCTTAGTTAAAAATTTACATTTTAGTGAAATTGTAAATCAAGTAATGATCGCCAAAGAACAATTAAATGATTGGGATGAGCAAAAAAAGATATCAAATATTGTTTTAATGGGAATGGGAGAACCGTTCTATAATTATGAAAATGTTAAATTTGCAGTAGAAATTTTAAAAGATAAGTTAGGATTAAGTTACGGATCAAAAAAAATAACAGTATCTACCGCAGGAATAGCGAACAAAATTCCTGACGCAGCAAGAGAAATTGGAACATATTTAGCTCTATCGCTTCATGCTCCAAATGATGAAATTAGAGAATTAATTATGCCTATAAATAAAAAATTTAAAATTAAGGATCTCGTAGAGCAATGTAAATACTATAGCTCAATAGTTAAAGAAAAAATTACTCTAGAATATGTAATGTTACGGGGAATTAATGACAGTCTAGAATGTGCTAAACAGTTAGCAAAATTAATGGCGCAGTTTCCTTGTAAAGTAAATTTGATAGAGTTTAATCGCTGGCCTGGAGTTCAATATTTACCAACCGAGAGAAAAGATATGGAAAAATTTGCAAAAATTATCGAAGATGCTGGATATATTGCAACAATTAGACGCTCTAGAGGACAGGATATTTTTGGTGCTTGTGGTCAATTAAGAACTGAAAGTCAAAAAGTTAAAGTTTAATAAAACTTTTTATAGTTTTACTCCGGCACCTTTTAAAAAAATAGCATCTTCATCAAGTGGCCATCTAGGTCTTGCAGGATAATCTAATTTATTAAATTTTTTTAATTTAAATTTTTCTAAACCAACCATTGCTATCATTGCTGCATTATCCCCACATAATTCAATTGGAGGAAATATACTTTGATAACCTTCACTATTACATAAATCAATTAGCATTGATCTAATTTTTTTATTAGCAGCAACTCCACCCGCAACAACAAATATTTTCTCTTTTAAATTATTTTGTTTTTCAAATTCACTAAATGCAATTTTAGTTTTCTTATACAATATTTTTTCAATTGTTTTTTGAAACGATGCAGCAAGATCATATTTTTCTTGATCAGTTTTTATATTTTTTGTTATTTTTAAAATTGCAGTTTTTAGTCCGGCAAAAGATAAATTACAGCCACCTTTGTTAAATATAGGTTTAGGCAAATCATATTTATTAGGATCACCTTTTTCAGCTAAAATTTCTATTTGTGGTCCACCAGGAAATTCAATACCTAAAAGTTTTGCAGTTTTATCAAAAGCTTCACCCAAAGCATCATCAATAGTTGTTCCTAATCTTTTATATTTTTCTAAACCTTGCACACTTAAAAATTGACTATGTCCTCCTGATATTAATAAGAGTAAATATGGATAATTTAATCTTGAATTTATTTTAGGACTTAATGCATGTCCTTCTAAATGATTAACTGCAATAAAGGGTTTATCTAATGAACATGCTAGTGCTTTACCAAAACTTAAGCCCACTGATAAGCAAACTATTAATCCTGGACCTGCGGTTGATGCAATAGCATCAATATCTTCAATTTTAATTCCACTGTCATCTATTGCCTTTTGTACTATCCAATCAATCTTTTCTATATGTGCTCGGGCCGCAAGTTCAGGGACTACACCACCAAATTCTTTATGAATTTCAATTTGACTTGAAATAATGTTTGATAAAAGCATTGGAATTCCTTGCTCATTTTCTGTTATTATAGATGCAGCTGTTTCATCACAACTTGTCTCTATTCCAAGAATAATAGTTTTTTTACTCATTCAAATATTTTCTATAAATTGTACAATCTTATTACAAGTATGAAATAAAATTATTTATGAAAAAAAGAAAAATAGTTATTGGGTCAAGGGGAAGCAAGCTGGCCTTAATTTATGCTCAAAACGCAAAAAATACGATTATTCAAAAAACAGATTTAAATGAGGATGACATCATAATTAAAGAAATCACAACAAAAGGGGATCAGGTTCAAGATGTAAGGTTATCAGAGCTTGGTGGAAAGGGTTTATTTACATCCAATATAGAAAATCAACTACAAGATAAAAATATCGATATCGCTGTTCATGCATTAAAAGACATGCCAGCTAAAGAGACCGAAGGCTTAACCACGAATGCGTTTTTAAAAAGAAATGATCCAAGAGAAATTTTAATAACCACTGATAAAAAGAAACTCCAAGAATTAAAAAATAATGCAATAATTGGAACATCGTCATATCGAAGAGAATTTCAAATTAAAAAAATTAGAACGGATCTTAATTGTAAACTTTTAAGAGGCAATGTTGATACCAGAATTAAAAAATTAAATGATGGTTTGTATGATGCAATAATTCTATCATACGCTGGCGTAAAGTCATTGAAAATGGATGATAAGATCGCACAAATATTTTCAATTAATGAAATAATTCCTAGTGCTGGACAGGGAATTATTGCACTTCAGTGTCGTAGCAATGATAATGAAATTATTTCGATTTTAGATAAAATAAACGACAATGAAACTTTTCAGAGAGCACAAGCTGAAAGAAATGTTTTAAAAGTTCTTGAAGGAGATTGTGAAACGGCTGTCGGAGTTCATGCCATTATTGAGGAAGATAAAATTATTTTAGAGGCAGAACTTTTTTCATTAGATGGTAAAGAAAGATTTTATGAAAAAAAATTCTCAAAACTTACAGAGTCACATCAACTAGGTATCGAAATTGGTCAAAAATTAAAGAAAAAATCAGAAAATACTTACAAAAAATAATATGCATATTTTATTAACCCGACCCCTTGAAGATTGTTCTGAAATGATTTTAAAATTTAAATCTTTAGGACATCAAGTTTCTCATTTGCCATTGATAAGTATTGAGCCGGTTAGTTATAGTGAAATCAATTTTTCAGAATACAAAAGCATTATTTTTACAAGTGCTAATGCAGTTAAATTTTTAAATTTAAAAAATATTGATAAAAAACTTTTATGCTTTTGTGTGGGTAATGCTACTGAAAAAAAAGCTAGAGGTGTTGGTTTCCAAAATGTAATTTCTGCTGAAGGAAATGTTAACAATTTAAAAGAGTTAGTTTTACAAAATTTTGATCAAAAAGATGGAAAATTAATTTATGTCAGTGGGGAATTAATTTCTGTTGATCTTGATCAGTTGCTTTTAAGAGAAGGATATAAAATTGACAGAGTGGTTAATTATAAAGCTATTCAAAATCAAAAATTTGATGATAGTTTTGTTAATCATTTAAAATTAAAAATGCCCGAAATAGTTTATGTTTATTCTCAAAATAGTGGAATGAGTTTTCTTAATTTTATTGAAAATTATCAATTAGAAAAGCTTTGGATGGAAACTAATTTAATGTGTATTGGTGAAAAAACGTCAGCAATATTGAATAAAATAAAATGGAAAAAAATATTTCTTTTTAATTCTGGAGAAGAGGAGTTTTTGTTATATAAAATTTAATTATGGATTTAGTAAATAATTTTTTAGAAATTTTTTTATCAGTCTGGAAAAGAGGAATTTTTGGTATTGATATTTTTCAAATATTAATTGGAATTTTGATTTTCTTAACTTTTTTAATTTTTAGAGGATTGATTAGTGGTTTTATTATTAAAAAATTAAAAATAATCCTTAAAAAATCTACTAATAAATTAGATGATACTTTTGTCGTAGCCTTAGAAGGCCCAGTAAGATTTTTACCATTAGTTTTAGGGTTTTTTGTTGCAAGTTATTATGTGACATTTTCAAGTGAAGGACGGGAAACTATTGATGCGATTAATAGAACTTTAATTACAATTTTAATTTTTTGGACTATTTATCAAGTTATAGAACCTATTTCATATTTATTAAGTGGTTTAGATAAGCTTTTAACCAAAGAATTAATTGGTTGGATTATCAAGTCATTAAAAATTTTATTTTTCATCTTAGGATTAGCCGCTGTACTAGAATTATGGGGCATAAAAATAGGGCCAATTATTGCAGGACTTGGATTATTTGGTGTAGCAGTTGCTTTAGCTGCCCAAGATCTGTTTAAAAACTTAATTTCAGGAATATTAATTTTGGTTGAAAAAAGATTTAAAATTGGTGATTGGATTCAAGTAGAGGGTAAGATTGAAGGTATTGTTGAAAAAATTGGCTTTCGATCTACTGTAGTAAGAAAGTTAGATAAATCTTTAGTAATAATTCCAAATATTCAATTAGCTGAAAATGCTCTAATTAATATTAGTGAGTCTTCAAATTGGAGAATTCGATGGACCATAAATCTTAATTACAACACCACTATCGACCAATTAAAAAAAATTAGAAACGATATAGAAAATTATATCAACACTAGTTCTGACTTTGATAAGAAGGTTGGTGTTTCTGTAAGAGTTGAAAAAATTGGAGAAAATTCAATTGATCTATTGGTAAGATGTTTTACTACCTCCAACAGTTGGCATGAATCTATATTAACCAAAGAAAGATTAGCTATAACTATTAAAGAAATAATGGAAGCCAATAAAGCATCTTTTGCTAATCCGAGTAAGTCGTTTTATATCGAAAAGGAATGATAGCTATTTTTTATTTAGTTTTACAGATTTTAAAACTTTATTCTTATATAGTGATAGCAAATATTTTAATAAGTTGGTTAATTGCATTTAACGTGTTGAATACTCAAAATAAATTTGTTTTTATAATTTTAGATTTTAGTTATCGTTTAACTGATCCAATACTTAATAGAATTAGACATTTTTTGCCCAATTTAGGCTCACTAGATATTTCACCGATAATTCTACTGCTGTTGATTTGGTTTATAGAAATGTGTATGAAGCTCTACGTTGCACCAATGATATTTTAAATAATTATGATTTTAATTGATGGAAAAAAAGCTGCTGCAGAATTGAGAGAAGAATTAAAACAAGAAATCTCTCAAATTAAAAAAAAATATAATAAGGTTCCAGGCCTAACGGTTATTTTAATTGGAGATATGGCCCCAAGTCAAATTTATGTTCGTAATAAAGAAAAATCAGCAACTGAAGTTGGTTTAAAATCTGAAGTAATTAAATATCCTGGTAATGTTGAGGAAAAGATAGTGCTAGATAAAATTAAAGAACTAAATAAAGATGATAGTGTTTCTGGAATTTTAGTTCAATTACCATTACCAAATCACATCGATAAACAAAAAGTGATTGAGGCAATCATACCATCAAAAGATGTGGATGGTTTTCATCCAATGAATGTAGGTAATTTATCATCAGGCTATGAGAGCTCTATACCTTGTACACCGCTTGGATGTTATCTTTTGATTAAAAAAATTGAACCTAACTTAAGTGGAAAAAAAGCGGTAATAATAGGAAGATCTAATTTGAATGGCAAACCCATGGCTCAGCTTTTGCTTAAAGAAAATTGCACAGTGACGATCACTCATTCTAAAACAAAAGACTTAAGAGCCGAATGCTTAGAAGCAGATATTATTGTAGCAGCGGTTGGAATACCTGAGCTAGTAAGAGGCGACTGGGTTAAAAAAAATACAATTGTAATTGACGTTGGTATTAATAAAACTGACAAAGGAATAGTTGGTGATGTTAACTTTGATGAAGTTTCTAAAGTTGCAAAAGCTTTAACACCTGTGCCTGGTGGAGTAGGACCAATGACTATTGCTTGTTTATTAAAGAATACGATTGATTGTTTTAAGAGATCTCAAAAATAAATAATCCTGATTAGTCTTATTGTCTAAAAAGTATTAATGTTTTAATTACTCTTATACTTTGTTAATCTTTTATTATGAAAAAGCCGCCTTACGAATATAGGATTGCTATTATTATGGCAATTTTGACTATATTGCCAATTGGAGCAACACAGTTGGGGTGGTATTTGTATGGAAAAAAAATGGGTTTTAATTTTGGAATGGTGGTTGGAACAATTTCGGTTATTCTTGCAGCTTATTTAATGTATCAAAAAGGTTGGCGAGATGAGGATGAAGAATAAAAAATGGAAAAAATAATTTTTTTTGTTTTAATTATTCCGATACTAGGATTTGTATTATATTTGGGCGTTTTAGCAATTATGAAGGGCTTTAATGAAAAAAACTCAAATAATAATTCAGATTCATTGGTAAATAATAAAAATTCTGAAATAAATAATTCATCTAAAAATTACGATAACTTAAGTGAAGAGTTAAATAAATTAAATGATTTATTAATTAAAGGGGTTTTAACTCAAGAAGAATTTGATAGAGCAAAAAAAAATTATTGGATGATTAAAATTTATTAATCAGAAAATTTGTTTTTAAAAAATTTACTTTTCTAATTAAAAATATAAAATTTTAATTAACTTTTTTCCATTAACCATAAACCATCCTCCACTAAAAAAAATATTTTTCCATTAGTAGGATGAACTTTAATGTCTCTAATTCTTCCAATTTTGTCTTTAAAAATAACATCTTCTTTAACATTTGAAAGGTCATTGAATATTAATTTTCGTAAAGATTGATCTTTGAGAGAAGTAATTAAGGCATGACCATTCCATTCCTTAAATTCTTCGCCTTTATAAACTGTAATAGCGCTAGTTGCGATTGAAGGAACCCAATAGTAAATTGCTTTGGTAAAACCTGGTTTCCATTTGGGCCCAATTGGAAGTCCTGAATAATTTTTTCCACCCCAACCTAGAATTTTCCATCCATAATTTTCGCCTTTTTTTATCTCACCAAACCAATCGCCTCCCTTTGCACCATGATTACTAATATAAATTTTTTCATCAAAAGAAGATAAAGTTAATCCTTGGGGATTTCTAATGCCTATTTGATAAATTTCAGCTAGCCAGTTAGGTCTATTATCAAACTTTGGATTATCATTTGGAATACTACCATCCAAATGAATTCTAATTATTTTACCGATATGGTTATTAGCATCTTGAGCTATCATTCCTTGACCTCTCTCCCCAATAGACGCATAGATATAACTATCTTTGATTACTAATCTTGAGCCAAAATGGACATCACTATCCATTGGAGGGTTTGCTTGAAAAATGTTTTTAAAGTAGATTTTTTCTCGATGAAATTTTCCTCTGGCAATTGACGTGCTTGTTAATCCATTTCCCCTATTTTCAGTGTAAGAAACCCAAACAGAATCTTCTTTATAAATAATATCAAGCAAACCACCCTGACCGTATTCCCTAAAATCTAAATCATGATTAACTTCCTTAATATTTTTAGATTTAATATTTACAATTTTAATTTTACCACTTTTTTCTGTGATAATCATTTCATCATCATTTATAAAAGAAGAACCCCAAGGGATATTTAAATCTAGTATTTTAGTAAAGTTTAGATTTTGTGAAAAACTTTTTGTAGAAAATAATAAAAAAATTAAAAAAAAAATAAATTTATTCACACCTAAGATAGTTTAGATCTACCACCATCAACAGCTATAATTTGACCTGTGATCCAAGAACTTTCATCAGTAATTAAAAATTTTGCAAGGGACGCAGAGTCTTTTCCTTCCCCTAGTCTTTTTAAAGGATGAGCTTTTGCAATCCCATCAGCTAAGGCTTTATTTTTTAACATGGGTTCAGCAATTTTGGAATTAGTTAAGCTAGGTGCGATGCAGTTCACTCTGATGTTTGGTGCAAATTCTGCAGCAAGAGAAACCGTTAGTCCTTCAACGGCTGCTTTAGTTGAGGCAATAATTGCATGATTTGCAAATCCTCTTTGTGCAGCTATGGTAGAAAATAAAACTATTGAACCTTTATTTTTTTTTAGACTTTCTTGATAACCTTTTATTATTTCCGCAGCAGAATATAGGTTTAATTTCATACATTTATTAAAGTCCTGTTCAGTGACCAGTTTAAATGGTTTTAAATCAATCGAACCAACACAATAAGCAATCCCTTTAATTTCAGGAATATCATTTTTTACTTTATCGACGAAACCTTCTTCTAGAACGTCAGCGACTGTAAAACTGCAATTTAGATTATTAGAAATATTCTTTACTTCAGTTTCATTTCTTGCAACTAGATGAATATCGTGGCCTGAGTTTTTTAGCTGTTCTGCCAAACTAGATCCAATAGATCCTGTCGCACCAAAAATAAGAAATTTTTCTGCCATAAATTTTTTAATTAGTTATATTTAACTATGAAGTTATTTTTTATACTTGGTAATCAGTTATTTCCATTAAAATATCTCGACCGCTTCAAAAAGGACCATCTATTTTTTATGGTAGAAGACCAAGAATTATGCACCTATCAAAAACATCATAAACACAAAATACTATTATTTCTTTCTTCGATGCGTTCTTACGCCGAAAGTCTTCAAAAGAATAAATTTAAAACTGAGTATTTAAGAATTGAAGAAAAAGAATTTAAAGAAGATTATCTAAAAAAATTAAAAAATATAATTATCACAAAAAAAATAACCGAAGTTTCTAGTTTTGAAATTGAAGATAAGTTTTTTGAAAAAAAAATTTTACAATTCTTTAATAAAGAAAAAATTAATTGGAACGTTATTCAAACACCAATGTTTTTGAATTCAAGGGATTATTTTAAAAACTATTTAAATAAATCAAAAAAACCTTTTATGGCAACATTTTATAAAGAGGTAAGAAAAAAATCAGGAATATTAATGGGTTCCGATGGTAATCCCATTGGTGGCAAATGGAGTTTTGATGATGAAAATAGAAATAAACTTCCCGAGAATATTAAAATACCTAATTTTCCAAAAATTAAAGAAACCCTTCACACTAAAAAACTAAAACCTATTATTGAAAAAATATTTAAAGACCATCCTGGAAATGTAAATGATTTTTGGTTTGCAACAGAATATGATGATGTTATTGAACTTTTAAATTTTTTTATCAAAGAAAAATCCAATTTATTTGGTGATTTTGAGGATGCTGTTAAACAACAAGACAATATTTTATTTCACAGCGCTTTAAGTCCTTATATTAATTTAGGATTAATTACTCCTGAGCTGATAATTGAAAAAATTTTACATTTTCACAAACAGCATAAAATAAAACTAAACTCGTTAGAGGGATATATTCGTCAAGTAATTGGTTGGAGAGAATTTATGAGAGGAATTTATCAAAATTATTCAGATCAAATGGAAACTAAAAATTTTTTTAATCAAAATCGAAAAATGAAAAATTCTTGGTACGAGGGCAACACAGGACTACCACCATTAGATTATGCAATTAAAAATGCGGTTAATCACGGATGGTCTCATCATATAGAAAGATTAATGATTTTATCTAATATTATGAACCTTTGTGAGATTAAACCAACGATTGTTTATAAATGGTTTATGGAAATGTTTGTTGATGCATCTGATTGGGTTATGGTGCCAAACGTTTATGGTATGGGATTATTTAGTGATGGAGGAATTTTTGCAACCAAGCCTTATATTTGTGGCTCAAGTTATTTTATGAAGATGATGGATTTTAAAAAAGGTGATTGGTGTAATATTATGGATGGATTGTATTGGAGATTTATAGATAAAAATAGAATATTTTTTTTAAAAAATCCAAGGTTATCAATGATGGTACGAGTTTTTGATAAAATGAAAATAGATAGAAAAAAAATAATTTTATCTGAAGCCGATAAGTTTATTAAAAAAAATACACTCTAATGAAGAAAGAAAATTTACCATCAAAAATATGTATTACTTGCAATCGACCTTTTGCATGGCGAAAGAAATGGAGACTTAATTGGGATAAAGTAAAATATTGTTCTAAAAAATGCTCTAAATGATTTACTTATCTTTATTTGGCATATCGTTTTTAGCGGCAACTATTTTACCTTTTTCATCAGAACTTACTTTGACTGGATTAATATCAATATCGAAATACAATAATTTATTATTATTAATAGTTGCAAGCCTTGGGAATATATTGGGCTCAGTTGTTAATTGGATTTTAGGATTTTACTCACGCAAGCTTCAAACAAAAAAATGGTTTCCATTTAAAGAGCATCAGATTGTAAAATCTTCGCACTGGTTTAATAGATTTGGCAAATGGTCACTATTATTTGCCTGGATTCCTATGGCTGGTGATCCTTTAAC
>SHWS01000006.1 GCA_009693705.1 Pelagibacteraceae bacterium
TTTGAGTTACTCAAAAGAACTGGTATTGCAATTCTTGAACTTGGGTCTGTTAGTATTAAAAGATCACTATTAAAGTTATTTATAATTTTTAATAGTTTAAATGCTGATTTTATATAATTTAATATTGATCCTCTTGTAACATCAAAATTAATAATTTTCTTATAAAATGTTTCGTTCTTAAAAATTTCATTAGCATGATTAACTTGATTGCTAATAATTATTAATTTTCTTTTATATTTTAAGAATAATGCTCGCAGTAAAGGAATATGAAATATTGCATCTCCAATACCTCTGTAAGAAATTATTACAATTATTTTTTTTATTTGATTATCCAATTAGAGAATTTTTTTAAATTTTTATTAATATAATTTGGAAAACTATTATTGATATGAACTATTTTTAGCGTTTCGTCATTTAAGAAGTTTATTCTATTTTTAATATAATATTTTTTGTGATAATTTTTTTGAAATTTTTTTTCTTTTTCCTTATCTTTGTATGGCATTATCTAACTTTATCTATAAGCTCCTGGGGTATCTTCTTTTGTGTTCCCTCAAATACAAAGTTTTCTGTCATATAGGAAATTATAGGATGCTTTAGGAATTTTTCTATAATATTTTAGCGGCTTCAAATGCACGTTAGTCAGCAGTAAAGGTCAAAGTAGATAGTTACATATTTCTTTTTTTACCCCATCCAGGTACCTCAAGATCTTCTATTATTTGGAAATGGTTTGGGAAAACTACGGTCGCACAACTAGACAAGAGTCTGCTTTTGTGATTCAATATTTATTAGGAAAGTTATAGTGAAATCATGTTTAGGAGTTGAAGGCGCCCGCTTGGAAAGCGTGTATACTGTTAAAGGTATCAAGGGTTCGAATCCCTTTCTCTCAGCCACTAAAAAAACCATATTTTAAAGGGTTTTTTTTGCATTATTTAAGTTGTTATATAATTATAAATAAACAATTTTAAAAAAAAATGTTATAATTTATTTTTCCTAAAATTATAAAATGATAAATAAAAATACTTACCAAGCAGACTCAATTAAAGTTTTAAAAGGCCTCGAAGCAGTAAGAAAAAGACCCGGAATGTATATTGGTGATACTGATGACGGCACGGGTTTGCACCATATGGTTTATGAAGTTGTCGATAACTCCATTGATGAAGCACTAGCAGGATATTGCAAAAATATTAATGTAAGAATTAATTCAGATGGAACTGTTACTGTTAAAGATGATGGTAGAGGAATCCCAGTCGATATGCACAAGGGTGAAAAAAAATCTGCTGCAGAAGTAATAATGACACAATTACATGCGGGTGGAAAATTTGATCATGACTCATACAAGGTTTCCGGTGGATTACATGGTGTTGGTGTTTCGGTTGTTAACGCTTTGTCTGAAAAATTAAAACTTGAGATTTATAGAGATGGAAAAAAACATTATATCGAATTTAAAGATGGTGACGCCACAGCTCCATTAAAAGTCACTGGAAATTCTAAAGAGACAGGCACTCAAATTACATTCTTGCCTTCTAAACAAATTTTTTCAGCAATTAAATTTAGTGCAAATATTTTAATTAAAAGAATGAGAGAATTAGCATTTTTAAATAAAGGAATTAAAATTATTTTTACCGATGCAAGTAATGCAAAAGAAAAAACTACTGAATTTAAGTTTGAGGGTGGGGTTTCAGAATTTGTAGAATTTTTAGATGAAAAAAGAGAAAAGATTCAAAACAAAACAGGAAACGATTTGTTTAAAAAACCAATCTATATTGAAGGAAAAAAAGATAACTTAGAACTAGAGTGTGCGCTTAAATGGAATGCTACTTATGCAGAAGATATCTATGCATATACAAATAATATATATCAAAAAGATGGTGGCACGCATTTATTAGGATTTCGAAGTGCATTAACTAGAGTTATCAATAAATATGCAGATGAAAATAATCTTCTTAAAAAAAATAAATTAGCAATATCTGGTGACGATATAAAAGAAGGATTAACTTGCGTCTTATCAGCTAAAATACCTGATCCAAAGTTTTCGTCACAAACTAAAGATAAGCTTGTCTCATCAGAGGTAAGAGTTGTTGTTGAAAATTTGGTTAATGAAAAATTATCTATCTGGTTTGATCAAAATCCTTCAATTGCTAAAATTATATTAGCTAAAATTATTCAAGCAGCTCTTGCAAGAGATGTGGCAAGAAAAGCTAGAGAAAACGTTAGAAGAAAAGGTGCTCTAGAGCTTAGTGGGCTTCCCGGAAAACTAGCTGATTGTCAGATTGGCAAACAAGAGGGTACTGAACTATTTATAGTTGAGGGGGACTCAGCGGGTGGATCTGCAAAGCAGGGAAGAAATAGATCAAACCAGGCCGTTTTACCTCTTAGAGGTAAAATTCTTAATACATATGTTGAAGATGTAAATTTAAAAAAAAATGGAAATGGAGATAGTTCTGAACAAAGGATCAAAGCTTTATCAAAAATGATTTCTTCAAATGAAATTGTAACTTTAATCAATGCTTTAGGTTTAGATCCTAAAGCTGAAGAAATTGATTTAAAAGATTTAAGATACGGCAAAATTATTATTATGACGGATGCAGACGTGGATGGTTCTCATATAAGAACACTATTGTTAACTTTTTTTAATAACAAACCATTTAATAAATTAATAGAAAACGGACACGTATATTTGGCACAACCACCATTATTTAAGATTAACAAAGGTACCAAAGGAATATATGTAAAAGATGAAAAGGATTTAGAAAACTATATCATAAATAATAGTAAAGAGCTAAAGAAGCTCAAAAAAGGCTCTAAAGAATTTATAAAAGAATTAGATTTAGAAAGATCTAAAATGAGCATCCAAAGATTTAAAGGTCTAGGTGAGATGAACCCAGAAGAATTGTGGAGCACTACACTTGATCCAGAAACTAGAACTTTATTACAAGTTCAATATTCGAAGGATTTGAAAAAAGATCAAGATTTAATTCATACGTTAATGGGTGATGACGTAGCATTACGTAAAGATTTTATAATTTCTAACGCTATAAATGTACAGAATTTAGATATCTAAAAATGAAGTTTTTTGAAACTTCAAAATATTTTTCATTAAAAAAATCAACTTACATTATATTAAGATGGATTGGCATAATTGGGCAATTGCTTACTGTAAATATTGTATATATTTTACTAGATTTTAATTTTAATTTCATAATTTCAAATGTAGCAATTTTTTTTGGAATTCTCAGTAATTTATATTTAATTTATATTTATGATAAAACTCAACTTTCAGAAAGATCTTCATTTATATTTCTTATTCTTGATGTTTTACAATTAAGCTTCTTAATTTATCTAACTGGAGGCATTACTAACCCTTTTGTTATTTTTTTAATTCTACCGAGCATTTTTTCATCAACTAATCTAGGGATTAAAGTAAGCTTATTTTTAGTTATAATTACATCTTTATTAATAGTTTTTTTATCATTTAATTTTCAACCTCTACCACACCCAATTAATATAAATAACACCCTAAATCCCTATGTATTTTATGCTATTCCTATTTCACTAATTTTAGCATTATTCTTTTTAAACTATTTTGCTTTTTTATTTGGAAAAGAAACTATAGTTAGAAAAGAAGCCATGTCTCGAATGGAAAATATTATGGCAAAAGAACATGAACTATTATCTTTAGGCGGGCAAGCAGCAGCAGCAGCACATTCACTTGGAACACCGTTATCGACAATTAAAATAATTGTAAAAGAGCTAAAAGATCAATTTAAAAATCAAAATGAAATTACAAAAGATATTGATTTACTTTCAGGTCAAGTTGAAAGATGTAATGAAATTTTAAAAAAATTAAGTTTAAATCCCATAGAAGAAGATACTTTTATTGATAAAGATTCAACCATGAGAGATTATTTGAGTGAAATTATTTTATCCTATAAACAAACTAGCACTAAAAACTTTATTTTTAATTATGATCAAGATTCAAGCACCAAAAAAATTACTAAGTCAACGGAAGTAGTTTATGGTTTAAGAAATTTTATAGGTAATGCAAATAAGTTTTCTAAAAAAAATGTATTTATTAATCTTAGAAGTGATAGCGAAATAACAGAAATCGTTATCGAAGATGATGGCATAGGTTATTCGAATGATATTTTTTCAAAAATTGGAGAGCCTTATTTAAAAACTTCCAATCAGTCACAAATCTCTAAAGCTGGTTTAGGTCTTGGTATTTTTATTGGAAAAATTCTTCTAGAAAAAAACTTTGCATCTGTAAATTGTAACAATTCAAAGACTAGATCTGGAGCAGAAGTAGTCATTTGCTGGAAAAATAAAGATTTGTTTAGTATTTAATGAAATTTTGATTTTGTTTCAAATAATGAACTTAATTGAGAAATCATTACATCTCCAAGCTCATTTACATCAGTAATTTTTATTGCCCGGTCGTAATATCTTGATACATCATGCCCAATCCCAATTGCTAAAATTTCAATATCAGTTTTATCTTCAATAAATTTTACCATTTTTTTTAGGTGTTTTTCTAAAAAATCTCCAGAATTAACTGATAATGTTGAATCATCAACAGGAGCGCCATCAGAAATAACCATAAGAATTTTTCTTTCTTCTTTTCTTTTTTTTAATCTATTAAAAGCCCAAGAAATTGCCTCACCGTCAATATTTTCTTTAAGAAGACCTTCTTTTAACATCAAGCCAAGATTATTTTTAACTTGTCGCCATGGTGTATCTGCGCTTTTATAAATAATATGTCTTAGATCATTTAATCTTCCAGGATTTTTAGGCTTAGTATTTTTATTCCAAAGCTCTCTACTTTGGCCACCTTTCCAATTTTTTGTAGTGAAGCCTAATATTTCGACTTTAACAGCACATCTTTCTAATGTTCTAGATAGGATATCTGCACATATAGCAGCTATGGTAATTGGCCTACCTCTCATTGAACCAGAGTTATCAATTAATAAAGTCACGATCGTATCCTTAAAATCTATATTTTTTTCTTTTTTAAAAGAAAGTGAATTATATGGATCCATAATTATTCTTGGTAATTTAGAGCTGTCGAGCAGACCTTCTTCTAAATCAAATTCCCATGCTCGATTTTGTTTAGCAAGCAATTGTCGTTGAAGTTTATTTGCAAGCTTTGTGATTATATCCTGAAAACCAATTAATTGCTGATCTAAAGTTTTTCTAAGTTTAATTGTCTCTTGTGAATTTTCTAAATTTTCTGATTTAACTATTTCATCATACTCTGTAGTAAATATTTTATAGTCAAGATTAGCGTTATTAATATTTTTTTTTTGCATTACCTGTTCAGAACTTTGATTATCAGAGTCTGTATCTACCAATTGTTCATCTATTTTATATTCATCAATATTATAATCAGCATCTAAGCTGACATCAGATTCTTCCTCTTTATTTTTTTCGTTTTTATCATCAGAGTCATTTTGTTCATTTTCATTAGATGGGTTATTTTCATCTTGTTCAGGATTTTCTTCTCTAGTTTCCTGATTTTCTTCACTTTCAAAAATATCCATTTGTTCAAGTATTTCTGAGAATCTTGAACTATAATTATTTTGATTTTCTAAATTGTCTTCTAAAAATTTCATATGTTTAGAAATTGATTGATTAAATTCGTTTTCCCAAAAACTCAACATTTTAGAGGTTAAAGGATTTAATTTAACTTTGTGAAAATTTTTGAGCATATATAGCTCAAATGCCTCTACGATTGGTACATCCTCTTTTGTTTTAAGTTGATCTTTTCTCTTAAGATTAATTATTTGATTATAATTTTCAAGAAAGTTTTTTTTTATTCCTTTTAAAATTTTGCCACCTAATGTTTCATATCTTATTTTTTCAGCTATATTATAAAGAGTTCGACATGAGGAGTTGTTAGGAAGATTTTTTTTATAAACTGATTCATTAGAAAATTTTTTTTTTAATGCCACTGAATCTACTTCGGCTCTAAACTTAGTAAAATCAGACTTATTTGATAAATTATCTATTTGAAAAAAATCAAATTTTTTTGAACTTTTATTATTATTTTTATTTTCTTTAACCTTAAAGTCTTCAGAAATAACTCTAGCCGTGGACTCAAGAGCTTGTTTAAATTTTTCTTTAAGAGCTTCCTCTTTGGTGCTCATTTAAATCTGAGTATTGATCAAAGACTCTGGCAACTCTTCTCCAAAACATCTTTGATAATATTCCGAGATAGTGCTCTTTTCAATTTCGTCACATTTATTTAGAAAAGTTAACCTAAAAGCATATCCAATATCTTTAAAAATTTCTGTGTTCTCGGCCCAATGGATAACTGTTCTTGGGCTCATGACGGTTGAAATATCACCCGCAATAAAACCTTTTCTCGTCAAAGATGCAACTTTGATCATATTAACGACTTTTTCTTTTCCTTTTGGATTATTTAGATTTTTGTTTTTAGACAATACTATATCCATTTCTCTCTCAGGGCTTAGATAATTTAGCGTGGCTACAATATTCCATCTATCCATTTGCCCCTGATTTATTTGTTGAGTTCCGTGATAAAGACCAGTTGTATCTCCTAAACCTACTGTATTAGATGTTGCGAATAATCTAAAAAATTTATTTTGTTTAATAACTTTATTTTTATCAAGTAACGTAAAACTACCCTCAGCTTCAAGTACTCTTTGAATTACAAACATAACATCTGGTCTGCCAGCATCGTATTCATCAAAAACTAGGGCAACTGGGTTTTGAATAGACCAGGGCAAAATACCCTCATTAAATTGAGTGACTTGTTTACCATCTTTTAAGACAATGGCATCCTTCCCAATTAGATCAATTCTGCTCACGTGACTATCAAGATTGACTCTTATACATGGCCAATTTAATCTAGCTGCAATTTGTTCAATGTGTGTTGATTTTCCAGTGCCATGATAGCCTTGAACTAAGACTCTTTTATTATAACAAAATCCAGAAATAATAGCCAAAGTAGTATCTTTATCAAATTTATAGTTTTTATCTATTTCAGGGACATATTCACTTTTTTTTGAAAAGGCATCTACCTGCATTTCAGAATCGAAACCAAATGTTTGCTTTAAAGAAATTTTTATGTCTGGTTGAATATTTAAATTAGGTGTCAATTTTTTCTCTATAAGTATTTTTTAGCTGCGTGTAAGCTAAAGTTATTAATTTTAATTTTTCCTCGTATTGTTTATTACCAGAATTCATATCAGGGTGAAATTTTTTCACAAGTATTTTGAATTTGTCTTGTATTTTCTGCCATTTCAAACCAACTGAAACGCCTAAAATTTCGAAAGCTTTTATATCTTTGTGATTGAATTTAAATTGACGCATATAATCAAAATCACTTTTAATCTTATCTTTGTCTAGCTCATCTCTTAAAGTGTTATTCCACAAAATTTTAAAAAAGTTATCAGAAGAACTAAAGCTTTGAGTAGGTTTGTGCCATACCATATCTGATTTTAAAAAATTCATAACTTCCTCATCATTCATGCCTAAAAAATAATTCCAATTTTTATTAAATTCTTTGACGTGTTCTAAACACAGTAATCTGTATTTTTTGCTATTATCTTTCTCAACTGGTGCTTTATATTCACCAATTTCGTTACAATTTTTCCAGTCACAAATATTTTTCATGATATATAATATTTTATATTTATGGATATAAATGACTTAATTGCAATTGTAAAAAAAAAATTACAAAATCAAATTAAATTTGAAAAAATTATTATTGAGGACAAATCTTTCCTGCATCAGAACCATTCTAGTAATCAAAAAGGGAAGTTCCATTTAAAATTAAACTTAATGTCAAAAGAACTGAAGGATTTGAAAAAAATTGATAGTAATAAAAAAATTTATAAAATACTAGAAAATGAATTAAAAGAACTTATACACTCAATTCAAATTTCAATAAATTAATTCCTCTTTTAAAAAAAGACCTAGATATCTTTTGTCATACTCTTTATTTAAAATTGGCAAACCAATTTTTTTTAATAAAATTAAATTAATTTTTTCAGAGTTATTTTTTTTATCTTTAGACATAAATGACAAAATCTTATTTAAATCTTTAATCGTAAAAAATTTACTTAAATTACTTGGCAAATTGGCTTTTTTAATATGGTTATCAATTAAATTATATTCTTTCTGATTGAGGAAATTATTTTTTATACTGAATCTAAGTGCTGATTGCATACCTAGAATTACGGCTTCTCCATGATTTAGTTTGTTTGAATAATTTAAAGATGCTTCGTAAGCATGGGCAAATGTATGACCAAAATTTAAAGTTTTTCTTAAATTTTTCTCTTTTTCATCTTTCTCAACTAGATTTTTTTTAATCTTACAGCTTTCAAAAATAGCTTTGTCAATAAATGGAGATTTTAAATTTAAAATATTAATAATATTTTTGTTTAAAAAGTTGAATAATGTTTTGTCTGCAATTAAAGAGTGTTTTAGAATTTCTCCATATCCACAAATTATCTCTCTTTTCGGAAGAGTTTGCAATAAGCTGATATCACTTACAACTAAACTTGGTTGATAAAAACTTCCAATAAGATTTTTTCCGAACTTTGTGTTAACCCCAGTTTTGCCACCAATCGATGAGTCTACTTGTGATAAAAGTGTAGTTGGTAAGTTTATAAATTTAAGACCTCTTTTAAACAGGCTGGCAGCAAGTCCAGAAATATCTCCTGTAATTCCACCACCAATTGATATTAAACAGTCATTTCTAGAAAAATTATTTTTAAGCAAAATTTCTAAAATTTTATTAACACTACTTAGATTTTTGTTTACCTCACTAGCTTTAATATAGTGAGTGCTTAAATTTTTTATATTTAATGATTTTATTATTCTAAAAACTATTTTTTTTGGAATATTACTGTCAATTACAAGCAAACATTTTTTAAATTCTAATGAACTCATCTTAATTAATTTTGATAAATTTGAAATTAAATTAGAACCAATAAAAATTGGATATTCTGAGCTTTTGGTTTTAACTTTTAATTTGATGAGTTTCATAGATTTTTAGTACTTTATTGACTATTTGATCTTTATTTTGCTTATCACAGTTAATTTCATATTGAGCTTTAGAATAAATGTTAGATCGTTTTTTAATTAAATCAATCAATTCATTATCTGATGCTTTAAAAGCTAAGGGTCTTTTTCGGCTATTTTTAATTCTTTCTAACAATATTTTGTAATCCAACTTCAGCCAAAAAGATAAATGATTTTCTAAAACTTCTTTTTGAATATTTTTATTTATAAAGGCTCCTCCTCCTAAAGAGACTACAATATTATTTTTTTTTAATATTTTTAATGTAATTTTTTCTTCTAAATCTCTGAAAAACTCTTCACCTTTTGATTCAAAAATTTTAGATATTGTTATCTTTAACTCTTTTTCAATTTCTTGATCAATATCAAAAAATTTTTTTTTTAATTTTTGGGAAACTCTAAAACCTATTGAGGTTTTACCTGATCCCATCATTCCTACAAATACAATATTTTCTTTAAATTTCATAAGTTTCTTTTTAAAAAACACAAATATGTCTTAATTTGAAATTATTTAAAGCTATATGGGATTAAATGAAAAAACAAGTTCAGGACCAAATAAAACTATAAGATTTATTATTAAGCTAGTTGTAGCCATTGTGGTTATTTTAGCGCTTGCTTTTGTTATTGCTAAATTAGATTTGCCAGCTCCTAAAAAAGAAATTGAAAAAGTTATTCCTAATGAAAATTTCGAAATTGTTAAGTAAAAAAAATTTATCAATTATAGTTTTATTGTTTTGTTCATACTCTTTCTCTTTTGCTGAAGAGGATCCTGTTGATATTTGGAATATAAATAAGAATAAGAAAGAAAAAACAACTTCTGAAAATATAACAACAGATGAAGAAATTAAACCCGAGGAAACTACCTTTGACTCAGATATTTATAAAATGCAGCCGAAAAACAATCCAAATTTAATTGAACTAGACAAAAAACTCGAGTCTAAAGAAATGAATATTTTTGGGTTATATGATCCAGAAGATTATGGTCTTGATATCAACTTGTGGTCAAAATCAAATGGAGCAGAATTAAAAGAAACTTTTAAAAGCATGGAAAATATTAAACTTTCTAAGGATGCGTCAGAAATTTTAAATATTTTACTTTTAACTAACGCTTATTCTCCCAATCAAAATATTATGGAAGAAGAGTTTTTTAAAATTAAATCAGATTGGTTGATAAAAGAATCAAATTTGCAATTAATTGAAGAATATTTAATTAAAAATCAAATTGTAAATTTTTACCCAGATCTAGCAAGGCATTTGGTTGATCAATATTTATCAGAGTCTAGCCTTGAAAAATCATGTCAATTTTTTTCAAAAGTAAAAGAATCAATTAATGATGATTATTTATCAAAATTTAATCTTTACTGTTTAATAATTGATAAAAAAATTAATGAAGCTCAATTAATTTTAGATTTAAAAAAAGAGTCAGGATTCAAAGACGAGTATTATGAAAAAAAATTCAATTATTTAATTGGTTATGATCAAACAATTAATAAAGATATATCTGAAAATTCTATTTTAGATTTTCATTTAGCACACAAAACTATTTCAGAATTTTATTTTGAACCAAATAAAGAAACCTCAAAATTAATATGGAAATATCTCGCAACCTCAAACTTACTTTATAATATAAAAGATGTTAAAATATCTGAGTTAGATAAAATTGCTAAAATTGAACAAATGGTACATGAGAAAAATTTTTCAGAAAAGGATTTGTTTGAACTTTATAAACGTTTTCAATTTGATATAAATCTTTTAGTAAATCCACAACAATTCTACAAGACTCTTCCAAATATAGAAGCCAGATCTCTAATTTACCAAAAAATACTTTTAACTGTTGAGCCAGATTTAAAAATGGAACTAATAAAAATTTTAAAAGAGTCTTTTATCAATGATAATATTGGGAATGCTTTTGATGAAGAGCTCAAAAGTTTGTTGAGTCAGATGGATAGAGAAGCTATACCGTCAAATTCTTTAGCTTTTTATAATTCTTATATTAAAGAAGAAGAGGTCATTGATAGAAAAATAATATTTAATGATAAAATTTTACATCAATCGACATTATTAAACTATTTTCGTGGTGATTATGCAAAGTCAGAAATTGAAAAAGATCTTGATGAATTTTTGAAAGAAATTAAAAAAAATAAAAAGTATTTTTTTTCGAAAAAAGATATAATTTTTCTTGAAGCATTAAGATCTGATGGAATTAAAATTTCCAACAAATATGATAATCTTTATGAAATAAAAGCTTTTGAAATACCCCCCAATATGGAATCTATGATTAATAATAAAGAAATTGCGAGTGTACTGCTTCAAATAGTTAAAATGATAGGTGAAGATAAGGTTGAAAATATTGATGACGATTCGATGTATTTTATAATCAATATTATGAATCAATTAAATATTGATTTAATAAGAAATAAACTGTTATTTAAAATTCTTCCTTTAAAAGTTTAAAAATTATAATAAAATAAAGTATTTATGGCGATTAAAACTATATTAACGGAGCCTAATAAAATATTACGGCAAGTGTCTAAGACAGTTGCTCATGTAGGAAAAAAAGAACAACAGCTCATGGATGATATGCTGGACACGATGTATGCGGCAAGTGGAATTGGACTTGCGGCCATACAAATAGGCATACCCAAAAGAATTATTGTGATAGATCTAGCTAGAGATGAAAATAAAAAGAGTCCTAGATATTTTGTAAATCCTATAATTAAAAATAAAGATCCAATCAAGGCTACTTACGAGGAAGGTTGCTTGTCTGTGCCAAATTTATTTGCTGAAATTGATCGACCTAGTAAATGCGATATTGAATATTTAGATTATTATGGGAATAAAAAATTATTAAGCGCAGAAGGATTATTTGCAACTTGCATTCAACATGAAATAGACCATTTAGAGGGCATATTATTTATTGATCACTTATCAAAGTTAAAAAAATCAATGATTGTTAAAAAACTATCTAAAGTAAAATCTAATCAGATAGTTATTTAATTAATGTCAAAAAAGATTGTTTTTATGGGTACATCTTTATTTGCTGTGCCAATTTTAAAATCTTTATATCAAAATGGTTATACAATTTCAGCAGTTTATACTAAGCGCTCAAAAAAATCTTATAGAGGTCAAAAAATTAATAAATCACCAATTCAAATTATTTCTGAAAATTTAAATATTGAATACAGAACACCAGAGGTCCTTAAAGACAACGATGAAGAATATGAATATTTAAAAAAATTAAATGCAGATATTGCTATTGTAGTTGCTTATGGCCTAATAATTCCAAAAAAATTTTTAAATCTAACTAAAAAAGGTTTTATTAATATACACGCTTCAATATTACCCAAGTGGAGAGGTGCAGCTCCAATACAAAGATCTATTATAAATTTAGATAAAGAAACTGGAATTAGCATTATGAAAATAGTAGAAAAACTTGATGCCGGTCCAGTTTGTAGTACTTATAAAATTAATTTAAATCAAAATCAAAATGCTCAGGATATTTCAGAAAAACTATCTTATTTAGCTGCAGAAAAAATATCAAAAAATGTCAATGACTTATTAATAGATAAGATAAAATTTATTGAACAAGATCATTCAAAATCAACATATGCGAACAAAATTGAAAAATCAGAAGGCAAAATCAATTGGAGTGAAATGGCAATTAACATTCTTGGGAAAATAAATGGTTTATTTCCTATACCAGGAGCTTTTTTTATGTTTCGTGGAGAAAGGTACAAGGTATTGAAAGCAGAAATTAGCAATATTAAAGGTAAAGTAGGAGAGATAGTTTCAGATGAATTAGATGTAGCTTGTGGTGATGGGCAATCTATCAAAATAATGGAGATACAAAGACAAGGAAAAAAGCCTCAAAAAATAAGTGAATTTATGCTTGGATCAAAAATAAAAAAAGGATCTTTTATTTTAAATGTTTAGGTATCAAATATTAATAGAATATATTGGCACGAAATTTAGAGGGTGGCAAATACAAAAAAAACATACAACCATTCAAGGAATAATTCAAAAAAATTTATCAAAATTATTAAAAGAGAAAATTATATTAGTTGGTGCAGGTAGAACTGACTCTGGTGTTCATGCGAAGGAGCAGTCGGCACATTTTGATTGTAATAAAAAAATAGAAAATTTAGATAAATTTTTGAATTCTATTAATTATTTTTTAAATAATAAAAACATAGCAATATTAAAAATTCAAAAAAGAAATATGGATTTTCATGCGCGTTATTCAGCTAAACAAAGAATATATAAATATATAATTTTTAATAGAAAAAGTATGCCTATAATCGAAAAAGGTAGAGGTTGGCATGTAGTTAAAAAATTAGATGTCAGTCAAATTAGAGAAGGAGCTAAAAAATTAGTTGGAACTAAAGATTTTTCAACTTTTAGAGCGTCAACTTGTAATGCCAAAAGTCCTATTCGAACAATTGAGTCTGTTAAAGTTATATCTTTAAAAGATAAAATTGAAATTGAATTTAAATCTAAATCATTTCTACAACAGCAAGTAAGATCAATGATGGGATGTTTAAAATATCTAGGAGAGAAAAAATGGAATATTAAAAAATTTGATAAAGCATTAAAATCAAAAAAAAGATCTGAATGTGCTCCCCCAGCTCCTCCAGAAGGACTATTTTTAACAAGAGTTATTTATTAAGTTTTCTTTATTGCTCATTGAAAATTTTTTATTTATCCGCCATCTTGATTCTGATCTAACAATAAACCCACAACAATTTTTTTTTTTGCAATTACATTGAAACTGTTTATAATTGTCATCATACCCAAATCCATAGTCACAAGTTAGTTCCTCACCTTTTTTAATAACTTTTATAGATGTTACCCAAAGTTTGAGGCCTTTTCCGTCATAATCGCAATTATTATCACAAGAATGATTAATTAATCTTGCTGTATTCCAATTAAAATCACCATCAAGGTCATATTTTTTATTTAAAGTAAATAAGTAGATAGGTTTATTGTTATCGTATTTATCAGACTCTTCTGTTTGCTTTTTTGTTATTATTTTTCCAATGTAATTTATAATTTTTTCACCTTTTTTAATATCTCTTGCCGCATAAAGACCCTGACCTTTTTTATCAATTTCAGATTTATTAATTTTATATAGTTTCATTAATCTTTTTAATTTTATTTGATAATTATCAATTAAATTCTAATAGAGCATCAACATGTCTTTTTGAGCTTTCTTGAAGAGCTTTGATATCATATCCACCCTCAAGAATAGAAACTACTTTTCCATCACAAAAAAACTTTGATAATTCTAAAGTTCTCTTTGTAAGTTTGTAGAAATCTTCAGATTCTAAATTAAGCTCAGCTAAAGGATCGTTCTTATGGGCATCAAAACCCGCAGAAAATAATATAAATTCAGGTTTAAATATTTTAAGCTTATTTAAGACTTGTTCGTAGGCATTTAAGTATTCTTCGGAGGCTGTTCCTGCTTTTAAAGGAATATTTAAAATATTATTAAATTTACCTTTTTCTTTTTCAGATCCAGAGCCTGGATAATAAGGATATTGATGTGTTGATATGTATAAGACTTTGTCATTATTATAAAAAATATCTTGGGTTCCATTGCCATGATGAACATCAAAATCGATAATTGCAATTTTTTTAAATTTATATTTATCGATTAAGTAGTTTGCTCCAATCGCTACATTATTGTAGATGCAAAAACCCATTGCTTTATTCTTTTCAGCATGATGACCAGGAGGTCTTACTGCACAAAAAGCATTTTTAAATTCTTTATTTTGAACACCATCAATAGCTGCTATAATGGAACCAACTGCATCTATAGTTGCATCCTTACTTCCTGGTGAAATTACTGTGTCACCATCAAGAAAAGATAGCCCATCTTTTGGAAAAGAATTTTCAACAAAATTTATATAATCTTTTGAGTGAGTCTTAATTAATAAAGACTTATCAAATTTTGAAGGTTTTTTCCAAACGAGATTATTATTATCATTTTTTTTAAAGTTTTCTATTATGGCTGTTACACGGTCAATTTTTTCAGGATGTCCATTGCCAGTATTATGATATTGATATGTATCTGAGGTTATTAAGCCAGTTTTCACTTAAAATAATTTTCTAATATATTTAAATAAATTTTAGTTAAATTTTTTAAATCTTTTAATGATACCGATTCATCTACTTTATGCATTGTTTTGCCAACCAAACCAAATTCTAAGCAGGGAGATATTTTTCTTATAAATCTTGCATCAGAAGTACCACCAGTTGTTGAAAACTGAGGTTTTATTTTAGTGATTTTTTTTATAACATTTTGAATCATATAGGTCGTTTTATTTGGTTTTGTAAGAAATGATTCCCCAGAAACAATATATTCAATTGTATATTTTGTTTTATTTTTTTTACTTATTTTGTTAAAAATTTTATTAAGTTTCTTCTTAATTGAATTTGCAGAATGTTTATTGTTAAATCTAATATTAAAATTTGCATTGGCTATTCCTGGAATAACATTGTCAGCACTATTATCTATATTAATTTTAGTTACCTCTAAATTTGTAGGTTGAAAATCTTTGGTTCCTTTATCAAATATAATTTCTTTTAATTCTTTTAAAATCTGAACAAGAATTGTTGAAGGATTTTTTGCTCTGTGAGGGTATGCTACATGCCCTTGTACACCTATCACAGTTAGTTTTCCCGTAATGCTACCCCGACGACCAATTTTAATCATTTCACCTAACTTATTTGGATTGGTTGGCTCTCCGACCAGGCAAAAATCTATTTTTTCTTTTTCTTTTTTTAAATATTCAACTACTTTTTTGGTACCGTTAATGGCAATGCCTTCCTCGTCGCCGGTAATTAGTAAACTAATTGATCCTTTAAAATTAACATTTTTATTAATAAAACTGCTTACAGCCGATATAAATGCTGCGACCGAACTTTTCATATCATTTGCACCACGTCCAATTAAATGACCCTTTTTAACAGTAGGTTTAAATGGATTAACTGTCCAATCACTTAGGATTCCTGGAGGCACAACATCCAAGTGACCCGCATAACAAAAATTTGGACTTTTGTTGCCAAGTCGAGCGTATAGATTCTTTACAGAGGAATTATTTTTATCCTTAAATTCTAAAATTTTAGTTTTAAAACCAAGTGAAATTAATTTTTTTTCAATAAATTTCATTATGCCAGCATCTATTGGTGTGACTGTTGGAAATCTAATTAGCTCTTTAGCTAATTGAAGTTCATTAAAAGTTTGCATTAATTTATTCTCTTAAAATATCGTTAATAGAGGTTTTTGATCTTGTCTTCTCATCAACCTTTTTAATGATTACAGCGCAATAGAGGGATGGTCCTTTGCCATCCTTGCTAGGTAAATTACCTGGCACCACAACTGAATAAGGTGGGATTTTTCCAAAAATAATTTCTCCTGTATCTCGATTAACAATTTTTGTGGATTGTCCAATGAACACACCCATGGATAGCACAGATCCTTCTCCGACTATAACTCCTTCGACAACTTCAGATCTTGCTCCAATAAAACAATTATCTTCAATGATAGTTGGATTAGCTTGTATTGGTTCAAGTACCCCACCAATTCCCACACCTCCTGAAATGTGACAATTTTTTCCAATCTGTGCACAAGATCCAATTGTAACCCAGGTATCAACCATCGTTCCTTCATCCACATATGCTCCAATATTTACAAATGAAGGCATTAAGACAACATTTTTGCCAATAAAAGATCCATGACGAACCACACCATTTGGTACCATTCTAAAACCAGCTTTAATATGTTCTTCTCGTCCCCAGCCAGCAGTTTTTCCTCTTATTTTATCCCACCAAGTTGCATAAGGCCCAGTTAATGTTTGCATTTCATTAACTTTAAAACTCAATAATATTGCTTTTTTAATCCACTGATGAACTACCCATTGATTGCTTTTTTTTTCGGCAATCCTAATTTTACCTGCATCTACAAGATTAATTGTTTCTTTAATAGCATTGATAATAGAGTCGTCAGATTTATTATTTATTTGTTCTTTATTTTCCCAAGCTGAATTAATTATATTTTCAAATTCATTCATAATATTATTTAATTATTTTTTATTATATTAATTGTCTGCAAAAAATTATACAAACTCTTAATTTTATAATCAATATAAGGTTTGTCAGCATCTTTTTTTGCAAAACTTTCATCATTTTCTAACCAGCAAGTTTTCATACCTAAATTTTTAGCTTGTTCTAAATTATGAGCAATATCTTCAATTAAAATTGATTGATAGGGATCAATATTAAATTTTTTGACTAGTTTTTTATAAGGTTCCAAATGAGGTTTTGGAATAAAGCCCGCATCTGTAATATCAAATGCACCATCAAATAATCCATCAATTCCTAATTGTTTAGTTATATTTTCAACATGAGCATGTGATCCATTGGTAAAAATTATCTTTTTCTCCTTAATTTTAAGCAACTCTTCTCTTAATAATTCATCTTTAGGTAGCCAGCTAATATCTATGTTGTGAACAAATTCTAAAAATTCGTTGGGATCGATATTATCATGGTTCATTAGCCCAGAGAGAGTTGTGCCATACTCATAAAAATATTTTTTTTGAATTTCTTTAGCTTTTTTAAGATCAATATTAAATTTTTTAGAAATAAATGAGGACATTTTTTTATCAACTTCAGCAAAAACTTTTGTTTGGCCACTATAAAGAGTATTATCAAGATCAAATATCCAAAATTTTATATTTACTAAATCTTTCATTTTCTAATCAATGTTCCAGATCCTTTATCCGATAGTAGCTCAAAAAGTATGGAGTGATCTTTTCTCCCGTCAATAATTACTACTCCCTTCACACCGTTAGAAGCCACATCTAGACAGTTATTTACTTTTGGTATCATTCCTCCAGTGATGGTTTCGTTATCTATTAATTTTTTAATAGATAATGAATTTATTTCAGGAATTAGTTTTTTATTTTTATCTAATACACCTTCAACATCACTAATAATTATTAATCTTCTAGATTGTAATTTTATTGCAATAGAAGCGGCTGCAGTATCTGCATTTATATTATAGGTTTGGCCATCATTATCTAAACCCAAAGGAGCAATTACAGGTATTTTTTTTTTATTTATAATTTTATTGATTATATCTTTATTAATACTAGTTGGCTTACCTACAAAACCTAGTTCTTCATTTTCTTTTACAACAGTTATAATATTATTTTCTTTAGTAGTTATCCTTGCACTCTTACAAGATAGTTTTTTTAATGCTTCAACTATTTCACTATTAAATTCAATTAAAACTTCTTCTACTAATTTAATTGTATCTTTGTCAGTAACTCTAAGTCCTTTTATAAAATTACTTTTTATGCCATTCTCATTAAGCTTATTGTTAATTCTTTTTCCACCCCCATGAACGATAATTGGTGTAAATCCCAGTTTGTTTAAAATCGCTATATCATGAATGAAAATATTAAATAAATTATCATCCTCCATAACACTACCCCCACACTTAATAACTATGAATTCATCATTATATTTTTTTAGGTATTTTTTGACCTCTTCAATAGAAGGTCCCTTTAAGGGTAGAATATTTTTTAAAAATTCTTCTTTGATTTCCAACATTTAAGTTGTTTTAACTGTAGTTCTTTTCATAATAAAGATTTGTTGAGCCATAGTTAATACGTTACTAACAGTCCAATAAATTACTAGCCCTGCTGGAAAAGGAGCCAAGATTACGGTTAGGAAAAGTGGAAAAAACAAAAATATTTTTGCCTGGATTGGATCTGTTGGTGCAGGATTTAATTTTTGCTGGATAAACATTGTTATACCCATAGCAATTGGCCATGCGCCAATTATTAAAAAGGACGGAACATCATATGGCAATAAACCAAATAAATTAAATAATGAAGTTGGATCTTTTTCTGATAAATCTTTTATCCAACCATAAAAAGGCATCTGTCTCATTTCGATAGTTACAAACAAAACTTTATATAGTGCAAAAAATACTGGAATTTGAACTATAATCGGTAAACAACCGGACATTGGATTTACTTTTTCTTTTTTATAGAGACTCATCATCTCTTGTTGAAATTTCATTTTGTCATCTTTATGTAACTCTTTTAGTCTTGCTATTTCAGGCTGCAGAGCCTTCATTTTTGCCATACTTCTAAATGAAAAATTGGCTAAAGGAAAAAATGCTAAACGAATGCAAATAGTGATTGCAATAATGGCCAAGCCATAATTTCCTAAAAGATTAAAGAAATAATCTATACCAAAAAATAAAGGTTTCGTTATGAAATATAAATATCCCCAATCAATAACTAGATCGAATTTATTTATATCTAAACTTTTTGCATATCCATCAATAATATTTACTCTTTTAGCGGCAACAATTATTTGTATTTCTTCTTCAATGCTTAAATTTTTTTTAAGCTCAAGTGGTTTAGTTAGGATAAAATTTACTCTAAATTTATTTTGATAATCAAATGTAGTTTTAAATTCTTTTCCTTTAGAAGGAATTAATGAAGTAATCCAATACTTATCTCCAATGCCAACCCACCCAGCTTGGGCAGTTTTGCTAAACTTTTTTTCTTTAATGTCTTTATAATCTTCCTCAATTAATTCTCCATCAAGATCAGCAATTAAACCCTCATGAAGGATATAAAAGTTAGATATTTGTGGAATTTTGTTTCTTATGATTTGTCCATATGGATAAAGATCATACGTTTGATCAGTTGAATTAATAACCCTTTGCTTGATAGTGAATAAGAATTTATCATCTAAAAATATTTCTTTTTCAAAGGTAATTCCTTGGTTATTTGACCATGATAATGTAATTGGTGATTGATCTGTTAGTTTTTTATTTCCCGATATAGACCAAATTGTATCAGCATTTGGCATATCAATATTTTTATCAGTAGTTACAAATCCACTCTCAACTAAGTAACCGTCTTCTATATTTCTTGGACTTAAAAGATTTACTTTTTCTTTACCATTAAGACTGACGTTATATTCTTTAAATGTTAAGTCATCTATTGTGGCACCCTTTAAAGAAATAGATCCAATAACACTTTTATTTTCAAATTGGATTCTGGCATTTTGATTTAGTGCTTCTTCTCTTGAGATTTGAACTATATCTTCTTTTTGTTCTAAACTAGGAGAGTCAGCATTTCGTTCAACTTTGCTTTGCTCAGCTAAATTTTTTTTAATTGTCACTGGATCTTGCTGAAAAAATAAAGAATATAAAATTACAACTGCTGCTGACAAAGATATTGCTGCAATGAGGTTTTTTGTTTCCATTATTTTCTATTTTTGATTTCTTTAATAACAGGATCAAAGCCCTCGCCACCACCTAAAAATTTAATTGGATGACAGGATGCAATCCTTTTAAAACTCATAAATAAACCTTTTCTTAAACCATAAATTTTTAGAGCTTCGATGGAGTATTCTGAACACGTTGGCAAGTATCTGCAGGAATGTCCTAATAGAGGACTAATTAAATATTTATAGCTTTTTATTATTTTAATTAAAATATGAGTGATCATGTTCATTATTTAATTTTTTTAAAATCCTGAAATAGAGTTTCTTTTATTTTTGTAAACTCATTATCTAACATAGTTGGCTTAGCAATAACAAGGTATGAATAGTTAAATTTTAAAGATATTTTTTTAACTGCTTCGTTTATTATATTTTTTAATCTTCTTTTAATTTTGTTTCTTTTAACTGCATTACCAATTTTCTTTTTAGTAACAAAACTAATATTTAACCTATCATTATTTTTAAGGCTTAAGTTACCAAAAAAAATTGTTACATATTTGTTGGATATCTTGTTTTGTTTTAAAAGATTTTTGAATTCTTCGTTTTTAGAAAGAGCAAGTATTTTGCTTTTCATTTACTAAAGCTTATTTTCTTTTTTTTCTGGTAGCGCTTGAGGATACTGTTAGATGTTTTCTACCTTTATTTCTTCTTCTTTTAATTAGTTTTTTTCCACCATGAGTTTTCATTTTAGAACGAAACCCATGCTTTTTAAGTCTTTTAACTTTTTTTGGTTGCCAGGTTCTTTTCATTAAATATTTTAAATTTTTTTATTAAATTTTGCCAGTTATAGTAATTAAATATATAAATAGCAAACAGAAGATTTATTATTATCACAATAATTAATGGAAAAAGCTAAAAAAATTAAAATATCTATAGGGTTATTTTATTTTATGGCTGTTTGCTTATTTCTTTATTTTTTATTTTCTAAATTTAGCCTTGAAGAAATTACTAGCTATGAGTTTATCAAAAACAATAGAGAATATTTTTTTCATTTAAGACAATCAAATATATTCTTGTTATCAATTTTTTTTATTCTTTTTGTCATTGTTTGGGTTTTAGCTGGAGGATTTGGAACACCCCTTGCTTTGTTTGCAGGATTTATTTTTGGAAAATGGTTGGCTTTATTGGTCTTAACTATCGGCATGTCAATAGGCGCAACAGGTTTATATATTTTTGCAAATTATTTTTTAAAAGACTTTATAAAAGAAAAATTTTTAAATAAATTTAAAAATTTAGAATTGAAGTTTAAAAAATCAGAATTTTTTTATTTGTTAATTTATAGGTTTGTTGGAGGTATTCCTTTTGTGGTATCAAATGTTTTTCCGTGTATATTTAATGTAAAAATTTATAATTTTTTTTGGTCAACATTAATAGGAATTATGCCATCACTGTTTGTGGTTATTTCGATTGGTAGTGGTCTTGAAAAAATCATAGAGCAAAATTTAGAAGTGCCTACTTTTATAAGTCTTATTACTGCGCCGGATATTTATATTCCTTTGCTTGCTTTTGGAGGTTTGATTTTAATAACATTTTTTTTAAGAAAGTTTTTTTACAGGAATTAAGTATGGTGCTCCCACCCTGTACTGACCAGGGAATTAGTCATTACCAATGACTTGATATACCATTTATCTATAGGAGCAATTTAAACAAATTGTCTTTTATTCACAATAAAGCATTTTTTTCAAAATATTGCCTTAATTTTTTAATAAATATGATTTATATTTATTTAATAAAATTTTATGGGCATTCATTACGATTATAAATCTACTAAAGGCAACAAGCTTATGGAAAAGCAAGCTAAAAGAGAAAAAAAGCTTGCTGAAAAAAAAGCTAAACGGCTAGCTAAACAAGATCCAAAAAAACCTGAACCATTAAAAGAAAAGCCTTTAGATGCATCGCAGCCTATTACTTTAGACTTTCTAACTAATCCTAATAAAGAATGAGTATTAAAGATAAAAATGAGCAATTAAGTATTGCCTTAAGAAAAAACTTAAAAAAAAGAAAACTTTTCCAAAAGAAAATTAAAAAGAAAACTAAATAATGTCAGTTCTTTCCGATAAGTGGATAAGAAAAATGTCCAAAGAAGAAGGAATGATTTCCCCATTTGAAGAAAAACAAGTTAGAGGAGATAGTATTTCATATGGTTTATCTTCATTTGGATATGACGCAAGAGTTGCGGATGAATTTAAAATATTTACTAATGTAAATTCAGAGGTTGTTGATCCTAAAAATTTTAAAGCAACAAATTTTGTAACTAAAAATGTTGCCGAGTGCATTATCCCACCAAATTCATTTGTATTAGCAAGAACGGTTGAAAGGTTTAAAATACCAAACGATGTGTTGGTAATTTGTTTAGGAAAATCTACTTATGCAAGATGTGGAATAATAGTAAACGTTACTCCACTAGAACCAGGATGGGAAGGTTATGTAACCCTCGAGTTTTCTAATACAACACCTTTACCAGCAAAAATATACGCTAATGAGGGAGTTGCTCAGTTCATTTTTTTACAAGGAAATGAAAAGCCAGAGGTGACTTATGCTGACCGGAATGGAAAGTATATGGGTCAAACTGGAGTAACATTGCCCAAAGTGTAAACATGCAAAAATTAGAGGTCTTTGGAGCAAACAAGCTTAAGGGAAAAATCAAGATATCAGGTTCTAAAAATGCATCGCTAGCAATTTTAGCTGCAACACTCTTGTCTAATAAAAAAATATATTTAAAAAATTTGCCAAAAGTAAGAGATATTGAAACGATGATTAATTTACTAGAGTCATTAGGTTCAAAAATTAACTTTACCCAAAAAAATTTAATTATAGATAATTCTAATCAAAATAAGAAAATCGCTTCTTATAATTTAGTTAAAACAATGCGTGCGGGAATATTGGTTCTTGGACCTTTATTAGCAAAACTTGGTTCAGCAAAAGTTTCTTTACCTGGCGGATGTGCAATTGGAACAAGACCAATTGATATTCATTTAAATGCTTTATCTAAACTTGGTGTAAAATATAAAATTTTTCAAGGTTATGTTCATGCAACAGCACCAAAAGGATTAAAAGGATCTAAAATTCGTTTTCCGACCATATCAGTGGGTGCTACTGAAAATTTAATTATTGCCGCAAGTTTTGCAAAGGGAATTACAGTTCTTTCAAATTGCGCTATTGAACCTGAAATAAATGATTTAATTAATTTTTTAAACCAAATGGGATGTAATATTCAATGGATTTCTAAAAGAACTATTCAAATTAAAGGTGTTGCAACGGTTAAAGAAACTAATTATTCAGTAATGTTTGATAGGATTGAAGCTGGTACGTACTTAATTGCAGCTGCAATTACACAAGGAAATTTAAAAATACAAAATGTTATTCCAAGTATTCTCAAAACTGAAATTAATATTTTAAAAAAAATAGGCGCAATAATTAATATTAAAAAACAAGAAATTCATATTATTGGGGGTAGAAAAATTAAAAATATGAACATTAAGACAGCGCCATATCCAGGATTTCCTACTGATTTACAGGCTCAAATTATGGTATTACTTTGTAAAGCGAATAAAAAATCTTTAATTATAGAAAATATATTTGAAAATAGATTTATGCATGTTGCAGAATTAAATCGAATGGGAGCTAAAATTTCAACAAATGGAAACAAAGCTATTATTGAAGGTAATACTAAATTTATGGCTGCAGAACTAATGGCAACTGATTTAAGAGCCTCTGTATCACTTATTTTAGCAGCTCTTACTGCGAAAGGTAAATCAGTAATTAATAGGATTTATCATCTTGATCGAGGTTATGAGAATATAGAAAAGAAATTAAAAAATGTAGGTGCGAAAATTAGACGGGTTAATTAATGGAAAAGAAATATTTAGCAAAAATAATAGCAACTGATAGCGAAGGTCTGCAAATGATTTCAGCCTGCTGTGCAGGAGGTAAAGTCAAAATTGCTGACATTAAATATCTTAAATCTAATAAGATCTTTTTATTATCAGTTGAGCGAAATAGAGTTGAAACACAACAACAAGATAAAAAAATCATTAGTATTTGTAAATTTGATTATATAGATAAAGTTAAATCTAAAAATCTTGATCAAAAAAATCCAGAGTTAGTTTTAGAATTATTAGCGATAGATTATTTAAAGAATAATGATGAGTTTGAAATTAACTTGTTTTTTCAAAATAATGCTCATATCTCTTTAAGCACTGAAGCAATTGAAGCAAGATTAGAAGATCAAAACGAAATTAGCTGATTAATGAAAATAATAAAAAATATTAGTAAAAATTTTGATAAAGTTTTAGATAATTTATTATCTCAAAGAACAAATAAACTTAAATTAAGCTCTGGATCTGTCACCAACATTATAAAAGATGTTAAAAAAAATGGCGATAAAGCTTTATTAAAGTATGAAAAAAAATTTAATAAAAACAATACAATAATTCCAACTGAAAATGAAATTGCAAAATCAATAGCTTCGTTAGATAAAAAAGTAAAACAAGCAATTGATCTTGCTTATAGTCGAATTTATAAATTTCATTCCTTACAAAAATTTAAAAATATTTCTTATACTGATAAGTTTAAAAATAAACTTGAATATAAATATTTACCAATAGAGTCTGTTGCAATTTATGTACCAGGATCCTCAGCCTCATATCCATCAAGTGTATTAATGAATGCAATTCCAGCAATTGTGGCTGGCGTTAAAAGAATTATAATGATTAATCCGGGATACAAGGGAAAACAAAATCCAGCAGTTTTATATGCTGCGCGAAAATGCAAGATTAAGGAAATTTATTCTATCGGCGGACCTTCAGCAATTGCAGCGGCCGCTTATGGAACTGATAAAATAAAAAAAGTTAATAAAATAGTTGGTCCTGGAAACGCTTATGTTGCAGCTGCAAAAAAAGAAGTTTTTGGAGATGTGGGGATTGAAGGAATGACCGCGGGTCCAAGTGAAATATTAATCGTTTGTGATCAATTTTCTAATCCAGAATGGGTTGCAAGTGATCTAATAGCTCAAGCAGAGCATGATTCTTTAGTTCAATGTATTTTAATTTCAAAAAATAAAGAATTTATTGAAAAAGTTAAATCAGAAATTACAAAACAATTTAAAGAAATTCCAAGAGCTTCGATTATTAGAAAAAGTTTAATCAAAAATGGCATTTTAATTTATTTAAATTCTGATAAAAAAATTATTGAAACTGTTAATAAGATTGCACCAGAACATCTAGAGTTAAATGTACAAAATTATAAATCGATTGTTTCAAAAATAAAAAATGCAGGCTCGATTTGTTTAGGAAAATATGCGGTAATGGCAATGACAGATTATAACGTTGGATCTAATCACGTATTACCAACAAATGGTTCTGCTAAATATTCTAGCGGAATAAGTGTTAATGAATTTTACAAAAGAATTTCTTATATAAACTTATCAAAAAAGGGCATTGAAAGTCTTGGCCCATCAGTTATAACTCTTGCAAATTACGAAGGGTTAGTAGCGCATGCTCAATCTGTAAAAAAAAGAATTAGGAGATAAAATATTTGTCAAAACAAGACTTACTAGAATTTAAGGGAAAAGTTACAGACTTACTTCCGAATGCGATGTTTAGAGTTCAATTAGAAAATGGACATATGGTTACAGCTCACACAGCGGGTAAGTTAAGAAAAAACAGAATTAGAGTGTTACAAGGAGATAGCGTAACAGTAGAAATGACTCCCTATGATCTTACTAAAGGTAGAATAATCTTTAGAGGTTAGTTTATGGCTGAGTAGCTCAGGAGTAGAGCAGAGCCCTGAAAAGGCTTGTGTCGGGAGTGCGAATCTCTCCTCAGCCACCACCATCATTTTTCATCTTGAAATTAATTAAAAAGAAATTAATTTTATCAGATAAATAATAAATTAAAGGATAAATAAATAAGATGAGTACATTAAAAGGAACTGTAAAATGGTTTAATGGTAAAAAAGGCTTCGGCTTTATCGAACGAGAGGACAAGGAAAAAGATGCATTTGTTCATGCATCGGCCGTTAAAGCAGCAGGAATGCGTTTTCTTAACGAAGGAGATAAGTTAGAATTCACATTAGAAGATGGTCCAAAAGGTCCTTCGGCAGTTAATCTAAAAAAAATAAGCTAATTAATATTAAATATTATAAGGGTGTTTTATCTCCAAAAGTAGATAAGCACCCTTTTTTTTATTCTTGAATAATCTAAATTTCAGTCTAAAAGACTTTTTATGATTATAAATGTTAGATACAAAAGCACATCAAGAAGTACTCATAGAATCTATTTCCATAGCCTATAGGCTATTTATTTATAATATAATTTTTAAATCCACATAAAATAATATAAAAAACTAGTAAGGCCCCTGTGGTGAAATAGTAATCACGCAAGTTTGTGGAACTTGAGTCTTTGGTGCGATTCCAAGCGGGGGTACCAAAAAAATGAACAAAGAAAATAAATTAATCCCTGGGTTACCCTCAGGATTTGAAGATCGATGGAATAAAAAATTACTTCTTAAAAAAAAGCTTTTAAAAGCCATAGAGAAGAATTTTGTTAAATTTGGTTTTGATCCATTAGAAACTCCATCGTTTGAAATTAGTGAAAATATAGGATCCTTTCTTGCAGAAGATGACAGTAATCCTATGTCTGATGTATTCTCTTTTGAAGATGGAAATAAAAATATTACTCTGCGATATGATCTTTCAAGTCCTTTAGCAAGATTTGTGGCTCAAAATAATCAAGAATTACCCTCTATTTATAAACGTTATGCAATTCAAAACGTTTTTAGAAATGAAAAAGCAGGTAATGCACGATACCGAGAATTTACGCAGGCAGATTGTGATATTGTTGGCAATGTTAATCCAGCCCAAGCGAATGCTGAATTGTGCAATCTAATAGCAAGTACCTTAATTGCCTGTGGTCTTAATAAAGATCAGTTTACTATTAATGTAAGTAATCGAAAAATTGTTCAAGGTTTAATTGAAGAACTTAAGATTTCTGAGGAAAAGAAAATAAAAGTTATGCGAGCTATTGATAAGCTAGATAAACCTGGCTTTGGGTTGAAAGGAGTTGAAGATCTTTTAAAAAAACAAAGAAAAGATGCAAGTGGAGCAATAACAAAAGGCGCAGATTTAAATGATGATCAAGCTTCTCAAATCATAAACTTTTTAAAAGCAAAAGATTTAACAGAATTAAAAAAGAGACTTAAAAACCCCGTGTCCCAAGAGGGCATAAAAGAGATTGAAGATCTTTTAGAAATTTTAACCTATGGCGGATACGCAGATCAAGTTAAAACAAACTTTACGATAGTAAGAGGACTAGCGTACTACGATGGTTTCTGTGTTGAAACTAATTTAAATTTCAAAGCGACAAATATAGAAGGTAAAGAAGTGGACATTGGGAGCATTTGTTCTGGAGGTCAATACAATAAACTTATCTCAAGATTTAAAGGTCTTGATATTCCTGGCACAGGCGTAAGTATTGGTGTAGATCGACTATTGTTTGCTATGATGCAACTCGATCAAATTAAAGTAGATGAACAAAAACCAGCAATTGTCTGTGTCATGGAGGAAAAATATTTAAAAAATTATTACGATATTTTAAATATTTTAAGAAATAATAACATTAATTCAGAAATATTCTTAGATAGTAAGAAAAATCTTGGAAAACAATTAACTTATGCAAATAAAAGAGGATGCCCCGTTGCAGTTATTTGTGGAGAAAATGAATTTAAAGATAATACCGTAACCCTTAAAAATCTTTTAGGAACCAAGGGTGAAAATAATCAGATTACAGTATCAAAAGAGAATTTAATTAATGAAATTAAAAAATTTATCTGAAAAAATCCTTAAATCAGTAAAATCTAAAGGATTTAAGTATATAGAGCTACCTTCGGTGATTGAAGCTGATCATATCGTTCAAAGATCAGGTGAAAATTTTAGAAAATTTATATTTTCTTTCACCGATCAAAATGGCAGTGAATTATGCTTAAGGCCAGATTTAACTATTGTATCGTGTCTAAGATATTTAGAAAATAATTTAAAAGGTAAAGAAAAAATATTTTATAGCGGTCAAGCTTATAGAAAATCACAAGATAAAAAAGACTCTATCATTAGAAATCAAATAGGTTTTGAAATTATTGGATCACAGGATGAAAAAAATGATGATAAAGAAATTATTTATACTTCTTTGAAAACGCTTCAAGGCATAAAATATTCATCTGGAGTTTTAACCATAGGCAATGTTGAAATATTTAACCTTCTTTTATCAAAATTAGATATTCCAAAAAGATGGAGATTAAGACTCTCAAGACATTTTTGGAGAGAAAATTATTTTAACGACTTATTAAAGAGACTAGAGACTAACTCCGATGTTGATCCTACAATCGTTGAAGTAGATAAAAAACGTTATTTTCAAATGTTAAAAGATGACTATTCTATTATTGTTGCAGGACGATCAATTAGAGAAATTTTAAAAAGATTTGATGATAAAATTAAAGATCCAAGAAGAACCAGCAAAGGTCAAAAAGTTTCAAAAATTATTAAAGATTTTTTAAAGATTAAATGTCCAATTAATCAAGCAGCTAAAAAAATAAATAGTTTTTTTGAAAAAAAAAAAATTAACTTAGTGGTCGATCAAAGATATTTCCCAATTTCAAATAATAAAGTTTTAAATTTAAACGTTATTTTTTCAGCTTCCTTTGGAAGACAACTTGAATATTATACCGGAATGGTTTTTAAAGTAGATATTAAAATTAATTCAAAAATTAAAAATATTATTAATGGTGGCAGATACGATAACTTAATTTTAGACCTTGGTGCTAAGAAAAAAATTCCAGCAGTCGGAGCTGCTTTAAATCTATAATTGTCATGAATGATATTATTAATATAGGAATTCCAAGCAAAGGTAGACTTCGAAAAGATATTTTAAATCTTTTTAAAAAAAAGAAGTTAAATTTAATTTCCGAGCGCGGTGAAAGAGATTTGTTTGCCTCTATTAAAAACTACAAGAATATTAAAGTAGTTTATTTACACGCTCGAGAAATCATCCAAAGACTTGGAGATGGTTCTTTAGATCTAGGTTTTTCAGGATATGATTTACTTAAAGAAAGTGAAATTAATACTCAAAATAAGATCAATGTAGTAAATAAATATGGTTTTGGTAAAGCAACCTTGGTGATTGCAATTCCTGATATATGGATTGATGTACAAACTATTGCCGATTTAGAAGAAATTGCTTTTCAGTTTAAGGATCAAAAGAAAAAAAGACTGAGAGTAGCTACAAAATATCCAAATCTTACAAGAGAATTTTTATTTGCAAGAGGAGTTACTCAGTTTGAATTAGTTGAAAGTTTAGGTGCTACCGAAACATATCCATTCACCGGTTCTTCAGAAATTATTACAGATATCACATCTACAGGAGACACTTTAAGAGCTAATAATTTAAGAATTTTAAAAGATGGACAAATATTAAAATCAGAAGCTTGCATGATGATTTCAAAGTCAGCATCAAAAAATGTTGCTATTAAAAAAATAGTTAGATTTCTTTCTAAGGATTGAATCTATAAAACAATCTTAATAATATTAGAATTTTTTAATAATTAAATATCTTAATTAATTTATTTACTGTAAAATAAAATTATGAATAGTATTTTATTAATTTTATTAGTTATACTTCTTCTAACTACATTGGGTATTTTGTACCTAAATTTAAGGTATAAACAAAAAGATGATAATAGAGAAGTTGAAGAAATAGCAAATTTAAATACTGAAATTGTTAAATTAAAAGAATCCCTAAATGCTACAATTAATAATTCATTAGGCTCAATGTCGACATCATTTAATGCTCTATCCACTGGAGTGACAAAAGATATGACTGAAGCTTTAACCAAGGTTGATGAAAAAGTTGGAAATTTTAATCAACAAGTAGAATTGTTAAATAAAAGTCAAGTAGGAATAACTAAAATTTTAGCAGGTGTTAAGAAATATGGAACACTTGCTGAGTTTTCTTTAAATGCTTTAATCAAAGATTTATTACCCGCTTCACAATTCATGACTAATGTTAAAATGAAAGAAGACACAAATGAAAATGTCGAATTTGCAATTAAACTTCAAGGGGATGTTTTGGTTCCGGTCGATTCACATTTTCCATTAGAAAAATTTAAGGACATAACAGATGCTTACGAATTAGATGATAAAAAATTAGTTGCAGAAGCTAGATCGAAATTAGCTTCTGCATTTAAAGCAAAAGCAAAAAGTGTTAATGAAAAATATATTGTACCACCAAAAACTACTGATTTTGCAATAGTTTATGCACCAACCGAAAGTTTATATAAAGAACTTTCTGAATATCAAGATCCAATAACTAAAGAATTATTAATTCAAGAATTGATGAAAAAATATAAAATTGTAATTTGTGGTCCGAATACTCTTTCGGCTTACTTACAATCTTTGCAAATGGGCTTTCAATCCTTAAAAGTTCAAAAGGGTGCGACTGAAATATATAATCATTTAAAAACAATCAGTACAAGATTTTCAAATCATTTTGAAAATATTCTTATCCTTAGAAAGAAATTAGAGGAAGCCATGAGTGTTGTTGATTCTTTTGGAAAAGACGCAAGATCGATAACAAGAACCTTAGAAAGCATTAAGGACCCTGAACAAATTGAAAAAGCTATTCAATCAGACAATGTAGAAAAATTTGTTGAAAGAACTAAACAAATCAAAAATTAATTTATTTTTTTCCTCAATACTGATTATAAGAAAATATATGCACTGGAATAATAAATTTTTTTACCCAAAATCCTCAAAATCAATTATTAATGGTTCTAGGCACTACTCTGTCAATCAAGAAAATTTACCATCTGTAACAACAATTTTAAAAGCGACTCAGTCTCAGGAAAAAATAGCCAAACTGGCTCAGTGGAAAGATCGAGTTGGTCATCAGCAGGCAGAAATTATTAAGCAGGAAGCTAGCAGCAGAGGTAGCTCAATGCATGAATACTTAGAAAAATTTTTGCGCGGGAAATTAAATTTAGATTTACTTGGAGATAATACCATAGAAAAAATGATGGCAGACCAAATCATAGAGAACGGCTTAAGAAATAAATTAAGTGAAGTTTGGGGTTGTGAGGCTATATTATATTATCCAGGAAAATATGCTGGCGCAGCTGATTGTATCGGAGTTTATGAAAATCGAGAGACAATTATTGATTTTAAGCAAAGCAATAAGCCTAAAAAACATGAATGGATAGAGGATTATTATTTGCAATGTGCTGCTTATGCCTTAGCACATAATACGGTACATGGATCAAATATTACCCAAGTAGTAATTCTGTTGTGTACTAAGGACCAGATGTTTCAAAGGTTTATAGCAGAGGGAGAAAAACTAAAAGATTTTCAAAATCAGTTTTTAGAAAAAGTTGAACAATTTTATATACAACGGAGAACAAATTGAATTATGTAATATGGGATATAGAAACAGACTCGGCTCAAGTAGATTGGGCAACTATAATTGAAATCGGTGCAATCTTTTTAGATGAAAACTTTAATGAAAAAGAACGTTTTACTGCCAGATGTCGTATGCCTCAAGACAGGGTCCCATCTGCAACCGCATTGTGCATTAATAAATCAAATGTAGATTTAATTACAAAAGGAAATTTGAGCCATTATCAAATGATTGCAGAAGTAGAAAACAAATTTCGTGAATGGTCTCCGGCAATATTTATAGGTTTTTCAAGCATTGATTTTGATGATGAGATTTTAAGACGTGAGTTTTTTAAATCATTGAGAAAACCTTATTTGACTAATACCGAAGGTAACTCACGACACGATGCATTAAATATGATTAAAGCAGCATTTGCAATTGACGCAAATATTTTAAAAACAGAACTTAATTTAAAAGGTAATAAATCAATGAAATTAGAGTCACTTGCAAGGTTAAATGGATTTGACTCAACAAATGCTCATTCCGCATTATTTGATACCGAATTAACAGTAAAAATTTTAGGCTTATTAAAAAAAAAGCAGCCTGATTTGTGGCAAGAATATTTGAAGACAACCAGCAAAGTTGTTGTTGAAAATTTGATTAAGCAAGAAAAAATGTTTACGATTAATGAAAATTTTTTTGGTAAAAATTATTTGTTTTTGGTTGCTCCACTTCATCCAAGTTCATGTATGCATCCAATCTACAATGGTTGGGGACAAGCTGTAAATTTATCTTCAAATATAGAGGAGCTCCAAAAACTAAATTATCAAGATCTTAAAAAAGAAATGAAAAAATCTCCTCGTTTTTATAAAACAATTAAATCAAATAAAGCTCCTATAATTTTAAATAAAAATTATGGCATGAAGGTAGATCCTTATAAAAAAATTGATCCTGCTTTAATTAATAAAAGAGCTGAACTAATGAAAACTAACGAAAAATTTTCTCAAGATATTTGTAATATTTTAAAAGAAAATGCTGAAGAAAAAATGGAAACATCGTCTCAAGTAGATTTAGAACCAGAAGAGACTATTTATTCTGGAGGTTTTGATATTTTTAATAAAGATGTGCCATTATTTAAAAAATTTCACATTTCAGATTGGAAAGAAAAATTTGTATTGTTAGATAAATTTAAAGATGATCGATTAGTATCATTTGGTCATAGTCTAATTTTTAATGAGGCACCAGAAATCTTGCCTAAAGATATTTATAAAAAAATAAAAAAAAAAATAGCCTCTAGAATATTGAGCACCAACAAAGAAAAATGGTGGACTGTCTCAGCTTTTTACTCAGAATGTGATGAAATTAGAGAAAATGATGATAAAATGTTTTCATTTAAAACGATAGATGAAAAACTTAAATTTTTAGATGGAATTAATGATTACGTTATGAATTTAGAACAAAAATATTCAGATGCCTAATTAATATATTAATTTATTTACTATTGAATAATTATTTGAAACAATTATATAAATTACATGCTTATAGATTTTAAAGACGAAGATTTTGACAGTAAAATTAAAAAAGAAGATATTTCAGTAATTCAGTTTAGTGCTGAGTGGTGTGGTCCTTGTAAAACTTTAAAGCCGATCATGAAAAAATTAGCAGTCGAGTACAACGGTAAAGCTGGATTCTATTATGCAGATATTGAAGATGCTGCAATTAATACTGGATCTGCGGCAGGAATTAGAGGCGTACCGACGGTAATTATCTATAAAAAAGGCATTGAAGTAGACAGAAAAGTTGGTGGAGTTCCAGAAAGTTATATGAAGGAATTCTTAGATAAAAATATCTAATTTATATTTAAAACTTCTCCAGCTAAATACAAAGACCCCGTAATAATTAAAATATCATTATCTTTTAAATCGATAGATTTAATAGCCACCTTAATATTTTTTTTATACTTAATATTTGGAAACTTATTTAATTTTTCTTTTAATTTTTGCCCACTAATAGAATTTGGTTGATTGGGAATATCAATCGTAGTGATTGTTGAAATTCCTTTAAAATAATTCATATATTTGATATGATCTTTGTTTGCCATCATTCCAATAATTACATGTTTGTTACAATTCAAACTCTGTAAATATTGATTAAGTACTCTTGAACCATCCTCATTGTGACTGCCATCAACTAATAATTTATTATTTTTGACAAGAGCTTTGAGTTTACCAGATTTAATTTCTTGAAGTCTTGCAATATTATTTATTTTAGTAATTCCATGTTTTATGTGGCTATCTTTGATTTTTAACTCTTCCAATGCTCTTAAGGTTGCAATAGCTGTTGAAACATTTTCTAATTGAAATTGACCCAATATGTTAGGCATTAGTAATTTTAATCTGCCAAATTTATCTTCAAAATGAAAAAATTTCTTTTCTGTTGATGAGTAGCTATAGTCCTCATTAAAGAATAGTTTTTTAGACAAGTTATTTGAGATATTTTTTTTAATGCATCTGGTTGCTTTTATTGAATTTTGTCTAGATATTATTATTTTTGAATTTAAAAGCGTAGACGTTTTTTCAAAAATAATTTTTTCAACTGTTTGCTCATTTTTTGGTAGCCAATCTAAATGATCAAGAGATATGGAAGTTATGATACTTGCTAAGTTTTGTTTTAAAATATTTGTTGCATCAAATCGATGAAAAAGACCTGCTTCTATAAGGTTAATATTATCAGGATATTTACTAGCTTTATAAAAATATGCAGCAGTTAATATTTCAAAAAAAGTAATGGGTAGTTTATGATTAATTTCTTCAACTTCTTCAAATAGTTTAGCTAGTTCTTCATCATTTAATTCTTTATTATTAAAAACAAAACGTTCATTAATTTTTTTGATATGTGGACTGGTGTAGACATTACATTTAAAATTAGCCTCCTTTAAAATAGAAAATAAAGCTTGTGTAGTACTATATTTACCGTTTGTTCCAATTATCGAAATTGCTTTGATTTTATCTTGGGGATTACCTAATTTGTTGCAGAGATTTTTAATACGATCAAGACTAAGATCTATTTCCTTAGGATGCAGCTTTTGTAAGCGACTGACTATTTTCTGAAGTTTCATTTTCTTCAGTGCTTATAACAGAATTTTTCTTTAACAATATTGATAATAAAGTTCCTATTTTTTCTTTAAGATCTTTTCGTTCTGTAATTAAGTCAATAAATCCAGTTTTTTCAACATACTCACTTTTTTGGAAACCCTCTGGTAAATCTTCTTTGACAGTTCCTTGAATCACCCTAGCTCCGGCGAAAGCAATTAATGCACCCGGTTCTGCAAGATTAATATCTCCTAGCATGGCATAAGAAGCAGTAATCCCTCCTGCGGTTGGATCCGTAATACATACTAGATAGGGTAAATTATTTTTTTTTAATTCATTGATTGCAAGAGTAGTTCTGGTCATTTGAGACAATGAAATTAAACTCTCCATCATTCTCATCCCACCTCCTGCACTGATACATAAAAATGGTGTTTGGTTATCTATGGCATGTTGTATAGCGAATAAAAATGCCTCTCCTTCAGCTGCAGCCATAGAGGCTCCCAAAAAATCAAAATCAGAGGCAACTGCTGTAATTTTAATATTGTTAATTGATCCACAAGCAACCATCATCCCACATTCCATGCCAGTTTTTTTTCTAGCTGCTTTTAATCTTTCTTTGTAAGGTTTTGAATCTGTCCAATTTAGCGGGTCATCAATTGGTATAGGTGTTTTAAATATTTCATAATTATTTTTACCAAACAAAATGTCAAATCTTTGAAAGGGTCTAATTCTATGATGCTTGTTACAGTCGGGGCAAACCCAAAGATTTTGCTCTAAATCTTTTTTTAAAATAGGTCCACGGCAACATGAAGTCCAATCGCTTTGTTCGATATCTTCCTTAGAGGCTCTTTTGTTAATAGCAGTTTTGATTTTTTCACCTACTTTGATTATTTTGGTAATCCAATTCATTTAATTTTATTTTTTAATCTCTTTACAACATTAGTAACATTTGTGACGATATTTTGTCTCTTTTTAATTGAGTTGGTAATTTCTTTACAAATTGCACTTCCAACTACCAATCCATCAGCTTTTTTAAGAGATTTTATTGTTTTTTCAGTGATACCAAATCCAATTACAACATTTTTTGATTTAGTAAGATTTTTAATTTTACCATATCTTTCTAATATTTTCTTTGAAGATATTTTTAATTTTCCACCGGTAGTTGAGAGCATACTTATATAGTAAATCATATCATGTGAATACTTAATGATTTGTTTTACTCTCAAATGAGAAGTTGTTGGCGAAATAAGTTGAATAAAATTTATATTTTTTTTTTTGCACTTATTTGCAAATTTTATATTTTCCGGAAAGGGTAAATCCACAATAATTAATCCATCAACTTTGGATTTATAACAATCATTTAAAAAATTATTTTCTCCATATTGATAAATTATATTATAGTAACCCATTAAAATAATTGGTTTCGATTTTTTTATTTCTTTAAATTTTTTTGTAATTGAAAAAACATCATTAATTTTAAAACCATTTTTAATTGCTCTGTGAGAGCTTGTTTGGATTTGACCGCCATCAGCTATAGGTGTGTTATGCGGAAAGCCTAATTCGCAAATGTCAGCGTATTGACTAATTGACTTAAGTATTTCTAGTGACTTATTTTTACTATTATCGCCAGCAACTGTAAAAGTAATTAGAGCAGGGCGATTTTCTTTTTTTGTTTTTAAAAAAGTTTGTTTAATTAAAGATGGACTCATTAATATTTGCCCAATCTTTTTTTTAATATATCTCTATCTTTTTTGGCATCACCACAAGAGTTTACGATAATTATTGTATCTTTACTTAATTTAGGGGCAATTTTAATTGCTTCAGCAAATGCATGGCAAGGCTCTAAGCTTGGATTTAATTTTTCATATTTTGTAACCATTTCATAAGCATGTAGGGCATCTTCATCAGTAGCAAAGGTGTATCTTGCTCTTTTAGTATCTTTTAAAAAACAATGTAAGGGACTAACGCCAGGATAATCTAATCCAGCGCTTATAGACTCAGTTTCAGAAATTTGGCCTTCTTTATTTTGGCACACATAAGAAGCAGCTCCATGTAAAATTCCAATTTTTGCGTTTTTACTTAAAGGCGCTGCATGAAGTTTAGAATTCTTTGGACCTCCAGCTTCGACTCCAATTAACTCAATTTGTTTTTTATCATAGTCAATAAATTCACTCCAAAAGCCATAGGCAGAACTTCCTCCACCCACGCAGTTGATGAGTTTTATTTTTTTAGGAATTGTATGAAATTGATCTGTTAATTGTATTTTAAGCTCTTTTGAAATTTGAGCGGTGCTCCAACCGCAAATTTTGACAAAAATGTTTGGACCTACTGTACTTCCAACCGCCATATGCACGTTATCGCAATTTGATACCCAATATCGCATACATTCACTCACTGCATCAACTAATGTTTGACTGCCAGAATAAACTGGAACAATTTCTGCTCCATTTTTCCTTATTGCATCGCAATTTGGCTTTTGTCTCTTAATATCTTTGGCCCCCATAAAAATTTTGCATTTAAGGCCAAATTTTTTTGCAGCCATGCTTAGCATTTTACCCGCATATCCGGCCCCAGTGTCACCAATAATGTATTTTTTACCCATCGCTTTACAAATTAATGCATGAACAGTTGCGTTGTATATTTTGTGTGCCCCTCCATTTGCTTCAGAGACAACTTTTGCCCAAACCTGTGCTCCACCTAAATTATTCGATAAATTTTCTAGTTTTATAAAAGAGGTTGGTGAGCCTATGTAATTTTTAAAATAAAAATCTTTTTTTTTAATAAATTTTTTATCTTTTCTTAACTTTTGAAACTTAATAGTTAGATCCTCTATAGGTTTTTTAAGAGTTTCTGGAACGAAACTACCACCAAACTTTCCTCCCCAAAAACCATATTTATCATGTTGATCAATTAGAGGAGTACCTTTTTTAAGTTTCATTGTTTATCTGTTTAATTTTATTCAAAAAAATTTTAATTTTAGAGACATCTTTTAACCCAGATGTTTCTAAGGCTCCAGAAATATCAATAATATCGGCCATTTTTTTATAATTCTCAAAATTATCATCCAATTTAATATTGCCAGCAATCATTAGTGGTTTTTTTAAATTAATATTTTCAATTAATGAGTGATCAAATGAAATACTTTTTTCATAACCCTTACCATCAAAAAGATAAATATCGCTAATATCTTGATAGTTTTTATAACTGTTTACGTCATTTTTATTCTTAATTGAAAAAGCAGTTATAATTTTTTTTTGGTATTTTGCCTTAATTGATTTAATTTCTTCAGGTCTACAATCATAAATTTGATAATAATCGAACGGTAGATCTTTTATTTTTTCTAATATTTGATTGTTAGGTTTAACTAAAACTGCAACATAATATGAATTTTTTTTGTCAATTTTTAGTAGTTTTTTAAGTTTATCAAAATTTACATATCTTTTAGATTTTACATAGTTAACAATAAATCCAATATAATTAGGGGGAGATGAATAGTTAGTTAGAAAACTCAAAGTTTTTGCATCAGAAATTCCACAGATTTTTGACTCCATCTACTTTAGTGATGATAGAATTTTTTTAATATTTTTTTTTGGATTTCCTTTAGTAATAGGTCTTCCAATAATTAAATAATCACTTCCAGCATCTAATGCCTCTTTAGCGGTCAAAGTTCTTTTTTGGTCATTTTTAGTACCGCCCTGCCTAATTCCTGGTGTGAAGCATTTAAGATTAGGAGCTAAACTCTTAATCATTTTAACTTCAAGTGGACTACAAATTACTCCATGCAGGTTTGCTTGTTTAGCAATTTTAATTAATCTTAAAACCTGGTCTTGAACTTTACCTTTAAAGCCTAAAGAAATTAAATCTTTATCAGCAAAACTAGTTAATATTGAAACACCCAATAACTTAATATTTATTTTTTTAGCTTCTTTATTTGCTGCTTTTAGAGCATCTAAACCATTTAATAAGTGTACGGTTGCGTAGCTAATATTTAGTTTTTTTAAAGATTTAATTGATTCGACTAAAGTATTTTTAATATCAAAGAATTTACCATCATAAAAAATAGGTTTCTTAAATTTGGATAGTTCTCTAATTTCTTTTGGCGATCTTTGAGTGATATATTGTAAACCTATTTTAATTCCTGAAATGTCATTTTGAATTAATGATAAAAGTTTTTTTATTTTTTTTTGACTGGATACGTCACAAGCAACAAAAATCTTTTTGTTAGTCATTATTTAATTTTTTAAACAAATTCTTAGACATTTTAAAGTGAATAGCGATTTTTTCTGGAGTGTTGACTTTCTCTCCAGTTTTTGGATTTCTGCTTATTCTTGTTTTTTGTATTTTTGTTGAAAAAACCCCAAATCCTCTTAATTCAACTCTCTCTTTTCTTTTAAGAGTTTCTTTAATTTCTTTAAAGATAATGTCGGTTAACTTTTCAAGGTCTTTTTTAAGGAAATTTGGGTAATTCTCTGCAAGTTGTTTTAAAAGCTTTGATTTTACAATTGCCAATTTAAATCTTTAATATTTACTAATTTTCTTCTTCTTTTTTTTTCAAATCATCTGATAATGAGGCGAATGGTAAATTTTTTCCAGATCCTTCAGCATCCGCACCATATTTTTTTAAAGCTTCTTTTTTTTCAATTTCTTCTAAAAGCTTAATACTTAAACTTACTTTTCTTTTATTAAAATCAAGCTCTGCTATTGCAACATCCAATTTTTCTCCACCTGTCCATCTTGATGGTCGAGCATCAGCTGGATTCATTGAAATTTGTGATTTTTTAATTTGAAAATTCATTTCACATTCTTCTGGTCTTACAGATAAACCTTTATTATCAACAGATATGACTTTAACTGTTATTATTTGGTTTATATTTTTATCCTTAAACCAATCAAAAGCATCTTTTTGCGTTTGTTTAAAACCAACTCTAATTTTTTGTTCTGAAGCTTTAATTTCTAAAACTTTAACTTTTAGTTTATCGCCATTTTTATACTTATTAAGCTCTTCTTCACTGTCGTTTGAATAACTTAAATCATTACAATGTAAAAAGGCATCTATGTCTAAACCTTCTATGTTAAGAAATAATGAATATTCATTTTTATTAACCACCTCTCCTTCAACAATTGTTCCAATAGGATATTTTTTTTCAAAAGTCTCAAAAGGATTCTCCAGGGTTAGTTTGTGGCTTATTGCAACTCTTCTTTTTTCTTTATCAATTTCAGTTATCACACAATTAATTTCATCGCCCACTTTAAACATTTTTTTAGCTGAAAGATTTTTTTTGGACCAACTTAATTCTGATGAGTGGAGTAATGTTGTAAGTCCAGGTTCTAGTTCACAAAATGCTCCAAAATCCATCAATTTAACAACTTTTACTTTATAGATTTTCTTTAGTTCATAGTTTTCAATATGATCAAAAGGATCTGGCGATAATTGTTTTACAGAACAACCTACTTGTAATTTTTCTGTATCAACCGAAATTACTTTAAGATCGTGTTTCTCACCAATATTAAAAAATTCATCTGGATGATTAACTCTCGAATAAGAAATTTCCTGTAGGTGAACTAAAACATCTAGTTCATTATTAACATTAAAAAAACAACCGAAGTTACTGTAGCCTTTAACCTCAGCTCCTTTAATAATATCTCCTACTTTATATTTTTCGATAATTTTTGCTTTATCTTCTTTGTTAAAAGAGGATATAATTTCCCGACGTGATACGCAGGCATTGCCCCTTATTTTATCTAGCTTGATTAGTGCAAATTTTTGAGGTTCATTCATTAGGTGACTAATATCCTTTAAAGGTTTGTCTGAAATTTGTGATCCTGGAAGAAACATTAGGGAGCCAGTTTCAATATGCTCAACTATACATCCACCTTTACATTTAGCAGTAATTTTTCCCATAATAGGAGTATTGCTTTCATAAGCCTCAACAAGCTTATCCCAACCTTTAATTTTTTGAGCCTTTTGAGCACTAATTAATACTTCACCATTTTTATCCTCAATTTTTTCCAGCAAAACTGGAATTACTTCACCAATTTTAATTTTTTCTGAAAGACCCATAGATTTTAATTCATTGATATCTAAAATAGGTTCACTTTTTAGTCCTTCAACAAAAAGGAAAACAAAGTTTTCAGTGATCTTGTTAATTGTTCCGTTTATGATTTTTCCTTCTTCAATTTTAATTTTTGAATTTTGGCTATTCAGTAATTTTTCAAATTCTTGAGATGCTGGACTTGATAGATCGCTATATATTTCCATTAATTATTAATTTTCTTATCTATAATTTTTTTTATTTTTAAAAAACACGCTCTTTTAGATAAGTTTGTCGTGTTAATCAATACCGAATCTTTTGTTTTCTTTAGAGGTGAAATGCTACGATTATAATCATTTTTATCTCGTTTTTTGATACTTTTAAGAACTTCTTTGAATAAAATTTTTTTATTAAGAGCCTTTAGCTCTTTATATCTTCTCATAGCCCTAGTTTTCACACTTGCGGTCATAAAAATCTTAACATTTGCATCAGGCATTATATTGTAAGTAATGTCCCGACCATCAAGGCAGGAGCCATTGTATTTTTTAGGTGGATTATAAGCACAATTAATTTGAAAACTATGAACAATATTTCTAATTTTTTTATTTTGAGCAATTATTGAAGCTTCAGTTCCTACCTCATCTGCTAAAAGTTCTTTATTTTTTAAATCTTTAATTTTTAGATATTTTATTTTTTTTTTTAAAAATTTAAGATTATATTTTTTTGCTTTTTTAAGTTTAATGTTTGCAATAAACCGATAAATTTTTCCTGTATCAAGGTAATAAAGATTGTAATGTTTAGAAATAAGTTTTGCTTGTGTACCAGCTCCAGCAGCAGCGGGCGAGTCAATTGCTACTTTTAAAATATTTTTTCTTTTTAATTTCATTTTTTAAACTTATCTAAAATTTTTAAAAATGAAGGAAAAGAAGTATTAATAGAATCTTTATCATGTATATGCCATTCTCCTCCAAAGGCTAATGCTGCAATAACACTGGTCATAAATACCCTATGGTCTTTTTGATAATTTTTTATAACAATTTTTTTATTAATTTTTAAATTTTGATTACCAAAAATTTTAATTGAGTCATTAGTGGTTATAGTTTTTATACCCATCATTTTAAGAATTCTTGCACCCCATTGGAGTCTAGGACTTTCTTTTTGATTTAACTCAGCCAAATCTTTAAAATAAGAAATACCATTTGCTTTAGCAGCAACTAAAAAAATAATTAAAAATTCATCGATTGATCCGCTATTTAAATTTTTAGGGCAATTTATAGAATTCAATTTTTTTGGACTTATAATTAAAATATCTGAAATTTTTTCACCTTTGTAAATTCTAATATTTTTTAGCTTTATTTTAACTCCCATTTTCTTAAGAATTATAAGAATGCCTACACGTGAGGGATTTATATTTACATTTTTAATAATTAATTTTGAATTTTTTGAAAGTGCAGTTAGTACAATAAAAAAAGAAGCAGAGCTTATGTCTGAAGGAATTTTATAATTTAATGATCTTATTTTACTGACTTTTTTAACTTTAATTAAATCATAATTTTTTTTATTTTTTACTTTTACGGGTAGTTTTAGATATTTGCACAAAAGCTCTGTATGATTTCGAGATTTTTTCGCTTTTATAATTGTAGTCCCTTCAGTTCTCATTGCTCCAAAAATAACAGCACTCTTACATTGAGCTGAACCTTTATTTTCTAGATATTTGAATGGACGTAGATTATTTGATCCTCGTATTATTAATGGTAATTTTTTTTTTTTACTTAGTTTGAATGACGCTCCAAATTTACTTAAAGGTTCAGTAACTCTTTTGAAATCTCTTTTTGATAAACTGTCATCTCCTATAAGTTTAATTGGATTAGGAGTGTTAATTATCAAACCAAGTATAATTCTTCCTAATGTGCCTGAATTTTTTGCATTTAAAGTTAAGTTTTTTTTATACTTATAACCATTAATACCTTCTCCATATATCTTACAAATATTTTTATTGAAAATTACTTTAATTCCAAGTTTTTTAATTATATCAATTGCGGCCAGAACATCTTCGGACATTAACAAATTTTGAGCTTTTGAAATCCCGTTTGCTATAGATGAAAATAAAACCCATCGAATACTTAAGCTTTTATCACCACTTACTATTATGGTTTTATTAAATTGTTTTAATTGTTCTTTAATAATTAGTGAATAGGACATTTAAATTAATTAAATTTAAAACTTTCACCAAAGTAAGCGCTCTTTGCGTTAATATTTTTAACTAGATTTGAAGGTGTATCTTCAGCAACAATTTTACAATTACTTAAAATTATCGCTACATCAACGCAAGCAAGTAAATCTCTAGCCTGATGATCACAGATACAAATTGCTATTTGATTTTCTTGCTGTAATTTAACAATAATTTCTTGCAACATCTTAATAGTCAGAATATCTAATGCTGCAAAGCACTCATCTAATAAAAGTATTTTAGGTTCGCTCAATAGAGCAAGACCAATAACTAATTTTTTTTTTTGTCCGCCAGATAAAAATTTTGCTTTTATATCTTTAAAATTTTCAAGTTCAAATTTTGATATTAAATAATTAATTTTATCTTCTCTTAAATTTTTACTATCAATTACAATTTCACTAATTGCTCTAAAATTGTCGTGAAGAGTAAGATCGTTAAAATATCCACCATGCTGCGGAACATATCCAATTTTAAATTTTCTTGTTCTTAAATAAATTGGATATTGAATAACATTTTCACCTGAAATTTTAATTTTGCCACTAATAGGTTTTATTAGTCCTGTTATAAGATTAAATATTGTTGATTTTCCAACTCCATTAGGCCCCAACATGCCAAAAATTTGACCATTATTAATTTTAAAACTTACATTATCTAAAATTATTCTATTTCCATACGATAGTGATACATTTTCAAATTCAATTATAGAATTAATTTTTTTAAAAGATTTAATTCTAAATTTTTTAATAATTGCCATATTAACTTTTACTTTTAATGAGTATTTTTTTATCTTCTTCGTACATAAAAATTTTAGTGTCTTTTGTTTCAATATTCATTTCAATAACATCTGCATTCAGAATATTTTTATTGGTTGTATAAATAACATCTTCCGACATGGTCATTAAATTTTTACTTAATAAAAAATCAAGGTATTTTCCAGTTAAATTATTGTCTAAATAACTGACTATTACATTTTTAGAAAAAGTTGTATCATAAGTATCTGAATTATATTTAGCAAAGTCTGATGTTATTGTAATTTGATTAGAGTTTTTTAGTGTAATTTTAGCCGTAACATTTGATAAGTAAACAACATTACTCTCAGAAAAATTTATTTCTCCCTTCAAAGCATTAATATTATATTGATTACCATTTTTATCTTTAGAAGTGTAATTAATATTTTCTAATATGTTTGAACTATAAGAATTTTCATTTTTTGCAGCCGGACCTTCGAAATTTAAATTTTGATTAATTATTGTAGAAGGTTTTTTTAATATTTTTTTAAAAAAAAAAATTAATAATATTATAATAAATAAATTTATTAAAAAGATTTTTACAATCTTATTTTTTTTCATTTAAGAAATATTAGATTCTAAAATTTGATGAATATGAATTACTCCAATTGTAATAAATTTATTTTTTTTATCATAGACACAAAGAGAGGTGATTTTTTTAGAATTCATTAATGAAAGTCCTTTTGCAGCCAGTGCGTCTTTATCAATACTTATTGGATTTTTAGTCATTATTTTTTTAACAGGAATTGAATGTAAATCCAAATTTTTTTGACTAAATCTTCTTATTTGACCGTCTGTCACAATTCCATTGGTTATTTTATTTTTATTTCTGACAATTAAAATCCCTAATTTTTTTTGATTTAGTATTTTTAAAGCTTCTTTCATTTTCATATTCTCATTAACAAATGGTATTTTGTCTTTTGTAACCATAATATCTTCTACAGTTTTTAATTGAACAGCAAGATTTCCTGCTGGATGAATTTTTTTGAAATCTCTTTTATCAAATTTTTTATATTTCATTGCAGCAATAGCCAAAGCATCTCCCAGGGCCATTTGCGCCGTTGTACTTGATGTTGGAACTATTCCACCAGATTCTAAAACTTGAGGAATAATTAGCTTTATGTCCGAAGCTTTATAAAGAATAGAATCTTTTCTGGACATTATTCCAATTAATAATATTTTATTTCTGTTTGCGTATTGAATAATATTTCTTAGCTCATTAGTTTGTCCAGAATAACTAATTAAAATCAAAATATCTTTTTTTGAAATACTTCCTAGGTCACCGTGAGATGAGTCACTAGCGGAAAGATAAAAAGAGGGTGTTCCAACGGAAGATAAGGTAGCAGCAATTTTTGATGCTATAATTCCACTTTTTCCAACTCCACATAAAATTACCTTAGATTGACACTTGGTAATTTGGTTTACAGCATCGTTAAAAGAATTATTTAAATTTTTTTTTAATTTTTCTAGGGCTATTATTTCAAGGTTAATTACATCTTTGGCGATTTTAACATAATTTTTTTTACTCATTTAATACGACCAAATATCCTCTTTAAATTGGGCAAGATCCAGATCAACTCTAGTTTTTAAGAATCTTAAACAATCGTGATACAAATTAATTCTTTTCTCTCTTTCTAATATTTTATTTAACTCCTCATGAATTTTATGTAAATAAATTACATCATTGGCGCAATATTTTAATTGTGCGGGGCTTAATTCTCCTCCAAAATCAGAACTTTGGAACTGCTTACTAATATCTATATTTATAAACTCTTTTATTAGAGTTTTTAATGAATGTTGATCCGAATATGATCTTGCTAATTTTGAAGCAATTTTTGTATCGAGAATATTATTTGTATCTGTTTTTAAGTAATATTTTATATAAGCTAAATCAGCTCTACCATAGTGAAAAATTTTTGTAATTTTATTATCATTTAAAATTTTTATTAAATTAGGCGCTTTATAACTTAATCTGTCAAACTGAACGATATGTGCGTCGTAATTTCCTGAAGATATTTGAATTAAGCAAAGAGGATCTCGACTAACATTTAGACCCATAAATTCCCCATCTATAGCTAATACGTTGCCTAAATTTAAATCATCTGGTAAGTCATTTTTGTGAAGTTTGATATCAATATTCATCTCTAAACATATATATATGAAAGCAAAAAATTGTCTAATTTTTGGTGGCAGTGGTCAAATTGGTCGTAACCTAATAAGGAAGCTTACAAAAAATGATTACAGATTAACTATTGTTACAAGAAACATCCATCAGAAAAGCTACATAATAAAAACTCAAGCTAATGCAGGATATATTGATATCGTTGAAGCAAATATATTTGATGAGAATAAAATTAGAAATCTATTTAAAAAAGCGGACATTTGTATAAATTTGATTGGTATTCTAAATGAGCAAAAAAGAGGTAACACTTTTAAAAATATCCATAATATCTTTCCTTCATTGCTAGCTAAACTTTGCAAAGAATATCATATTGAGCATTTTATACATCTATCAGCCCTAGGTATTAATGATGCTGTGGATTCGGATTATGCAAAAAGTAAATTACAAGGAGAAAACAATATTCAAAAAAATTTCTCACTTGCAACAATTTTAAGACCATCAGTCGTTTACTCAGTAGATGATAATTTTACAACAAGTTTTATGACATTGTTAAGTAGGCTTCCTATTTTTCCATTATATTACGGGGGCAAGACAAAATTTATGCCAATTCATTGTTCTGATTTAACTGATATTATTTATAATGTAATATCAAAAAATATTTATTCAAAAATTATTGAGTGTGTAGGAAATGAAGTAATTACTTTTAAGGAAATACTTCAAAGATTGTTGAGTTTGATGAACAAAAAAAGAATTTTAATTCCATTTCCTTTTTTATTAGCAAATTTTTCGGCAAAAATTTTTGAACTACTGCCCAATCCTTTATTAACAACAGATCAATTAAGACTCTTAAAATATGACAATGTTTTATCCGGCAAATATAAAACAAATTCTGACCTTGGAATGCCAAGTATACGATTTTTTAATCAGGAAGTTGAAAAGTATTGTTATATGTGGAGACATGGAGGTCAATTCTCAACTAAAAAATATAACTTAAAAAAAGCTTCAGAAGATTAATAAGATATTCTTTTTAAGCGGATTGAGTTTTTTTCCCAATAAAATCTGGAACTTCATTTTTATCTGAAGTATCTTCTTTTTTACCTTTGGGTTGGTAAGCATACAGCAGGTGTAGCTTGCAATAAGAAAAATCTTTTAAAGAAGATCTTCCACAAAAATAAAAATTTTTTTCATCTGGGTGACCAATTGGCCATTTGCAACTATTTTCATCCAACTCTTCTATTTGCTTAGGATTTTCTGGTTCAAAATCTTTTTCAATAATAAGAGATTTAAACCTGCTTTTTCTACTTATTTTAATTTTGTTATTATCTTCTTCTAATGAATTGTTAAAATTTCGATTTGAAATAGAACTTCTTGTTTTTATTTTTTCTGATAATTTTAATCGATTAGCTTTACCTATGACTGCATTTCTGCTTACGTCACCTATAATTTGTGCAATTTGACTTGCTGTACTTCCTTTGCCCCAAAGTTCTTTAAGTTTTTTAACTTTTTCTTCATTCCAGGTCATTTTGTATAATTAACTACTTTTAGTGTTTAATATTATTAAAACCACAATATATAGATATACCGTTTCTTTAAACAAGTAAATTTTTATATTTATTAACATATTTTAAAAAATTAATTTTACCAATTTTTCAATCATCACTTGTGTCTCATTACTTTTAATTTATAGAAATAGAAGTATCAATTAAGATTATGAGCTATCTAGCAAAAAATTATAATAGAAAAAAAATTTCATTTAAATATGGAAAAGGTAGCCATTTGTATAGTTTGAATGGAATTAAATATTTAGATTTTGTGCAGGGAATAGCAGTAAATTCCTTGGGTCATGCTCATCCAAAATTAGTAAGTGCTATTAATAAGCAAGCTAAAAAACTTTGGCACGTCTCTAATGCATTTACAATTCCAGAGGGAGAAAAATTAGCAAAAAAACTAGCTCAAAAAACATTCGCTGATTATGTTATGTTTCAAAATAGTGGAACAGAAGCAACAGAAGCAGCAATAAAAGTAGCAAGAAGATATTTTTTTTCAATCGGTAAACCAAAAAAAAATAGAATTTTATGTATAAAAAATTCTTTTCATGGAAGAACTTTAGCAGCAATTTTCGCAAGTGGATCAAAAAAAATGACAGAAGGTTTTGGACCAAAGGTTGATGGTTTTGATCATTTTGAATTTGGTAATCACCAAGATTTAAAAAAATCTATAACTAAAAATACAGCTGCTATTATGGTTGAAACTATTATGGGAGAGGGAGGTATTAAGGTTATACCTGATTGGTGTTTAAGAGAACTTAGAAAAATTTGTACTAAAAAAAATATTTTATTAATACTCGATGAAGTACAATGTGGCATTGGACGAACAGGTGATTTTTTTGCTTTTGAAAAATCTAAAGTTAAACCAGATATTGTGCCTATAGCAAAAGGCATTGGTGGAGGATTTCCAATGGGAGCAGTTTTAATGAATAAAAAAGTTGGCTCATGCATGACATCAGGCACACATGGCTCAACCTTTGGAGGCAATCCTTTAGCTATGGCTGTAGGTAATGCTGTATTTGATATAATTTCTAAAAAAAGCTTTTTAAAAAATATAAAAAATCTTTCTGAGTATTTTTTTCTTAATTTAAATAAGATCAGAGAAAAATATCCAAAAATTATTAAAGAAATAAGAGGAAAAGGTTTTTTAATTGGAATTCAACTACATAAAGACCAAATAAATTTTATTAATAAGCTTATGGATCAAAAATTATTAACAATTAAGGCTGCTGAAAATGTTGTTAGAATTTTGCCGCCTTTAAATGTTAAAAAAAATGAAATTGATCAGGCTTTAAAAATAATTGATAAAGTATGTCTTAGTTATGAATAAAATAAAAGATTTCACAAATTTAAGTGATGTACCCTCAAAAGATCTTAGAAAAATTCTCAAAGATGCAAAAAAAAGAAAAAATTTAAGAAAAAAATTAAATACATTAGAAATTGATAAGGATGCTCCATTAAAGGGAAAATTATTGATACAAATGTTTGAAAAATCAAGTTTAAGAACAAGACTAAGCTTTTATTTAGCAATTAAACAATTGGGAGGTGGAACTTTAACTTTAAGGTCTAATGAACTTCATTTGGGTCAAGGTGGAGAAAGCTTAGCAGATACTGCAAAAATACTTTCAACTTATGGAGATGCATTTATGCTTAGATCTGATAGTGATCAAAAAATTGAAAATTTTAAAAATTATCTTTCTATTCCGATAATTAATGGTTTGAGTCCATCATCACACCCAACCCAAGTTTTGTCAGATGTTTTTACCGTTGAAGAAATTAAAAAAAAATCAATTTCAAAATTAACAATTGCTTGGATAGGAGATTCTAACAATGTTCTTAATAGCCTTATTGCTGCATCAATAAAATTTTCTTTCAAGCTAAATATTGGTTGCCCAAAAAATTTTGAACCTAATAAATCATTAAAAAAGTGGGTAAAAAATAATAATAGTAAAATATTTATTTATAATGATCCAAAAATAGCAGTTAAAAATGTTGATGTAATATTTTCTGATAAGGTCATTTCATTAAATGATAAAGTAAATAAAATTAAAAAAATTAATCAATTTAAAAAATTTAAAATTGACAAAAAATTAATGAGTTTTGCAAAAAAAGATTGTATTTTTCTTCATTGTTTGCCTAAAGGCCCTGAAGTAAGTGATGAGGTTTTTTTGGGAAAACAATCAAGAGTTTGGGAACAGGCACTTAATAGAGTTCATGTGCAAAAAAGTATTTTATTATATTGTTTTGGAAAATTAAGGTAAAGGAATCGGGGCATCTGAATTTTGATTCAAGTATTTTATTACTGAAGCTCTATCTTCTTCATTTTTAAGACCAGCATATGACATTTTTGTACCCTTAATATAGCCTGCAGGTTTTGTCAGAAAGCCATTTAATTCCTCGAAAGTCCATTCTTTATTATATTCAATTAATGCTTTAGAATATTTGTAATCTTCAATTCCACCAACTTTTCTTCCAACCACATTATATAATGCTGGTCCAATTTTGTTCTCACCCCCTTTGATTATAGAATGACATGCTGCACATTTTTTAAAAATTTTTTCTCCAGTTGCAATATCTCCCATACTCATCAAAGCTACAATATCAATTTTTTCCTCAATAGCTGCTTCTTCATTGCTAGAGTCAATAGAGGCATTTTCAACTTGAATTCCATAACCTGGAATTTCGGGTTTTTTTACATAAAATATAGTTTCTGATAATTTTCCTAAACCGACCACTAAAAGAGCAACCATTAGTATTGCAGCAATAATTTTATTTATTTCAAACGAATCCATTTTATTAAATTTAATTTTGAACGTATAACATGATAAATAAAAATATTATTTAAAATTTAATGAACAATTTTGCCTCTGTGCAACATGAAAATTTAAAATAAATTAATGAAAACTCTTATTTTAATACCCTCTAGATTATCAGCTACCCGATTACCTGGAAAACCTTTATTAAAAATTAATAATGTATCAATTATTTCTCATGTATTTAAGAAGGCAAAAGAGGCTAACATTGGTGATGTAGTAGTTGCCACTGAGGATCAAGAAATATTAGATGATGTAGAAGATAATGGCGGACAAGCAATTTTGACAAGCAAAAACCACCATACAGGGACTGATAGAATTTATGAAGCTTTTAAAAAATTAAATAAAAATGATGTAGATTTGATTATGAACTTACAAGGAGATGAACCAGCTATCAATATTGAAGATATAATTAATCTTAATAAAAAAATGATTGATTTTAAATCTGAAATTGGGACCTTAGCATCAAAAATTGAAGATCAAAAAATTTTTGAAAATAAAAATGTTGTTAAAGTAGCAACTAAAGATTTTTTGGATAAAAATAAATTTCCTGAGGCTAATAGCTTTTTTAGGACAACTAATATTAATGTTAATATATATCAACATATAGGAATATATTGTTACTCAGTGCAAGCTCTCGAGAAATTTGTAAAGTTTAAGCAAACAAAAAATGAATTACAAAATAAATTGGAACAATTGAGAGCTCTCGATAATGATATCAAAATTAATGTTGCTCTTGCAAATTCATCTTCTATTGGAGTAGACACTAAGGAGGATTACCTGGCTTTAAAAAAAATTATGGAATATAAAGATTAATGAGTAAAATCTATTTTCAAGGAACATTTGGCGCGTACTCTCATTTAGCTGCCATGTCAATAGATCCAATTGCCGAGTTAGTTCCGTGTAAAACTTTCGACGAATGTTTTATTAAAGCTTCATTAGATAGTGATACTAAAATTGTAATTCCTGAGTCTAATAGAATTACGGGTAATATTGGCATAGAATATTTAATTTTTAAATATAGATTAAATATATATGGTGAATATTTTAAAAAAATTGAACATAGTTTATTAGGTCTGTCAGGTTCAAAAATTTCAGATATAAAACATGTATATTCACATATTCAAGCACTATCTCAATGCTCTGACTTTATTAAAAACAATAATCTCATTGAGCATGTTAGAGCTGATACAGCTGGATCCGCTCAAATGATTTCAGAAAATAAAATAAAGAATCAAGCTGCAATAGCTTCAGCTCTTTGTGCAAAAATTTACGGTTTAGAAATAATAAAAAAAAATATTGAAAATGAAAACAATAACTTAACTAGATTTTTAATTATGGGAAAAAATATTTTTCAACCAGAATTTAATAATAAAAAATATATAACTTCTTTTTTATTTAAATTAAAAAGTAAGCCTGCTGCTCTTTATCAATCTCTTGGAGGATTTGCTATTAATGGGGTAAACTTAACAAAATTACAAAGTTACCCTGAAAAAAGCTCTTTTGATTCTTATTTTTTTTTATGCGATTTAGATGGGCACATTGATGACTCAAATGTACAAAAATCTCTTGAAGAACTTGCTCTTCACTGTGAAGATTTTCACGTCTTAGGTGTTTTTGAGGCCGATAAAATAAGAGAAAAAAAATCTTAATCTTTTATTGTAGAATAGAAAATATAACTGTTATAATAGGTTTGGAGGCTAGAGGTGGATGCTGCTTGAACCCGACCAGATCTTAACAGAAGCAGTCGTAGAGACAGTTATTCAGGTTCTAGTCTCCTAAAATTTTAACAATGAACAGAAATTCTAAAGTATTAGCATTAAAATATCGACCCCAAACTTTTAATGATCTTATTGGACAAGAAGTAGTTGCTGAAACTATTACTAATTCTATTAAAGCAAATAAAGTACCTAATGCCTATCTTTTTGCCGGAATTAGAGGAATAGGAAAAACAACGACAGCAAGGATTGTTGCAAAGGCTTTAAACTGTTTAAAAGGTATAGAAAATTTGTGTAAAGATGATTTATGTGAAAATTGTGAAGCAATTACAAACTCAAATCACATTGATGTTCTTGAAATGGATGCGGCTAGCAAAACAGGAATCGATGATGTCAGAGATCTAATTGAGTTTTCTAGATATGGACCAACATTAGCAAAATTCAAGATTTTCATAATCGACGAAGTCCACATGCTTAGTAAGCAAGCTTTTAACGGTTTATTAAAAACTCTTGAAGAACCACCAGAATATTTAAAATTTATTTTTGCAACAACGGAAATTAAGAAAATTCCAATTACAGTAGTATCAAGATGTCAAAGATTTGATTTATCTAGGATAAAATCTTTGGAGCTGTTTGAATTTATTAAAAAAATTAAAGATAAAGAAAATGGAAATGTATCTGATGATGCTTTAAAATTAATAGTTAGGATTTCTGAAGGATCAGTTCGGGATGCACTTTCGTTATTAGATAGGGGTTTGTTAAGTTTAGATAAAAACAAAGAATTAGATCTTAAAGCAGCACAGAAAATTTTTGGATATTTTGATAAATCTCAATTAATTGATCTTTTTCAATTAATACTAAAGGGAGAAGAAACAAATGTAATTAATATTTACAGAAAGATTTACGATCAGGGTATTGAACCAAAATTTTTTATTAATGATTTTTTAGAAATTCTTTATTATTTTAAAAATATTAATTCTTTATCCGTAGACAGTACTTATTTTTCATTAAACGATGAAGAGTTTTTAAAAATTAAAGAAATATCAAATCAAGTAGATTCAGAAATATTAATTTTATTTTGGCAATTTACAATAAAGTCCCTTGAAGAATTGGATATAGTATCTAATCCGCATTTATCAATTGAAATGTTTTTAATTCGACTGATACATCTTAGTTCAAAGAAAAATAAAAGTAATTTAATAATTGAAAATAAAGACATCAATGAAAAATTAGAAATAAATCATACTGAAATTAAATCAAAAACTCAAATTATTAACCAAATTAAAAATGCAATACAAGAGGATCAAAATAAACCAGAAATTAAAACTGAAATTAAAGTAGAACAAAAAAATACTATAAATTCTTTTGATCAATTATTAAAAATTTGTGTTCAAAAAAAAGAAATTAAATTAAAATATGAATTAGAAAACAATGTTAATCTGGTAAGCTTTGCAAATAATCGGATCGAAATATCCTTTAATGAAAATTTAAATAAAGATTTTGTAAAAGATTTATCTTCTAAGTTATTCGAATGGACAAATGAAAGATGGATAATATCTTTTAGTAAATCCAAAGGGGAAATATCAATTAAAGAAAATAAAAAAAATAAAAAAGAAGAATTATTAGAGCAAGTAAAAGATTCTGAGATATATAAATCTGTTTTGGATAAATTCCCTGACGCAGAATTATTAGATATTAAATTTAACAAAGAAGACGAATAAATGACAGATTTTTCAAAGATTTTAGAAAAAGCTAAAGAGCTTGAGGCAAAGATAAAAGAAAGCCAAGAAAAAATTAAAAATATGAGAGTTGAGGGTATTTCGGGTTCAAACTCTGTCAAAGTTACTTTAGATGGTGATGGTGAAATGCAAAAAATTGAATTATCTGATGAAATTATTAAAGAAAAAAAAGATATCATTGAAGATTTAATAGTTGCTGCACACAATAGTGCAAAATCAAAACTCAAATCAAAAACTACAGAAGAAATCTCAAAAGCTACAGGAGATTTTGGTATACCTGGGTTTAAGTGGCCGTTATAATTAATGCAAAATATTCAAGAAATAGAGGAATTAATAAAATTAATTTCAAAATTACCTGGCCTTGGGCCAAAATCTGCAAAAAGAATAGTTTTAAAATTAATTAATAATCGCGATGAGCTTGTTAAACCTTTGGTAGATAATTTAGCTCAGTTTTATAAAAATGTCACAAGATGTAACTCTTGTGGTTCTTTAAAATCTAACTCTACAGGATGTACTAATTGCGAAAAAACAAAAGAAAAATTTAACAAAATATGTGTGGTAGAGGATATCGCCGACCAGTGGTCAATTAAAAATTCTAATATTTTTCAAGGATATTTTCATATTTTAGGTGGAACAATTTCTTCTGTAGGACAGAGAAAGGAGGATTTGTTAATAAATTCTTTAGTAGAAAGAGTTAATAAAGATAATATAGAAGAAGTAATATTGGCAACGAGTGCAACAGTTGAGGGGCAAACAACAGCTTACTATATTCAAGACAGTCTAAAGAATACCAAAGTTAAAGTGACAAAATTAGCCCAAGGTTTACCTATTGGTGGTGAAATAGAAAATTTAGATGATGGAACTCTATTTTCAGCTTTTAAAAATAGAACTAACTTTAGTTCGAATTCAGATTAGTTTTTTTATTATTTCAATTAGGTAAAATAAAATTTTGTTAAACAACTATAGTTTTTGGTAATCTTTAAAAAAAGTTATATGTAGCATTAAAAACCTAAGATTTATGAAATTTATAACTTATTTTTCATTTTTAGATCTATATTTTTTTGATTTTCAATAATTTTGACAATACTTATTCATTTTATTTCTTTTCTGTGAATTAACTTTCAGTTATATAAGATGTGTGAAAACTTATTTAAATTTTGAAACAGATATTAAAAATCTTGAAAATGAAATAGAAAAATTGAAAGATCCTTATAATCAAACTGGACTTTCGGAAGTAGATATAAAAAAAATTTCTATTACCCAAAAAGAATTAGATGATAAATTAAGAGAAATTTACTCTAATTTAGATCCTTGGCAAACCACTATGGTTGCAAGGCATGAAGAAAGACCTAAATCAAAATTTTTTATCGATAAATTGTTTAAAAACTTTATCTCTTTATCTGGCGACAGATATTATGGGGAGGATAAATCAGTAATAGCTGGTTTTGCTAGTTTTAATGGTCAGTCAGTTTTGGTGATTGGTCAGGAAAAAGGAGAAGATTTAGATTCAAGAATTGAAAGAAATTTTGGCATGATGAGGCCTGAGGGTTACAGAAAAACAACTCGTTTAATGAATTTGGCCAATAAATTTAATATTCCAATAATTTCATTTATTGATACTCCTGGTGCATACCCAGGACTTGGAGCAGAAGAGCGAGGACAGGCTGAAGCAATAGCTAAATCAATCGAATGTTCTATGACATTAAAAGTTCCAACTATCGCAATTATAATTGGTGAGGGAGGATCTGGTGGTGCAATAGCTTTAGCATCTTCAAATAAAGTTATAATGTTTGAAAACGCGATTTATTCAGTAATATCACCTGAGGGTTGCGCTACTATTTTATGGAGAGATCCAAAGAGAATGCTTGATGCTGCTAAAGCTATGAAATTATCATCTAAAGATCTTTTAGCCCTAAATATTATAGATGAAATTATTCCAGAGCCTCTTGGAGGTGCACATCGTGATAGAGATTTGATGTTGGATAATCTTAGAAGCTCAATTGCTAAAAATTTAGAATTTTACAAAAATATGACTTCCGAAGAAATTATGAATCAGAGAAAAAATAAGTTTTTAAAAATTGGAAGAAATAAAGGTTTTATTTCTAGTTCTGAAGATTTAACCACACTAACAATTAAACAAAATAACGTGAAAAAAATTTTTAAATCTAAAAAAGTTTTGATTTTCACTGGTATTATTGGAATAATAGTGTTGCTGTATATTTTAAGCTAAATTTAAAATTTATAATTCTCCACAACAGTTTTTAAATTTTTTGCCTGTCGCTTCACATCTTTCATTTCTTGAGATTTTCTCGTTTTTTTTAGTAACTAGAAGACATTTAGAATTATCAGAATTTTTATTTATTTTAGATATTGGATTTGATTGTTCAACAATCTTTAAATTTATGAGAATAGTTACAAAATCTAACTTCAACTTTTCTAAAAGCTTTATGAATAAATCGAATGCTTCTTTTTTATATTCAATTAGAGGATCTCTTTGACCATAGGATCTTAGTCCAATAACCTGTCTTAATTGTTCTAAATATTGTATATGTGATTTCCAATTGAAATCTATCGATTGTAAAAAAATTCTTTTTTCAATTTCTTTTGCACGATCTTCTCCTATAAGATTAATTTTTTCATTTCTTGATTCGGAAAATTTAGCATTAATTTTTTCTTTTAAATTGTTATCTTTCAATAAATTTAAATTTTTAATTTCAACTTCATTAAAACTTTTTCCAACTAATAATTTTAAAAAGTTTTCAAATTCATTATTTTTTGGATCTGATAATTTTTTTATTTTTAATTTTATAATATTTTCTAAAATCTCTTTTAAAAATTCATCTGAATATTCAAAAATATTTTTGCTATTCATTACATCTTTTCTTTGCGAAAAAATCACATGTCTTTGATCATTTATTACGTTATCAAATTTAATTAGAGTTTTTCTAATATCGAAGTTTCTTGCTTCCACTTTTTGTTGCGCTCTTTCTAATGCTTTGTCAATCCAAGGGTGATCTATACTTTCTCCGTTTTTAAGTCCTAATTTTTGTAATATATTATTCATTGATTCTGAGCCAAAAATTCTCATAAGATCATCTTCAAGACTTACATAAAAAATTGAACTACCTTCATCTCCCTGACGTCCAGCTCGACCTCTTGCTTGATTATCTACTCTTCTAGACTCCATTCTTTCAGTTCCAATAACAAACAATCCTCCAAGTGATTTAATTTTATCTTTGTTTAGTTTTAATTGTTTGTCAGGCATAGATCCTTTTTTTCCACCCAGTTGAATATCAACACCTCTTCCAGAAATACTCGTAGTTATAATTATAGATCCTTCTTTTCCCGCTCTTGCAATAACTTCTGCTTCATTTTCATGATTTTTTGCATTTAAGACTTCATGATTAATATTCTTACTATTTAAAATTTTTGAATAAATTTCAGATTTATTAATACTCGAAGTAAAAGCTAAAATTGGTTGTCCTAATTTATGACGTTCAATTATTTTGTTAATAATTGCTTCATTTTTTTCAATTTCGGTTCTAAAAATTTGATCGTTGTAATCCTTTCTTATCATTTCATTATTAGTTGGAATTACTATCACTGGTAAATTATAGATTTCAAAAAATTCCTCTGCTTCGGTTGCGGCAGTACCCGTACAACCAGATATTTTTTCATAAAGCTTAAAGTAATTTTGGTAGGTAATAGAAGCTAAAGTTTGATTTTCAGCCTGAATATTAATTTTTTCTTTAGCTTCAAGTGCCTGATGAAGACCATCACCAAATCTTCTACCCTCAAGAATTCTACCTGTCAGCTCATCAATAATTTTTAAACTTCCATCTTTGACAATATAATCTTTACCTTTTTCAAACAAGTGATTAGCTCTAAGGGCTTGATTAACGTGATGGACCAAATGTAAATTTTCTGGATCGTAAAAATTATTATTTTTTAAAATTCCTGCATTAGAAAACATTTTTTCAATGTTATTAATTCCATCGTTTGTTAATAAAACATTTTTGTCTTTTTCGTCAATTTCATAATCTTTTTTATTCAAAAGTTTGATTAGCTTATCTATTGACAGATACTGAAAAGTTTTATCTTCTGTTGAACCAGAAATAATTAATGGCGTTCTTGCTTCATCTATTAAGCAAGAGTCAATTTCGTCTACTATAGAAAAAAAATGTTCTTTCTGTACCATCTCTGATTTTGAAAACTTCATATTGTCTCTTAAGTAATCGAAACCAAGCTCGCTATTGGTTGCATAAGTTATATCACAATGATAATTTTTTTTTCTTTCTTGATCGTTTTGATCATTGTTTATATGGCCTGATGTTAAACCTAAAAAATTATATATTTGACCCATTTCTATCGAATCTCTTTTCGCTAAATAATCATTCACTGTAACAATATGAACACCTTTTTGATTTAGTGCATTTAAATACGCAGCTAAAACTATGGTTAAAGTTTTACCTTCACCAGTTCTCATTTCAGCAATTTTTCCTTCATGTAATACAACTCCACCAATTATTTGAACATCAAAGTGACGTTCATTTCTAATTCTTTTAGAAGCTTCTCTTACCAATGCGAATGCTTCAGGTAATATTTTATCAAGTTTTTCTCCTGATTTTACTTGTTCTTTGAAATCATGAGTTATTTTTGGGAAATCAGAATCTTTTAACTTGCTAACTTTTTCTTCAAGTAAGCTAACCTGCATTACAATTCTTTTAATTCTGTCGAGCTCTTTTTGATTGTTTGATTTAATAAATTTTGAAATGAGGCTAAACGGATTGAACATTAGTTTTTGATTTATTATTTACTTATATTGTTTAGTATATGTATTAAACAAATATTTAAAATACCATGGGAATTAACTTAGCTAACTTCTTATCCTCAAAATCGAAATCGACTAAAATGATTGAATTTCAAGACTTAGAACATATGGATGGTTTGTCTATATCAACCGTTAGTGCTAATTTATATAAGGATAATAGAGATGATTTAGTATTATTCTATTTTAGAGACGGCGCAAATCATGCTTCAGTTTATACAAAATCTAAGATTGTTTCAGAAAACATTAAATGGAATTTAAATCAAAAAAATAAAAAAGTTTTTTCATTATTGGTAAATACAAGGAATGCCAATGCCTTTACTGGAAAACAAGGATATCAAAGCTTAGAAAAAATAGCAAATATGATTTCTCAACAATTAACTGAAAAGCAAAAAAAAGATGAAGATGATCCTAAAAAAATTAATTCTAATCAAGTAATTTTTGGATGCACGGGAACTATAGGTGAAGTTTTTCCAGAAGATAAAATTATTAATCAAATACCTAATTTAATTAATAAAATTAAATATACACAAAATAAATTTATTTGGATGAAAGCAGCGCTGGGAATAATGACGACCGACACTAAACCCAAGTTGGTAATGGAAGATTGTAAAATTGGTAATAAAAAAGTTAAAATCTATGGAATTGCCAAAGGCTCAGGAATGATCCATCCAAACATGGCTACTACGTTAGCTTATATTTTTACTGATGCGAGTCTTTCAAACAATCTTTTAAAAAAATTATTAATTAAAAATATTTCTACAACTTTTAATGCAATAAGCTGCGATGGGGATACAAGCACTAACGATATGGTATCTATTTTTTCTACGGAAAAAGTCCAAAATCCATTCATACAAAATATTCATGATATTAAACTTAAAAGCTTTGATATTTCACTAAATAAAGTTTTATTAAATTTAGCAAAACGAATTGTATCAGATGGAGAAGGTGCTTCTAAATTTATTACAATTAATGTTGCTAATTGTAAAACAGAAATTGACGGAAAAAAAATTGCTTTTTCAATAGCTAATTCACCCCTTGTTAAAACAGCTATAGCTGGCGAGGATCCAAATTGGGGAAGAATTTTAATGGCAATTGGTAAAGCGGGACCCGCTATCAATTTAAAAAAATTATCAATTAAGTTTGGAAATATTATAATTGTAAAAGATGGAAAAATTCATCAAAGTTATGACGAAAACAAGGTAGCAAATTACATGAAAAATGAAAAAATTGATTTAAATATAAGTATTTCAACTGGTTTAAAACACTTCACAGCTTATACGATGGATTTGACAAAAAAATATATAGAAATAAATGCTGACTATAGAAGTTAGACAATATTGAAATTAACCTTTTAGTAATTACATTAACAACATGATTAAGTACAAGTTAATTTGCAAAAGTTGTGATACCACGTTTGATAGCTGGTTCGCTTCATCAAAAGAGTATGAAAAATTAAAAAAAAATAAATATTTAAATTGTCATGAGTGTGGATCTATAAAAGTCGAAAAAACTTTAATGGCACCCAAATTGTTTGTAAAAAGGAATAGTCCTAATAACAAACTTGATTTAAATAAACACAACGAGGTCAAAAATAAGATTCTTGAGTATCAAAAATTTATTAAAAATAATTTCGATTATGTTGGAGAAAACTTTGCTTATGAAGCAAGATCCATACATTACAACCATAAAAAAAGGGCAAAAGGAATTTATGGAACAGCCTCGCAAATTGATCTTAAAGAATTAAAAGAAGAGGGTATTGAAGCCCAAATGATACCTTGGATAAAGGATAGAAATAATTAATTTTTTATAAATTTTGCAATATAGTTTACAGACATATCTTTACTAATTTTCCATTCATCCTGAATTAAATTAAAACTCATTCCATCTAATTTTTTTATTGATAAATTATATTGATTTGAACTTTTTATAAGTTCTTCAGGCTTTATAAATTTTGCCCATTCATGAGTTCCAACAGGGAGCCATCTTAAAAGATATTCAGCACCAATTATTGCAAAAAGATATGATTTTAGAGTTTTGTTAATTGTTGCAACGAACATTAAACCATTTTTTTTTAGCAATTTAGAGCAGGATTTTAAAAAAAAATCAACATTCTCCACGTGCTCAATAATTTCCATATTCAAAATTACATCAAATTGCTTATCAATTTTAAAATTTTCAGGCGATGCGCAATAATATTTAATATTTAAATTATTTTTTCTTGAGTGCAATTTTGCAATTTTAATATTCTTAATTGAAGCATCAATACCAGTAACATTTCCGCCTAATCTTTGCATCGGTTCAGAAAGTAGTCCACCACCACAACCAATATCTAAAATATTAATTTTTTCTAATGGTTTCTTTTTGTTCGCTAATTTAAAATGATCAACTATATGGTCTTTAATATACTTTATTCTGATAGGATTAAATTTATGCAATGGTTTAAATTTTCCAACAGGATTCCACCATTCTTCAGCAATTTTTGAAAACTTTTCTATTTCTTTTTTGTTTACACTGTTCATAATTAGATAATTAGTTGACATAACAATTTAGATGTATTTTATCAATTATTAATTAAATTATGTTAATTAAAACCTTATAATGAAAACTATCGTACTAAAATTTGGTGGAACTTCTGTTGGTAGTATTGAAAGAATTAAAAAAGTTGCTGATATAATTTCCTCTTATAAAAAGAAAAAAAATAAAGTTGTTGTAATTTCATCTGCAATGAGTGGCGTTACTAATGATTTAATTAGAAAATCAGAGTTGTTAAGTAATTATTTTGACAAAGCCGAATATGATACTTTATTGTCGACAGGAGAACAGGTAGCTTGTGCTTTACTTGCAGGAAGATTAGTTCATATAGGATATAATGCTAGGTCTTGGTTATCCTGGCAATTACCGATTATTACTGAAGGTCCTCACTCAGGTGCAAGAATTAACAGAGTTGTAGTTAAAGATTTATCGAAATATTTAAAAAGTGGTGGCATTCCAGTTATTACCGGATTTCAGGGAATTAATGAAAAAATGAGAATAACCACCATTGGTCGTAGTGGATCAGACGCAACTGCTATTATGTTAGCAAAATTTATAAAAGCTGATGAATGCATCATATATACGGATGTTGACGGAGTTTATACAACTGATCCAAGACAATATAATCAAGCAAAAAAGATTAAAAAAATTTTTTATGACGAAATGTTAGAGATGGCTTCTTTAGGTTCAAAAGTGATGCAACCAACTTCGGTACAAGATGCAAAGTTAAATAAGATAGATATTAAAGTAAAATCCTCTTTTGTTAATAAATCTGGCACATTGATTACAGGATTAAAAAAAGATTTTAGTGATCAAATAATAACAGGAATATCATCAACTAAAAATGATGCCAAAATAACCATCGTTGGTGTTAAAGATAAACCCGGTGTTGCAGCTTCAGTTTTTAAGCCATTATCAGATAATTTAATAAATGTTGATATGATCGTTCAAAATATTTCATTAAATGGAAAAGAAACAGATCTAACTTTTACTATTAAGTCGAGCGATATAATTAAAACAGAAAAATTAATTAGGCAAAATAAAAAAATTTCTTTTAAAAAAATTTCCTTTGATAAAAATGTTTCAAAAGTTTCAATTATTGGCGTTGGTATGATTACAACACCTGGTATTTCTTATAGAATGTTTCAGGCTTTAGCATCAAAAAAAATTAACATATTAGTAATTTCAACATCTGAAATAAAGATTTCAGTCCTAATTTCTAGTAAACACACTAAAAAAGCTATAAGTGTTTTGCACAAAGAATTTAAACTTGATTAAATAATATGAGTCTAAGACCTTTTAGAAATATAAATCGTAAAAAGACAAAAGTAATTAATGTTGGTGGTGTAAAGATAGGAGGAGATAATCCTATATCAGTTCAATCAATGACCAATACCTTGACGACAGATATTAAAGCTACAATTAATCAAATTATTGAAATCCAAAATGAAGGAGCGGATTTAGTAAGAGTTTCTTGTCCTGACCAAGAATCTTCAAAAGCCCTCAAAGAAATAACTAAAAATGTTCAAATACCTGTTATTGCTGATATCCATTTTCATTATAAGCGAGCAATAGAAGCCGCAGAAAATGGAGCAAAATGTTTAAGAATAAATCCAGGAAACATAGGTGATAAAAAAAAAATTCATGATGTGCTAAGTGCTGCTAAAAATAATGGTTGTTCTATAAGAATTGGTGTAAATGCAGGGTCTCTTGAAAAAGATATTTTAGAAAAATATAAAGAACCATGTCCAGAGGCTTTGGTAGAAAGTGCTTTAAGAAATATAGCAATTTTAGAAGCTCAAAATTTTTTCAATTTTAAAATAAGCGTTAAATCCTCAGATGTTTTTTTGTCGATCGCCGCATACCGTCAACTTTCTGAAGTTACAAATTATCCTTTACATCTTGGAATTACAGAAGCGGGAAGTTTTGTTTCAGGAAGTGTTAAATCATCCATCGGCTTAGGAACACTTCTTTTAGATGGAATTGGTGATACCATAAGAATTTCACTTTCTGATGATCCGGTAAAAGAAGTAAAAATAGGCAATGAAATACTTAAATCATTAAGCTTAAGAAATAGAGGTGTAACAATTATTTCTTGTCCATCATGTGCAAGACAAGCATTTCAAGTAATTGATACTGTTAAAGTTTTAGAAGAGAAATTATCACATATCAAAACTCCTATTACACTATCTATCATTGGCTGTGTTGTTAATGGACCCGGAGAGGCAGCTATGACGGATATTGGTATAACGGGAGGAGGCAAAGGCAGTAATATGCTTTATTTGTCTGGTTTTCAAAGCGAAAAAGTTTTAACTAAAGATATTATTTCTAGAGTTGTGGCCGAAGTCGAAAAAAAAATCTCAGAATTAGAAAAATAAAAAATGATTCCCCTTAAGACAATTGAAGATCTAATATCTAAACACTCAATTTTAGAGAAAGATTTATCATCGGTCGAAATAGATAAAAAATTATTTGCAGAAAAATCTAAAGAATATTCTGACCTAAGTCAAATTATAGAAAATGCAAAACAATATGCTTCATTTGAAAATGATAAAAAAGAACTTGAGAAAATTTTAAATGACAAAAATAATGATGAAGAATTAATGAATATGGCTAAATTAGAACTTTTAGAGCTCAAATCTGAATTTGAAAAAAATGAGAAAAAATTAAAATTATTTTTATTGCCAAAAGACGAAGCTGATAAAAAAAACGCAATCATAGAAATTAGAGCTGGAACAGGAGGACTAGAAGCAAGTTTATTTGCTGCGGATTTATTTAAAATGTACGAAAAAGTTAGTTTTAAAAAAAAATGGATTTTAGAACTAATTTCAATTTCAAAAAGCGAAGCTGGAGGATTAAAGGAAGTTATTGCTTTAATTAAGGGCAACAATATTTATTCTACTTTAAAATACGAAAGTGGAGTTCATAGAGTACAAAGGGTTCCAGATACCGAAACTCAGGGAAGAGTACATACCTCAGCAGCAACAGTTGCTGTACTTCCTGAAGCTGAAGAAGTAGATATTAAAATTAAAGACTCAGACTTACGAATAGACGTTTTTAGATCTGGAGGACCAGGAGGGCAGTCGGTTAATACAACAGATAGCGCAGTAAGAATAACACATATTCCAACTGGGCTTTCAGTTTCACAGCAAGATGAAAAATCACAGCATAAAAATAAAGCAAAAGGCTTAAAAATTTTAAGAGCTAGACTTTATGAAATGGAGAGATCAAGAATTGATCAAGAAAGATCTAGAGACAGAAAGTCAAAAATAGGAACTGGAGATAGATCTGAAAGAATAAGAACCTATAATTTCCCTCAGGGAAGGGTTACAGATCACAGAATAAATTTAACAATTCATAGATTGGAAGAATTTCTTGAAGGAGAAGCCTTTGATGAAATGATAGAGTCTTTAACTCTTCAAGCGCAAGAAGAAAGTTTAAGTAGTTTATAAAATATATGAATATCCAAAAAGCTATTAGCGAAGGTCAAGATATTTTAATGAACAAAAACATCAAAACTTCAGAACTAGACTCAGAAATATTAATGGCTAACGTAATTGATAAAGATAGAAAATATATTATTTTAAATTTAAATGAAGAATTAAAAGAGGAATATTTAAAAAAATTTAGAAATTTAATTGAAAAGAGATCTAAAAAAGAACCTATTGCATATTTAATTAATAAAAAAGAATTTTGGAACTCTGAGTTTTTTGTTTCAAGACATACTTTAATTCCAAGACCTGATACAGAACTAATTGTTGATCAAATTTTAAAAATTACAAAAAATAAAAATAAATTAAATATATTGGATATTGGAATTGGATCTGGGTGTATTCTTTTAACAATACTAAAAGAAAGAAGCAGCTTTAATGGAACGGGAATTGATGTAAGTAAGAATTGTATAAAAATAAGCAAAATCAACGCAATAAAGCTTAAAGTTGATCATAGAACAAAATTATTTAAAACAAATGTTGACAAATTCAATCATGGTAAATATGATATAATTGTTTCTAATCCTCCTTATATTAATAAAATAGATATTAAATATTTGGAAAAAGATGTTGTTAATTTTGAACCTAAATCAGCACTTTATGGTGGATTAGATGGTACATCAGAAATCAGAAAAGTAATAAATAGTTCATCTGAACTGATTAAAAAAAATGGTAAATTTATTTTAGAGATAGGTTTTGATCAAAAAAATAAAGTTATTCAATTATTAAAAAAAAAAGGATTTTTTATTAACAGCGTAGTTAAGGATCTAGCTAAACACGATAGATGCATAATTAGCACAAAAATATAACGAACTTTATTTATGGTAACATTTAGAAATAATAACAATTTAAGAAGAAATAACTTTAGAAGAAACGATAGAAACTTTAAAACTAATAATGATAGACCTAAATTTGATTCTAATTTTTCAAATAATGAAAATTTCCAGAGAAATACAACTGGAAGAAATAATCTCAATTCCTCAAGATTAATTGAAAAATACAACAATTTAGCTGCCGAGGCCGCATCAAATGGAGATAAAATATTGTCAGAAAATTATTTTCAGCACGCAGATCATTTCACTCGTATTTTGAATGAACAAGAGATCTTTAGAAGAACAAAATACACTGATAACAAATCATCAGAGTCAGATATTACTGAAACAATTAGCTCAAAAATCGAGGATAATTTTGACAAAGATGGAGATAATAAATTGCAAGAACCTCAGTCTGAAATCACAAGCTAGTTAAAACCAATAATTTTTTCAGATTTAATAACATCCATTTTAATTTTTACAGTTTCAAAAATTTCTCTTTCTTTATTTGTTAAAACTTTTCCAGAAGGTAGATTTAATATTTGTGAATTAACTTTTTTTCCATTAACCATTACCTCGTAATGTAAATGTGGTCCTGTCGAATTTCCGGTTGATCCAACATATCCTATTATACTGCCTTGTTTTACTCTAGTACCTTTTTTTATATTTTTAGCAAACTTAGATAAATGTGCATACATAGTTTCATAAGTTGAGTTGTGTTTAATTCTTATGGCATTACCATAGCCACCAGCCCATCCAACTTTGACGACTATTCCATCACCTGACGCCACAATTGGCGTTCCTTTTGGTGCTGCAAAATCAGTGCCCTCATGTTTTTTTCTAAATCCAGATATTGGATGCTTTCTCATTCCATAACTAGAGGAAAGTCTTGCACCATTAATCGGTGTTTTCATTAAAGCTTTTTGAATACTTTTTCCGTTTTTATCATAATGACCTTCACTTCCTGGTTGATCAAAATAATATAGTGAATAATTTTTTTCACCTAACAAAAGATTAGCATACAAAATTTTACCATTTTCTACTATTTTTTTATTTTCATCTAAAAAAATTTCATAAATGACCTGAAATGAATTATCATTATCTTTTTTAATATCTCTTTGAAAATCTATTTGAAAGCCATAAATTCTGGCAAATTCATCTATGATCTGACCTGGAATATTTTGATTTTGAGCAGTCTGGTAAAAACTTTGTTTAATTTTATCTTCTTTGTACAGAATATCTTTATTTAATTTTATTATTATTATTTCTTCAACAAATCGGTCTGTAGTTTGATCTCTTTTTAAATAAATTTTTTCAGTGTTGGATATTTGCAACGTGAGATCATAAATTTTTTTATTGATGGAGTCAAACCTAAATTCAATAATTTGTTTAGTATTTAATTTATTTAAATTAAATTTATTTGATATATTTTTTTTAATTTCATTAATTTGATTTGTATCTATCGAATATGTTTGTAATATTTTATCAATAGTCTCGCCTGAATTAATTCTGTGAACAATTTTTTTATTTTTAGGTTCAAAGTTATCAAAAATATTATTTAGTGTTTTTTTTAAATAAATATTATTTACAAAATCATATAAATTTTGATTAGTATTTTTTTTTTGATAATTAAAATAACTTGTTGAAGATATTGTTATTGTTATAATTACAACTAGTGATAAAATTTCAACATTTTTTACGAAATTGTATGTTGTATTTTTTATCATTAAAATTTTTATTCGATTTATTTATGGTTTGGCAAGTTTAAAAATACAAAAAAACCTTATAAAATTCATAATTTTTAAGTATTTTTTATCCTTAAATGCTTGATTTCCATTTATTTTAGCCTATAAGCATCAAACTTTCTCAATAAAATTATTGATTATTCAATAAATTAATGAGGATTATTAGGCTTTTTAACCTAATTAGCTGTTTAAAACGTAAAAATTTAAGAAGAGAAGTGTGGACGGTTAAGGTTACCAAAATTTGTCGTACACACTTCAATATTATATAAATTTTATTCTTAGAATTTATATAGAAGCTAGTGTGCGCCGTTTTTAAACTTGAGAGTTTGATCATGGCTCAGAACGTACGCTGGCGGCACGCCTAACACATGCAAGTCGAACGAAGTAGCAATACTTAGTGGCAGACGGGTGAGTAACATGTGGGTATCTACCCTTTGGCCTGGAATAACACGAGGAAACTTGTGCTAATACCGGATAAGTCTTTACAGAGAAAGCTTTATGCACCATTGGATGAGCCCGCACTTGATTAGTTTGTTGGTGGGGTAATGGCCTACCAAGACTGTGATCAATAGCTGATTTGAGAGGATGATCAGCCACATTGGGACTGAGACACGGCCCAAACTCCTACGGGAGGCAGCAGTGGGGAATCTTGCACAATGGAGGAAACTCTGATGCAGCGATGCCGCGTGAGTGAAGAAGGCCTTTGGGTTGTAAAGCTCTTTCGTCGGGGAAGAAAATGACTGTACCCGAATAAGAAGGTCCGGCTAACTTCGTGCCAGCAGCCGCGGTAATACGAAGGGACCTAGCGTAGTTCGGAATTACTGGGCTTAAAGAGTTCGTAGGTGGTTGAAAAAGTTGGTGGTGAAAGCCCAGAGCTTAACTCTGGAACTGCCATCAAAACTTTTCAGCTAGAGTGTGATAGAGGAAAGCAGAATTTCTAGTGTAGAGGTGAAATTCGTAGATATTAGAAAGAATACCGATTGCGAAGGCAGCTTTCTGGATCATTACTGACACTGTTGAACGAAAGCATGGGTAGCGAAGAGGATTAGATACCCTCGTAGTCCATGCCGTAAACGATGTGTGTTAGACGTTGGAAATTTATTTTCAGTGTCGCAGCGAAAGCAATAAACACACCGCCTGGGGAGTACGACCGCAAGGTTAAAACTCAAATGAATTGACGGGGACCCGCACAAGTAGTGGAGCATGTGGTTTAATTCGAAGATACGCGCAGAACCTTACCAACACTTGACATGTTCGTCGCGACTCTAAGAAATTAGAGTTTTCGGTTCGGCCGGACGAAACACAGGTGCTGCATGGCTGTCGTCAGCTCGTGTCGTGAGATGTTGGGTTAAGTCCCGCAACGAGCGCAACCCCCATTTTTAGTTGCCATCATTCAGTTGGGCACTCTAAAAGAACTGCCAGTGATAAGCTGGAGGAAGGTGGGGATGACGTCAAGTCCTCATGGCCCTTACGTGTTGGGCTACACACGTGCTACAATGGTATCTACAAAAGGAAGCAAGACCGCGAGGTTAAGCAAATCCTTAAAAGATACCTCAGTTCGGATTGCACTCTGCAACTCGAGTGCATGAAGCTGGAATTACTAGTAATCGTGGATCAGCGTGCCACGGTGAATGCGTTCCCGGGTCTTGTACACACCGCCCGTCACACCATGGGAGTTGGTTCTACCTTAAGGCAAGGTTTCAAACCCTTGACCACGGTATAGTCAGCGACTGGGGTGAAGTCGTAACAAGGTAGCCGTAGGGGAACCTGCGGCTGGATTACCTCCTTTCTAAGGATGAATGAAAGTAAAATTTCATTCTAAATAATATACATCGGTAATGTTGACCGTCCTCATTTCTCTTCTTAAAGTAGTGTTTCTCTTGCATGAGGGCCGGTAGCTCAGTTGGTTAGAGCACACCCTTGATAAGGGTGGGGTCGAAAGTTCGAGTCTTTCTCGGCCCACCAAATTTAAGATCATGGGGGATTAGCTCAGCTGGGAGAGCGCCTGATTTGCATTCAGGAGGCCAGCGGTTCGATCCCGCTATCCTCCACCAAAAACACTTAGTTATAAAAATTGTAAATAAAAATAATTTATATCAATATCTATATCCGAGCATTAAAAGTTATTATTTAATGTTCGAAATAAAAAATTTGATTCAACATAGAAAAATTTTTTCTGTGCATAAATCAAGCGTTTAAGGGCGTGTGGCGGATGCCTTGGCACTGAAAGCCGATGAAGGACGTGATATACTGCGATAAGTTTCGGGGAGCTGTATGTAAGTTTTGATCCGAAAATTTCCGAATGGGGAAACCCACCACTTTATGTGGTACTTTAAACTGAATACATAGGTTTAAAGAGACAACCTGGAGAACTGAAACATCTAAGTAACCAGAGGAAAAGAAATCAATTGAGATTCCGTTAGTAGTGGCGAGCGAAAGCGGAACAGGCCAGTAGTTTTGTTTAAAAAATTAGAATAGTTTGGAAAAGCTAACCATAGAGGGTGATAGTCCCGTATGAGTAATGTTAAACAAAATTCTTGAGTAAAGCGGGACACGAGAAATCCTGTTCGAATATAGGGGGACCACCCTCTAAGCCTAAATACTCTTCAGTGACCGATAGTGAACTAGTACCGTGAGGGAAAGGTGAAAAGAACCCCTATTAGGGGAGTGAAATAGAACCTGAAACCGCATGCCTACAATCAGCCGAAGCTCTTTTTAGAGTGACGGCGTACCTTTTGTATAATGGGTCAGTGACTTAATTTATTAAGCAAGCTTAAGCCATCTAGGTGTAGGCGCAGCGAAAGCAAGTCTTAATAGGGCGATTAGTTTAATGAATTAGACCCGAAAACGAATGAGCTTACCATGAGCAGGTTGAAAGTTGGGTAACACCAACCGGAGGACCGAACCAGTAACCGTTGAAAAGGTTTTGGATGACTTGTGGTAAGGGGTGAAAGGCCAACCAAATTCGTAGATAGCTGGTTTTCCGCGAAAACTATTTAGGTAGTGCGTTGAATAAATAGATGTTTAGAGGTAGAGCACTAAATGGGCTAGGGGGAAGAGATTCTTACCAAACCTAATAAAACTCCGAATGCTAGACATTGTTCTTCAACAGACAGACTGTGGGTGCTAAGGTCCATGGTCGAGAGGGAAAGAGCCCAGACCACCAGATAAGGTCCCAAAATTATGATTAAGTGTGAAAGGATGTGGAAATTCCTTAACAGCCGGGAGGTTGGCTTAGAAGCAGCCATCCTTTAAAGATAGCGTAACAGCTCACCGGTCTAATAGAGTTTCTGCGCCGAAGATGTAACGGGGCTAAAATCATATACCGAATCTGTGGGTTTATAAAACTTTCGAGTTTTATAAGCGGTAGCGGAACGTTCTGTAAGCCTGTGAAGGAGTACCCGTGAGGGACTCTGGAGGTATCAGAAGTGCGAATGCTGACATAAGTAACGATAAAAGAAGTGAAAAACTTCTTCGCCGAAAATCCAAGGGTTTCTGCGCAAGGTTAATCCGCGCAGAGTTAGTCGGCACCTAAGGCGAGGGCGAGAGCCGTAGTCGATGGAAATAAGGTTAATATTCCTTAACCAGATGGTAGTGACGGATCTTGTAAGTTGTGAGTTCTTAATGGATTGAACTTGCCGCGAAAAGGTTCCAAGAAATAGCTCCATCATTAGACCGTACCCGAAACCGACACAGGTGGATTAATAGAGTATATTTAGGCGCTTGAGAGAATGATGTTGAAGGAACTCGGCAAAATGCTTCCGTAACTTCGGGAAAAGGGAGACCTTTTTGTAGGCAACTATGAAAAGGTGGCACAAGCCAGGGAGAAGCGACTGTTTATCAAAAACACAGGGCTCTGCTAACACGTAAGTGGATGTATAGGGTCTGACGCCTGCCCGGTGCTGGAAGGTTAATGCGGTTGGTGCAAGCTAACTTCTGAAGCCCCAGTAAACGGCGGCCGTAACTATAACGGTCCTAAGGTAGCGAAATTCCTTGTCGGGTAAGTTCCGACCTGCATGAATGGCGTAACGATTTCTCCGCTGTCTCCAACATCAACTCAGTGAAATTGAATTCTCCGTGAAGATGCGGAGTTCGCGTAGTTAGACGGAAAGACCCCGTGCACCTTTACTGCAACTTTACATTGGTGTTAGGAAAAACATATTTAGCATAGGAGGGAGACATTGAAGCAGAGGCGTTAGCTTTTGTGGAGTCGCCAGTGAAATACCTCTTTTGTTTTTCTTGATATCTAACTGAATGCCGTCATCCGGCATCAAGACATTGTATGGTGGGTAGTTTGACTGGGGCGGTCGCCTCCCAAATAGTAACGGAGGCGTGCGAAGGTAGGCTCAGAACGGTCAGAAATCGTTCGTAGAGTGCAATGGCATAAGCCTGCCTGACTGTGAGACTGACAAGTCGAGCAGAGACGAAAGTCGGTCATAGTGATCCGGTGGTTCTGAGTGGAAGGGCCATCGCTCAACGGATAAAAGGTACGCCGGGGATAACAGGCTGATACTGCCCAAGAGCTCATATCGACGGCAGTGTTTGGCACCTCGATGTCGGCTCATCACATCCTGGGGCTGGAGCAGGTCCCAAGGGTTTGGCTGTTCGCCAATTAAAGTGGTACGTGAGCTGGGTTCAGAACGTCGTGAGACAGTTCGGTCCCTATCTGCTATGCGTGTAGAAGAATTGAGAGGAGTTGACCCTAGTACGAGAGGACCGGGTTGAACATACCACTGGTGGACCGGTTGTAGCGCCAGCTGCAGTGCCGGGTAGCTAAGTATGGACGAGATAACTGCTGAAAGCATCTAAGCGGGAAACTCACCTCAAAACAAGTTCTTCCTATAGAGCCGTGGTAGACCACCACGTTGATAGGCTGGATGTGGAAGCGCAGTAATGCGTGTAGCTGACCAGTACTAATAGCTCAATTGGCTTGATTTATGCACTGAAAAAATTTTTCGATAGAAATTATAATTTTAATATCTAAAATATCAAGAATCGCATGTCTAAAGATTTGATTCAAGATATCTACAAAGATTATTCTGGAAAGCAAAAAAAAGTTGTTTATTTAAAATTTTTATCCAAACTCTCTCTATCAAAAGTACTAGTGTCAAAGAATACAGGAACAGTATTCCATGACGATATAATTAAGAATAAAGATAATTTAGAGGCTTGGAATAAAATTTATTCAAAAAAAATGGAACCAAAGAATTTACAATATACTTCTGAAAATCCAATAATGAATTCAAGACACTTTTATGGTGTTAAGTTAATAGAACAATTTCTTAAAACAAAAAATTTATTGAAGAAGAGATTAAACTTTTGTGATTTTGGAACAGGTGAGGCTAATTTCCCTTTTCTTTTAAAAAAACAACTTAAAAATGTAAATATTATTTTAACAGAGTACTCCAAATTAAATTTTAATTTTTTTCAACAAAAGTTTGTAAAAGCAAAAGTTAACATTAAAAAATCCTTTTTAGGGTCCATCGAAGATTTTGATCAATTAAAAAATAATAAGACAATAGATTTCGCAAGTCTCAACTGGACTTTATGTAATTGTTCGAATCCTATTGCGGTATTGCAATCAATAAATAATTCCCTAGTTGATAAAGGTTTTTTAATGATCGCTGAGAGTTCTAGAATTTTAGTTCCATTTAAAAAACCTATATATAATTATTTTAACTCAAAATTTAAGTCATCTCATCATCCTTGGCATTTTTCTTATAATTCTTTGCAAAACCTTTTGGAAATATGTAATTTCAGAGTTATATTTGCCAATAGATATTACGATGAGAATGACCTGTTTATAATTTGTCAAAAACAAGATAAAAAAAATCATAAGCCAAA
>SHWS01000019.1 GCA_009693705.1 Pelagibacteraceae bacterium
AGTTAAAAAGGTTAAAAAACTAAATGATAATGTGATAATAAATAGAAAAATTAAATATATGTTTTTTTTAATAAATTCTCTCATTTTCTTATCAGTTGTCGTCCTATTTAATGAATAATTATTTTATAATACTAGCATCAGGACAAAGCAAAAGATTTAATGCTACGAATCCTAAACAGTTTAATTTATATAAAAACAAACCACTTTTTGAACATTCAATCGAAAAATCAATTAAGTCTAATCTATTTAAAAAAATCATTTTAGTAGTTAATAATAAAAAACTAATCAAGAAAAAATACCCAAAAAAAGTTGTGGTTATTAAAGGAGGAAAAGAAAGATCCAAATCATCTTTAATTGGGTTAAAATATATTAAAAAATTTAAACCAAATTATGTTTTAATACATGATGCCGCAAGACCCAATTTTAGCATAAATCTTTTAAGAAAATTAATAGATCAATTAAAGAAAAATAATGCCGTCATTCCAATTATTAGACCTACAGACGCAATAAAATATCAAATAAAGAATGAAATATACAATTTAAATAGAGAAAATTCTTTTTTAACACAAACTCCTCAAGCATTTAAATTTAATAAAATTTATGAACTATCAATAAAAAAAGAAAATGCTCAAGATGAAGCTTCTATGTTTATTAAAAATAATCTCAAAATTAAATTTATTAATGGTGAAATTTTAAATAAAAAAATTACGTATAAAGAAGATGTTTTACTACCCAAGACCTATTATGGGATTGGATTTGATATACATCGTTTAATAAAAAATAAAAAACTATATCTTGGTGGTGTAAAAGTTCCCTATCATTCTGGATTGAAAGGTCATTCTGATGGTGACGTTATATTACATGCAATTATAGACTCGCTATTAGGCGCTATGAAGAAAAAAGATATAGGAACTTATTTTCCAGATAACATAAAAAAATTTAAAAACATAAGATCACCTAAAATGATGATGCCTATTTTAAATATGCTAAAAAAAAATAATTTTTATATAAATAATCTAGATATAAACATGATTTGTGAAAAACCAAAAGTTTCATTATATCGAAAAAAAATAATTCAATCATTGTCATCACTTTTATCTTTAGATAAGAACAAAATTAATCTCAAAGGCAAAACAACTGAAAAATTAGGTTTAATTGGAAAGGAAAATGCAATTGCATGCGAGGCAATCTGTTCAATTTCAGAATGAAAAGATTTAATCTTATATTTGTAACTTTTTTTGGATGTGGATATTCCTATAAAATTCCTGGGACAGTAACATCCTTATTAGTTACCACATTACTGTACGTTATTTTTGAACATCTTAACTATGTGGATCTAAATTTAATTTTTATTTCTTTTACTTTAATACTTTTTTACTCATTCTATGCAGTTAAAGATACAGAGAATAAATTTACCAATAAAGATCCAAAGGAAATAGTTATTGATGAGGTTTTAGGACAAAGCATGCCAATAATTTACATTTTGTATTTAAACCTAAACAATGAGCTAAATTTAAAAATCGAAATTTATTATGCATTATCTTTTTTTTTTTTTCGTTTCTTTGATATTTTTAAACCTTTCCCAGTAAGCTATTTTGATAAAAATTTTAAAAATTTTTTTGGAATAATGATGGATGATATAATGGCAGGTTTATACACAATTATTTTGATTTATTTAATTAATTTGAAATTTTAATGAGTTTAAAATTACTTCATAAAAAATTAATTAAAAAAAAAATGACAATATCTGTTGCAGAATCATGCACGGGTGGATTGCTAGCTCATAATTTGACTAAATTAGCAAATTCATCAAATTATTTTCATATAGGTCTAGTTACATACTCTAATGAGTCAAAGGTAAAAATTCTTAAAGTTAATAAAAAAACTATTATTAAGCATGGAGCTGTAAGCTATGAATGTTGCAAAGAAATGGTCGAAAAATTATCTAAATTATCCAAAAGTATCATAAATGTTTCAGTTACTGGAATAGCTGGTCCAAATGGTGGAACTAAAAAAAAGCCTGTGGGTTTAGTTTATATCGGTCTCCAAATAAGAAATAAATTAATCATTTTAAAAAATAAATTTAAGACAAAAAAAAGATTTGATATTCAAAATTTAACAGTAAAAAAAATAATTAAAACAATTCTAAGGCTTATTTAATAATTTTTCTGCTCGAGCTTGAAAAGCATCTGCAATTTTTTCAAGACCAAATTTAAATGATGCCTCCATTAATAAATTTAAGAATTTATTTTTGATTTCAAAGTCAATTTGAAAAGTGATTTCAGTTTTTTTTTTTAAATTTTTAAAAAACCATCTATTTTCTAAATGATTTAATGGACCATCAATATTTGTAACATATATTGAATTATTTTTTTTATCATATTCAACTGCACTTTTATAAGTATCTTTAAATAATCCTTTTCCAATTGTTAAATCAGCAATAATTTTATCTAAATTACCTTCAATTTTCTTTTCATAAATTTTTGCATTATAACAAAAAGGTAAAAATTCAGGATATTTTTCAATATCTAAAACTAATTTAATTAAATCATTTTTTTTACAATTTATTAAACGTGTAACAGAGGCTTTGGGCATTAATTGATGTTAATTTCGTTTTTGTTTAAGTTTGGCAAAATCTTCATCTGCATGATACGACGATCTTGTTAATGGAGATGACGAAACTAATAAAAAACCCTTTGCTTTAGCAATGGTGCCAAGATCTTCAAATTCTTGAGGTGTATAATATCGATCTAAAGGAAAATGTTTTGTTGATGGTTGTAAATATTGACCAATAGTTAAAAAATCAACATTTGCAGCTTGTAAATCATCCATTACTTGCAATATTTCGTCTCTTTTTTCACCTAAGCCAACCATGATTCCAGATTTAGTAAAAATATTTTTATTAATTAATTTTGCATTTTTTAAAAGCTCGAGTGATGCAAAATATCTAGATCCAGGTCGGACTTTCAAATATAAACTTGGTACGGTTTCAATATTATGATTAAAAACATCGGGTTTAGCATCTAATACTTTCTTATATGCATCTCCTTTTCTTAAAAAATCAGGTGTTAAAACTTCTATGGTTGTTAAGGGATTTATTTTTTTAGTTTGAACAATAACCTCATAAAAATGTCGTGACCCACCATCTTCTAAATCATCCCTATCAACGGATGTAATTACCACATGTTTTAGATTTAATTTCTTTACTATGTTGGCAATTTTTATTGGTTCAAGTGGATCAAGTTCTGCTGGAATACCAGTTTTTACATTACAAAAGGCACATGCACGAGTGCACGTATCTCCCATAATCATAAAAGTGGCATGTTTTTTGCTCCAGCATTCAGTAATATTTGGGCATTTAGCTTCCTCACAAACTGTTACTATATTATTATTATTAATAAGTGTTTTTGTTAAAAAAAATTCCTTAACATTAATTAGCTTTGATCTAATCCAATCTGGCTTGCGTTTAAGTGGATTTACTGGTTTATTTTCTTTTTCTGGGTGTCTAATCTTTATCATTTTTAATTATATAAATTGTCTCATTTTTTTTACCAAACAAAAACCTCTCACGAATAAGTGATTCAATATAATCAAGATCTAAATTGGTATCTAGTAATGAGTTTTTAAAATCAAAATCTTTAATTTTATTAGTTATTAGCAATTCTTCTTTTTTTAAAGTTTGCAATATATTTTTTTTTTCTATGTACGAAAAAAAACCTCGTTCTCCAGATAAAAGGTTGAAAATGAAATATAAAATTAAAAATGTTGATAATAATACAAAATAGTTTTTTTTTATGATATTGAACATTATTATATTTTATTCATTTTAGCTTTTTTGCCAAGTTGTTCCTCAATGCGTATTAATTGATTATACTTAGCAACTCTTTCAGATCTAGCCAAAGAGCCTGTTTTGATTTGATTTGAGTTTGTACCTACCGCTAAATCTGCTATGAACGTATCCTCACTGTCACCAGATCTATGAGAGATTATAGTTTTAAATCCTATAGCTTGAGCAAATTTTATAACATCCAAAGTCTCTGAGACAGTTCCAATTTGATTTAACTTAATCAAAATTGAATTTGATGAGAGATTGAGAAAACCTATTTTAAGTCGCTGAAGGTTAGTAACATAAAGATCATCTCCTACAATTTGTATTTTATTGACAGATTTCATTAGCTTATTCCAAGAATTCCAGTCATTTTCCTCAAATGGATCCTCAATAGATTTAATCTTATATTTTTTTATAATTTTTATATATTCTTTAATAGATTTTTCTACTGTGACATATTTTTTGGAATGAATAGAATATTTATTTTTCTTAAATAATTCATTAGCCGCTACATCTAAACATATTGATATGTCTTTACCATTTTTAAATCCTGACTTCTTGATAGCAGAAACAATTAAATCTAGCGCTTGATTATTACTATTAATCATAGGTGCAAAACCACCCTCGTCGCCAACTGAGATGGACAAACCCTTTTTTTTTATTAATTCATATAAATTTTTAATAACTACAAAACAAACTCTCATAGCTTCAGCGAAATTTTTTGCACAATCTGGTCTAATCATAAATTCTTGAATTCTAAGACCGTTATTTGCATGTGCACCACCATTGATTATATTCATTAAAGGGTATGGAAGCTTATAATTATTTTTGACTAAAAAAGTTTGGTATAAAGGTTTTTTTTTAACTATTGCTGACAATTTTTTAGCTGCCATAGATACCGCTAACATTGCATTAGCACCTAAATTTTTTTTTTGAGGAGTTCCATCCAAATTAATTAGCAAAGCATCTATTCTCTCTTGGTTGTGAATATTTTGTCCTTTTAATGTTTTTGCAATTTTAGTATTAATTAAGTGAACTGCATTAAAAACGCTTTTTCCTAAATATTTTTTGTTATTTTTGTCTCTTTTTTCAAATGCTTCATAAGTACCTGTTGATGCACCAGAAGGACAAATTGCACGTGCGCTATTTCTTTTAGTAAAAATTTCTGCTTCTACTGTTGGATTGCCCCTGCTGTCAAATACTTGACGAGCCAGTACTTTTAAAATTTTATTCATTACTTTTTTATTAAATTATCAATTTCAATTAATTGTTTTAATAATTTATCTAACTTATCTAAAGGGAGCATATTTGGACCATCAGATGGTGCTTTGTCTGGATCTTGATGTGTTTCAATAAAAACACCCGCAACGCCAACTGCTACAGCCGCTCTTGCTAAATATTCGACGAACTCTCTTTGACCACCACTGGTTTCACCTAAACCACCGGGTTGTTGAACGGAGTGAGTTGCGTCAAATATTACTGGGTATCCATTTTTAGCCATTATTGGTAAAGATCTCATATCTGAAATAAGAGTATTATAACCAAAACTCGCTCCTCTTTCGGTTACTAATATTTTTTTATTACCTGAGTCAGAAATTTTTTTAGTAACATTAACCATATCCCAAGGCGCAAGAAATTGACCTTTTTTAACATTAATAATTTTATCAGTTTTAGCTGCAGCAATTAACAAATCAGTTTGTCTACACAAGAAAGCTGGTATTTGCAAAATATCTACATGATTTGCAATAATAGAACATTGTTCTATATTATGAACATCAGTTAAAATTGGAACTTGAAGTTCTTTTTTAATTTTATCAAAAACAGGCAACGAGGATTCTAAACCTGCGCCTCTTTTTCCTTTAAGGCTAGTTCGATTGGCTTTGTCAAATGAGGTTTTATAAATAAAACCAAGATTTAGTTTTTTGGTAATTTCCTGTATTTTGCCAGCCATATCCATTGCGTGCTGCTCAGTTTCAAGTTGACATGGTCCAGCGATAATACAAATTTTATTATCATTTGAAATTTTTATGTTTTCACAATTTACAATAATGTTATTCATTTGTGATTTTTAGCTGCCTTAATGAATGATGAGAATAATGGATGAGGGTCAAAAGGTCTAGATTTAAATTCAGGATGAAATTGAACTCCTATAAACCAAGGATGATTTTTTAGCTCTATAATCTCAGTTAGCCTATTATCTGGGGACAATCCTGAAAAAATCATACCTTTTTTTTCAAATTTATCTTTATAGGCAATATTGACTTCATAACGATGACGGTGCCTTTCTTTAATTGTTTTTAATTTATAAATTTTTTTTATAAGAGAATTATCTTTTAGTTTAGCGTCATAAGAGCCAAGTCTCATAGTGCCACCTAAATCTTTATTAGTGCCTATTATTATATTTCCATCTTTATTCCATTCATGCATTAGACCAATAACTGCTAAACCTTTTTTACCAAACTCTGTTGAAGTAGCATTTTTTAAGTTAAGTTGATTTCTTGCAAATTCAATAATTGCCATTTGCATGCCATAACAAATTCCAAAAAAAGGTATTTTATTTATTCTAGCATATTTAATTGCCTCTATTTTACCGTCGGTTCCTCTTTTGCCAAAACCACCGGGTATTAATATTCCAGAGATATTTTTAAGTTTGTTCCTAACTTGATAAATTTTTAATTTTTCTGAATCAATTTTTATTAAATTTACTTTAATTTTATTAAATATCCCACCATGTGTTAGAGCTTCATCTAAAGATTTATAGGCATCTTTTAATTCAACATATTTTCCTATTATAGCTATATTTACTTGTTTTTTTGGTTGTAAAATAATTTTAGTTATTTTTTTCCATGGATTTAGATTTGGAGATTTTTTAGATTTTAATTTGAAATAATTTAAAACTTGTAAATCTAATTTTTCCCTAAAAAAACTTATTGGAGCTTCGTAAATTGTTCTAACATCAACTGTTTCGATTACATTTTTTATATCCACATTACAAAATAGGGAGATTTTTTTACGCTGTTCAAAGGGAATGTGTCTTTCTGATCTGCATATAATTATATCTGGTTGTATGCCTAAACTTCTTAACTCTTTAACTGAATGTTGTGTTGGTTTCGTTTTTATCTCATCTGAGGACTTTAAGTAAGGAACTAGAGTTAAATGTATAAATAAGGCATTTTTTTTTTTTATATCATTTGCAAACTGTCTAATGGCTTCAATAAAAGGTAAGCTTTCAATATCTCCAACTATTCCACCTATTTCACAAATAACAAAATCTTCTTTTGACGACTCATTTTTAATAAATTGTTTTATATGATCAGTAATATGGGGAATAACCTGAACTGTTTTACCGAGATATTCGCCTTTGCGTTCTTTGTTTAAAACATCATTATAAATCCTACCGGTTGTAATATTATCTGATTTTTTTGCTAACACTCCAGAAAATCTCTCGTAATGTCCTAAATCCAAATCAGTTTCTGCACCATCTTCGGTTACAAAAACTTCTCCGTGCTGGAATGGGCTCATTGTGCCGGGATCAACATTTAAATAAGGATCCAATTTTCTAATTCTAACTTTAAAACCTCGAGATTGCAGCAAGTAAGCTAATGAAGCGGAAGTAAGACCTTTGCCTAAAGAAGAAACCACGCCGCCAGTGACAAATATATAACGCGCCATGGAATTATCTTATAGCTATTAAAATTTGAATTGAAAAGTGTTAATTTTAGTCTTCTGGAATAGCAGGAGTATCTTCAACTTTTTCCTCAAGTGTATCCAAAATTGAGCTAGTTGGGATTAACTCACCTCTTGAAATAATTGTTAAACCCAAACTACAAATGATAAAAAGTGTAGCAATAACGGCTGTAGCTTTAGTCATGAAGCTGCCAGCTGATCTGGAAAGCATAAAGTTTTCTTGCGATATGCCAATTCCAAGCGCACCACCTTCAGATCTTTGCATTAAAATTAAAATTACCAAAATGACTGCAAGAACTATGTTTAAAACTAAAAGTATATTTTCCATGAGATTTAATTATAGGTTTTTTTAATTATATCAATGAATTTTTTTGCATCTTGTGAAGCAGCTCCTACCAGAAAACCGTCAATGTTGTTGATAGTTTTTAATTGGTTAATGTTATTTTCATTAACAGAACCACCATATAAAACTTTTTGAGATTTATTTTTAAATTTCTTCTTAATGAAAAAAATTAAATTATTTAAATCTGATAACTCGGGGATTAAACCAGTACCAATTGCCCAAACAGGTTCATATGCTATTATTATGTTTGATTTATTTTTTATTCCATTTAAACCAATTTTAATCTGATTTGATAAAATTTGGTTTGTTTTGTTATTTTTTTTTTCTTTTAAAGTTTCGCCTATACAAAAAATAATTTTAAGACCCGTTTTTAAACCATTTTTAATTTTTAAATTAATCAACTTATCATTTTCGCCACATTGTCGATTTTCAGAATGTCCAAGAATTAAATATTTTGCACCTATATCTTTTAACATTTTAGAGTTTATGTGTCCGGTATAAGGACCGTAGTTTTCACTTTCATGAGAATTCTGTCCACCCAAATCTATTGGTGTATTTTTAAATTTTTTAGATAAAGAAAATATAAGAGTTGATGGAGGACAATAAACTACTTTAAAATTTTTTCTCTCATTCCTAGTTACAAAATTAATAACATTATTTAGCGAATTTAGACCTTTTAAATCACCAAACATTTTCCAATTTGCTACAAAATACATAAATTTATTTGTCATAAAGAAAAATATAATCTATAGGTTTGTTTTTTACAGTTCAATAAATTTATGAAGTCATGATCAGTGCTTTTAGAAAATTTGCAAAATCCAAAATAGCAGGTATTTTTATTTTTATAATTATCATTCCATTTGTTTTCTGGGGAATGGGGAGCATGTTCAATAGTGGAGAAACAAACAATATTGCAAAGATTAACAAAAAGAGTATTTCAACTCAGGATTTTATGAATTATTTAAATAATAGTGATATTTCTGAGAAAACGATAAAAGAAAATTTAGATAAAAATATAATTGAAGAGCTATTATCAAGCTTAGTTTCAAAAAATATTTTAGATCTTGAAATAGAAAATTTTAATATTTCGATAAGTAAAATAACTTTATTGAAAAAGATAAAATCAAATAAAATTTTTCTTGATGAAAAAAATGTTTTCCAAAGAGTTAAATATGAAAAATTCTTGTTATCAAACAATTTATCTGCCGTCATGTTTGAACAACAAATTAAAAATATGGAATTAAAAAAAAATTTATTTGATTTTATTGGAGGAGGAACTGTTTTACCAGAACTATTAACTAAAAATATTTATGAAGATGAAAATAAAACATTAGAGATCGAATTTTTTGATTTAAAAAATTTATATAAAAAAAAAGAAGATTTTACAGATGTTGAAATTGAAAAGTTTATAAAAGAAAATGAAAATCAATTAAAAAAAGAATATATTGATTTCGAGTATGTTGAACTAAATCCAAAAAATTTAATTGGATTAGATGAATTTAATGAAAAATTTTTTGATGAAATTGATAAAATTGAAAATAAAATATCTGATGGGGAAGATTTTATTACTATTGTTGGTGAGCTCAATTTAATAACTAAAAATGTTAAGGAATTTACAACCACATCCATCAAAAGAGAAGAAGAAGATATAATATATTCTATGCGAAATTCCTCGTTTGATCTTATTGACAACGGAAATAATTTTTTACTATTTAATGTCATCAACAAATATAATCGTATGCCCGATTTAAACAATCCACAAATGAAAGAAGAAATCAAAGATTTAATTTATAAAAAATATAAATCGAGTTTAGTTGAAAAAATTTTAACAGAAATTCAAGATAAAAAAGTTGATGATATAAAATTTACAGAAATGGGAAAAAATAATATAGAAAATGTTTATGTTAACTCAATTAATGATAATAAAAAATTTAATATTAACTCTTTAAAAATACTTTATTCACTACCCAAAAATTCATTTGCTTTAGTTGGTGATGAAAAAAATCAAATTTACCTAGTAAAAAAAATTGATTCAAAAATAAATAAAATTGATAAAAATAATGATAAATATTTAATATTTTTTGATGAACAAATTACGTCCAAAAAAAATGAAATTCTCAGTGTTTTTGATAAATTTTTAACTAATAAATATCAAGTAGAATTAAATGAAAAAAGTATTGATATAGTTAAAAATTATTTCAAATGATAATTAATCGAAGCTTCAAAGATTTTAAGTTTCAACACAGAGGCCGAAAAAATCAAGTAATTTACTCTATTAAAAAAGTTAAAAATGATCATTTTATTATTAATTTAATAAATAATTTTCTTAAAGAAAAAAACACTTTTATTTTTGAGTCAGTAGAAAAAGGTAAAATCAAAGGTAGATATACGATATTTGGAAAGAATCCTGATAAAATTTGGGAATTTAATAATAATAAGGCTTATCTATTTAGTTTTAATAAAAAAATTAAATTAAAAGGAAAGCCTGAAAATATTATTGAAAAAATAATTGAAGAATTTAAATTTAATACCCCGCCAAAATTACCTTCAATTTGCTCTTTGATATCTGGTTATTTTTCTTACGATACAATTAGATATGTAGAAAAAATTTCTGATAATTGTAAAAATGATCTAAAAATACCTGATATTAGACTTTTAAGACCTAGAACTTTAATTGTTTTTGATAATTTAAAAAAAAAAATTTTTTATATAATTAATATTTTTAAAGATGAAAAAATTAAAAACTATAAAAAGAAATATGAACAAATTAAAATAGATTTAAGTAGCTTAATTAGTCAAACAAATTCAAAAAATATTAATATCTTAATTCCTTCAAGTAATAAAAAAATTAAAATTAAATCTAACACTCCGAAAAGTAAATTTCTAGAAATGGTTCATAAAGCAAAAAAATATATTAAATTAGGTGATATTTTTCAGGTAGTTCTAAGTCAAAGATTTGAAGCAAAATTAACGAAAGAACCTTTGGAAATTTATAAAAAACTTAGATTAATAAACCCATCTCCGTTTATGTTTTTTTTTAATTTCGATGATTTTCAAATAATTGGAGCCAGTCCAGAAATACTCGTACGATTGAGAGACAACAAAATTACAATTCGACCAATTGCAGGAACAAGACCAAGAGGTAAAACAATTGCAGAAGATAAATACTTTGAAAAAGATCTCCTAAAAGATAAAAAAGAACTATCAGAGCATTTGATGCTTTTAGATCTTGGAAGAAATGATGTGGGTAAAGTTTCTAAAATTAACACTGTAAAAGTAACCGAAAATTTCATTATTGAGAGATATTCTCATGTAATGCATATTGTTTCTAATGTTGTTGGCGATTATAACAAGAAAATTTCAAAATTTAAATCTTTGCTTGCAGGGTTTCCTGCTGGAACAGTATCTGGTGCACCTAAAATAAGAGCAATGGAAATAATTGACGAGCTAGAAAAAACCAAGCGCAAAGTTTATGGTGGGGGTATTGGGTATTTTTCTGCTAAAGGTGAATTTGACACATGTATAGCACTGAGAACAGCCATCGCAAAAAACAATAAATTATACGTTCAGGCTGGTGCAGGAATTGTCGCCGACAGTAAAGCCATCAAAGAATACGAAGAAACTATTAATAAAGCTAAAGCTTTGATAAACGCATTAAGTTAATGAAAATTATTCTAATAGATAATTACGACAGTTTTACTTACAATTTGTATCATTATCTATCCTCATTAAAAGTTAAAGTAGATGTTGTTAGAAATGATAAAATTACCTCAAAAGAAATACTTAAATTAAAATATGACAAAATTGTAATATCACCTGGTCCTGGTAATCCAAATCAATCTGGAAATTGTATTAGAATAGTTAAATCACTATATAAAAAAATTCCCATATTAGGAGTTTGTTTGGGACATCAGATAATAGGTCAAGTTTTTGGATCAAAAATAGTCCAAGCAAAAAAATTAATGCATGGCCAAATCAGTTTAATAAAATCTAATCAAATTGGTATTTTAAAAGGTCTTCCAAAATCATTTGAAGCCACAAGATATCATAGCTTAATTATTGAAAAAAAAAGCCTATCTAAAAATTTAGAGATTACATCAGAGTCGAATGATGGATTAATTATGGGGATTAAGCATAAAAATTACAATATTCATGGAGTGCAATTTCATCCTGAAAGTATAAAAACTAAATTTGGAATTAAAATTTTAAAAAATTTTATTAATTATAAATAATTATGGAAAAATTTTTAAAAAAGCTAAAAAAAAAAAATAATTTAACTTTTGATGAAACAAAATCTGCTTTTGAATTTTTAATGACTGGTCAAGCTAATGAAGATGAAATTTATAATTTTTTAACATTACTATCAGCAAAAGGAGAAAGTTCAGATGAAATAGCAGGTGGTGTTTATGTGTTAAGAGAAAAATCTAATAGAGTAAATGTTAAAAATTGCCTTGATACATGTGGAACTGGTGGCGATGGAATGAATACTTTAAATATATCAACGGCCTCTGCTCTACTGCTATCTAGCATGGGTGTTAGAGTCGCTAAACATGGAAATAAGGCAGTTTCTTCAAAATGTGGTTCAGGTGATGTTTTGGAGGCTCTAAAAATAAGAATTGATCTAAAACCTAGAAAGATTGAGGAACAAATTAAGAAAAACAATTTTGGATTTATGTTTGCACCAAATTACCATAATGCAATGAGATTTGTAGCGGCAGTTAGAAAGAAAATAGGAAAAAAAACTATATTCAACATTATTGGACCATTAAGTAGCCCAGCCTTAGTGCAAAAACAAGTTGTTGGAGTTTATGATAAAAAATTATTAAAAATCTTTATAAATGCACTAAAAAATTTAAAAATTAAATCTGCATGGGTAGTAAATAGTGAAGATGGTTTAGATGAAATCTCTCCTTACAAAAAAACTCATGTTTTACAATTAAAAGATAATAAAATTTCAGAAATTATTATTGATCCAAAAAAAATGAATATAAATGCTGATAATTTTAAAAATTTAATAGGAAATAATGTGGAATATAATGCTAAAAAAATAATTGAAATTTTACAAGGCCTTGACAATGATTTTTCTAAAGCCACGTGTTTAAATGCAGCGGCTGGGTTAATTGTTGATAATAAGTTTTCTAAATTTTCTGAAGCTTATGAAAGTTCTAGAGAACATATTTTATCTGGTAAATCTTTCACACATCTTAAAAAAATACAAAATGGTTAAAAATATTTTAAAAGAAATAATAAAAAAAAAAACCGAACGAATTAATTTAATAAAAAAAAATACAAACGTAAATTTATTAAATAATTTAATTGAAAAAAATAAATTATTCATAAATTTTAAAGACAAAATTCAAAATAATATTATAAATAATAAAATTTCAATTATTGCTGAAATTAAAAAAGCCAGTCCCTCTTCTGGAATTATTTTTCAAAATTACAAGCCCTTAGATATTGCTAAAATATATTTGAAGAATAAAGTAACTTGTTTATCTATATTAACCGAAGAAGATTTCTTTTTAGGTAATTTAACACATTTAAAGCAAGTGAAAGAAAAAGTAAATTTACCAATTCTTTGTAAAGATTTTTTTATTGACAAATTTCAAATACCTCTCGCAAAAAGTTATGGTGCTGATGCTATTTTGATAATCCTATCTGCAGTTTCTGATAATTTAGCGCACATTTTGTACGAAGAAGCATTAAAATTTAAAATGTCAATTATTGTTGAAGTTCATAATGTTAAAGAAGCTAAAAAAGCGCTTAGTTTTAAAGAAGCGCTTATTGGAATTAATAATAGAAATCTAAAAACCTTAAAAACAGATATAAATACAACTTATGATATTCATAGTATTTTAATAAATCACTCTGCCCCTATAATCTCAGAGAGCGGAATTAAAACAAAAAAAGAACTTCAAAATTTAACTGCCAAAACTTCAATTAAAACTTTTTTAATCGGTGAATCACTTTTGAGAAATTTAACTAAAAATTCAATTTTTTCGGTTCTTTAGTTCAATAAACCTTTATTTTATTATCTTTTTTAACTGTTGTTAAAACACAAGAACTTTTATAGAACATTTTTTGTACGATATTTGTTCTTATGCTAACTAAAAAACAAAAAAACCTACTTATTTATATTAACAAAAAGTTGAGAAGCACGGGTATATCACCGTCGTATGAAGAAATGAAACAATCTTTAAATTTAAAATCAAAATCTGGAATACATAGATTAATAAGCGCCCTAGAAGAAAGGGGATTTATCAAAAGATTGCCCCATAAAGCAAGAGCACTAGAAGTAATAAAATTACCTGAAACAGCTTCTGCTAACGACATCTACAACACTTTCTCACCAAGCGTAATTAAAGGTGGATTAGATGAATCAAATAAAAATCTAGAAGAAATAGGTATTCCAGTTCTTGGAAAAATTGCTGCAGGGACTCCAGTCGAAGCTATACAGAATGAAGTTTCAAGAATTTCCTTACCAAATAACTTGGAAAAAAATGGTGAATATTTTGGATTAAAAGTTCAAGGTGACTCAATGATAGACGCAGGAATTTATGAAGGAGATACTGTTATCATTAAAAGAACTGACACAGCAGATAATGGTAAAATAGTAGTTGCGTTAATTGATGATCATGAAGCAATGCTTAAAAGAATTAGAAAAAAAGGTAAAGTAGTAGCTTTAGAAAGCGCAAATAAAAACTATGAAACAAAAATTTTTGGTCCTGACAGAGTAAAAGTCCAAGGTGTTTTAGTATCTTTATATAGAAACTTCCTATAAAATAGTTTAAAAAAAACTCAATGAGTAAAGTAGCAACTAGATTTGCACCCTCACCTACTGGTGCCCTACATATTGGAGGAGTAAGAACTGCATTATTTAATTGGTTATTTTCAAAAAATCAGAAAGGATCTTTCTTTCTAAGGATAGAGGATACTGATAAAGAAAGATCAAAAAATGAACATAAAATTCAAATTCTAAAATCTCTAAAATGGATTGGAATAGAACATGATGGCGATGAATACATCCAGTCAACTAAAATTAATGATCATATAAATGTTGCTGAGGAACTAATAAAAACTGGTAATGCTTACAAATGTTATTGTTCTAATGATGAAATAGAGGAGCAAAAAAAAAGAGCTAAACAAAAAAAAATTTCATACATATATAATAGAAAGTGCAGAAATTTAAATGATAGTGAAATTCCAATAAATATTAAACCTGTAATTAGATTTAAAAGTAAAATTGATGGTAAGTCGATTTTAAAGGATATGGTTCAAGGTGATATCGAAATTGAAAATTCTGCAATTGAGGATTTCATTATCTTAAGAAATGATGGTTCACCAACTTACAACTTATCAGCTACTGTGGACGATAGACTGATGAAAATAACACATGTTATTAGAGGCGATGATCATAAAATAAATACTTTTAAACAAATGCAAATTTACTTGTCAATGAATTGGGAATTACCAATATTCGCTCATATACCTTTAATTCATACAATGGACGGTAAAAAATTATCAAAAAGAGATAATACATCTACATTAGACGATTATTCAAAAATTGGAATAATACCTCAGGCTTTAAAAAATTACCTATTGAGACTCGGGTGGTCTCATAAAGATAAAGAAATTTTTACACCAGAAGAGAGTATAAAATATTTTAATCTAGAGGGTATAGGAAAATCCCCAGCTAAACTAGATATGAGCCGCATATTATCTTTAAATGAATATTATATAAAAAATATGAATGAAGATGATCTCTACAATAATTTAAGCCAATATTGTGAGTCATTTAAAGAAAAAATTAAATTACATAAGGAGAAAAAAATTAAAAATTCCTTAGGATTTCTTAAAAATAAAGCGAAAACATTAGAGGATATATACAACAATTCAAAATACATAATCTTTGATGAAGTAAATTTAAATAATGAAGATTTAGAACTTTTTGATGAGAACACAAAAACCATTATAAAAGAATTTTCTAATAAAATATTATCAGTAGCTGAATTAACTAAAGAAACGTTGGAACCAGTTATAAACAGTTTAACAGATGCTTATAAAATAAATTTTAAGAATATTGGACAACCATTAAGAATAGCGCTTACAGGATCAAAATTTGGCCCAGGAATTTATGATATCATGTCGTCCCTAGGGAAAGAAGAAGTTTTAAAAAGATTAGGAAACAAGATACTCATTTAAAATTGAAACAATCTCATCAGAAGAAGAAGTTTTAGATCGTATCTCAGACAAAGTTTTTTTGCTTATAGTGAGTTGATTATTTATTAAATCTGGTCTTTTTAAATAATAAGAGACTGTATTATAAATTTGCTTTGCATTACATTGCTTTTGAAGCAATTCAGGAATTATTTCTTTATTATTAATTATGTTGATAATGTTAGCAAATTTTACATTGACCAATAATTTTAAAATAAAAAAATTAATAAAATTTAATTTATAAATAATTATACTAGGAACATTTGCATTACAAATTTGAAGTGAAACCGTACCAGATTTAGAAACAGCAAAAATTGAATTTGACAAAGTTTGAGATTTTAAGTTTTCATCAGAAATAATATCTATATTATTAAAAAGATTAGGGTTTATTTTAGATTTTATGTAATTTTTATTTTCTATCGTTGCATGAAAAATAAAAAAATATTCTGAGGATTGTTCATTCATCAATTTTATAAAATCTAATAAAATTGGAAGCAAAACTTCGGTTTCCGTTTTTCGACTACCAGGAAAAATAGATATAATTTTTTTTTCTTTAGGTAAAACATTTGCAATAAAAACCTTCTTTTTGGGGTCATTTTCAAGTAACGGATGTCCCACAAATGTGTTTTTAATATTTTCTTTATCAAAATATTTTTTTTCAAATTCAAATAATAAAAGAATATGATCAATAAATTTTGCAATTTTTTTAACTCTATTTTTTCTCCAAATCCAAACTTGTGGTGCAACGAAATGTATTATTTTTATATTCTTATTGATTTTTTTAATTTTTTTGGCGACTCTCAATGTAAAATCAGGACTATCAACGCTAAATAAAATATCAGGATTAAATTTTATTATTTCATCAATTGTTTTTTTAATTCTATTTCTAATTTTAAATAAATTTAATAAAATACTAGTAAAACCCACGTAAGTTATTTCTTGTAGATCAAAAATTGAATTTATACCTAAAGATTTAAGATGACTACCTCCAACAGATAAATATTTCAAATTTGGTTGACTAATTATAAGTTTCGAAATTATAGTTGCTGCTAGCTTATCACCAGAAGGTTCTCCAGTTAATACAAAAATTTTTTTCATATTACAGAAATAAATATGTTATTTTTGTTAGCAAATTTAATAGATTGGTCTTTATTTAAAAAAATATGTTTCTTTGATTTTAAAACAACACCTTTTAGATTATATTTTTTACAATCTTTTAATGTTTGAATACCCACAGTAGGCAAATCTACTCTTAAATCTTGTTTTTTTTTGGGATATTTAATTAATATAGCTTTTGAATTTTTTTTAAGGCTTGAAAGCATCTCACTCGTACCTCCTTTTTTTTCTATGGCTATAATTGATAGATTTTTAACAATAATTGCTTGAACGTGATCAAGGTTATTTAACTTATTAATAAAATTTATCCCATATTTAATAGAATTTTTTTCTTTTCTGCTAGGTCTGATTTTTGTGTATACGCCTTTATTAAGAGATAATTCAGAATTAAAAAATGTTGATCTTATTACATTGATTTTTTCTTTTTTAAGAATTTTTATTATTTCTTTGATAATAGCAGCATCTCCACATTTAGCCGCTTTGATAATAGACGGCATATAATAAATTCCCTTTATATCTAATCTTAATGATGAAAAATTTGGTTTATTTATTTTACCTGCAAATAAAACTTTATTTGATTTATAGTTTTTAATTAATTTGATTATTGCACCAAACTTTCCAATACTTATTCTATGACAATTTTTTTTTTTTTTAAATTTATTATTTTTCGAGAAATCTATGATAAAATAATTTTTTTTAAGTTTAATTAATCTATTTAATACAATATCTGAAAATTGTGTATCACCTAAAAATAAACCAATCATTTTATTAAGAAAATGGCGTACATATAGGTCTTTTTTTTTCTTTATCTAAAAAATTTAAAATATCTTTAACAAAATGTGATTTTTTGAAATTTGAATTTAATTCCTCTAAATTTTTAGTTAAATTTTCACTTTTGAATATTTCTTTATAAGCATCACTTAATATCATTATTTCGGGGTTTGGTATTTTTTTTCTTCTTAAACCAATTAAGTTAATACCTTTTAAAACACTTCTGTTGCCGTAGACTAGGCCGTAAGGTATAATGTCTGTAATCACTCCACACATTCCTCCTATCATAGCTAATTTACCAACTCTAGTGAACTGTTGAACGGCTGAATTCCCCCCAATAATTACATCATCTTCAATATGAACGTGACCTCCTAATGGTACATTATTCGCTATTATTACGTTATTGCCAACATAACAATCGTGGGCTACGTGAGAAGAAATCATAAACAAACAATTATTTCCAATTTTAGTTATACCACCACCGCCAATAGTGCCTGGGTTAATTGTTACATATTCTCGTATTATATTGCTCTTACCAATTTCAAGTTTGGTCTCTTCACCTTTATATTTTAAATCTTGTGGATCATTACCAATAGATGCAAATGGATAAATTTTATTATTTTTTCCAATTTTTGTATTTCCGACAATGCTTACATGTGAACCGATTGTAACATTTTCGCCAATTTGAACATTTGGACCGATAATACAATACGGACCTATTCTAACATTTGATGCAATTTTTGCATTAGGGTCTATAATAGCTGTTTTATCAATCATTTGTTATCTTTTAAAAATTCTCTAACATCTTTAGCTGGGTATCCCATTACTTTTTGGTTATCGGATATATCTCTTATGACTCCGCTACCACCAGCAATTTGAACATTGTTACCAATTATAAGATGACCAGATATTCCTGCTTGACCGCCTATTTTGATGTTTTTACCTAAAATAGAACTTCCTGCAATGCCAACTTGACCGGCAATTGAGCAATTAGCTCCAATTTTAACATTATGTGCAATGTGGACTTGATTGTCTATAAATGTATTCTTTCCAATTTCGGTATTAGACAAAGATCCTCTATCAATAGTAGAACCAGATCCAATTTCGCAATTTTCATGAATAATGACTGCTCCAATATGGGGATATCTATGGTTTTTATTTTTATTTGGGAAAAAACCAAACCCTTTTTTTCCTATAACGCAATGATCTAAAATAGTTACATTATCTTTTATTATAGAATTTCGTATAATTGTACTTGAACCGATCTTACAATTTTTTCCAATTCGTACATTTTTTTCAATAATAGAATTATGACCAATAGAGCATCCTGAGTTAATTTTAACATTCTCGCCAATTAAAACATTGTAACCAAATTTTACTTTTTTACATAAAATGGTTTCACTTATATTTTTACATGTAATATCAAATTCATCATTAATAGAATTTGGGTAAAATTTTTTAGTTATTTTAGCCACTGAAATT
>SHWS01000020.1 GCA_009693705.1 Pelagibacteraceae bacterium
CTTTTTTTTACCTAAGAATTATAAAAATAATTTATTTTGATAAAGAAATAGAAAAATATGACAAAGATCACATTTTATGGTTAAAATTTTCATTAGCATTTTCAACAATATTAATTTTATTTTATTTTATTTATCCAAGTCAACTAGTTGAGGCGGTCTCTAAAATTAATATTATTTAATGAAATTAAAACAATTTAATTTTAAAAAAATAAATAGTACTAACGATACTGCTATTAGAATAATTATGACGTCAAATAATAAATTTGGAATCGTTAAGTCTGAATTACAAAAAAAAGGAAGAGGACAGCATGGAAAAAAATGGATTTCATATAAAGGAAATTTATTTTTAAGTTTCTTCTATGCTTTAGAAAAAATTAATCTAAGTATTAATAAATTAACTAAATTTAATTGCTCATTGGTAAAAAAAGCAATATCTATTTATTATAAAAAAAAAATAACTATTAAAGCTCCGAACGACCTGTTAATAGGTGATAAAAAAATTTGCGGTATACTTCAAGAAATTATAAATAAACTTGATAAAAAATATTTAATAGTAGGAATAGGAATTAACTTAAAAACAAAGCCAATTATAAAGAATTATCCTACCACCTGTCTTTATGATTTACTCGATAATAAACCCACTAAAGAAGAAATAGTAAATAGTTTAAAAAAAATATTTGAACAAAATTTGTCTAACTTTTATAAATAAATTTAAATAAAATGATATAATAATATGTATATTCTGGGTGATGTAGGCAATACAGAAACCAAATTATTTTTGGTCAACAATAAAAATAAAATTTTAAAAAAAAAAACTTTTATTACAAAAAATATATCCTTTAAAAAATTATATCTTATTTTTAAAAACTTAACAGTTGATTTTAATAATATTGAAAAAATTTTGTTTTGTAGTGTTGTTCCTGACTCCTTTAAAATAATAAAAAATTTTTTATTCAAAAAAACTCAAATAAAATGTTATGAAATTAAATCTTTGAATCTAAGATCATTATTAAAAATTGAGGTAAATTATAATCAAGTTGGTTCTGACAGAATTGCTAATGCAATTAGTTTAAAAAATAATAAAGATAATTTTATTATTTTAGATTTTGGTACCGCAACCACTTTTGATGTTTTAATTAAAGACACTTATAAAGGTGGTATAATTGCACCTGGCATTAATTTATCCTTGAATTCCCTTGCAGATCGTGCGTCTCTTATTCCTCAAATCAGTTTGAATAAGATTAAAAAAGTTATAGGTGTGGATACAATTTCAGCAGTTAGATCAGGTTTTTTTTGGGGTTATCTAGGTTTAATTGACAATATCATTAATTTAATTAAGAAAGAGACTGGAAAGTCCTTCAAAATAGTATTTACAGGTGGATTATCTAATCTGTTTAAAAATTCTATAAAAACGAAAGCAAAATACGATAAGGAAATTACAGTCAAAGGTTTAATAAAGATTTCTAAATTGATTAAATGAAATGAAAGATGAATTATTATTTTGTCCCTTAGGTGGATCTGGTGAAATTGGCATGAATATGAATTTATTTGGCTACGGTCAACCTGGAGATCACAAATGGATTATAGTTGATATTGGAGTAACTTTTGCGGACGATACATTACCAGGTATTGATCTAATTTATCCAGATCCAGGTTTTATTGTTGAAAAAAAAGATAATTTATTAGGAATTGTTTTAACACATGCGCATGAAGATCATATAGGCGCAATTGCGCATTTATGGCCCCAACTAAAATGTAAAATTTTTGCAACTCCATTTACAGCATTACTCATAAAAGAGAAATTTAAAGAAAAACACATTGATATAACAAAAGATTTAATAATAGTTGAATTAAATGGCAAAATTTCTTTAAAACCTTTTGAAGTAGAATACATAACTTTAACACATTCCATATTAGAACCTAATGGTCTAAGAATTGAAACACCTGCCGGTGTGATATTGCATACAGGTGACTGGAAAGTTGATCCGAATCCTTTGACTGGAGAAGATATAAATATTAAAAGATTGAAAGAAATTGGTAAAGAGGGTGTTTTAGCAATGATCTGTGATTCAACGAATGTATTTAGTGTTGGTAGATCTGGTTCAGAATTAGATGTTAGAAAAAGTTTGCTTAATATTATGAGTAGGTTGAAAAAAAGAATTATTATAACCTCTTTTGCATCAAATGTTGCAAGAATGGAAACAGCATTTTATTGTGCTGAAAAAACAGGTAGACAGATCTCCCTTGTAGGACGTTCGATGCATCGAATTTATAAAGCTGCTAGACAATGTGGATATTTAAAAAATATAATTGAACCGATTGATCCAAGGGAAGCAAAAAAATTTTCAAGGGAGAAGATAGTATATTTGTGTACTGGTAGTCAAGGAGAGCAAATGGGAGCAATGATGAGAATTTCTAACTACATCCACCCAGATGTTTTTATAGAACAAGGGGATACTGTAATATTTTCATCAAAAATTATTCCTGGAAATGAAAAAAAATTATACAAATTACATAATCAACTAGTAAAAGACGGAATAGAAGTAATCTCTGAGGAAACTGATTTTGTTCATGTTTCGGGCCATCCTAATAGAGAAGATTTAAAAGATATGTATGAATGGATTAAACCAAAATGTGTCATTCCAGTTCATGGTGAGCATAGACACATGATTGAGCATATTAATTTTGCAAAAGAAATGCAAGTTCCGTACCCAGTTCAAGTAGAAAATGGAGACATAGTTAAACTTTATCCAGGTGAAATCCCTGAAGTGTACGATAAGGCTCCAAGTGGAAGATTATATTTAGATGGAAATATTAGTGTTGAAGAGGACTCTGAGTCAATTAAGGACAGAAAAAATTTGGGTGCTAATGGTTATTTAGAAGTTACTATTATGATTACGTCAAAAGGAAATATTCATAGTAACCCTATATTAACTTTTAGAGGATTGCCAGTTTATGATCGAGAAGAATTTATTTATGGCTTAGAAGAGGAAATCGACAAAACAACAAAATCTTTTAAGCTAGGAAATAAACAGCAAGAACATAATTTAATTGATGCTCTTAAAATTGCTTGTAGAAAATTTTCAAATAATAAAACTGGAAAAAAGCCTTACACGAATATCAATATTGTAAAAATTTAATGAGCGTCACTGGTCTAATTATAATATATATAATTATTTGGTGGATAATTTTTTTTGCTATTTTACCAATAGATGTTAATAGAATTAAAGTAATTAAAATTGAAGGAGAAGACCCAGGATCTCCAGAAAACCCAAAAATATTAAAAAAATTTATTTATTGCACAGTAATAACATCTATCATTTTCATAATAATTTATTTATTAATAAAATTTGAGTATCTAAATTTAAGAAATTTAATTAATTAAAATGCATATATCAAAATTACTTATACCAATTTTAAAAAATAACTCCTCTGAAGCTAAGATCAAATCTCATCAGTTAATGCTGAGAGTTGGAATGATAAAACAATCCTCAGCAGGTATTTATTCTTGGCTACCTCTGGGTTTTAAGATTATGAAAAAAATTGAGCAAATAGTAAGAGAAGAACAAAATAAAATAGGTGCACAGGAAATTTTAATGCCCACTATACAGCCAAGTGAAATATGGAAAGAAAGTGGTCGTTATAACGATTATGGAGAAGAGATGTTGAGAATTAAAGATCGTCAAAATAGAGAAATGTTATATGGGCCAACAAATGAAGAATTAGTAACTGATATATTTCGTGGTTTAGTTAAATCATATAAATCATTACCTCAACTATTATACCATATTCAATGGAAATTTAGAGATGAAATAAGACCGCGTTTTGGAATTATGAGATGTAGAGAGTTTTATATGAAAGATGCTTATTCATTTGATCAAAATGATGAAGATGCTTTTTATTCGTATAATAAATTTTTTTTGTCTTATTTAAAAACATTTAAAAGATTAGACTTAACAGCAATTCCAATGGCTGCAGATACTGGACCAATAGGTGGAAACCTCTCTCATGAATTTATAATTTTGGCTGAAACTGGTGAAAGTAAAATATTTGCAGATAAAAGAATTTTTAACTTGGATAATAGCAATACTATTTTAGAAAAAGAATCACTTGAGAATTTAAGAAAAAAATATGATCAATATTACTCAGTGACTGATGAAAAATTTAACAAAGAAGAATTTGAAAAAAAAGTCTCTGAAGAAAATAGATTGATAACTAAAGGTATTGAGGTCGGACACATATTTTATTTTGGTGATAAATATTCAAAACCAATGAATGCATCAGTTGATTTACAAGGTGGAGTAAAACAATTTGTGAAAATGGGCTCTTATGGTATTGGTGTTTCAAGACTTGTAGCTGCTATTATCGAAGCTAAATATGATGACAAAAATGAAATTATGAAATGGCCTTTATCAGTTGCTCCTTATGATTTGGCACTAATACCTATGATTAATAAGAATGACAATTCAGCTTTAGAAAAAGCAAATAACATTAATGTAGAATTAAAAAAAAATAATATAGATGTATTAATTGATGATACTGATGAAAATTTTTCATCAAAGATTAAAAAAATGAATTTAATTGGTTGCCCATATCAAATAATTATTGGCAAAAAATCTGAAGGAGATTTTTTAGAATTTAAAGAAATAAATGAAAATACTCAAAATTTATCCTTAAAAAAAATTATTGAAATAATAACAAAACAAAAAGAAAAAAATTGATTTCTATTTTAGAGAAAGAAATTACATTTAGATTTTTAAAAGCCAGAAAAAAAGATGGTTTCTTAAACGTCATATCTATTTTTTCTTTTATTGGAATTAGTCTTGGAGTAGCTGTTTTAATAATTGTAATGTCAGTAATGAATGGCTTTAGAACTGAATTAATCAACAAAATCGTAGGTTTTAACGCTCACGTAAGTGTAAAACCATATGAAAAGAATATAGACATTAAAAAATTAAATAATCCCGAGCTTATAACAATTTCAAAAAATTTAATGTTCAGTAATTCTGGCGAAGCAATCATTTTAAAAAATAATTCTTCAAAAGGAATTATTTTAAGAGGATATGGCAACAATGATTTTTATAAACTAGATATGATTAAGGGAAGTAATTTCAAAGGTAGCAAAGATCGATTATTAAAAAATAATATATCTATTGGCAAAGAATTAAGTTTTAGTTTAGATCTAAGAATTGGAGATAATATCACTTTAATGTCCCCAGTTGGTATTGAAACAATTGTAGGTAATTTACCAAAACAAAAAACTTTTACCATAAACTCTATTTTCGATAGTGGCTTAGCTGACTTTGATAACAATATTGCATTTATAAATATTGATATACTAGAAGAGTTTTTCAATTTTAATAAAAAAGATAGATATTTAGAGGTATATTTAAAAAATCCGTCCAATATTGAGCCACAAAAATCAAATATTCAAAAAATTTTTGATGAAGATTATGTTTATAGTTGGTCGGATATGAACAGTTCTTTATTTTCTGCTCTAAAAGTTGAAAGAAATGTCATGTTTATAATATTATCATTAATTATAATAGTAGCCGCATTTAATATAATTTCTGGTTTAACAATTTTAGTCAAAAACAAAACTAAAGATATAGCAATCCTAAAGTCTATTGGAGTTTTAAATAAGTCAATTATAAAAATATTTTTTTTAATAGGGTTCATCATTGGTACTTCTGCTACAATTTTTGGAATATTTTTAGGCGTTACTTTTTCATTTTACATAGAAAATTTTAGACAATTTTTAAGCAATGTCTTTAACATAAGTTTATTTCCTGAAGAAATTTATTTTCTTAGTAAAATGCCATCAGAAATTAATATAAAATCAATAGCTTTAATTTCACTTAGTTCAATCTTTATAACAATTATTGTTTCAATTTTTCCAGCTTTTAAAGCTGCAAAATTAGATCCAATCAAAGCATTAAAATATGAATAATTTTTTACACTTAGAAAAGATTTCAAAAATTTTTGGTGGAAATAAAAAAATTAAAGTCTTAAATGACTTAAGTTATAATTTTGATAAGGGAAGAACTTATTCTATAATAGGCCCATCTGGATCTGGTAAATCAACTTTATTAAATATCTTGTCATTAATTGATAGGCCAACCAATGGAATAATGAAATTTAATAATAAACAAGTGAATTTCAATCAATCTGACGATAATGATGTATTTAGAGCCCATAAAATTGGAATTATTTATCAACAGAACAATTTGTTGTCTGATTTTACTGCCTTAGAAAATGTTTATTTGGCAGCATTAGCAATCGGAAATAATAAAAAGTCAGCACTACTAAAGGCAAAAGATATTCTTAAAAAAGTTGGCTTAGCTAAAAGATTAGAACATTTTCCATCTCAATTATCAGGGGGTGAAATGCAAAGAGTGGCTATTGCAAGAGCCCTAATTAATAATCCTGAAATTATTCTTGCAGATGAACCAACGGGAAGTTTGGATTTAAATACAGCTAAAGAAGTTTTTGAACTGATTATAAATCAAAAAATGGAGAATAGATTAATAATATTTGCAACTCATAATAGATTTTTTGCCAATAAGTCAGATTGCATACTTGAAATGATTGATGGTAAGATAAAAACTATTAATGTCTAAGCCATTTGTTCAAACTTTTAATCACCTAAAAATTCATTCACAATATTCTATATGTGAAGGTACAATAAAAATAGATATTCTAAAACAATTTTCAAAAGAAAATAAAATTAAATCATTAGGCTTGTGTGACACCTCAAATTTATCTGGTGCACTAGAGTTCTCAGAAAAAATATCAAAAGCAGGAACGCAACCTATAATAGGAACTCAAATAAATTTCAAATTTGATGATGAAATTGGTTTGTTACCATTGTTTGCTTTAAATGAGACTGGATATAAAAAAATAATTGAATTATCATCATTATCATTTCTTGAAAATAAAGAGTTGTCTGCTCCTTGTTTAGAATTTAATAAACTTTTAGAAGAACCAAGAGGCTTAGCTTTATTTTCTGGAAATGTATACGGATTATTTGGAAAACTTTTTGAAAAACAAAAATTTAATGAAATTAAAGAATTATTTAAAAAATTAAAAAACATTTATGGTGATTTTTTTTATTTAGAAATTCAACGCCACGGAGACATCAACGAAAATAATTTTGAAAAATTTATCTTAGAAAAATCTGTTGAGTTAGAAATTCCCTTAATTGCTACTAATGAAGTTTATTATATTAATAAAGATATGCACGAAGCTCACGATGTGTTAATTTGTATTAAAAACAAATCCTACCTTAATGAAAAAAATCGAATAAAATTTACTGATCAACATTATTTTAAAAGCGATTTAGAGATGTTTGATCTTTTTAAAGACTTGCCAGAAGCTTTAGAAAATAATTATAATTTCCCTTTAAGGTGCAGCTTTAGACCTTTATTTTCAAAGCCTATATTACCAAATATTAGCAGTAAAAAAGATGGAAATGCTCATGAAATTCTAAAAAAAGATTCCATGGATGGACTTATGATAAAATTTAAAAGGTATTTTAATCTTCAAATTAAAGATGTGGAATTTAATGATCTATTTTTAAAATACAAAGATCGCTTAAACCACGAACTTAATATTATTATTCAAATGAATTATGCTAGTTATTTTTTAATAGTCGCCGATTACATAAAATGGGCAAAAAATAATGCTATACCAGTTGGACCAGGTCGTGGATCAGGTGCGGGTTCTTTAGTTGCATGGTGCCTTTCTATTACAGATGTTGACCCTATAAAATTTAATTTAATCTTTGAAAGATTTCTAAATCCTGATCGAATATCAATGCCTGACTTTGATATTGATTTTTGCGAGGAAAAAAGAGATCTTGTTTTTGATTATCTAAAAAAAAAATACAAAGATAGCGTCGCTCATATTATTACTTTTGGAAAGTTAAAAGCACGAATGGTAATAAGAGATGTTGGCAGAGTCTTAGGATTTCCATACGGCTTTGTTGATAGTATATCCAAAATGATTCCCTTTGATCCCTCAAGACCACAAAGTTTGTCAGAATGTATTGCGGGTGAGCAAAGACTTAAAACATTAATTAACGAAGACCCAAGAGTTAAAAAATTAACGGAAATATCTTTGAAACTTGAAGGTTTGAATCGAAATGTTGCTACACATGCTGCAGGTGTTGTAATTGCAGATAGAAAATTAATAGAAGTAGTTCCGCTTTATAAAGATTCATCTTCAGATCTTATATTACCATCAACTCAGTTTGATATGTACTCTGCTGAAAATGCTGGACTAATTAAATTTGATTTATTAGGGCTTAAAACCTTGACTGTAATTAATAATACCCAAAAATTAATTCAAAAAAAAAAAAAAGATTTTAATATTGAAAATATTAATTATGAAGATCAAAATGTTTTCGAATTATTATCTAGTGGTCATACCGTAGGTTTGTTTCAAGTTGAAAGTGCTGGAATGAGAGAAGCTTTGTTGCAAATGAAACCTAATCATATTGAGGATATCATTGCACTTGTTGCACTCTATCGACCAGGACCAATGAACAATATTCAAGCATATAATGATTGTAAAAATGGAAAACAGAAGCCAGATTATCTTCATCCATTATTAGAAGAAATTTTGAAGCCAACTTATGGTGTAATTATTTATCAAGAACAAGTGATGCAAATTGCACAAAAATTATCTGGTTTCACTGCAAGTCAGGCTGATTTGCTTAGGTTAGCAGTGGGTAAAAAAAAAAGAGATGAATTAGAAAAACAAAAACAAGGCTTTATAGTTGGCGCTGTTAACAATGGAATACCTAAAGATGTTGCAGCAGGAATTTTTTTAAAGATTGAACCTTTTGCTCAATATGGTTTTAATAAAAGTCATGCAGCAGCATATGCAATAATTTCATATCAGACTGCTTTTTTAAAAACCTATTATCCAAATGAATTCATAGCCGCATCCATGACCATGGATTTATCAAATCAAAATAAATTAGGTGAATTTTATGAAGAGTTAAAACGATTAAAAATAGGTCTTGTTAGACCCAATATTAATGAATGTTTTGAAGATTTTGTAACTGATAATGAAAAATTTTATTATGCCTTAGGAGGAATTAAGGCTGTAGGTTATGAGGCTATTTCAAATATAGTTAATGAAAGAATTAAAAATGGAAAATTCAAATCTATCAATGATTTTATAAAAAGAGTAAATCCAAAAGATATAAATAAACTACAGCTAGAAGGATTAATAAAAGCTGGTGCCTTTGATGAAATTTACTCAAATAGGCAGTCTATATTTAATTCAGTCCCTAGCATTATTTCTAAAACAAAATTTTTTTTCGATAACAAAATTGCAAACCAAAATAATCTTTTTGTTAATGAGGATTATTTTCAAAATGAAATTTTAGAAAATATCGAAGATTGGAATTTTGAACAGAGACTTTCAAAAGAATTTGAGTCTATTGGTTTTTTTATTTCAGATCATCCTTTAAATCAATTTAAAGATATTTTTGATGATTATAAAATTATTGACTATCATAAATTTTATTCATCCGAGGATATTATAGAAACAAATATTGCTGCAACCTTATTAAAAATTCAAGAACGTAAAACTGGAAAAGGAAATTCTTATGCAGTTTTAAAATTAACCGATTTAAGCAGTGTATTTGAGCTATTTATTTTTTCAGATGTTTTAGATAAAAATCGTCAACTTTTGGTTGAAGGAGACTCATTAATATTTACATTAATTAAAACGAGCGGTACTGATAATAATAGACTTAGAAGAACAAATGTTCAAAAAATAGCTTCTTTAAAAGAATTGTTTAACAATCCAATAAATGAAGTAACTTTTGAATTAAGATCTATTTCACAATTAAATGAAATCTATAAAATATTAACTAAAGATGGAAATACCAAAATTAACATTGAATTAAAAGAGAATAACCAAAATTTTATATTTCATTTAAAAAATAAAAGAAATTTAGACAGAAAATTGATTAATCTCTTAAGAAATAAGGAAATTTCTGCAAAAATTAACTAATTAACGCTTGTTATATTTGTATAATATTTGTAAATAGAAGCTATTTTTAATTAATACGCACACAGCCACTGGTTATATCACTACATTAGAAGTTATATACCCCCGGTCCTTAATTGGAAAGCGCTGTGGAGGCATAACCGGAAATATATTATGAATATACCAAAAGTAACGATTGAGCAATTGCTAGAAGCTGGTGTCCATCTAGGTCATAAAACTTTGAGATGGAATCCAAAAATGAAAAAATATATTTTTGGAAAAAGAGACTCAATACATATTATTGATTTAACGCAGACAATAGAACTTGCCAAAATAGCTTTAGAAAAAATTTATAATACAATAACAAATAATGGTAAGATTTTATTTGTATCTACAAAGAAACAAGCATCAGAAGCTATCGCAGAAGTCGCAAAAGAAACTGATCAATTTTTTGTAAATTATAGATGGTTAGGTGGAATGCTAACAAACTGGAACACAATCTCAAACTCTATAGATAAACTTAAACAATTAGAAATAGATTTAGTTACTGAAAATAGAGGCTTTACTAAGAAAGAACTTTTAAAGATGAGTATCAAAAAAGACAAACTTCAAAGATCTTTAGGAGGCATTGCGGAAATGAAAAAAATTCCTGATTTAGTTTTTATAATCGATACAAACTACGAGTCCCTTGCTATTGCGGAGTCCTCTAAATTAGGTATTCCTATAATTGCAATATTAGATAGTAATTCAAATCCTGATGGTATTGATTTTCCAATTCCAGGAAATGATGACGCAAGAAGAGCAATTGATCTTTATTGTAACTTAGCGAAAGAAACGATTATTAATGCAAAAAAATCAATTCCAGCTTCACAACCAGAAACTAATAAAACTAAAGATAAATTAAAAGAAAAAAAAATTTCTAAAACACTTCAAGAATTAGATAGAGAAAAGTTAGATAACAAATTTTCTAAAAAAGCAACTGAAACTCTAAATTAAAATGAGCGACATTGAAAAAGTTAAAAAACTTCGAGAAGCAACAGGTGCAGGCTTTAAAGATTGTAATTTAGCTATTAAAGAGTCTGGCGGGGATCTTGATAAGGCTGCCGAAATTTTAAGAGTAAGAGGTGTATCTAAAGCATCAATAAAAATGTCCAGAGATGCTAAAGATGGCGTAATTGCTGTAAGTGGAGATGAAAAAAAAACCTCAATAATTGAGGTAAATTGCGAAACAGATTTTGTTGCAAAAAACAGTGATTTTACAAACTTTGTTAAAGAACTAAGTCTATTAAATCATCAAAACAACTCAAATATTAAAAATTTAAAAAATTCCATTATGAAAAATGGAAATAATGTTGAAAACAACTTAGTAGCATTAATAGCAAAAATCGGAGAAAAAATTAGCATTGGTAAAGCAAAAACAATAGAAAATAATAATTCTATAAACTTTCATTATCTTCATACAGTTGTTAAAGATAATTTAGCAAAACTGGGAGTTATTGTTTCATTGCAAACTAAAAATAATTCCGAAGCAGTTAAATCGTTTGGTAAACAATTATCAATGCATATAGCGGCTTCTAATCCATTGGCTATAGAGTCAAATTTAATCGATCAATCAATTCTAGATAAAGAACAAGAGCTGGTTATTGAGGAATTAAAAAATTTAAATAAATCTGACGATATAGTAAAAAAGATAAGCGTTGGCAAAATTAATAAGTTTAAAGAGGAAAATGCTCTTTTAACTCAAGCTTGGGTAATGGAACCTAAAAAAAAAGTTAAAGATATTTTAAAAGAACTTTCTATAAGCGATTTAAAAATTAATGATTTTTGTCGTTTAAAAATTGGAGAGTAAATGTTTACTGAAAAATCTTATAGTTTAAAAATGGATAAAGCTATTGATATTTTCTCAAAAGAATTATCATCATTAAGAACGGGCAGAGCAAACTCAGCAATGTTAGATATGGTTAAGGTTGAAGTTTATGGTCAAATGATGCCAATAAATCAATTGGCGAGCATTACAACACCTGAGCCAAGAATGATAAATATACAAGTTTGGGATCAAAATAACGTATCATTAGTTGATAGTGCCATTAAAAAATCTGAGTTAGGATTAAATCCTCAGATAGATGGGAATTTAATTAGATTGCCGATACCAGAACTTAATGAACAAAGAAGAACAGAATTAAAAAAATTAATTAAAGTAATTGGTGAAAAATGCAAAATTGCAATTAGAAATATTAGAAGAGATGCTAATGAAGAGCTTAAAAAAATTTTAAAATTAAAAGAAATAAGTGAGGACGATGAAAAAAAACATGAAAAAAATATACAAAATTTAACAGATGAGCATATTAAAATTGTTGATGACAAAGTATCTGTAAAAGAAAAAGAAATAATGACCATATGAACTCGATAAACCATGTGGCCATTATTATGGATGGTAATGGCAGATGGGGTTTAGAACACTTTAAATCTAGAAACAGGGGTCATAAAGAAGGTATAAAAACAATTGAAAAAATTATAAAAGAATCGATTAAGCATAATATAAAATTTTTAACTCTTTATGCTTTTTCTACAGAAAATTGGAAAAGACCTAAAAAAGAAATCAATTATTTATTTAGCTTGCTTGAATATTTTTTAAAAAAAAAAATTAATGATTTTATTAAAGAAAATATTAAGTTAAAAATAATAGGAAAAAAATTTTTATTTAGAAATATATTTAAAATTATCAATTTTTGTGAAAATAAAACCAAAAATAACACTAAGCTTCAAATTAATTTAGCTTTAAATTATGGTTCTAAATCTGAAATAATTGATGCTATTAAATTATTAAATAAAAATAAAATACAAATTACCGAAAAAAAAATTTCAGAAAATTTATACACAAAAAATATACCAGATCCTGACATATTAATACGAACCGGCAATACTCATAGATTAAGTAATTTTTTATTATGGCAATTATCTTATACTGAGATTTTTTTTGTTAAAAAATTGTGGCCAGATTTTAACGAAAAAGATTTTACCAAAATAGTAAACACATTTAGATACTCAAAAAGAAATTATGGAAAAATATGAATATTAATAGTTTTATAAAAAGATTCGTAACTTCATTTTTATTACTTATACTTTTTATATGCATGTTTTATTATAATATTATATTAATAATATCTCTAATATTATTGGGCATTCAGGCGTTGTTTGAAATGAACAATTTATTTTTTAAAATTTTAAAAAAAAAATTCTATATTTTGTTATGCAATATTCTGTCTTTTATATATTTATTTTTTATTTTTATATTAATTTACTACGCAGTAATAAAAGAAAATTATATTCAAGAATATAAGCTTTATATTTTTTATTCTATATTAATTTCGATTTGTTCTGATGTTGGTGGATATATAATTGGAAATATATTTAAAGGAAAAAACTTAATAAAAATTAGCCCTAATAAAACTATTTCAGGTTCTATTGGATCTTTTTTATTTCCAATTTGTCTAATACCTATTTTTATTAGCGACTTTCAAAATATAAGTTTAAATTATTTAATAATATCAACATTTGTAATTTCATTTATTTCTCAAGCCGGAGATCTTTTTTTTTCATATTTAAAAAGGATGGCAAAAATCAAAGATACTGGAAATATATTACCCGGACACGGTGGCATATTAGACAGAATAGATAGTATTATTTTTTCGGTTCCATTAGGTTTCTTTATTTTCAACTTATATTAAATGAAAAGAAAAATTGCAATTCTTGGATCAACAGGCTCCATAGGAAAATCCTTAATTGAAATTCTCAAAAAAGATTTAAATAAATTTGAAATTAAGCTTTTATCTGCAAATAAAAACCATAAAGAATTATTAAAGCAAGCAAAAATATTCAATGTAAAAAATTTAATTATATCTGACAAGGAAAGCTATCAAATTTTAAAAAAAAAAATTAAGAGTAAAAGAATAAATATTTTTAATAATTTTAATTCTATAAACAAGATTTTTAAAAGTCGTATTGATTATACTATGAGTGCTATTTCAGGTTTGCAAGGTTTAGATCCTACTTTAAAAATTATTAAGCACTCAAAGAATATTGCAATTGCTAATAAAGAGGGCATTATCTGTGGCTGGCACTTGCTTGATCGTGAGCTAAAAAAATATGAGACAAAATTTATACCCGTTGATTCAGAACATTTTTCTATTTGGTATGCCTTAAATGGAATTAAAAATAACAAAATTAAAAAAATTTATTTGACTGCATCAGGTGGTCCACTCATAAATTATCCTTTAAATAAAATAGCTAATGTATCAGTCGCAAAAGTTTTGAAGCACCCCAATTGGAAAATGGGAAAAAAAATATCAGTAGATTCAGCCTCAATGATGAATAAAGTTTTTGAAATAATAGAAGCTAAAAATATTTTTAAAATTGATTATAAAAAACTAGCTATTTTAATTCATCCAAAATCCTATATCCACGCAATAATATTATTTAATAACGGTTTAATAAAAATGATAGCTCATGAAACTGATATGAAAATTCCCATATTTAACACTCTACATTTTAATGATAATAAAATAATTAAATCTAATGATTTAAATATCGACAAATTGAATAATCTTAATTTTACAAAAGTTAATTTAAAAAAATTTCCAATAGTTGAAATTCTAAAACTTTTGCCAAATAAAACTTCATTATTCGAGACCTTAATTGTTGCTGCTAATGACGAGCTTGTAAATCTTTTTTTAAAAAAAAAAATTAAATTTAAAGATATTGACATAAAATTAATGAAGTTTGCTATTAATAAGAAATTTAATAAATATAAAAAAATTAGACCGAAAAATATAAATGAAATCCTGAATATGAGTAATTATATACGTTCCCTAATTACCTCAAAAAGTATATAATTTTAAAATGCTTAATAATCTTAAAATCCTAATCTATTCTAAAATTATTACATTTTTCCTTCTAATTTCAGTTTCTTATAGCGAAATTGTTAAAAATATAGTTATTGAGGGAAACAATAGAATTTCAAATGAAACAATTTTAATGTTTTCAAAAATTAATATTAATCAAGAGGTAAATACAGATACCCTAAATTCTGTTATTAAAAATTTATATGATACAAACTTTTTTGATAATATTTCTGTTTATATGGATAAAAATGTCTTAAAAATTTCTGTTGTTGAGTTTTCAATTATACAAAATATAAATATAAACGGTATTAAGTCAGAGTCCATCAGAGATCAAGTTTTTAGTAATTTAGAACTTAAATCTAGGTCTTCATTCAATCCAATATTACTTAAAAAGGATATAAATACTGTTTCCTCCCAACTAAAAGATCTGGGATATCTTTTTTCTAGTATCGATGTTTTTACAGAAGAGTTAGAGGATAATAAATTAAATATAAATTACGAGGTCAATTTAGGAAATAAAGCAAAAATCAAAAAAATTACATTTATCGGTAATAAAATTTTTAAAGATAATAAATTAAAAAGTATAATTATAAGTGAAGAATATAAATTTTGGAAATTCATCTCTGGTAAAAAATTTTTAAATGAAAGTGTTATTGATTTTGACAAGAGGTTACTTAAAAATTTTTATTTAAACAAAGGTTATTACAATGTTACAATTGATACCTCATTTGCTAAGTTATTAGATGATGATGAATTTGAATTAATTTATAATATTGACTCCAAAAATAAAATTTATTTTGGTGAATTAAACCTTAAACTTCCTACTGACTTTGAAAAAACTAATTATGCCAATTTAACTAAGATTTTTAATGACATTAAAGATAAGCCATATTCAATAAATCTTGTTGAGAGAATATTAGATGAAATTGATATATTGACAATTAATGAAGAATTTCAATCTGTAAAAGCATCAGTAGTTGAAACAATAATTGATGATAAGATTAATTTAGATTTTGTAATAGAACAAACAGACAATTTTTTTGTTGAGCGAATTAATATCTTTGGAAACAATGTTACTCGTGAGTCTGTAATTAGGAACCAGCTTGAAATAGATGAGGGTGACCCGTTCAATGAAATTTTACAAAATAAATCAATTAATAATATTAAAAGTTTAAATTTCTTTAAAGAGGTAAATTCAGAAATTATTAATGGCTCCAGAGATAATTTTAAAATTATTAATTTAACTCTTGAAGAAAAACCTACTGGTGAATTATCTGCTGGCGCCGGCATAGGAACGAGTGGTGCCAGTATTTTTTTCGGTATCAAAGAAAATAATTATTTAGGAAAAGGATTGGCTCTAGACGCTGATTTAACCTTGAGCAATGAGTCTGTTAAGAGTTCTTTAAGAGCAACCAACCCAAATTATAATAATTCAGATAAATCAGTTTTTGGAAGTTTTGTTGCTTCTGAAGTAGATAAATTAAAAACTACTGGATATAAAACTAATAAATTAGGTTTCGAAACAGGTATTAATTTTGAATATTTGGATGATTTTAATCTTGGATTGTCGAATAGTAACTTTTATGAGGATATAGTGGTTGATCCTTCCTCATCTGTCAAACAAAAAACTCAAGCTGGTGATTTTTATGATAGTTTTTTAAATCTTGAATTTGACTATGATAAAAGAAACCAAAAATTTAAGACAAACGATGGATTTAGAAGTGTTTACAATATAAATTTGCCAATTATTAGTAACACCAATACTTTAACAAACTCATATGAGTATAGATACTTTACTGAATTATATGAAAATAATATTACTAATTTTTCAATAGGCTTTATAAGCGCAAATTCAATTACAGATAAAGATATTAAACTCTCAGAAAGATTATTTATACCCGGAAGAAAGCTTCGAGGATTTGAGGTCGGGAAAGTTGGTCCTAAAGATGGCGATGATTTTATTGGGGGAAATTATGCATCAACATTAAATGCATCAACCACTTTACCTAAAATTTTAGAAAATAATCAAAATTTAGATCTTTTATTATTTCTAGATGTAGGAAATATTTGGAAAGTTGATTATGACTCATCTGTAGATGATGGAAATCAAATTAGAAGTTCTTTAGGTATAGGTGTAGATTGGCTTACACCGGTAGGACCACTAAGCTTTTCTCTCGCACAACCGTTGACCAAAAATAATACAGATGTATCTGAGACTTTTCGTTTTAATTTAGGGACAAGTTTTTAATGTCTGTAATTAGAAAATTATTTATATTTTTTTTTTTTTTTAATATAAATAACTTTGTCCAAAGTAATGAAAATATTGTCTTTGTTGATTTAGATTATATTTTTGAGAACTCAAACCCAGGTAAATCTATTTTAAGCAATCTTAATAAAATTAACGATGAAAACATCAAAAATTTGCAATTAAAAGAAAATAAACTCAAAGAACAAGAGGATCAAATTATAAAAAAACAGAATATTATTTCTGTAGAACAATTTGATAAAGAAGTTAATTTATTGAAAGATAAAATAAAAATTTTTAGGGATGAAAAAGATAAAATGACAAATGAATTTACAAATTTAAAAAAAAGTTTAATAAGTGATTTTTTTAAAAAAATTAATCCAATTGTTGAAGAATATATGGTAGAAAAATCAGTCAATATAATAATCGATAAAAAAATAATTTTTTTAGGACTTAAAACATCAGATGCTACGTCAGATATATTATCTAAAATTAATAAAAATTTTAATTAGAAAAATATGAAACTTGATATAAAAGATATTACAAAATTATTACCACACAGACCTCCAATGTTATTAATAGATGAAATTTATGATATTAAAAATTATTCTGGCACTGCTTCAGTTAGTGTAAGGAAAGATAGTTTTTTTGTTATAGGCCATTTTCCAGGACAACCAATTATGCCTGGTGTTTTAATTGTTGAGGCCTTTGGTCAAGCAGCAGCTGCAATTACAGCTCATAGTTTAGATAAATCCTATTATGAAAATAAATTAGTTTTTCTAATGGGTGTTGAAAAAGCTAAATTTAGAAATCCTGTTATTCCTGATTGTAAGCTTATACTAAAAATAGAATCAATTCGTTCACATGGCAAAGTTTGGAAATATCAGGGTGAAGCTTTCGTTAATGAAATAAAAATGGCTGAAGCTATTTGGTCTGCTACTATTGTAGACAAGAAATAATTAGCAATAAATATTGATAACGTAATTTATTTTGCTTTGATAAAAGCAATAATGATTAATCCTTTTTTTATTAATAAGGGCCCTTTTAGTATTAAAGATATTTTCACTATTTTGAATATTTCAAAAAAAAATTTATCTAATAAAAAAAATATAAAGGATGTTAGAGATTTATTTTCTGCCGAAAAAGACACTATAACTTTTTTTCATTCTTCTAAATATAAAAGTTTAGCCAGACTAACAAAAGCATCTTATTGTTTAACTAGTAAAAATTTAATTAATGAACTTCCTAAAAATTGTTTTCCCATTATTGTTGAAAACGTTTTAATTTCAGTGGCTAAAATAACTAAAAAATTTTACCCAAATTCTATTAATGATGAATTTGATATTACATGTAAAAATATAAGTGAAACCATTTTATGTAAAAAAGTAAAATTTGGTTACAATGTTTTAATCGGCGAGAATGTTAAAATTAACTCAGGATGCTCTATTGGTCATAATTCTATTATTGAAAAAAATGTACGAATTGGAAAAAATTGTAAGATCGGCTCAAGTACAATTATACGAAATTCTATAATAAAAGATAATGTAACTATTTTAGATCATTGTGTTATAGGAAAAAAAGGGTTTGGTTTTTTCCCAAATAAAAATAAAAACCATAGATATCCCCATATTGGAGCAGTCATTATTCATGAAAATTGTGAAATTGGATCTGGTTCTACTATTGATAGAGGATCTT
>SHWS01000007.1 GCA_009693705.1 Pelagibacteraceae bacterium
CTAAAGATCGGTAGAGAAATAAATGTTGGTTGGAATTCAGTGGATTGTAGAGCCTTAGATCCAAAATAAACAATTATAATTGTTATATAATTAAATACTTTTAATTAAAATTTGCATATTGACTCTTGCGTTATTTGAAGTTGTAATGAGTTTTTATATAAAAACGTTTAATCGGAGGATAAATGAAAAAAATAAGTAAATTACTACTTGCTCTTTCTTTTGTTCTTTCAATAACTTCATCAGCATTTGCAGTAACTGTAGTGTCTTTTGGTGGAGCTTATACAGAAAGTCAAAAATTAGGGTACGGTGATCCTGCAGCAAAAAAACTTGGTATACCTATTGATTGGGTAGACTACACTGGTGGATTATCTGAAATTAAAGCTCAAATAGAAGCTAAGGCAATAACATGGGATATCATTGATCTTTACTCAATGGATACTATTATTGGATGTGACGAAGGACTCTTTCACGAATTTGATTTCGATAAAGATTTTTACCCAGCTCCAGATGGAACTCCAGCAAGCAAAGACTTCTTTACTGACATGCCTTCTAAATGTGCAGTTGGAAACATCTTGTATTCTTGGATCTATGCCTACAATACAAAAAACGTAAAAGGTACTCCTAAAACTATCGAGGATTTTTTTAATACAAAAAAATTCCCTGGAAAAAGAGGCGTCTATAAAGATGCTTTAGGTAATTTAGAGATTGCTTTAGCCGGTGATGGAATGAAACCAGGAAAAGGTGGAAAAGAAATTTATGAAGCACTTAAAACTCCAGAAGGATTGGAAAGAGCTTTAAATAAATTTAAAACACTATGCACAGACCCTAAAGGTGGATGTGTATTCTGGAATGCTGGAGCGCAAGCGCCAGAATTTCTTGTAAGCGGTGAGGTAGTTATGTCAACTGGCTGGAATGGAAGATTTTTCAAAGCAGCAATTGTTGAAGGAGCTCCAATCGGCCAAATTTGGGATGGACAAATTCTTGACTATGAATATTTTGCATTAGTTAAAGGTGGTCCAAACTATGAAAACGGGGACGCTATGAAAGCTTTAAAAGAAATGACAAGTCCTGAAGGTTTAGCTGGAAGCGCAAAATATATTGCTTACGCTCCGTGGAGAAAATCTTCAATTAAAATCATGGAAGCTGGAGAGCCTTGGTTTAACGATGGTAAGACTAAAATGGTACCACAAATGCCAACAGCACCTGCTAATACTAAATCATACATTTTAATGGACGCTCAATTTTGGGCAGATAACAATACTGAACTGCAAGAAAAATGGGAAGCTATGAAAGCTGGTTTATAATTTAGTTTTATAGATAATAATTCTATTATATAATTAGGGCGGTTATTTTTATAACCGCCCTTTTTTATTATGAGTACAAAAATAATTTTATCCTCTGACGGAATACCTTTAGAACAGAGTCTTAAAAAATCTGAGCGAAAAAATAAAATTAGAGCACTGTTATTAGTTGCTCCTTTGTTTTTATTTATTTTAATTATATATGTTTTTCCATTGGGAGACATGCTGTTTAGAAGCGTTGATAATCGAATGATCACAGAAATGCTTCCTAATACGTTTAGTGCCTTAGAAAAATGGGATGCCAAAGAATTACCTAGTGAAGAAATTTACGAGGCTTTTTATAATGATTTTTATCCTCTTGCGAAAGCTAAAAAATCCGGAAAGCTATTTCAAAGATTAAATTATGAAAAATCTGGATTTAGCAGTGGTCTTAAAAAAACTAACAAATTGATCTTAGATTTTAAAAAAGAAAATTATAAAGAACAGTTTATGAATACTCATGAAATCTGGCGTAGTTTAGATTATTGGATTGCAATAAAAAATACTTCACCAAAATGGACCTACGTTAAATATTTAAAAGGCATTGATTTAACCCTCGATCAACAAAAAAAAATTGTTCAAGTTGAAGATGAAAAAAGCATTCATGTAACTCTTTGGCTAAGAACTCTAAAAGTAGCATTTTGGGTTACAGTTTCTTGTTTTTTACTTTCTTATCCGATTGCGTATTTACTTTCGACCATACCAATGAAATATAGTAATTTATTAATGATATGCGTGTTATTGCCATTTTGGACATCGCTACTTGTAAGAACATCTAGTTGGATGATTTTGCTTCAGCAAGAAGGACCTATAAATAATTTAATAGTATGGCTCGGCCTTGCTGCAGACGACAATAGACCCGAGTTAATGCACAATATGATTGGAACATTTATAACCATGTCCCAAATTTTATTACCTTTTATGGTTCTACCTCTTTACAGTGTTATGAAAACTATTCCACCAAGCTTGATGAGAGCTGGCAAATCTTTAGGTGGAACTCCACTGATATCTTTTGTAAAAATTTATTTTCCTTTAACGATTCCTGGCATTGGAGCTGGATGCTTACTGGTATTTATTTTAGCTATTGGTTATTATATTACACCGGCTCTTGTAGGGGGCGCTAGTGGAAGTTTAATTAGTAACATGATTGCTTATCATATGAAAAGTTCGCTAGATTGGGCTTTTGCAGCAGCGCTTGGAACTATGTTATTAGTTGCAGTTTTAACAATATATTGGATTTACCACAAATTAGTTGGAATTGATAATATTAAACTAGGATAATTTATGGCGTTACCAAAATATACACCATTACATTACAGAATATGGCATTATTCATATTTAACTATTTGTGGTTTGGTATTTTTATTTCTAGTTGCACCTTTGTTTGTAATTTTACCACTTTCATTTAATGCTGAACCGTTCCTTCACTTTTCAGATAAAATGCTAGCATTAGATCCAGAAGCTTTTTCTTTAAGATGGTATAAGGAAATGATATTTGGCACTAAAAATCCCTGGGGGTTAGCAGCTAAAAATAGTTTTATTATTGCTATCTTTGCAACCATTGGTTCAACAATTCTTGGAACATTAGCAGCTATAGGTTTAAGTAGTAGGTACATGCCATACAAAGCTGCATTTATGGCCTTACTAATTTCACCTATGATTGTACCGTTAATTATTTCTGGAACTGCAATTTTTTTCTTTATGGCAAAAGTGGGTTTAGCAGCAACACATACTGGAATTGTATTGTCACATATTATTTTAGGAACACCCTTTGTAGTAATTACAGTTACAGCAACTTTATCGGGCTTTGATCATAGTGTCACAAAAGCCGCCGCTAGTCTTGGAAGCAATCCTGTAAATACATTTATGAAAATCACGTTACCTTTAATTATGCCAGGAGTGATATCCGGAGCTTTATTTGCTTTTGTAACGTCGTTTGATGAAGTTGTAGTTGTATTGTTTTTAGCGGGTCTTGAAAATACTACGATACCAATTCAAATGTGGGTAGGTTTAAGAGAACAAATAAGCCCAACTATTTTAGCTGTAGCAACATGTTTAATTATTTTGTCAACTTTGATTCTTGTGACAGCAGAATTGTTAAGAAGAAGATCTGAAAGATTAAGAGGAATTAAAAGAAACTAAAGAAACTTAATATATAACAAAATATATTTGTATCAAAAAAGTTATTAGTTTATTTAATATATTTAAAAAATATTTTGATAAATAGTAAAAAAATTAAAGTTCATATAAAAAATAATCATGCTCGGCCTGGTACGTTCCCAACAGATTTAGAGGGTGAAAAAAATTATACAATTACCCAAAAGCACATAGATAATTTTATTAATAATCAAACAGATATTTATAAAAAAGTAGAATTTTTTATTGATTGGGATGAAGATAATTTTATTTCTTCAATGTCAAATACAGACATTTTGCTTACTTATGATTTTCCGAAAAAAAATATTAAAAAAATTGCCCCAAATTTAAAATGGATTCATATTACTGCAGTAGGCGTAGAGCATTTAACCCCATTTGCTTGGTCGTCCAAAGAATTAATAATAACTAACAATAGTGGTATTCAATCTAAAAAAGCAGGAGAATATGGTTTAATGAGTGTTTTGATGCTTCAAAATCACCTACCAAAAATTATTACCAATCAAAAAAATAAAAAATTTATTTCTTTATTTAGCAATCCAATTGCAGGCAAAAATATTGTAGTTATAGGCACAGGTTCACTTGGATCCTCGATGGTTAAACTGGTGGCACCTTTAGGGGCAAATATTATTGGTGTAAATAAAAGAGGAAAAAACGTAAAAGGATTTTCTAAAATTATAACAATTGATAAAATTGATAGTATTCTATCAAAAGCTGATATCTTGTATCTTGCGCTTCCCGAAACAAATGAAACTAAAAATTTAATTAACCGTAAACGATTAAATTTACTTAAACCTACCTGTGGAATAGTAAATATTGGTCGTCAATCAGCTTTAGATTATGATTGTTTGTGCGAAATGCTTAAAGAAGGAAGGTTAGCGGGAGCAATACTAGATGTATTTTCATCAGAACCTTTACAAAAAAAATCTAAATTATGGAATGTTCCTAATCTTGTTATTACTCCACATGTGTCATCTGATGATAAAGGCAATTACATAAATATGACATTGAATTTATTTTTTAAGAATTTGAGATTATTTATTAAAGGTCAAAAGCTTTTTAACCAAATTGATAAAAAGTTAGGATATTAATTTAGCATTTTAAATGTTTTAATAAAATCTGGTCTCAATACATATTCTGAATACATTTCATATTTAATTTTTTCTAATATTTCTAAACCATACAAAACTCTACCTATAGGAGTGTATTCACCCTCAAATAAAGGCTCATCCTGAAGAATTATAAAAAATTGACTATCCTCAGTATCATTTGCAAATGTTTTTGCTAAGGCAACACTACCTTTTTTGTAATCAAATTTAGCATCCAATTCAGATTTAATTGTCCCTAGTCCTGATTTACCCGTTCCTATTTTTCCATAATCTATCAGGTCTTTTTTGCCAAATTCAAGATCACCTGCTTGGACTAATTTATCTTTAATTACTCTATGGAAGGCGACATTATCATAAGCACCTGATTGAATTAACATTTTAAATCGATTTACGGAATTTGGTGATATTTCTGGATAAAGTTCAATGATAATATTTCCACAAGGAGCATTTAAAATTGCAATGTTTTCTGGGTAATCAAATTTAATTTTTTGAGGATCAAAATCTTTTATAAATAAGCATTTATTTTTAATTACTATAAAAAAACTTATAGTAAAAATTCCAAGCAAAATTAGAAAGAGTAGTATTATTTTTTCAAATATAGTTGCCTTAATTTTTGTTATCATTTTAAAATTGAAAATTATTATCTATTTTAGCTATGTTTTTTTTGATAAATTTGATTTTTTTATTTAAAATAATGTCATTTTTAAATTCATATTTACCAGTCATTAAGTGTGAAAATACTTCCGCCATATCTTCAGAAGCAGTTGATTTAGAATATTCAGTAAAAAATCCTTCGGTATTAGAATAAGTATCAAGTCCCAACTTATCAGTGCACGTTGAGCAATCCGCATACTTAAAATCTTTTACATTGAAGCTATGCCACTCATCTTCATTGAAGAGCAGTTTGTTACTATCGTTAATTAAATGAAATACCTCGTGATGAATAACTCTCTCAAAATATTTTTCATTAAATTTTATATCTATAATTAAAGTTTTCATAATATTGTTAGGAATTCCTGCAGTATTTATTCCAGATATTGACAAATCCTGACACATTACAAGATATTTAAGACTAATTTTTTTTAAAAATTCTTTTGAATATCGGTTTAAATTTTTTTTTATAGTAGGATGTTTTTTTTCAAGTATTTCTTTTTCAGAGTTAAAACAGCTTATATTTTTTTCAACCCCAAGCCTAAATGGTTTAAGAGCATATAAATAATTCAGATTGTTAGAAGTATTTAATTCATAAATTTCTAAATCAGGAATTTGAGTAAGATTATAAATAGTATTTGCTTTTGCGGGTGTTATTAAAATAAAAATTATAAATAAAAGCTTTAAAATCTTCATAATTTTAAATTAGATGATATTCGATTTAATTATAATGTGGTATATTTTTTATATAAATGAAAAAAGAACGTAACAAAAATCCTATTCAACCGGTCAGTGGAACCAAGGTACCAAGATTTGCCGGTCCATCCACATTTGCAAGATTACCTGAATTAAGAGATGTTGAAAGTTGTGATGTTGCTATTGTTGGTATTCCTTTTGATGCAGGAACTAGTTATCGACCTGGGGCAAGATTTGGTCCACAAAGTATCCGTCAAGCCTCAAGACATTTAAGAACAAATTATCATCCAAGTTATGATGTTGAACCTTTTAAAGTTCAGCAAGTAGCAGATGCGGGGGATATTACCTGCAATCCATTTAATATTAATGAAGCCATTAAACAAATTGAAGATGGTGCAACCGAATTATTAAATAAAGTAGGAGGAATAATAAGTTTAGGTGGCGATCATACGATCGCGCTGCCACTGTTACGAGCAGTTAACAAAGTAAATAATGGCCCAGTGGCCTTAGTTCATTTTGACGCTCATCTTGATACTTGGGATACTTATTTTGGAGCGCCTTATACTCACGGCACGCCCTTTAGAAGAGCCAGAGAAGAAAACTTATTTTTAGATGACGCCTCAATGCATGTTGGTATTCGAGGTCCTCTTTATAGTAGAAATGATATTAAAAATGACGAAAGTTTCGGTTTTAAAATAATTCATTGTGATGAATTTCAAACCCAAGGTACAGATAAAATTGCTCAAAGAATAAGAGATCGAGTTGGTAATCATGCGTTATATCTTTCAATTGATATTGATGTATTAGATCCGGCCTTTGCCCCAGGAACCGGGACCCCTGAAATTGCTGGAATGACCACAAGAGAAATTGTCAATGTCCTAAGAGGTTTATCAGGCTTAAATTTAATTTCAGCAGATGTCGTCGAAGTATCACCAGCATATGATCATGCCGAAATTACTTCTTTAGCGGCAGCAACAATTGTATTTGAATTAACTAATTTATTTGCAAAAAAAAAATAAAAAATATTTTTCAGAATGTTAGATAAAAAAAATTTCTATATTAATGGTGATTGGGTTAAGCCCAAAAGTTCTAATGTAATAAATGTGATTAACCCAGCAACTGAAGAAAATGCTGCAGTCATATCCGTTGGTGGTAAAAAAGATGTAGATATTGCTGTTAGTGCCGCTAAGAAAGCATTTGAGACTTGGGCATTCTCTTCTAAAGAACAAAGAGTTGAGCTGTTAGAGAAAGTTTATGAAAATTATAAAAAACGTTGGGATGATATCGCTATTGCTATTAGAGTAGAAATGGGTGCCCCAAAAGATTTTGCAAGTAAACTGCAAGTGAATACTGGAGCAAGTCATATAAAATCTTTTATTAAACATTTAAAAAAATTCAATTTTGAAAAACCCTTAGGTGAACATGCTCCAAATCAAAGACTTATATATGAAGCAAAAGGGGTTTGTGCATTAATTACCCCTTGGAACTGGCCAATGAACCAAGTATGCTTAAAAGTAATTCCAGCTTTAGCTTCTGGATGTACTATGGTTTTAAAGCCATCTGAGTTAGCACCTTTATCATCAATGATACTTGCTGAAATTATCCATGAAGTAAAATTTCCAAATGGTGTCTTTAACCTTGTTAATGGTGATGGTGCCACAACGGGCAATGCTTTAACAAGTCACCCAGATATTAATATGATTTCATTTACTGGATCAACAAGAGCAGGTGCTTTAATTTTACAAAATGCTGCAAAAGATTTTAAGAGAATAAGTTTAGAACTTGGTGGCAAAGGAGCAAATATTATTTTTAAAGATGCAGATTCTGAGGCGATAGAAAGAGGAGCATTAAGATGCTTTAGTAATTCGGGTCAATCTTGTAACGCACCAACTAGAATGTTGGTCGAAAAATCAATTTATAATGAAGCTATAGAAAGACTAAAAAAATATACCAATGAATTTAAGGTTGGTGATCCTGAAAAAGAAGGAGATCATATTGGACCGGTTATTTCTGAAGCTCAATTTAATAAAATTCAAAACTTAATTCAAAAAGGCATAGACGAAGGAGCAAATTTAATAGCAGGAGGACTGGGCAAGCCAAAAGGTCTGGAAAAAGGTTACTATGTAAGACCTACAGTTTTTGCTGATGTAAGCAATGATATGGTAATTGCAAAAACGGAAATTTTTGGACCAGTGTTATCAGTAATACCATTTGAAACAGAGGAACAGGCTATTCAAATTGCAAATGATACTCCCTACGGATTAACAAACTATATCCAAACTCAAGATCCAGAAAAAATTAAAAGATTAGTTAGAAAGTTAAGATCTGGAATGGTCGATGTTAATGGAGCAGGTATTGCTGACGACGCGCCTTTCGGAGGATTTAAACATTCTGGCATTGGGCGTGAAGCTGGAGCTCACGGTCTTGAAGAATTTTTAGAAGTAAAGGCCGTAGGTGGTTGGAATTAATATTTAGATTTTTTAATTCCCTCTATTATTTCTTTTAATTCATTGTACTCTTCACATTTACATGACTCTAAAACTGATAGCCTTTCATTAGCCAACTCAATTCTTCCTGTAGCCACATAAAGCTCGCCTAAATATTCGTTAATACCTTTGTGATTAGGATCTATAGCTAATCCTTCTAAATAATATTTTTCTCCATTTGCATAATCGCCTAGTTTTCTAGTTGTAAATCCTAAATAATTTAAGGTATCAACATTATTAGGTTTATCACTATTGGATTTTATTAATAATGTATTAGCTTTTTTATATCTTTCTTGAGCTTGGTCATTTTGTTCTTTTTTTTCATATTTTTTTGCAGATTTAATTAAATCAACTGCTTTACTATAATCAGATTTATTAGAAGATTCACCAGAAGATTCACCAGAAGATCCACCAGAAGAACCAGCAGAATAACAAATGTTAGTTAAAGTTATAAAAGCAAGTACGAAGAAAATAATTTTTTTAGACATTTATATAAATTTAGTCATTTTATTTAGGGGTTTTAAAGTAATTTTATTTTCTAACAGATCGTCTCTTATAAATTTTGCCGTAGCTAATGCACTTTCATTATCACCATGTATACATACCGAATCTATTTCACAAGGTATTTGTTTTCCACTATAGCAATTAAGGGCTTGATTTTTAACCATACTCAAAACATGTTTTTTAGCTAGATTGGGGTCAGTAATAAGTGCGTTAGATTTTTTTCTAGAAACTAAATTTCCGTCATCTTCATAATTTCTATCTGCAAAAATTTCACAAGCTATTCTCATGTCTTGTTTTTTAGCCGCTTCTGCCATTTTTGATCCTGTAGGCACCAAGTAAATCAGATCTTTATTTATTTCATTTATCGTTTTTGCTAAAGTAGTTGCAAGCTCAATATCTTCACAGGCCATATTGTTTAGAGCGCCATGAGGCTTTACATGAGTAACATTTTCTCCATGATTTAATGCTATTTTTTCTAAGATTTCGTATTGATCAATTATTAATTTTCTTATTTCAGTAGCAGAAAGGTACATTCTATTTCTTCCAAAATTTTCTAAATCATAAAATGATGGGTGTGCTCCAATACTTACACCGTTCCTTTTTGATATTTCGACAACTTGATTCATCGACTCATTATCACCAGCATGATAGCCACAAGCGACATTTGCTGAATTAACTATTTTAAGTAAATCAGGATCGTTTTTATTTGAATGATGTTTAGATTTTTCACCTAAATCACAATTGATATTAATTTCCATAGTATTAATACTTAAGTATAACATGCCATGATTAAAAATATATTAGCACTTGGTGACGCAGCTATTTATTGTGACTTTGGCTCAGAAGTTAATCAAGAAATAAATTCAAGAGTAATTAATTATTTTAATCAAATCTCAAAACTTAATGAATTAAAAAAAATTGAAGGGATAACTAACCTAACCCCATCCTATAATAAGCTAATAATAAGTTTTGATTTATCTATTACCAGCTATCTAAAAGTAAGAAATTTTATTTCTGATCTAAAAATTATTAGTCATCAAAAAATCTCTCACCAAAGCATTAAAATACCTGTTTGCTCAGAAGGGAATTTTGCACTTGATTTTGAAAGAATAACTAAAATTACCAATCAATCAAAAGAACAAATCTTAGATTTATTTTATCAACAAGAATATTTTTGTTATATGACAGGATTTATAGCGGGTATGCCCTTTTTAGGAGATATTAATGAAAAAATTCGTTGTCAAAGATTAGAAACACCGAGGGTAAATGTTCCTGAGGGTTCCGTTGGAATAACTGAACAGTTTACAAATATTTATACATCGGAAAGCCCTGGAGGGTGGAATATTATTGGAAATACTCCATTAAAAATTTTTAATAAACTTGATGAAACTAAACCTAATTTAATTAACCCTGGCGATAAAATAACTTTTTATCCAATTACCAAAACACAATATGACAATTGGAAATAAAAATATTTATTTTGAGGTTTGTAGGCCTGGTACTAACACGACCATTCAAGATAAAGGCAGAAATCATCTATATCATCTTGGAATAACAGTTAGTGGAGCCGTAGATCAAAAAAATTTCAAATTATCTAATCTAATTTTAAAAAATAATATTGATGAAGCAGTAATTGAGTTTGCATTTCAAGGACCTCTCTTAAAACTATATAATGGTAAAGTTGCAGCATGTATTTCGGGTGATGTCATATTTGATATTATTCGAAACAATTCTAATCTTGAAAAAGGTAATTGTTATCAGATCTATACTCTTAATCAGGGTGACCAAATTGACATTAAATCAACAAAAGATTCTTTGTACGGTTATTTAGCAATTAAAGATGGTTTAAATTTTAAAAAAGTCTGGAATAGCTGTTCTATAAATACCAAAGCAGGAATAGGTCCAAATAATGGAAAAAAATTTTCAATTGGTGAAAAAATTTTTATTAAAAATGAATTTAGCGACTCTTTAAAAGTAAGACAATTAAGATATAAAAATTCTAGAGAAAAAATTATTAGAGTTATCAAGGGAACTAATTTTAATTTTTTTTCAGAAAAATCCAAAAAAATATTTTTTGCTGAGCCATTTAAAATTACAAATTTAGTTGATCGTATGGGCGTTCGATTATCAGGACCTGAACTAGAAAATATAGTAAATACAAATATTAAGTCAGAGGGGATAGTTAAAGGTACTATTCAAGTTCCTGCAAATGGCAATCCAATTATAATGCTTGCCGATCACGGGACAATTGGAGGTTATCCTAAAATAGCAACAGTTATATCTGCTGATTTGGACAATCTAGCTCAGCTAATGCCAAATTCCGAGGTTACTTTTAAAGAAGTAAATCTTGAAGAAGCTGAGGAACTATATAAAAAATATTTGAGCGAAATTGACAGATATGCAGAAATTTTAAATGAATTTAATTAGAAAATTGCCAGGACCACTATTAGTTTTTTTAGGTGCATCTACCTTAAGTTTTGGTGGTCTTATTGTAAAGTTGTTCGAAGGTGCGAGCCCCTGGCAAATTTTATTTTGGAGAACTATTTTTTTTCTAATTGTAATTAGTTTTTACTTAATTCTTACATATAAGCAGAAAATCTTTAAAATATTTTATATTTCAGGTATTCCTGGACTTTTAGGTGGTTTTATTTTGTCATTGGGTTTTTGCGGATACGTATTTGCAATGTACAACACTACCGTTGCTAATGTTAATTTTATTCTCCAAACTCAAACAATTTTTTTAGCAATTTTTGGATATTTTTTTTTAAAAGAAAAAATTTCATTAATAACATTGACATCAATTATTTTGGCTCTTGCAGGTATTTTTTTGATGATCGGAAATTCTTTATCTGGTGGCCAAATGGTTGGAAACTTAGTTTCATTCATAATGCCATTATCCTTTGCAGTTTTAATTTTGATAATTAGAAAATATCCTAATGTTGATATGGTTCCTATTCAGTTCATAGCAGGAATATTTTCATTGCTAATTGGTTATTTAATGTCTGAAAAAATTATAATTTCTCCAAGTGATATCTTTTTGGGCTTTTTGGCGGGATTTTTACAATTAGGAATTGGTTTTATTTTAATAACAATTGGCGCACAAAAAACTCCATCAGCCATGGTAGGGATAATTATGCTTACAGAGGCGGTTTTAGGTCCACTGTGGGCGTGGATTTTTTTAGCTGAAAAACCACCAAGTACAATTTTGCTAGGTGGATCAATAGTTATCTTTGCAGTTTTGCTTCAATTTTATAATCTACATCTATCAGAAAAAAAAATTAACAAATATTAAACCGTTAAATGAAAATGAATTTTTTTCATGCTTTGCTATTAATGAATCTAAAGATGTTGCTGAATAAAACTATTAATAAATAATGAAAATTGCAGTTATAGGGTCGGGAATTTCAGGATTAACTTCTGCATATTACTTATCAAAAAAACATAAAGTAGATTTATTTGAAAAGGAAGATCGTTTTGGAGGTCATTCTTATACACTTGATGTGGTTTATAAAAATAATCAAAAAGTCCAAGTTGATATAGGATTTATGGTTTTTAACAAAGATACTTATCCTAATTTAATTAATTTTTTTGAAGAAAACAATGTCCAGATTGAAAAAAGTGACATGTCTTTTTCAGTAACCGTTAAAGACACTAATATAGAATATTGTGGTAAGGGTCTCAGAGGTATTTTCTCTAACAAAAAAAATTTTTTTAATTTTAAGTTTGTTAAAATGTTTTTTGAAATAATAAGTTTTTATAATCAATGTGAAAAAGTTCAAATAAAAAGTTTGTCTAAAGAAATGACGCTTGGTGAATATCTTAAGCAAATTAAAATCTCACAATATTTTATAAATTATCATATAATACCAATGGTTTCTGCTATCTGGTCTATGCCACCTTATGAAGCGTCAAATATGCCGTTAATTTTCTTCATAAGTTTTTTTAAAAATCATGGTTTATTTAAATTAAGCAATAGGCCCCAATGGTTTACAGTTTCAAATAGAAGCAAAACTTATGTGGATAAAATTTTATCTAATCTTAGTGGAGAACATTATAAAAACTATGAAATAAAAAAAATTATTAGAAATGATAATGGTGTAAAAGTTTATTATGGTTCTGAGAGTGAATTTTTTAATTACGACAAAGTAGTATTATCTACACATGCAGATGAAACCTTAAAAATTATAGCGGATATATCAAATGAAGAAAAAGAAGTTCTTAGTAGTTTTAATTATAAAAAAAATATTGCTCTAGTACATTTTGATCAAACTGTAATGCCAAAAAATAAAAAAGCTTGGTGCTCATGGAACTCGTCCTTAAATTCAAAGAATCATCAACAATCATCAGTAACCTACTGGCTTAATCAATTACAAAATCTTAAGATTGATAGAAATATTTTTTTAACTATAAATCCTTTTTTTAAAATTGAGGACAATTTAGTTTATAAGAAAGTTGAGTTCACGCACCCTTATTACGATGAAAATGCTTTAAAGAGTCAATCAAAACTATCTGGAATACAAAATAAAAAAAATACATTGTTTAGCGGAAGTTATTTTGGTTACGGATTTCATGAAGATGGAATAAAATCATCAATCGAAATGCTTAAAACCTTAAATGATTAAATCCTCTATTTATAGTGGAACGGTTATTCACAAAAGATTTAAACCCAAAGTTCATTTTTTTAAATATAAAGTATTTTCACTATTAATCGATTTATCAGAATTAGAAATCTTGGATAATAAAATAAAATTTTTTTCTTTTAATAAATTTAATTTAATTAGTTTTTTTGAAAAAGATCACGGAAAGAGAGACGGATCATCTTTAGTTAATTGGGTGTATGAGCATTTAAAAAAAAATAATATCAAAACAGAAAATATTAAAATAAAACTCTTATGTTATCCAAGAATACTAGGCTATGTATTTAATCCATTAAGTGTTTTTTACATATATGATTTAAACGAACAGTTAATATCAATCTTGTATGAAGTTAAAAACACACACGGTGAACAGCATACTTATATTTTTAAAAACACTAATAATGAAAATTTATTGCAGCACAATTGTTCAAAAAAATTATATGTATCTCCTTTCATGGAAATGGACTGTAATTATCTTTTTAAAATCTTGAAACCTGCTGATAAAATTTCGGTAATAATTGATCAATATGATCAATACGGTAAAATATTATACGCATCACAAGATGGTCAAAGAGTCGATTTTTCAAGTAAAGAAATAATTAAAGCTTATTTATCTCATCCATTAATGACATTTAAGATAATTGCTGCAATACATTATGAAGCATTTAAATTATGGTTAAAAGGAATAAAAATTGTTAAGAAAAAAATTAAAATATTTAATAGCGAATCAATCGAAAATTAATGTTCTTATATAATCTAGCTGACAAAATAGTATTTTATCTTTTGAAAAATATTCAATATGGATATTTAGAAGTTGTTACTTTTAAAGGTGATCTTTTAAAGTTTGGTGACTCAGAAAGTTTTCATAAAGCCTTTATTACAATTAAATCTCCAAATTTAACTTTTAAATTAATTAAAGGTGGAGATATAGCTTTTGCTGAATGTTATATGAAAGGTGAATTTGAGACGAATAACCTTTCCGATTTAATTGAATTAATGGCAAAAAATATAAATATTGTAAATAAATTTAGTTATCTTTTCGATTTTCATTTAATAAATTTTTTAAAAAATAAATTTATTAAAAATACAAAAAATCGTAGCAAAAAAAATATTGCTAAACATTATGATTTGGGAAATGAATTCTTTTCATTATGGTTAGATGAAACCCTGACTTATTCTAGTGCTATATTTGATGATAATTCAAAAGAACTATCAAAAGCTCAAAATAACAAGTATCAAAAATTAATAGATTTAATTAAACCTGGTGAAGGAGATAAAATTCTTGAAATTGGTTGTGGCTGGGGAGGTTTTGCCGAGTATTTGGGAAAAAATTACAACGTAAAACTTGATTGCATTACTATCTCTCAAAAGCAATTCGAATTTGCTAAAAATAGAATTTATAAGTGCGGTTTAAATGAAAAAGTAAATATAGAAATTAAAGATTATCGAGATCTAAAAAGCAAATACAATTCAATTGCATCAATAGAAATGATAGAAGCGGTTGGTCAAAATTACTTAGATAGTTATTTTAATGTAATTAAAAAAAATTTATTTGACGGAGGTGTTGCGGCCATTCAGGCTATCACGATAAATGATAGCTTGTACGAACGATATAAAAATAAACAAGATTTTATTCGAAAATACATTTTCCCTGGCGGTTTTCTGCCATCAATAGGTAGTTTGCAAAAATTTGCCGCGAAAAATAATCTTATTTTTAATTCATATAGTTCTTACGCGGATCATTATTCTAGTACTTTATCAATTTGGAGAGACACTTTTTTAAGGAAATGGGATTTGATAAAAAAACAAGGATTTGATTTAAACTTTAAAAGAATGTGGGAATTTTATCTTTCCTACTGTGAGGCAGGCTTTAAATCAAAGAATATTGATTTGATTCAATTCTCACTTCAAAACAAATAGTGTATCAATTAAACCATATGCTTAAATTAAAACTAATTAGATCAATTTTATTGATAGTTTCTATATTCTTAATTACAAGCTGTTCAAAAAATAGTGCTATGAAACCAGAAGATTTTAAAAACAAAAAACCAAGATTAATTATTGAAAACTATTTATCTGGCAATATTAAAGCCTGGGGAATACTTCAAAATAGATCTGGTAAAGTGACAAGACAATTTTCAGCAGATTTAAATGGAAAGTGGGATGGCAACCAACTAACTTTAGATGAAAAATTTAACTGGGATGATGGTGAAATTCAAACAAGACAGTGGCAAATTAATAAAATTGATGAAAACAATTACGAAGGAACAGCTGGAGATGTTGTCGGCAAGGCAAAAGGGTATTCTTACGGTCCGGCTTTTAAATTTGAATATGTTTTGTTAGTTCCGATTAAAGGCAAAGAAATCAAAATTACTTTTGATGATTGGATATTTATGCAAGATGAAAAAGTTGCAATTAATCGTGCTACGATGACTAAGTTTGGAATAAAAGTTGCTGAATTAACAGTCTTTTTTATTAAGAATTAACTTTTTCCTAATATTTTGTAAGTAATTTAATTAATCTAAAGTAAATTATACTTGGTAAAAAACTTAGAAGCTTCAGTGTTAGTGTTAATTGTTTAGGAAAATGAATTTCAAATACTTTTTTATTAATTAATCCATCATAAATCTTATTTGCTGCATATTCTGGTGTTTTCAAAAAAGGCATTTTAAAGTTATTTTTATCTGTCATTGGAGTTTTTATAAATCCTGGTGAGACTAAGCAAATGCGAACGTTGTATTTTTTAAAATTCAAATACAAGCTTTCCGCTAAATTATTTAATGCAGACTTTGATGGACCATAACCGGTGGAGTTTGGTAATCCTCTATAGCCAGCAACCGAAGAAACAATTGCTATAGTACCTTTTTTTTTATTTTTAAAATACTCTTCAACTGATTTGATGCTATTTAAAGTTCCAAAAAAATTCACTTTAAATACCTCTTCAATTCGCTCTAAATCTATATATTCCTCTTTTTTGGGATCCCAGGTGCCTGTTGAAAAGAAACATATGTCAATATCTTGATATTTATTTTTTATTTGCTGAAAAACTTCTGCACATTTTAATTTATTTGTAACATCGAGTGGAAATCCATTTATATTTTCATATTTTTGTGACATTTCATTTAGAAGAGCTTCTGTTCTAGCTGAAATTGCTACATTCCAACCTTCATTTGCAAATTTAATTGCTAATGCTTTACCAATGCCAGTGCTTCCACCAGTTATCCAAATAGTTTTTTTATTCATTATAGATGATGTATATTACCAATATGCTCAAAAATAAATTTTTATCATTAATATTTTTTTTTATTATTACTTTTTCAGCTTCGTTTATTGGTGGATTTGCTACAATTAAATATAAAGAACCCTGGTATTCAACACTTATAAAGCCAACTTTTAATCCTCCTGATTGGATTTTTGCTCCAGTTTGGACCACGCTTTATTTAATGATGGCATTGGCAATTTGGCTTTTTTGGCATAGTAAAAATAAAGACACTGGTACAATTGTTATTTATTTTATTCATATAATTTTTAACACTACCTGGAGTATTGTTTTTTTTGTTTTTCATAAAATTTTTATAGCTTTTGTTATATTGCTAATTCTAATTGGTTTAATAATTGTTCTTATTGTTAGATTTAGACGCGTCAATTTATTTAGTTTTTATTTAATGATACCGTATTTACTTTGGTGTACTTTTGCTTTAACGCTTAATGTAACTTTGTTGTATTTAAATTAATCATGGATGATGTTGTTATTGTTGGTGGAGGCATTATAGGTGTTTCCTCTGCTTATTTTTTGGCAAAAGCAGGTCGAAAAGTTAAAGTTATTGAAAAGGATCCAACTTACAAAACAGCATCCTTCCCATTGTCGTTAGGTGGTTTTAGAAGACAATTTTTACAAAAAGAAAATATTTTATTAGGAAAATTCGCAAGAGAATTTATTTTTCAAATACCGCAGTTATTAAAAACTAAAAAAAACCCAAACCCAACAGCCAGCATGGTTCCTAATGGCTATTTGCTTTTATTTGGTCCAGAGCATGCTGAAGAGCAATATAAAGCTCTAGAAAATCACAAAGCGTGTGATGCTGGTACCAAAAATGTTAAAGGTTCTGAGTTATCAAATTATTTTTCTTATATAAATAGTGAAGGTATTGAAACAGCAACTTTTACTGATAATCAAACTGAAGGATGGATAGATCCTTTTTTATTTCATAGTGCTCTTAAAAGTAAAGCAATTGATCTTGGTGCTGAGTTTATTAAAGGTAATGTAAAATCACTTCTAGAAATTAATGCTAAAATTATTATATCGGCAGCTGGTTGTTGGACCAAAGAATTGCTCGAAGATATACCTGTTGAACCACAAAAACATACAGTTTTTAGAGTAAAGTGCCCAACACACATTCCTAAAATGCCTCTGATTGGTGATTTAACTACGGGAATTTATTGTAGACCAGAAGGAAAAGAGTATTTGGCTGGTTCACCTAAATCTGTATTTGAGGCAAAAGATTTAGAGCCAGCATGGGAAGATTTTGAAGAATTGGTCTGGCCAGCTTTAGCGCTGAGAATGCCTATTTTTGAAGAATTAAAATTAACAGGAGGTTGGGCAGGTTATTATGATTGTAATAGATTAGATCATAATGCTGTTGTAGGAAAACATCCTAAATTCGATAATGTTTATTTAGCAACAGGATTTACAGGAAGAGGAGTAATGCAGGCACCAGGTATCGGCAGAGCTTTAAGTGAGTTAATTACAACTGGTGCTTATCAAACGATTGATATTACTAATATGGCGGTTGAGAGAGTACTCGGACAAAAAGCAAGGCCAGAGCCTTACGTATTATAGGTTTTAAGTTCCACAAAAAGTTTGATATTTTTTTTCACTTAGAGGAGAAGGTGATTGATAGTGAATAATATCATTTTGATGATCGTAGGGTTTTTTTAAAACCGTTAACAATTTATTCATTACTTCTAAATTATTTTCACTAGCAGCCTTTAAAGCTTCTTCAACCTTATGATTTCTAGGAATTACCAGTGGATTAGAACTTTGCATTAATTTAAGATATTTTTCTTTTGAAACATTGTTTTTTTTAACTCTTGTTTCCCACTGATTAAACCAGTTTAAAAAATCTTTGTCGTTAAACATTTGATTATTTTCAGTTTTAAAATTCATTAAATAACAAAAAGTATTTGTATAATCGGCATGATGGTTTTGCATCAAGGTCAATAAATCAGATATTAATTTTTTATCATTTTTATCTTCACTAAATAATCCAAGTTTATCTCTCATCATATTTAGCCATTTATTTTCATAAATTTTTTCAAAATTATTAATTACTTCTGTGATAATTTTAATTGCATTATCTTGATCGTCATCTACCAATGGAATAATACATTCAGCGAATCTTGCTAAATTCCATTTAGTAATTTTTGGTTGATTGGCATAGGCATATCGGCCAAATTGATCGATCGAACTAAACACGGTTAAAGGATTATACTGATTCATAAATGCGCAAGGTCCATAATCAATAGTTTCACCAGAGATTGTCATATTGTCAGTATTCATCACTCCATGAATAAATCCGACACGCATCCAATTGACTACCAATTGACATTGTCTTTCAATTAATAAATTTAGTAAGTCTAGTGCTTTATTCTTAGATGATTTAATTTCTGGAAAGTGTCTCTCAATGGTGTAATCGACCAAGATGTTTAATTCTTCTAAATTTTGTTTTGCCGCAATGTACTGAAAAGTTCCAACTCTAATATGACTTGATGCAATTCGAGTTAGAATTGCTCCTGGTAAAAGCTCTTCTCTTGCAACCAGTTCACCAGTTTTAACTACTGCTAAACTTCTTGTTGTTGGAATATTTAAAGCGTGCATCGCCTCACTTATTATATATTCTCTAAGCATTGGTCCTAAAACTGCTCGCCCATCACCACTTCTTGAAAAGGAAGTTTTTCCAGATCCTTTGAATTGGATATCAAAACGCTTGTTTTTATTTGACAAATGTTCACCTAAAAGAATTGCTCTTCCATCGCCCAGCATTGTAAAATGACCGAATTGATGTCCAGCGTAAGCTTGAGCGATTGCATCACTGCCAACAGGCAAGTTGTTTCCTGAAAAAATTTTAGACAGCTCTTCTTTGTCAACTTTAGAAAAATCTAACCCTAGCTCTTTTGCCAATTCTTCATTTAATATAACTAATTTTGGATTTTTAACTGGAACTGGCTTTATAGTTTCTTTGAATGTATCTGATAATTTCGCGTAAGTATTATCAAAATGCCAACCTATGGTCATTTTTATTTAACTGACTTCTGCTTGATTTTCTTTTGGTTCAACAATCGTTTTAAATTGATTTGAAATTTTTTGAACTTCTACAGAAGAAACTTTATATTCTGCACACATAGTTTCCTCATCTTTACCATGACCTGTAACCATATTAACCATGTGCTCTGGAAAATGGAAAGTTGTAAAAACAATTCCTTGTTTAACTTTATCTGTTACTTCTACTTTAAGTGCAACCTCTCCTCTGCCAGAATACAATCTGCCAATGTCTCCAGTGTTAATATCTCTATCAGCGGCATCTTTAGGATGTATCAAAAGAATATCTTCGTTGACGATATTAATATTTTTAGTTCTTCTGGTCATTGTTGTACAATTGTAATGTTCTAAAACTCTACTAGTGGTAAGTATAAGTGGATACTCTTTTTTATTTGTTTCTATTTCAGTAGACTCTTTCCAATCAAAGTTTTTTAATCGACCCTTGCCAAGTTTAAAAGTTTTTGTGTGTAAAATTTTAGTATCTGTACCATCTTCTTTAACTGGCCATTGTAAACCAAGTTTACCCAGTCTTTCTCTGGTAACTCCTTTAAAGAATGGAACGATATCTGCAATTTCTTGTAGGACTTGATCGGCATCATAAGTAGGTTGATTAAATCCTAGTTTTTGCATCATATCAGTTACAATTTCTCCATCTGTTTTTGTTCCTGGTAGTGGTGGGACAGCTCGGTTTACTCTTTGAATTCTTCTTTCTGTGTTGGTAAAAGTACCATCTTTTTCTAAAAATGTTGTTCCTGGCAAAACTACAGTAGCAAGTTTTGCAGTTTCGCTCATAAATATCTCTTGTACTACTAACAATTCTAAAGAATTCATTGCTTCAACAACATGCGCACTATTAGGATCTGTTTGAACAATGTCTTCTCCTATTATCCAAACTGCTTTTAATTCTTTTTTTATTGCAGCTTCAAACATTTCAGGAATTTTTAATCCAGGTTTTGTTGGATGAGTTACACCATATTTTTCACTATAGAATTTTTGGTTTTTTTCATCTGCAACTTCAAAATAACCAGCTCCTTGATGAGGTTGGCACCCCATATCTGCAGCGCCTTGAACATTGTTTTGACCTCTAAGTGGATTTACACCAACACCTTTTCTTCCAATGTTTCCTGTAATCATTGCAAGATCTGCTATTAACATCACTGTTTTTGAGCCTTGCTCATGTTCAGTTACTCCTAAGCCATGGAATTCCATTGAGTTTTTTGCTGTAGCATAAGCAATGGCAGCCTCTTTAACCAATTGTTTATCAACTCCAGCTACTTTTGCTAAATAATCGACATCTTGTCTTTCGATTTCTTTAATAAAATTATCAAAACCTTCAGTTCGATCTCTTACAAAATCTACATTATATAATTTAGATTTAATAATGAAATGTAGCATCATATTCAATACGGCTACGTTAGTTCCTGGTCTTAATCTAATATGATAGTCAGCTAGTTTAGCAAGTTCTGTAGTAATTGGATCTAAAACTATTAATTTTTTCCCCTTCATGACTTGCTGCTTAATTTTTGCGCCAGTTACCGGGTGAGCATTAGTTGGATTTGCACCAATGATTAAAAATAAATCTGCATGATAAATATCTTCAGTTGAATTTGTTGCAGCGCCCGTTCCAAAGGTTTGTTGCATTCCCCATGCAGTAGGTGAGTGACAAATCCTTGCACAACAATCTATGCTATTAGTTCCAACGACAGCTCTAATCATTTTTTGAAAAATATAGTTTTCTTCGTTAGTGCATCTTGCCGATGAAATACCAGCTACTGCATCTGGTCCATTATTTTTAATAATTCGATTCATTTCTTTTTTAATAAAATCATAAGCTTCATCCCACGTGGCTTTTTCAAATTTGCCATTTCTTTTAATTAGAGGTGTTTTTAATCTGTCAGGATGATCATAAAAACCAAATGCATATCTTCCTTTTATGCAGGTGTGACCAGCATTGACTTCTGTTTCTTTAGGAGTGTCAATTGCAACTACTTTGTTATCTTTAATTGAAGCCTCAAGGTTGCAACCCACTCCGCAATAAGAACATGTTGTTCTAACTTTTTTATCGACCTCTGCAGATTTAGATTGAAAAACATCAGAGATAGCATCTGTTGGACATGTGTGTGCACACGCTCCACATGAAACGCAAGATGAGTCACCAAACAACATATCATTATCAGTTGTAATTTTAGACTCAAAGCCTCGTCCAGACATTGTTAAAACAAATGATCCTTGAATTTCGTCACAGGCTCTTACGCATCTTCCGCAATTAATACAATTATCTAAATTCATTCTCATGTAATCGTGAGAAGTGTCTCTTGGAATACCTTTGTGTTGTTTTGGATTATTATATCGATGATCCGATATACCTAAATCATTAGCCACTGTTTGGAGTTCACAATTATTATTAACTTCACAAGTGCCGCAAGTCATTGGATGGTCTGTTAAGACTAATTCAATAATATTTTTTCTAAGATTTGTTAAATTTTCATTGTTTGTAAAAATATGTTGATTTTCAACGACAGGAGTATGGCAAGAAGCAACTACTCTTGTAGGTCCATCTTTAACTAAAGCAACTTCAACTGAACAAATTCTACACGCACCATAAGGCGCAAGATTAGGATCATCGCATAGTGTTGGTACTTTTTTCTCACCAACATAACTTTTAACAAACTTTAAAATAGAAGTGTGGTTATGACCAATTTCATATGGTTTTCCATCTATATAGGCTATTTTTCTTTTCTCAGAGCTCATTAATTATCTTTAACTATATCATTTTTCATTTCATCTCCAAAGTACTTAAGAATATTCATAATAGGAGTGGGGATTGCTCCACAAAGAGCGCATAGACAGCCTTTTTGCATAGTAACTAGTAATTCATTAAGTAATTTAAGAGGAATTTTAGCAGTTTTATTCTGAGCTTGGTCAAACATTTCTTTACCTCTATAAGAGCCAAGTCTTCCTGGAAAGCATTTACCACAAGATTCTTCTGCAGAAAATTTAAATAAGTGGTGAATATACTCAATCATCGAAAAATCTTTTGGAATACTAACAACGCTTGCATGACCCAACATAAAACCTTTAGAGGTAAATTCTTGAAAATCTAAGTTTAAATTATCAATTTCATTTAAAGGAACAACTCCTCCTAAAGGTCCACCAATTTGAAAAGCTTTAATAGGTTTTTTGTATCCACCACCAATTTCATTAAATATTTTTTTCATAGGTGTTCCCATGTCTATTTCATAGACACCAGGATTGTTAAAAAAACTATCAAGACAAACAAGTTTTGTACCAGCTGATTTTTTATTACCAATTCTTGAGAATTTTTCAGCACCATTAATTAAAATTCCAGTTGCAGCAGCTAAAGTTTCAACGTTATTAACTACAGTTGGTTTTTTATATAATCCTTCTGTGACAGGAAAAGGTGGTCGAACATCTACCTCGGCACGCCGACCTTCTATTGAGGCAATTAAAGCTGTTTCTTCACCGCATATATATGCTCCTTGGCCAATACAAATATTAAGATCAAAAGAAAATTGGGTTCCTAAAATATTTTCGCCAAGTAGATTGGCTTTTTTAAGTTCATTAATACAACCATTTATCGCTTCAATTGATTTTGGATATTCTCCTCTAATGTATAAGACACCTTCATTGCCTCCGATTACATAACCACAAATAACCATTCCAAATAAAACTCTTAACGGCTGGTCCTCTAATAAATATCTGTCAGAAAATGCACCTGAATCTCCCTCGTCAGCATTACAAATAACATATTTTTTATCACCGCTGGCTTTACTGCACAAATCCCATTTCATACCAGCTGGAAAACCTGCACCACCTCTTCCTGTAAGATTAGATTCTAATAAAGTTTTTATTATTTCTTTTCTATCTACTTTTAAAAATTTAATTAACAGATCTTTGAATTGATCAATAGAAGAAAGCTTGTCGTCCATTAAAAAACTGGTGGTAGCAAAACTTTTCGAAAAAAATTTATCTTGTTGGAAAACTTCACCTTTTAAAATTTGATCGATTTTTTCAATATCTTTACCAGCGTAATTTTCACCATTATAGTGGAAAGCGTTATTTTCATAACAATGCCCTAAACAAAACATTTCTCCAACTTTATCCTCACCTAATTTTTGTTTTAATGTGTTTTTTAATTTTTCTTGCGTTCCAGCACACATACATGCACTTCCATTGCAAACGAATGCTTTCTTTTTTCTATGTGAGGGCCTTAAAAATTCATAAAAAGACTCTGCCCCATGAAGAGTAGAAACACCTAAATGATATTCTTGGGCTATTTCTTTTAGGTCTTTTGGAGAATTATTTAAGGCATTTTCTGAAATTTGCTTAAATAAGTTGTTTTTTAAACCTATTCTTCCAGATAAATTACTAATGTTCTTAGACACAAATTCCTTTTTTACTTATTTGTTTACAATAACTTTTTGGTTATTCGTATAAATATTAAAACTATCATTTTTTACAAATCCTATGAGCGTCATATCAAATTTGTTAGCAAGATCAATTGCCAAACTTGTCGGTGCACCAACACCAATCATTATCCCGATATTAGTCATCAAAACTTTTTGTACTAATTCAAAATTCAGTCGGCCCGAGCATGCAATAAACTGATTTTTAGGATCTAATTCCTTTTTTATTAAAACATGTCCTACGAGTTTATCTAAAGCGTTATGCCGTCCCACATCTTCTTTTAGCGCTATCAAACTACCATCGCTTTTAAAAAGACCACTTGCATGGATGCCACCTGTTTTAGAAAATTCAGATTGGTTTTCTCTTAAAATAGATGGAGATTGGATAATTATTTCTTTAGTTAACTTTGGTTCAGAATTAAATGTTTTATTTGTTTTTACAATTTCGAGCGCATCTAGTGATGATTTACCACAAACCCCACATGAAGAATTGGTTAAAAAATCTCTTTTAATTTTATTGATATTAACATTTTCAGAATTATTTAAGGTAACTAAAATTCTATTTTGAATATTGTATTTACCAACTTTATCACCATAACTTTCAATAGAGTCTATGTGGTTTATATCTTGAACAATTTGTTCATTAAATAAAAAACCTCTAACTAAATCCGCATCATCCCCCGGAGTTCTCATGGTAATAGATAATATTTGGGTAACCCAATTTTCGTTATTTTTAAATTTTAAAGAAATTTCTAATGGTTCTTCAATTGAAATTAAGTCTTCAAATTTTTCAAATTTATTAGATTTAAATTTTAAAACTTTATATTTATTATTCATTAATTTATTTTAATCATTTATAATTTAAGAGCTTTTAAAACCGTTTTAAGCGGAAGTAGTAAACACTCTTTTCTTGATAAGTTTTTTTTATCAAAAAGTTCGATAAAATCACCCCAGTATTTGTCTAGATTTACTCTGGTATCATTAAAAAGGTTTTGGGCATCATGAATAAAACTTTTTATTTCATCAATTTTTTTATTTTTAATTTTTCTGGACAGTAAGCTCACAGAAGCCTGACAATAAACACAAGATTTACATTGATATCCGATATCTTTAACAACATTATCTTTAACGATTAAACAAATTTCCATTTCATCCCCACAAACTGGATTTTTATTTTTTGATTTGTGTGTAAAATTATCGAGTATTTTATTATTCTCTGTCTTTGCAGCAATTTCCAAAATTCTTAAATCCATTATATTTCTTTAATTCATTTATTAATGTCTTATATTTTATTAATGAATGATAACAATATTTTAGGGGTAGTGCTAGCAGGAGGACAATCTAAAAGATTTGGTTTAGATAAATCCCAGGTTAGTTTAAATGGAAAAATATTAATTAATTATATCTTATCAGAGATTCATGAAGAGTTTAGCGAAATTTTAATTGTCGCAAACAACGAAATAGATCATATGAATTCAAAAAAAATTTCAAAAATAAAAGATTTTAAAAAAGATTTAGGTCCATTAGGGGGTGTTTTAACCGCCATGAAGTGGATTAAACAGTTCAATAAAAATTTTCAGTGGATCTCTACATTTCCTGCAGATACTCCCTTTTTTAAAAAGAAATTCCTTCAAGATTTTTTAAACAAAATTGAATTTAATGGTAGTAAACTTTTTTTTATTAAATCAAATAACACTCGTCATAATATATTTGGACTTTGGTCGTTAAAATTATTGGATCAATTAGAAGAGGATTTAATTAACAAAGGAGAGAGAAAAGTTGAGACTTGGGCTAATAGTATTGGAGTAAAAATTATTAATCTTGATTTTAAAAATTTTGATCCTTTTTTTAATATTAATACAAAAGAAGATTTGGAAATCGCAAATAAAATTTTAAATAAAAATGATTAGCTATCAAAAATCTATAAATATTTTAAATAAAGCAAAAATTAAAATTGAGGATGAAATTATTAGCAGCTCAGAAAGTATAAGTAGAGTAGCCTCAGCAGATGTTCATTCTAAATATAATTACCCATCTGCAAACAATGCTGCATTCGATGGCTATGCTGTTTGTTCGAACGATACTAAAAATTTTTCTCAAAAGTTTAAAATTATTGGTTCAATTGCTGCCGGAAACAAACCTTTCAGAAAAAAAATTAAGAAATTAGAAGCAGTTGAGATTATGACTGGAGGTATTATTCCCAAAGGTTTCGATACAATAATTCCAATAGAACAAATTATTTTTTATCCAAATAAAAAAAATAATAAATACATTTTGATTAATAAGAAAATTAAAAAATATAACAATGTTAGATTTTTAGGATCTGATTATAAAATAAATAATTTAGTATTTAAAAAAGGAACTATCATTCAGCCAAATCATATTTTAGCTTTAAAAACTCTAGGAATTAATAAGATTAAAGTCAAAAAAAAACCAAATATCTTATTTTTTTCAACTGGTAATGAAATTTCTAATAGTGTTCATGTTCCAGTCTGGAAAGTAAGAAATTCTATTAGTCATTATATTCATTCTTTAAAAAATAATTTTCTGTTTAATTTTATTAATGGTGGAATTTTAAAAGATAACCATGAAATTATTTTTAAAAACCATATAGATAAAATGGTTAGTGGTAAAATTGACTTAATTATTACTTCTGGAGCTGTGTCTGCTGGTAAATTTGATTTCATACCAAGTGTAATTAAAAAATTTGATCTTTCGAATTATTTTAAAGGTGTTGCGATTAGACCAGGAAAACCCGTTTTATTTGCAAAAATTAAGGGAAAACATAAAGTTATATTTGGGTTACCAGGTAACCCTATTTCTTCAGCAGCCTGTTTTAGGTTTTTTGTGCATCCTTACTTAGTAAGTTGCCTTGGTATAAAAAAAGAGCAACCAATTAAAGCAATTTTAAAAAATAGTTTTACTAAAAAGAAAAATTTTACTCGGTTTATTAAAAGTAAAATTAGCACAACCAATAATGGTAAATTAGAAGTAGAAGTTTTATTGGGTCAAGAGTCTTTTAGAATAAAATCATTTGTTAATTCTAATATCTGGACATTATTTCCATCTGGCAAATCTAACTTTAAAAAAGGTCAAATCATTGACTGTTATTTTCAAAACTCATCCAATAATAATTTAATTTAGACCATCTCATTTTTGTTGAATTAAAATTAATTACAACTAAGTTCTTCGAAATGATTGAAGTACAAGACCGAAAAATAGCAGCGCCAATTGTTTTATTTGCAGGTTTACTTTGGTCGTTTGGTGCTTTGACCATTAGATATATGGACGATCCTCATTTAGTACCGTGGCAATATATTTTTACTCGTGGTTTAACTATTTTTATTCTTTTAAATTTATATTTGTATTTTATTGAGGGTAAAAATTTTTACAAAAATTATTATAAGATTGGATCATCAGGGTTAATAGGTGCTTCTGGTTTAGCAGTTGCAATGATATGTTTTATTTATTCTATTACAAATACTAGCGCTGCAGTTACTTTGCTTTGTTTAGCAGCTATGCCTTTTTTTACAGCATTGCTAGCCTTTTTATTTTTAAAGGAAAATATTAGTTTAAATGTTTGGATTTCAATTTTTATTGCAACAATCGGATTAATGATTATTGCATTTGACAATACTGAAGAGTCGACATTAATGGGTTTAATTTTTGGTATTTGCGCATCAATTGGTTTTTCAGTTTATTCTGTAACCCTGAGATGGAGAATTGCAACTCCGAAATTTACAACCGTTGCTTTTGCTGGAATGTTTTGTTTTGTCTTTGCAGGGATTATGATCTTAGCAAACGGTATGTCATTTTTTTCTACCAGTCACAATAGTCTAATGTTTTCTTTGCATGGAACATTGGTTTGTTTAGGTTTAATCTTTTATTCAATTGGCTCTAAAGCAATTCCTGCTGCCGAATTAACTTTACTATCTTTAACAGAAGTAATTGGAGGTATTTTTTGGGTATGGCTGCCTTGGTTTGGTATTAACGAGATACCTTCGACCAATACTATAATTGGCGGGTTTTTCTTATTTATTTCTATTACTTTTTACAGTCTTGTGATGAAATGGAACAAAAGATACATTGCGTTAAATTAAAATTTTATGGAACGACCAGATTTTTTTACACTTAAAAATGGAGAAAAAGTAAAACTTCCTTTTACTAAACAAGAGTATGATCGAAGAATAAGCAATCTAAGAGTGATTATGGACAAAAATAATTTAGACATGATTATTTTAACTTCCATGCATAATATTGCTTATTATACAGGCTTCATTTATTGTTCATTTGGTAGACCTTATGGTTGCATAATTACTCAAGATAAAATCTCAACTATCTCGGCAAATATTGATGCTGGTCAACCATGGCGAAGATCTAATTGCGATAATGTAATTTATACGGATTGGAAAAGAGATAATTTTTTAAAAGCCATTGTTTCAATAATCGGTCGAGATCAACCTCCACAAAATATTGGGCTTGAGTACGATCATATCACTTTAGAAATGAAAGATAAAATAGGTTCTATTTTTACTTTTTCAGTTTTTAGTGATGTTGCTAAAGATTTAATGAATTTAAGGATGATAAAATCAAATGAAGAAATAGAAATTATAAAAAACGGAGCAAGAATTGCTGACATTGGAGGTGAAGAAATTGTTAAAAATATAAAAGTCGGGAATACTGAGATCGAAGTAGCTATTGCTGGGCGCGATCGAATGGAAAGAGAAATAGCCAAAACATATCCAGGGGCAGAATACATGGATACTTGGGTGTGGTTCCAGTCAGGAATTAATACTGATGGTGCTCACAACCCAAAAACTAATCGAAAATTAGTTTCAGGAGATATTTTATCCTTAAACACTTTCCCAATGATTTCAGGATATTATACAGCTTTAGAAAGAACTTTATTTTTAAATCATGCAGATGATGATTCTTTAAAAGCATGGGAAGCAAATATTAAAGTACACAAAAGAGGATTAGAATTAATTAAACCAGGAATTAAATGTTCAGATATTTGCCACGAACTAAATGAATTGTTTGCTGAACTTGGATATCTGCAGTATCGAACATTTGGTTATGGACATTCATTTGGCGTTCTTTCCCATTTTTATGGCAGAGAAGCAGGCTTGGAGCTTAGAGAAGATATTGATACAGTATTAAAAGAAAACATGGTGATATCCATGGAACCTATGATAATGATTCCTGAAGGAAAACCAGGAGCAGGCGGATACCGTGAACATGACATATTAGTTATTGGAAAAAATAGTGTAGAAAATATTACTAAATTTCCTTTTGGACCCGAACACAATATAATTAAAAGTAATTAAAAAATGATACCAAATAAAAAAATTGTAAATAGTTGGAATGAGTGGGACCCGTTAAAACATGTAATTGTTGGAAAAGCAGATGGAACTTGTATTCCAGCGCCCGAACCTGCGCTTGATGCAAAAGTCCCAGAAGATTCAGACATGAGGGGTTTATTTGGACCAAGAACTCAGGACACGGTTGATAAAGCAAATCAATTACTGGATGATTTTGCAAATATGTTAATAAAAAGAGGCATAAAAGTTGATCGACCAACACCAATTAATTTTAATCAAAATACATCAACTCCAGATTGGAAAGCGGAAACAATGTTTGGCTGTATGCCTCCAAGAGATGTTTTATTAACTGTGGGGAATGAAATATTAGAAGCAACCATGAGTTATCGTTGTCGATGGTTTGAGTACTTATGTTACAGGCCTTTATTAAAAGAGTATTACAATCAAGACAGCAATATGAGGCATGAATCTGCTCCAAAACCAAGATTAACAGACGCTGATTATCGAAAAGATTATTTATCTGATAAAATTGGAATTCAAAAACGATTAGATTGGACAGAAAAGAAGTTTTTTGTAACTACCGAAGAAGAGCCTTTGTTTGATGCTGCTGATGTTTTAAGATTTGGAAAAGACTTGGTAGTTCAACACGGATTTACAACTAACTTAAAAGGAATTGATTGGTTAAAAAGACATTTTAAAGATCATAGAGTTCATGCGGTCAATTTTCCTGGAGATCCTTATCCAATTCACATCGATGCAACGTTCACACCAATTAAAGAAGGATTAATCATTAATAATCCGCAACGAAGTTTGCCAAAAGAACAAAGAAAATTATTTGAAAATAATGGATGGCGAATAGTTGACTCAGCTCAACCAGCTCACAACCAACCACCACCTTTATGTTATTCATCCGTTTGGCTGTCGATGAATGTCTTAGTTCTTGATCCAAAAACAGTTTGTGTAGAAAAAAGTGAAGTTTATCAAGCTGAACAATTAGATAAATTAGGCATGGAAGTAATACCAGTTGAACTTAGAGATGCTTATGCATTTGGAGGCGGGTTACATTGTTGCACTGCAGATGTATATCGTGAAGGGGAATTGAAGGATTATTTTCCAAAACAATAATTTATAAGATGAATTGTACTATTTCATCGCTCCATTACTCGCCAATTAAATCATTATCTTTTCAACAAGCAAAATTCTGTTTAATAAAAAAAAATTTAGGAATTGTTAATGATAGAATTTTTGCTTTTTCTAGAAATCTCAAATTAGATAAAGCTAAAGCGATCGCAAAAAATCCACATCAAAGACATTTAATAAATTTTCTAACCCTTAAAAATTCACCCAGCTTAAATAAATATAATTTTGTTTATGAAAAAGGTTTAATTACTCTTTTTTTAAAAAATAAAAACATCATTTCAATTGAAACAGGCAAACCAAAAGAAACCATTAAACTTTCAAATAAATTATTAGAAATTGAAAAAACATTAATTGGACCAATTTATTTACTAAAAAACCTTAAATTTCCATTTTTTGATACCACTTATTCAAACAGTGTTTTAAACACCATTTCATTGATAAATTTAAACAGTATTAAAGACTTTGAAAAAAAAATTAATCGTAAAATTGAATTTGAGCGTTTTAGAGGAAATATTTACATCAAAGGAATTGACGCTTTTGAAGAAAGGAAATGGATTAATAAAATTATTAAAATTAATAAAATTGAATTTAAAGTTTTAAGGCATATTCCAAGATGCTCTGCCACCAACCTCAAAGTTAATTCAGTTGAACAAGATATCAATCTTCCTTTAAAGTTAAAAAAAACCTATGGCCATATCGATATGGGTATTTATTTAAGTCCTTTAAACAATGGTAAAATATCTTTAAATGACAAAATAACCTTAGGTTAATTTGGATTTTTTTTTATAAATTCTATATATTTTACTACTTCATCAAATTTTTCATCGGGAATGTCTTTGTAACTAGCATTAAATTTTTCTTTAACGCATATAGCAACATGGGCATAGGGGTTACGACCTTTTGGATGATTTGGATGATCTGGTAACTGACCTTGCAAATAATCACCAGCTTCCTGAATTAATTTCCAGAGTTTGCTTGCGTTTTCTTTATTCACGACACCTAATAACTTGATTTATTTTTAAATCCTCTAGTTTTTATCTAGTTTACACCAGATAAATATTGATTTCACTAATTAAAATAAAAGTTTAGAGAAACTAAAAGTTTATATTTCTTGTGAACAAAAGAAAAAAAAAGATATAAAACTTGTTAAATAAAGTTTTTTTCAGACTTGCAACAATTTATTAAACTATGAGCATGAGAACGGAGGCCTTTGAACATCTTAATAATTTTTCTGAAAATTATTTAAGTAAATACTCAAGTGATAGAAATTTTGATTTTGGTAAAGACAACAGAACAAATACTAGTTGTTTATCCAAATACCTAACTCACCGGGTTATTGATGAGTTAGAGGTGATAAAATCTGCCCATTCTAAATACTCCTATTTAACTATTGAAAAATTTATCCAGGAAGTATTTTGGCGTACCTACTGGAAGGGTTGGTTAGAATTAAGACCAAGGGTTTGGAAAGCATACCGAGAAGACTTAGTCAAATTAGAGGAATATAAAAAAAATATTAATTACCAAAATTCAATTAATGCAAAAACAACTGTTGAATGCTTTAATGATTGGGCACAAGAGTTAAAAGAGACAGGATATTTGCATAATCATGCACGAATGTGGTTTGCAAGTATTTGGATTTTCACTCTAAAACTTCCTTGGCAATTAGGGGCTGATTTTTTTCTAAAACATTTACTGGATGGTGATGCTGCCTCAAATACTTTAAGTTGGCGTTGGGTTGCGGGACTTCAAACAAAAGGCAAGCATTACCTTGCAACTAGTTGGAATATTAATAAATTTTCAGCTAAAAAATATAACAATTTAAAATTAAATGAAAACACAAGTCCAATATTTGAAAGTGAAAATTTTACCCAAGTTCCCATTCACTTTGATAACCTAGTTAATGAAAATTCTTTATTCTTAATACACAATTTAGATAGTTGCTATTTATTAAAACATAAACAAAAAACTTTTAACAATTACGGTCTATTTGATTTTAATGATGTTTTAGATAAAGAAAATTATTCAAAAAACGTATTAGATTTTAAAGCAAAAATAAATTTAGAAATTTTAGAACAAATAAAAAGTGACTTTGGTGCTAATATGATTTTAAAAAATTCTGATGATCTTTTTAAAGTTATTAAAGAGAAAAAAATTGAACACGTGATTATGCCGTATCTTACTTGTGGTTATGAAAATGATTTCATCAGTCAATTAAAAGATAAGGTTAAAATTTGCTATTTAGCAAGGGATTATGATCAATTTTGTTTTCCTTTTTCAACCAAGGGTTTTTTTGGCTTTAAAGATCAAATTCATAAAATTCTAACAAAATTTTTATAATAATTTGAAAGTATTAAGAATAGTATATTTAAGCAAAAGCTATTTAACTTTATTCTAGTTTCTAATTTGAGAGGCATATTTTCAAATAAGTAAAACTTAAAACTTCTCAACAGAAGTTCTTAATTCAATTTCCCACGCCCAAGCACTTTTTTCTTGTTTGTGAAACTGAAGGTAAACTTTTGCAATTTCATCTGGATGCATTGTTTGATATTCACCATAAGGCTGATCATTTATTGCTCCATCTATAACAAAATGTCCAATATGGATATTTTGTGGATGGAGCTCTCTAGCTAATGATTGAGCAAGACCTCTTAAGCCAAATTTTCCCATTGCAAATACAGATGAATTGGCAAAGCCTTTAACTCCAGCAGATGCACCTGTAAAAAAAATACTTCCACTTTTTCTTTTTAGCATTCTTTTTGCCGCCTGTTGAGCTACCAAAAATGCACCAAAACAAGTAACGTTAATTGCTTGCTTAGTTTGGGTTGGGTTAAGTTCTGTAATAGAACCTTTGATCCTCATGGATGGGTTATAAATTACTAAATTTGGTACACCAATTTTATCAACATCTTCAAATAGTTTTTGAACACTTACAATGTCACTAGCGTCACAAGATAATGTAGTTGCATTAATTTCTTTTTTTAGATTATCTAATTTATCAATATCTCTTGAAGCTAAAATAACTTTCATGTTATTTGATGCACAAAGTTTAGCAATAGAAGAGCTTAGACCAGGGCCTGTGCCAACAATTAAAACTATTTCATTCATGTCATCTATTTATTATTACTAAAATTTTTTATTGGACTAAGAATACTCCATCGCAAAGTTGTGTACAATACAGATTTTAAAAGTTAATCAATCGTTATTAAATATTACAGAATAAAGCATCTGGAGTCTTGGCTAACTTTTGCATTCTTTAAGCATATAAAAATTAATTTTGCTGGTAAATTTTATTATTTTTTCCATAATAGGGGAAAATATTTTTCATCTAATAAGTTGCTATTTTCTGTCTTATATTTTTTATAAATGTTAGCACTGCCTCCTTCATTGGTTGGATGAAATTTTGCATCTGAAGGAACGCAATGAGAAACAATAGCTCTTCGATGATTATTGGTGTTATTTATTCCGGAACCATGCCACATATAACCATGATGAAAACTGACACCTCCTGCTGGTACTTCGACATATACAATTTCAACTTTTTTATTATTCTTTTCTGCAAAAATATTCAGTTGTTCTTTATAATCTTTAGGTGAATGAAATTCACCTTTTGGCGGTTGCAGCTCCCATTGATGAGAGCCCTTAACATATTCTAAGGTTCCAGTTGATTTTGAAGTATTATCTAAAGGCATCCAGCAAGTCATCATAGTTTGAGGGATAATCCAATCATCATAGGCAGCATCTTGATGATAACCTAAAGTTTTGCCACCGGGTGGCTTCCATAAGAGATTATCTTGAACTAACTTAGCCCCATTCCAATTCATTAATTGCGCACAACATTTACCTACAATTTCATGACAAACAAATTTTCTAATTAAATTATCAGATTTCCACCCATTACAAATTTGACGAGTAACATCTTCTGGATCTATTCCAAATTTCCAATTCCATTCATCAGGCTCAACTCCAGTTTCAAATTTACCACTAAATAATGGTTCAAATTTGCTCTTTAATTTATCTATGTAATTTAAATCTATAAACTGATCTAAAATCAAAAAACCATTTTTATTAAATTTATCAATTAAGCTCTGATTGAGTTCTAAATTAATCATATTAGTTGAAATTATCATCAACCTTAATTAAAAACTAATAATATTTCAATTATTAGCAATCCTATAAGGGCTACCTATAATAGTCCTTTTACAATACCTGCTTTTAGAAGAAACGAGGTGAAGTTTAAAATTAATTATTGAAGAGAGTGAGATTTAAAAGGAAGTTTTAGGCTGTGGCCATATAATTCATGTGTCAGGCAAAAAATAATAAAAACCTAAACCGAACTTTTTAGATTTAGGTAATTCTCTAAATTTTTTATCTTTCATCGAATCTTTTATACCCTCTGCCTTATCATGAGGTATGTAAAGCTTAATCGTTGAGAGCTATTTAACCTTAATCTAAGAGCATAATTCAAGCTTCCCAGAGTACACAGCACAGGTGACTCTTCGTTTTAAATTTGTTATCTTTGTTAATGTTTGGATTAGTAATTATATTTTGTATCTTACTTATAATTATTGGTATTTGGCTTGTTTATAAGAGTTAATGGACTTATTTGTTAACATGCAAGTACTGCCTTATAATTAAAAATTAAATGAAAAAAATATTTAGCATCATAATTTTTATTTCAATTTTATTAATAGGCAATAGCCTAGCTAACAATCATTATCCAATTACAACAGAGTCAAAAATAATGATTGCTAAAGGTAAAATTTCTTATGAAATACATTGTGCCTCTTGTCATAAAGTTAATCTAGCAGGCGCTGATAATTGGAAGGGTCTCGATGAAGATGGTCACAGAAAAGCACCACCATTAAATGGTACAGGTCATGCCTGGCATCATGACGATGTGACATTGCACAGTATAACTAAGCATGGATTAGCAAAATTAGTAAAAAACTATCAAGGTAAAATGATCGGTTTTGGTGATAAACTTAGCGACGAAGAGATTGATAATGTTTTAGCTTATATAAAATCTTATTGGCCAAAAGATGAATATGAGTATCAAATAGATCTAAATAAATAAGCAGCAACACCCAGCTTTGTAGCTGGATGTTCAATATTTAACTACTTTTTAGCAAAATACTTAGGCTGGAATAATTACAGTATCGATTACATGAATAACGCCATTCGTGCATTCAATATCTGTTTTAACAACTTTAGATGTACCGTTTAATTTAACGCCATCATCTGTGCTAATTTTAACATCAGCTCCGTTAACGGTTGTAGCTGATTTACCATTTAAACCCATTACATCTGACGCCATCACTTTGCCAGCGACTACGTGATATGTAAGAATAGATTTAAGTTTTGGAACATCAGCCAGTAACGAGTCTAATGTACCAGTAGGTAATTTCGCAAATGCATCATCGGTTGGTGCAAAAACGGTAAATGGGCCTTGGCCATTTAATGTATCTACTAAACCGGCTGCAGTAACTGCGGCTGCTAGTGTTTTAAATGTGCCAGCTTCTACAGCTGTATCAATAATGTTGTGCATGTTTCCTTTTTGTTTGGTTAATCGTGGCCGATGCATAGGGCATGCACGGATGCATAGCAAGAAGTATGTAACGCTAAAGTGTCTCGAAAAATTTTTTAAGAAAAAAATAATATTTTTTATTTCTTTAAATATTTTTTTAAAATAAAAAGTGGGTCATAAACCTTCTAAAACATACTATATAATGGAGTAGAGGGTATACTTTTCATATAAAGGGAGAAATATGACACCCAGCAATCAAAAGCTTATTTGCTTTGACTTTTGGCAAGCATTTTGGTCCTAAGATTAGTCACTCATTAAACAAAGATTATCCAATGACTCTTGTTATAATTTTAGATAATCTTAGATTGTGAAAAATATTGGATTTATTGGCGTAGGTTATATGGGTTATGGTATAGCCAAAAATATCTTAAAGCATGGTCATAAACTTTTTGTGGTTGCAAACAAAAATAGAAAACCTATCGATAAAATTGTTAATGATGGGGCTATAGAAGTTAATTCATTTGATGATTTTTCAGATAAAAACTTAAATGTTTTATTTATGTGTGTCACGAATACACCTATTGCAAAATCTATATCTGAAAAAATGTCTAAAATATTAAATTCGGATACACTTGTGATTGATATTACCACACATAATAAAACTGGATCAATTGAGACCGAGGCTATTTATAAATCTAATCATATTAAATACATCGAATGCCCAGTGATGGGCGGGCCTGTTCAAGCTGAAGAAGGCATTTTAGGAGGAATTATTGGTGCTTCTGATGAAAATTTTAAAATAGCAGAACCTTACTTAAAAATATTTTGTAAAAATCATTATCATTTTGGTCCTGTTGGCATGGGTGCAAAATCAAAACTGTTAAACAATTTTTTAACTCTAGGAAATGCGGCACTAATTAATCATATGGCAAAAGCAGCTCGAGAATTAGGTTTGGACCTCAAAAAATTATATGATGTTGCAAAATTAGGATCAGGAAATTCAGTAGCTCTAGTTAGAGTTTTTGATAATTTGTTAAAGAATGATTACACGGGTTTTAAATTTACCGCAAAAAATTCTGTTAAAGACTTAACTTATATCCAAGACCTTTTAAAAGACTTTCCAGAGGCTGGAAAAACTGCAGAGATGAATAAACAATATTTTCAAAAAGCAGTTGATGATGGTTATGGAGAAAATTTCATAAGTGAACTTATAAATAAAAAATAATTTTTAATTAATCAAAAATTATTTGATCTATTGAAATCATAAAAAAAGCATTTCTAATCTAGTTTATCAGTTTAGTAGTATAAACAGAGTAGTTTTTATGTATTTATTAATTTGATTTTGATCTAGTATTAAAAATATGGGTACTTTACAATTTTTAGTACTATCGATAATAGCACTAGGACTATTTATTTATTTTTTTCCTTATAAAAATCTTAAGATCGTTCATAAGAAACTAGATACAATCATTGAGCTTCTTAAAAAAAAGGACAATAAATAAAATGAAAGCTGATTTTGTTTAAAATAGAGGATTTTTTAAAACTAAATAAAAATAGAAAAATTTGGACTATTTTAAAAGATCAAAGTGTAAGGCAAGCACTTATCTTAATGTCGGAAAAAAATATAGGCGCAATTATTGTCGTTGATAATAACAATGGTCACGTTGGTATTTTTTCTGAAAGAGATTATGCAAGAAAAATTATTTTAAAAGGTAAGAATAGTAAAGATACAGTGTTAGAAGAAGTTATGACCGAAGAATTAATCACTATTACCAAAGATTATAAAATTGATCAGTGTATGGAAATAATGACTGAAAAAAAAATTAGACATCTTCCAATTTTAGAGGATAAAAAAATTGTTGGAATAATTTCAATCGGCGATGTTTTAAAAATTATGATTGAAGAACAAAAAGAACTTATCAATCACTTACAAAAATTCATAACCAGTTAAAGCTTAAAGTGGTTTTTTTTAAGTTTACAGTGCCTTGCGACTGCTAGTTTGCTGAAAAATATTCAATCTCTGAAAAACGATCTGTTGGAAAAATCCAATAAAATTCCAAAGTTTCTGTACCAATGTTTTTTAAACCATGCTTTGCATTCCCATCAATATAAACTACATCATTTTTTTTGATTTCTTCAAGTTCGCCGGATTTATTCAATATACCTTTACCATTAGTAACTACATAGATTTCTGCAGGTGAGTGATAATGAAGAGTTAAGTTGCCTCCTGGAGCAATTTCACAAAAACCGAGTGAAAGCGCGGAGCTTCCTGTAAAATCTCCATCAATTAAATATTTCCATCTAACACCAGGATATTTTTCGCTTACGGTCCATTCTTGATTAGAAACTGATTTAAGATTTTTTACAAATGTCATACAAAATTATACCTTAAACTATATTTTTTTCTAATTATTTTTTTAAGTTTTTAATTTTTTACAAAAGTTCAATTCCAAAAAGTTTAATAAATTTTGCAAAAATATAAAAAGCTACTAAAGTTATAATTACACTTAAACTAATCGTAAACCAAAACCCAAATTTTTTTAACAAATAAGGAAATATTAAAAACATTGGCAGTGTTGGTAATACATACCAAAAAGTATAATAGGCATGATTAGCAATTTTTGCATTAGGCTGATCTTCAACGTATAACCATATTAAAGTTAAGACGGTTACTAAGGGTAATGCTGCAATCAATCCGCCTAAGCGATCACTTTTTTTTGCAATCTCTGATATTGCAACAACCATACCAGCCGTCAGTAAATATTTAAATATAATCCAATTCATCAATAGTTTATTAATTTTTTGTAAGTTGATTGGCCATATCATGATTTACATCAGCATGTCCTTGTTCGTCAGCTCTTACAGCAATTATTACATCACGTAGTTTTGCATCTGGACTCAAACCATAATAATCTATAGCAATCTTTGGTGCCGGAATGTTTACTGTTCTACCTGCATCAATTTCTTCTAGGTAATGCGTGTAGCTGATTACTGCCTGATTTTCAAAATATCCTACCATCCGGTGAGCAATTTTAGGAAAGAAAATATAAAGAAAAAAATAGAAGTGCCAAAAAATGAACTGAGCAAATATAATTAGCCAACGTTCAAACCTGTTTGGATTTATAATAGCAATGAAGATCATTAAATGCATACGTTCATTTTCGGCTTCACTTAACAAAGTTCTAATGGTTGGCCCATATCCACTACGTAGTTGTCTTAAACTTTTTAAATGAGTCCACATTCCCGCAACCATACCAGGAACGCCAGCGACAGTTTCCAAAACCACTGCTCTATGACCGTAACGTTTTGCAAAAAATGTATCTGCAAACCAGCGAAAGCACATAGTTAAGCCATAAGCTATTTTGTCCGACATATTATTTGGTTGGTTTTGCATTTTATCTATCATCTTAAGTTAGAATTGTTCATATGTTCAGATAAACCTATTCCGATACTTTTCTAGGGTCAAGAATGACACATATAAACCTTTAAATTTAAGGAAATCTTAAGTATCAGCTAGTTGTGAGCTTTAGATCACAACAAACCTAAATTATGATTACTAAAGTTTTATCTTTCCCCTTAGTTTTTATTGATGAAAATATGTTTGCTATAATTTCTAAAAATTACTGATAAATAAACCAAATCTTAAGATTTTAATCTTTCATTATTTGGGTCAAATGCTGGTTCTTGAATTATTCTAGCTTTTATTTTATCCCCTTGAATATCAATTAAAAACTCATTACCAATTTTATCAAGTGATGGCTCGATATAAGCAAAAGCCAGACTTTTTTTAACTCTATAACCATAAGCACCAGAAGTTGTTAAACCTATTTTTTTGTCATGATAATAAACTGGCTCGTTGCCAAATACATCAGCATTTTTTGCGTAGACTTCCAAGTAAACTAATTTAGTTTTTATTTTTCCATTTGCTAATTCATTTATTTTTTTTGATCCAATAAAATTATTTTTTTGCTTTAAATTAAAAAAACGATCTAATCCTGCTTCAACCACAGTAATTTCTGGTGTTAATTCACTACCCCAACCTCTATAACCTTTTTCCATTCTCAATGAATTCATTGAACGAGAACCAAAATCAATAATTTTATTATCTATTCCAGCATTCCAGATTAAGTCATAAAGCTCACTGAGTTTATTCATTGAACAATGCAACTCCCAGCCAAGTTCACCCATGTAATTAACTCTTAAAGCTATTACTTCAATATTTTTTATTTTAATTTCTTTAGATTTTAACCAAGGAAAATTATTATTGTTTAAATCTGTTTCAGTAATTCTTTGTAAAACACTTCTAGATTGAGGTCCGATAACTCCAAGAACACCTTTTTCTAAAGTAATATTTTTAATTTCAACTTTTTCATTGCTTAATTTATGCTGATTAAACCAATCTAAATCTCTAATCTCTGAAGATGCCGCTGATAATCCATAATAATGATGGTCTTTTAATTTTATAATAGTTAATTCGCTTTGAATTCGACCTATTTCACTTACTAGATGAGTTAAAACTATACTACCATCTTTTTTAGGAATTCGATTAACACAAAGTCGATCTAAAAAATTGAAACTATCTTCTCCAATAATTTCAAATTTAGAAAATGTACTTAAATCAATAACACCCACATGATTATGAATGTGCTCACATTCTTTTTGAATAGATGAAAAAATATTATTTCGTTTAAAGCTTAACTCTTCTTTAATTTGTTCATGATTAAACCAGGCTGGTTTCTCCCAACCATAAAGATCAAAATATTCCGCACCTTTATCCTTAAGTTTTTGATAAACTCCAGAAGTTTTCATAGGTCTTCCAACTTCAATTGTTTCATGGGGCATGGATGTTACGTACATTCTTCTGTATTGTTCCTTTGATTTTTCAACCGAATATTCTTTATTGACCCAGCTCATGAAACGTCTTGGTTCAAATTCCAACATATTTATTTCAGAGTCGCCGTGAACAATTTGTTGAGCCATATATTTTCCTGCTCCACCCCCTTGGGCAATTCCAATACTCGCTGCACAAAACATCCAAAAATTTCTAAGTCCAGGTGCTGGACCAGCTAAGAAATTATCATCAGGTGTATGAGTAATAGGACCGCAAATTATTCTTTTAATACCAACGTCCTTAAACTGCGGAATTCTATCCATGCCTTTTTCTAGGTGTTTTTCTATTCTGTCTAAATCTGGTTCTAATAACTGCATATCAAATTTCCAATCCATGCCATCTAACGCCCATGCTGAAACACCCTTTTCATAGGGTCCAATTAACAATCCTTTGCCTTCTTGTCTTAGATAAGACGAAGACTCTGGATCTCTTACTACTGGCAGTTCTTTATTTAACTTTTCTATTTCTGGATGAGATTCAGTTACTAAATATTGATGTATCATATTAATACTTGGAACATATTTAAGACCAACCATTGCAGAAACTTCAGGACAAAAACTTCCAGCAGCATTTACAACATGTTCGCAAACAATCTCACCTTTTTCAGTAATAACTTTCCATTCACCTGAAGGAAGCTGTTTGATATCAATCACTCGATTTTTTCGATAAATTTTAGCTCCACCATTTCTTGCACCTTTGGCCATTGCATTAGTAGTACTAGTTGGATCAGTATAACCATCCTCAGGTGTATGAAATGCACCTAAAATTCCATCAAGTTTTATAAAGGGATGAAATTGATTTATTTCTTCAGTTGAAATAATTGAGCAAGGTGATCCTGCGATATCTAAAACTCCTTTGACATGATGAAACCATTCGAGATCCTTTTTTTTATAGGCAAGTCTTAAACTTCCTGTTTCATGAAAACCTGTAGGTTGACCAGTTTCTTTTTCTAGTGATTTATAAAGATTTGTTGAATGAAGATGAATTTTTGCAAGGCTTAAACTTCCCATCATGTGTGGGCATTGACCTGCCGCATGCCAAGTTGATCCAGAAGTTAATTCACTTTTTTCGATTAAGACAACATCACTCCAACCTTCTTTGGTTAAATGATATAAAAGGCTGACACCCATTATTCCCCCACCTACAATTGCAAGCTTTGCATGAGATTGAATTTTATCCATGACCAAATATTAACATAAAAAAATATTATCTTAAATTTAATTAATAAATGTTAAAATTTATTTCATAGCTTTTTAAGATATTAAATATTTTTTTATTTTCTATTTACTTAAAAACTTGTTCTAAAATTTATCTACATACATATTGTTAATAGACGTGACACCTTGTAGCAACAATATTACATTTTTTAAGATTGTTTTTGGCGTCTTTAAAAAAATTTCATTAAATCAAATAGTCTATGATAAAATTTGATGATTATATTTTGCTGTTGATCTAGCGTTACTTAATAAATTTAATCTCTAAAATTTATGAATTCCATTGGTAAGCCAATATCAATAGCTCTGATAGCAGAAATTGCCTCTTGTAAATCATCTCGCTTTTTTCCATCTGCACGTAACTCTTCTCCTTGAATTTTTATTTGGATTTTAAGTTTTAAGGTTTTTACTTGGGCGATAATTTTTTTCGCTGTTTCTTGATCAATTCCTTCTTTTAATTCACTTATTTGTCTAATAGTACCGCCAGTTGCATTTTCTGAATTTTTTATTTTAATTACTCTTGGATCTACTTTACGTCTTACCAGATGGGTTTGTAGTAATTCATTAACTTGTTTAAGTTTTAAATTATCAGGAGCAAGAGTAGTGATCGTTTTATCTTTTCTTTCAATTGAAATATTTAGCCCTTTAAAATCATAACGTGTTCCGATTTCTCTTAAACAATTAGCAATCGCATTATCAAATTCTTGATAATTAATTCTACTTACAACATCAAAAGAGGGCATATTTTTATTTTTAATTCTACCATTATCTTATAATTTTTAAAAATTATAATAGCTTTTTTATATTTTATTTTGTTACAGGTTCTTCTATTGGCATAGTGCTAGGATTTAATTCCATTCCAACCGCTGTAATGGTTTGAGGAAGTGCCACAAACTGTGAATCTGGGTTTTGCACGCTGGATCTAATTGTCATTCGATAGATTGCAAAAACTCCAATTAATAAATGAAAAAAAATTATAAAGATAAAATATCCATTTGAACCTACCATGCTCATTAAAATAGAGCATAAAAACGGACCACTTATTGCCCCAAAGCCATATGCAAATTGCAATCCTGCACCAGCGGCTACAAATTTTTCTCTAGAAATAAAATCATTTGTATGAGCAAAAATTATTGCAAACATAGGTAGACTTGCAAAAGAAAATAATACTAAAAATAGATAAAACCAAACTTTTGAAGATCCTAAGCCATCTGGCAAATACATTGAGTTTGTTGAATACATTGTACATAAAGCAAAAAAAGCAGAGATAAAAGTTGAATAGATGATTACTTTTCTTCTGTCAAAAAAATCAGAAATTTTTCCAATGGGCCACTGAGATAAAGCTCCTGAAATAGTTAATAAAAATGTAACAAGTGATATCTCGAAAATAGTAAAATTCATCGAGATCGCATATACAGCTAATAAGGAAAGTAATGCAGATTGCATAGTTCCATATAGCACAGCACTAACGATTCCTAGAGGTGAAGTTTTATAAAGTTCTTTTAAAGACATTCCTTTGATATCTTTAAAATTAGGAGCTTCTCTTCTGGTTAATAGTATTGGCACTAATGCTAGTGACATTAATAAAGAAATTAAAATAAAAGGTTCAAAGTTTGTTGGGCTATTAAAGTTAAGTAAAAACATTCCAAATGCCATTGAGCCATATAAGACAACCATATAAATTGACAACACACTTCCACGATTTTCATTGGATGAGCGATCATTTAACCAACTTTCAGAAATGGTATACATCGAGACCAAACTCATTCCAGTAATTAATCTTAATAAAAACCAAGCAAACGGATTAATAATAATTGAATGAAGCAAAACTGCTATTGAAGCGAGTGAAGCAAATGCAGCAAAGGCTCTAATATGACCAACTCGACCTATGATTGTTGGAATTGTTTTTGCTCCTAAAAAATAACCAGCATAAAAACCTGATAAAATAAAACCTGTTGAAATTACCGTGAAATCCTCTTGAACTGCTCTAATTCCTAAAAGTGAACTTTGATAACCATGAGCAATCATCATTAAGCTTATCCCTAAAAAAAGTGCCCAGGTATTTGATACTATTTTTCTCATAAATCGATTTTATTTAGCTCGGACTTATTCTCGAATAAAGTCTTTATTATGACAAGTTTATGAATTTCTAAGTTTTAAAAAAGAGTGAATAGCTAAGGTTAAAATAATAACAGTACCACCTTGGAGAGTTTCTAAACTAGGCTGTTCTTTAATTACCATCCAAACCCAAAATGGTCCAATGATCGTTTCTAGTAGAAAGAAGAGATTTACTTCTTCGGCAGGTATAAATCTTGGTGCAATGGTTACTAAAACAAAAGGTATTGCAACGCACATTATACACATTAAGGGAACTAACCAAAGATTTCTTTCAACCAACAAATAAGACTCAATAAAAAACATTGCAAAAATTGCAACAAGCATTTTCCCAACAACAGCTGCAGGTACCAGGTTTTTTTTCTTAGCTGATCTAATAGTTACAGCACCCATAGCCAATCCAAGAGCTGTAACAAGTCCCAATATATCTCCAAAAATATTCCCTAATTGCAGAGAGTCATAAAAAATATAAACTGCGGCCACAAAAGTTACAGCAATTGCAATCCATGTTTTCTTATCTGGCATTTCTTTTAGAAAAAAAGCACCTAGAATAGCAGACAACATTGGTGCCATAGCAATCATTACCAAGGTATTAGCCACATTAGTGTTTTGAATTGAAACTACAAAAGCTACGTTAGTTATAGCGAACGTTGAGATATAAAATAAACCATGAAGGCCACTTGATATTAATATTTTAAAGAAATTTAATTTATAAATTAACAACATGACAAAAAAAACAACCAAAAAAGGAATTGCACCTCTATAAAAAACTAAAGTCCAGGTTTCAATGCCAGATAATCTAATAAATAAACTATCAGGGGTTATAAACATGACACCAATGAACGCTAATAATGACCCTTTTTGTTGATCAGATAAATTTTTCAAGCTTTTAAATCCTTCCAAAAAGTTTTAGCAAGATTTATTCCAGATAAGTCATATAAAGTTTTAAGTCCAGTAGGAGAGGTAACATTAATATCTCCATTAAGTTTTTGATCAATAAAATCTATTCCTGAAAAATAAATATTTTCTTTTTTTAAATCTTTAGCAATTATTTTTGAAATATTGGCTTCCGTTTTAGTTAGAGCAATATTAATAGCCCGACCTCCTTTGCTCATATTACTTAAATAAGAACCTTTCTTTGGCACTCTTGAAATAGCGCCAACTATTTTGCCATTAATTAAAAAAACTCTTTTGTCACCTTTTGAGATTTTTGGTAAAAATTTTTGGCACATAATGTGGTTATGTTTTTTAATAATTTTATTAATTAAATTTTTATTAAATTTATTAAAAAGATAAATATCATTACCACCATGACCATGAATAGGTTTAATAATTACTTTCGAATGATTTTTAAAAAAATTTTTTATTTCGTCAATATTTTTAGTAAATATTGTACTTGGCATATATTTTTGATATTTGCTTGAATAGAGCTTTTCAGAGACATTTCTAATCGCAGTTGGATCGTTAATAATTTTAACTTTGAGTTTTATTGTATCTAAAATATATGTAGTTGAAATATATTCTAGATTAAAAGGGGGATTTTGTCTAATTAGAATAAACTTACATTTACTAAGGTTTAATTTTTGTCTTTTTAATATTTTATAAAAATTTTTATTGCTATAATCAAATTTAATAAAATATCCCTCTGCTATTACGTTTTTATTAATAATCGATAAATCTTTAGGTTCGTAATAATAAATTTTATATTTTTTTTTCTGTATCTCGTTTGCCAAGAATACACTAGTATCAGTTAGTTGATTTAATTTTGAAGGATGATTTCCTTGGATGGCAACTATTTTATTTGTCATATAATTCATCTAAATTCTCATTTATTGAAAATTTATTAATCATATGATCTGCATTGGTGGTTTTATTATCAATTACTTTTTGTAAATGATTTAAAAATATAGTTTCATTTTTTTTATGTTTATTTAAAATATCTCTTTTATTTAGACCTTTTTTTGAAAGTTCTAATAAAATTGATGCCCAATAAAGAAGATCTTTTCCCATTAATTGAGTGTTAAAACCTTTTTTAGGTGCCTCAAGATAAGCATTAATAATTTTATCTTTGTCCCACTTTGAAATTAGTTCATAGGTTTCATCAACATTTCCATATAGTAAGCCAGTATTAAAAGCAGGACCTGAACATAAACAATCCCAACCACAAGCGTCCATAGATCTAAGTTCAATGTATTTTTTTAATCTATTTTCAGTAAAGAGGGTAGTTAGATGTGTGGTTAAATCATCTTCAGTAGGCAATCTATTGTTTATTTCACTAATTTTACCCGCCATAAAATCCTTAAAAATATAATTTTGACCACCTATATAATTATTATTATGTTTTATAAATAAAATAGGAAAGTCTATTGTAAATTCAGCGTACTTTTCAAAATTTAAGTTTTCAAAAAATATTTTCGGAAGACCACCACGAGAAGTATTTTGCCAAACTCTTGATCTATAAGATAAGTAATTACTATTTTTTTTTTCAACTATTGCGGAGTTTGCAAATAAGGCAATTGAAATAGGTACAATTGAATTTGCAATTTTAAATTTTTTTACAAAATCTTCTTCTGAATTATAATCAATATTGAGTTGGGTGCCACAAGTTCGGTACATCATATCTAGACTTAGCTGACCTCCTTTAGGCATATCTTTTGTCATTAGCTCATACCTTTTTTTTGGATTGTTGGGTATGTCTTCTAATTTTGAAATTGGATCAAATCCTGCACTAACGATTTTTATATTTAGTTTTTTGGTAACTTGTTTTAGTTCAAATAAATAATCTTGAGCTTCTGCGCAAACCTCATGGATATGGTTTAGTTTATCTCCTGAAAGTTCAATTTGATTTCCAGGTTCAAGAGTTATGTTTTTGCCCCCTTTGTTTAAAGCAATAATATTATTTTTTTCATATACGGGTTTCCAACCGAATTCTATTAGAGCAGCAAAAATTTCTTTAACTTTAGAATAATTTATTCTTTTATCGTCTTTTATATTAAAAAGGAATTTTTCATGTTCAATTCCTAATTTAAGATTATTTAAGTCTTTTATTCCAGATTTGAAGTATTCAATAATCTGTTTTTTTGTATTTATCATCAATATTAGATAGTAATTTATTAATAAATTTAAAGCAAAGAATTCAATTTTCTTTAAAAATATTTATAATCTTATGTAAAATCCTATGAAGATTTGCTTTGATATTGTGGATAAAAAAAAGCTTAGACTTTTTGGTTGATTAATTAGTTATTAGATCCGGTACTTAGTAAAGATAATTGAGTTATTTTATTATCTCCAAGTTCATCAATTGGTTTAACTGGGTAGTCACCAGTAAAATAGTGATCGGTTAATTGAGGATAGTTATCATTTCTTTTTTCAAAGCCTATGGCTCTGTATAATCCATCTAATGAGAGAAATTTGAGGGATTTTGCCCCTATGTATTCACAGATTTCATCATTAGTTTTATTTGCTGCTAATAATTCCTTTTTGGTAGGTGTGTCTACTCCATAAAAATCAGGATATCTTATTTCTGGGCACGCAATTTGAACATGCACTTCTTTAGCACCAGCGTCGTACAACATTTTGACAATTTTGTGAGAAGTTGTACCCCTTACTAAAGAGTCGTCTATTAGTATAATTTTTTTATTTTTGACTGTTGTTTGATTTGCATTTAATTTTAATTTTACTCCTAAGCTTCTAATTTTTTGACTTGGCTCGATAAAAGTTCTACCAACATAATGGTTTCTAACAAGACCATGTTCAAAATTTTTGCCGATAGATTGTGCAAAACCTAGCGCAGCAGCATTTCCAGAATCTGGAACCGGCACAATTATATCAGCGTCAATATCATTTTCTTTGGCAAGTTCTTTACCAAGGTTTTTTCTATGTTCATATGCAGTTTTGCCATCAATTAAACTATCTGGTCTTGCAAAATAGATGTATTCAAATACACAGGGTCTAACTTTTTGAGGAGGGAAGGGTTTAATACTTTGTAGCTGATTATTTTCAATCATAACTATTTCACCGTTTTCAACTTCTCTTACAAATTTTGCTCCAATAATGTCTAGAGCACATGTTTCTGATGCTAAAACATAACTATCTTTTAATTTTCCGATTATTAAAGGTCTTATCCCAAATGGATCTCTAACACCTACCAAAGCGTTTTGAGTTAACATGACTAGAGCATAACCACCTTGTATTTGAAATATTGCATCAATAATTTTATCTATTGTTTTAGGTCTTTTAGATTTTGCAATTAATTGGACAATCGTTTCTGTATCTGAAGTAGTGTAAAAGATAGCACCATCCTCAACTAGTTTTTTTCTAAGGGTTATCGAGTTAGTTAGATTTCCATTATGAGCTACACCAATTCCCCCAGCATTTGTATCAGCAAAAAATGGCTGAATATTTCTTAAAGTGTTTTCGCCAGTCGTGCTATATCTGTTATGACCAATAGCGTAATTTCCTTTAAGATTTTTTAATAATTTTTCTTCATTAAAGTTATCACCTACTAAACCAAATCTTTTTTCTGAATAATATTTTTCTCCATCAAAACTGACTATTCCACAACCTTCTTGTCCACGATGTTGAAGTGCGTGAAGACCAAGTGCAGTAAGTGCAGATGCATCTGGAGTGTTACTGATACCAAATACTCCACATTCCTCTTTTAATTTTGGATCAAATATTGTTAATTTTTTCCTTAGAATCTTGATATATTTCTTCATTGGGAAGTTCTTTCAAGAGATAGTTACTACCTTTTTCTAAATATGGAAAGACGTATGATTTATCTAAATTTATTGGCCATTTATCATAGTTATAGACAATGTGAATAGCAGAAAAAATAAACAATGAAAAAATATAAGCTTTAATAAAACCAAAAAAGAATCCAAACATCGCATCTAATCCTCCAAGACGTGAGTAGATGACTGCTTTGCTTATTAATTTATTAACAATTAAAATCACAAAGATTGTAACAATAAATATACTAATATTTAAACCAATGTCGAGTATGTACTCATTGTCAATGACATCTTTTAAATAAGGTTTAGCTATTGGAAATAAATTAATCGTTACAACATAAGCTAATACCCATTTAGCCATCCCAAGTAAACTTAAAACAAATCCTCTTATATAACATTGGATTGAATAAAAAATAGAAATTGCCATATATAAAAGATCAATTGGATTTTCAACAAAAAAAACTTTTAATGTTTCAAGCATTAAAGCTCTTTCCCAAAAGGTTTAACAATTAAGATTAAGCACGGTAATAAAGTTAACACAAATATCATAGCCAATAACATTGCGAGCCCAGTAAACATTCCAAAATATATTGTTGGAATGAATTTAGAAAAGATTAAAATTGAAAAACCAAAAATAATAGTAATAGAAGTATTTAATATAGCAACACCAACTGTTGAATGACAAACTCTTATAGTTTTGGTATAATCTTTTATCACATTAAACTCCTCTCTAAATCTATAAATATAATGAATGCTATTGTCGACAGCTATCCCAATGGTAATTGAAGCAATTGTAATAGTCATCATATCTAAAGGAATTCCAAGTAAACCAATAATTCCTAAAATAAAAATTGCAGCAATAAAATTTGGCACAACTCCAATTACAGATAATTTTATATTTTTAAATAAAATTACAAACATAGCAAAAATTCCTGCCATCACTAGTCCTAGACTTAAAATTTGAGATTTAAACAAACTCTGGAGTAAGTTATTATATAAAATTAAAACACCTCCAATTTTATACTCATCTTCCTGTAAGCCAATTTTATTTTTTAGATCATAATTAATTTTATTAATTAAATCATTTCTTTTTAAGTTTTCTTGTGAGTCAATAATTCTTAAATTAATTCTTGCCTCATTATCTTTTATAGAAATGTAAGGATCTACAATCTCTGTTTTTAAACTTTGAGGAATTTTAGAATAAAGAACTGCCATCTCTAATGTTCCAAGAGGCTTATTATTATTTAATTGTGTGCCAATATCTATAATTGAAGAAAATGATAAAACTTTGCCAACTTGAGGTAGGCTATCTAGATAATTATGAACAGAAGTAATTTTATCCATTTTATCCTTTGTAAACCAATATTTTTCCTCATTACCTTCCTCCTCAGCTCCCCAGTCATCAGCTTCATTTTCTTCTAGACTTTGAGTTTCTTTTTTAGGAAATTTTAAAATGATTTCTAAAGGTGTTGTGCCTCCTAATTCGTCATCAATGAGCTTCATTCCTTTATAAATTTCAGTATTTTTATTGAAATAGTTAATAAAACTATTTTCAACTTCAAGACGACTTATTCCTAAGATACTTAAAATAATTACTATACCTGTGATACCAAAAATTGTTTTTTTATTATTTAAAGATAACTCGCCAAAGAATGAAGTAATTTTAGAATTTTTCTCCTCTTGCAAAGATATATTTTTTGTTGATGTAAAGTTCAAGAGGCTAGGTAGCAAAGTAAAAGTTATAATAAAAGATACAGCAAGACCAATCGTCATCATCCAACCGAAATCTATAATTGGTTTAATGCCACTAAATACCAGAGATAAAAATGCAAATATGGTTGTTAATACAGTATATAAAATGGGCATAAACATTTTACTGGTTGTAAGGTTTAATATTTCAAAATTATTTTGATTAGGAAAATCTTTTTTAATTTGTAAAAATCGATCACTCATATGAATATTCATTGCTATCGTTAAAATTAACATCAAGGCAATAAAATTTGATGAAATTACTGTAACTTTCCATCCTACAATTCCAAGTAGTCCCATCATAATAACCACTGAGAAAAAGCAGCTGCTAATTGGAACTAAAATCCAAATAAGTTTTCTAAACACAAACCATAAAGTAGCAATAATAAATAGCAAAACTCCCAATCCAAAAACAATGATATCACTTTTAATAAATGTCATCATATCATCCGCAATCATTGGAATCCCACCTAGATAAATTTTACCAATATCCTCATAACTTTTAATTACATTTCTAATTTCAATAATGTTCTCATGATTTTGTTTTTTAATTAAATCTTTATATATTTCTATTTCCTCTTTAGATTTATTTTCAATATTTTCTAATTTTTCATTTGGTTTAATATAAATAAGAATGCCACTGGTTTTGCCATCTTCACTGATTATAAAGTTTTTAAAAACAGGACTATTAAAAATTTCTTTAAAACCTTTTTCCTTATCAACATCTTCATCTTTAAGTGTTTTAAAATTTTCCAATCTCTCTTGAATGGGCGCATCTGAATTTTCTAATAACGGGATATCTAAAATAGTAATAACACTATGCACCCAATTTAAAGTTTGAATTTTATATTTTAGGCTTAATAAATTATTAACCGATGCATCACTCACCATTCCTTCGTTGGGAGTATAGGTTAATATTAAAAATTCTTTAGAACCATATCGTTCTTTAATTTCTTCAAGATAAGATAAATCAGGATCTCCTTCAATTAACAAGGTTTCAGATGAAGCATCTAATCTAAAATCTTTTGAATAATATCCAAAACTTAATACAGCAATAATTAATAAGGCAAAAATTGCTTTTGGATTTTTAAGAACAGTATTTTGGTATAAATTAGATAACATTCATAGGCTATATAATTGAATTTAGCCTAATTGAGTATCCTTAAATTTAGTAAATTGTTCTTCAAATTCTAAGTTTATTTTACCAGTCGGGCCATGTCTTTGTTTGCCTATAATTATTTGTGCCAAATGCGCAACGTCATTCATTTTAGCTTGCCATTCCGCATGTTCGACCGTTGCTGGTCTTGGCTCTTTTCTTTGAAGATAATAACCCTCTCTATAAACAAACATAACGACATCGGCATCTTGTTCAATGGATCCAGATTCTCTTAAATCTGATAGTTGAGGTATGTGATCATCTCTTTGTTCAACTTGTCTTGATAATTGAGATAAAGCAACAACAGGAATAGAAAGTTCTTTCGCTATAGCTTTTAGCCCTTGAGTAATCTGGGAGATTTCTTGAACTCTACCATCTTTATTAAATGAGGTTCCTCTCATTAGCTGAATATAGTCTACAACAATCATATCAAGCCCATGCATTCTTTTAATACGTCTAGATCTATTGCTCATAGCAGCAATACTAATTGCCGGTGTTTCATCTATATAAAGAGGAAGCTCTGCAATATTTTTTGAAACTTCTAAAAATTTATCAAACTGCTCTTCAGAAATTTTTCCTCTTCTAATGTCATTTGACCTAATTCTAGACTGTTCAGATAAAATTCTAGTTGATAGTTGTTCAGATGACATTTCAAGAGAAAAAAATGCAATTGATGATTTTTTTCCAGTATCTTGAATTTTTTTAGCTGCATTAAATGCAATGTTAGTAGCAAGAGATGTTTTACCCATTGAAGGACGCCCTGCAATAATTATTAAATCAGATCGATGAAGTCCACCCAATCTATCATCAAGATCTCTTAGACCAGTTGGAACTCCAACTATCCCTTCTTCATTTTTATAAGCTGCTGAGGCCATTTCGATCGTTTGTCTCATGGCTTCATCAAATTTAATAAGTGAAGAATTAAAAGAGCCTTTTTCTGCAAGATCAAATAATAATCTTTCTGAATTTTCAATTATTGTTTGACCATTAGTCTCTAAGTCATTTAATTTGGCGCTATCTATTGTTTGCTCTGAGATTTTAATAAGTTCTCTTCTGACAAACATGTCATAGATAATTTTCGAATATTCATTTGCTTGTCTTGTTGATGTTGAAAATTTTGTAATTTTAACGAGATATTCAGGTACATTTAAATCATCTTTTTCATCTTCGAAATAATTCTTTAGAGTTATTGGATTTGCAAGCATGCCTTTATAAACTAGATTTTCTATGGCTGAAAAGATTTTCTGATGCATTGGATCATAAAAATGATTACTTTTTAGCATCAAGCTAATTTCATCAAATATTTCATTGCTTATTAGCAATGAACCAATAACCGCTTGCTCCGCTTCAATATTATTTGGAAGTTCCTTAAATTTATCTTTTATTATTCTTAAATTATTTTCCATTTAAAAACAAACTATATGAAAAATTTTAAAAAAAAATTATTAATAACCGCTGGGGAAAAAGTTGTATAATTATTGGATTACTTCTGCTGATTTAACATCGATTGTTATCAGAGCATCAACTTCTGAGTGTAAAAATATTTTTACTTTAAACTTACCAATGGATTTAATATCTTGAATAGGTTGAATCATTGACGGCTTAATATCGATTTTATCATTGTCGTTAATAATTTTTGCAATTTCAGTAGGCTTTACCGAACCATACAATTCGTTATTTTCAGTACTTAATTTTTTAACTAAGTATTCTTTATTATTTATTTTTTCATAAATTATCTTAGCTTCTTGCTTTTTTTCATTATCTTTTTTAGACAAATCTGATTTAATCTTTTCAACTTGAGCAATATTTTCTTTTGAGGCAAAAAGAGCTTTTTTGTTGGCTATTAAAAAATTTCTACCAAAACCTCTTTTAACATCTATGATTTCACCAATAGTTCCAATTCTTTTTAGGTTTTCTAACAAAATAACTTTCATTTTACAGTAATGCTAAATTTCTTGCTCTTTTAATTGATAGCGATAATTCTCTTTGTTTTTTTTGACTTACATTAGTAATTCTTGAGGGTAATATTTTTCCATTTTCTGACATATATTTTTTTAGTAATCGTATATTCTTATAGTCAACTACTGGTGCGCCTTTAATAGATAATGGACAAGATTTTTTAAATTTATATTTATTTGGTTGAAAAATACTTAGTTTTGCAAAATTACTTTGCGTACTACTTCTTTTGTTATTTTTTCTTTTAGGCATGATTAATTTGAATAATTTTCTTTTTTCTCAAAATTTTCTTTTTCTTCACGTTTAGCAAAATAATTAGTTTCTAAATCAAAATTTTTTACTCTTATAGTTAAGTATCTTAGTAATTTTTTATCTATAGCTTCATTTTTTTTTAATTCATCAATAACTGTTCCGTTACCTTTTAGTTTAAAATGGATATAGCTACCTTTTTTATTTTTTTTAATGTCATAAGATAAATTTAAAAGACCCCAATTTTCCATTTTGACCACTTCACCATTATTTTTTTCAATAATTTTTGAATACTTTTCAGTTAATTGTTTAATTTCGCTTGGAGACGTGTCTTGTCTAGCTATTATAGTATGTTCGTATAAATTCATTTAAGTTCTTTGATAAAAAATGAGGATATACTATTATAAATCTTTAATTACAATAGATAAAAAAACAAAAAATTAGTTTTTAGATGTTTTCAGTAATTTTTCCAGGTCAAGGATCTCAAATAATAGGCATGGGAAAAGAATTTTATGATAAATTTGATCTAGTTAAAAATCTATTCAAGGAAGCTGATAATGTCCTTCAAATTCCATTATCCAGTATAATTTTAGACGGTCCTAAAACTGACTTGGATTTGACAATTAATACACAACCAGCAATTTTTTTAATTAGCTACGCAATATTCAATGTAGTTAAAAAAGAATTTAATATTGAATTAAATAAAGCAAAATATTTCGCTGGTCATTCTTTAGGAGAATATTCCGCACTATCATGTGCGGGTTATTTACCTTTTTCAGAAACTTTAAAAATTTTAAGAATAAGAGGGGAGGCTATGCAAAATGCTGTCCCTAAAGGCGAAGGAGGCATGGTTGCGGTATTAGGAACTACAATTGAAATAGTAGATAAGATATTAAAAGAAAATGAAAAAAAATTCACCACTCAAATAGCTAATGATAACTCTGAAGGCCAAATTGTATTAAGTGGTAAAATAAAAGATCTTGAAATGTTATGTGAAGTTTTAAAAGAAAACTCTATAAAAAATATTAAATTACCTGTAAGCGCACCTTTTCATTCTAGTCTAATGAATAAAGCTACAATCATAATGAGTAAAGAAATTCACAAATTAAATTTTAAAAAATCAGATATTAAATTAATTTCTAATGTTACAGCTCATGAAATTAATAATATAATAGCATTAAAAGAGTTATTAATAAAACAAATTGAAAATAGAGTTAGATGGAGAGAAAGCGTAATTAATATGATTAACAGTGGTGTAAATCAATTTATCGAAATAGGCCCTGGAAAAGTTTTATCTGGTTTAATTAAAAGAATTAACAAAAATGTTAAGATAGATGCCATTAATTGCAAAAATGATATAGATAATATTAAATTATGAAAGATTTAAATAAAAAAAATATAATAGTCACAGGTGCTACAGGTGGCATAGGCAATTCAATTGTTAAAAAATTAGACGATTGTGGTGCTAATATTTTAGCTTCAGGAACAAGATTAGAAAAGTTACAAGAGTTAAAAAAAATTTTTAAAAATATTAAAATATTAAAATTTGATATTTCTCAAAGTGAAAAAATTGAAGAGTTTATTGAAAATGCTACAAAAGAATTAGGAGGAAGTTTAGATTGTTTAGTGAATAACGCAGGGATAACGCAAGACAACTTAGCAATCAGAATGAGTCTTGATGAGTGGCAAAAAGTGATAAATGTAAATTTAACTTCAACTTTTTTAATGAGTAAATTTTCAATTAAAAAAATGTTAAAAAACAAATCAGGAAAAATAATAAATATTACCTCTGTGGTTGGTCACACAGGTAACATTGGGCAAGCTAACTACACTGCATCTAAAGCAGCAATTGTTGCAATGTCTAAGAGCCTTGCTATTGAATATGGAAAGAAAAATATAAATATTAATTGTATATCACCAGGATTTATTAAAACCGCCATGACGGATAAAATGGATGATAAGTTTAAAGAGGCAATTATATCCAGAATACCTGCAGCAAGATTGGGTGAGCCAGATGATATTGCTAATGCTGTGCTTTTTTTAGCTTCAAACCAATCAAACTATGTTAATGGAGAAACTTTACATGTTAATGGTGGCATGTATATGGCTTGACAAAATAAGCAATTAAACTATTAAGATTTCATAACTTAAAGGTAAAATATGTCTGATGATGTTTCAAGCAAAGTAAAAAAAATTGTTGCAGATCATTTAGGAATAGATGAGTCAAAAGTAACTGAGGAGTCTAGCTTTATAGACGATTTAGGTGCAGATAGTTTAGATACAGTAGAATTAGTCATGGCTTTTGAAGAAGAGTTTGGATCTGAAATATCAGATAGCGAGGCCGAAAAAATTTTAACGGTTGGTGATGCTGTGAAATTTATTGAAGGTCAAGCAAATTAAAAAAGACAATGCCCATAGTTAATGATGGGACAATGATTATATTATCTTCTCCATCTGGAGCAGGTAAAACCACTCTAGTAAGGCTTCTCTCGAAGTTAGATAATTTTGAAATATCGATATCACACACAACACGTCAACCAAGACAGGGTGAAAAATCAGAAAAAGATTATTATTTTGTAAATGAAACTGAATTTAAAAGATTAATTAAAAATCAAGAATTTTTAGAGTATGCAAAAGTTTTTAATAATTTATATGGCACTACAAGAACACCAGTTATTGATAAACTTAATAAAGGAAAAAATGTTTTATTTGATATTGATTGGCAAGGAGCAGATCAAATCAGAAATAAAAAACTAGATTATAAGCTTATTACTTTTTTTATCTTACCACCCAGCAAGGAAGTTTTGTTCCAAAGATTATCAAATAGAGACATGAAGGATAAACTAATTGTCAGAGAAAGAATGAAACAATTTAGTCGTGATTTGTTACATTGGATTAATTATGATTATGTAATAATAAATGATAACTTAAATAGTTGTTATTCTAAAATTCATAAATTAATTAATGCAGAGATTAACAATGATTCAAAAGATTACGATCCAGAATATATAAGAGCACATGTAGAAAAATTAACTTATTAATTTTTCATACTCATTTGTCAAAAGATAATATGTATCAAAATCTAAATTTTGTGGACGTAAATTTAAATTTATTTTTAATCTATCTAAAATATCTAAATTTCCATTGAATAATTGATTATAAGGCTTTTTCAACATTTTTCTGCGATGATTAAAAAAAACTCTTGTAATTTTTTCAAGACTTTGAGGATTTTTTATTTTTATAAATTTTTTTTTAGGACTAAAAAGCAATAAAGTACTATCAATTTTTGGCTTGGGTGAAAAAGATTCAGGCCTAACATCAAAAATTTTTTTAACTTCTAGTTTCCAATTTGAAATTACCGATAATCTTCCGTATGCAGAAGTATTAAATTTGGCTATTATTCTATCAGCCACCTCTTTTTGAAACATTAGAATTAAATGATCAAACCAAAAATTATCATCATTAGAGTTTAATATCCATTTACAGAGAATTTCAGTTGAAATATTATAAGGAAGATTCCCAAAAACAATTAATTTCTCTTTAGATATTAAATTTTCATTTATATTTAGTATATCATCATTAATAATCGTTATTTGATTCTTAAAATCATTATTTAAAATAGAAGCAAGATTAGTATCTTTTTCAACAACATACATTGTTTTTGGTTTTTTATTTAAAATATATGAAGTTAAATTGCCAGTACCCGGTCCAACTTCAAGTATAGTTTTATTTTGAATTTCAACAATATTAGTGATTTTTTCTAAAACATTTCTATCAATTAAAAAGTTTTGTCCTAGGCTTTTTTTAGCTCTTATCACTTTTTATCCAAAAAACTTATAGCGGTTATTAAACTAAGCGGATTTGATAAATTTTTACCTAGCATATTTTGATTGGGGCCGTGATCGGGTGAAATTCTAATAAAAGGCAAGCCCAAAGTGATATTAATAGCATTATATTCATATAAAGTTTTAAGAGGAGTTAAAACTTGATCATGATACATGCCGATTATAACGTCAAACTTTCTTCTATTATTTTCTAAAAAAATTGTATCAGCAGAAAAAGGTCCAGAAACTTTATATCCTAGATTAAATAAATATTTAACAGTTGGTTTTAAAATTTTTTCATCTTCATTATATGAATGTGTACTCTCACAATGAGGGTTGAGTCCCAAAATAGCTATATTTGGTTTAATGCCAATTATATTTTTATAAAAAGTATTAATTAAATACACTTTATCAGTAATTATTTTTTTATTTATATTTTTACTAACAAGTTTTAATGGCAAATGAGTGGTGACAGGACAAACCGAAAGTTTTTTATTGTATATTAGCATGGCATTTTTTTTTATTGAAAACGATTTAGAAATATATTCTGTAATACCTGGAAATTTTTTATTTAAAAAAGTATTTTTTGAAATAGGCCCGTTAATAAACTTGTGTGTAAAATTACTTTTAATTATTTTAAAAGCTATCTTAAAAGAATCTTCAATGTAGTTATGTGATTTTTTAGAAATTTGTTCAAAAGCATTTTTTACATTATAATCAACATTTATTAAGTTAATTGACTTGTTTGTTAATTGATAGCCATTTAAAATATCTGGATTTAAAATATTAATATTAATTTTAAAATGCAACTTTTTCATTTGCAATTGTAATAATTTTTTTGAAGCAATTAAAATTATAGGGCTTCTGTATTTTTTATACTTTAATGCTTTAAAAAAAATCTCTAAAAAAATACTATTTGGTTCTCCAGCAACTATTAATATTGGCTTATAATTCATTAATTGCAATATCTTTTAAAACTTTATTAAAGTAAATATTTGAAAACTGATTTAATTGTTGATTTATTTTGTCTTCAAAAATT